>CP070276.1:2445080-3056350 GCA_016916535.1 Dysgonomonadaceae bacterium zrk40
CGGTGAACCCGATGTGAAAAAAGAGGGAAGTGATATCACCTTCCTGACCGTGGGTCATACCCTCTATCCGGCTTTAAAGGCAGCCGAAGAGCTCGAAGAGAAATATGGTATGAGTGCCGAGGTAATCGATGCCCGCTCACTGGTGCCCTTCAACTATGAGAAGGTGATTGCTTCGGTGAAGAAGACCGGTAAGATCATCGTGGCTGGCGATGCCACAGCCCGTGGTTCATTTCTGAACGATCTGGCAGCCAACATCGGTCAGCTGGCGTTCGACTATCTTGATGCCCCTGTATGCGTGCTCGGTTCCCGTAACTGGATCACCCCGGCACATGAGCTGGAAGAGGCGTTCTTCCCACAATCGGGCTGGTTCCTCGATATGATTCATGAGCGGATACAACCCCTCAATGGATATATCGCCGATGAGAACTTAACCGGAGGTGAGATGATCAACAGAGCTAAAAAAGGAATCTAAAGAGTTACCCATCATGAATAGAATTGCTGGGCATGACCTCCCTGATGTCAATGCCCATTTGCATACACCTTACTCCTTCAGTGCCTTTCGTGACATAGACGAAGCGCTTGACATGGCTGTTGAGGAGGGGGTAAAAGTAGTAGGTATCAACGATTTTTACACCACAAAGGGATATGATGAGTGGGCAGACGGTTGTAGTAAAAGGGGATTGGTACCGCTTTTCGGTATCGAATTTATTAGCCTGAACGAAGCCGATCAGAAAGCCGGCTTGCGTGTAAATGATCCTGCCAACCCGGGTCGTACTTACCTCAGCGGGAAGGGACTTGCACATCCTTTCCATTTGGAAAAAACCTATGCATCACAATTGTCGGCGGTACAGTTTGAATCAAACCGACAGGTGGAGAGGATGTATGAGAAGTTGAATGAACTACTGCAAAAAAAACAGATGGGTTTCCTGCTTGATTTGGATCAAATCAAACAGGAGCTGACCCGTGGTTCACTGCGTGAACGGCACCTGGCAAGGGCTCTCCGGATGAAAATCTATGAACATTGCAACGACAGGGAGTCGGTAATCAGAGTGATGCTCGAAACACTCTTTAGCGGTAAGCAATTGCAGTCAGCTACCGATGACCATGCAGGTGTGGAAAACGAGATTCGTGCCAACCTGCTGAAAGCGGGAGGTTCAGCCTTTGTGCCGGAAGAACCTGCTGCTTTTCTGCCGATGGAGACTGTTTGCCGTATCATACGTGCTGCCGGTGGAATTCCTACTTACCCATTTCTCGCGGATGATTCCAAAGGAGGATATACCGACTTTGAAAATGATCTGGAGAAGGTGGCAATAGAACTTACTGAACGTGGTTTTCACTCCGTAGAGTTTATCACCACCCGCAACGAGCAACAGCTTTTGGAAAAGTATGCGTCATACCTGTATGAGCAGGGCTTTGTAGTGACATTCGGAAGTGAACATAACTCTCCACTTCTGGAACCGATACGGTTGACTTCACGTGGAGGGTTTCCCCTGTCCGATCGTTTAAGGGAAATCAACTATGCGGGAGCCTGTGTGATTGCAGCACACCAGCATCTGGTTGCACAGGGGTTACAGGGTTACCTCAATGAAGAAGGGGTGGCTGACCGTTCCCGGCGTGAGGAGTACATTTCGTTAGGGGCAGAATTGATTGAAAAGAAGAGAACAGAAAAAGAAACTTATGAATCCGATTGAAGAATTGATCAACATTTCCCAATACTACGGTGCCGATAGCCGTTTTGTGATTGCCGGCGGGGGAAACACCTCCTATAAAAACAATGATTTCATATGGGTAAAAGCCAGTGGCTCCTCACTGGCAACCATTGGGGAGGAAGGGTTTGCACAACTCGACCGCTCTTTGCTCAACCGGATGACCGACAAGGAGTATAGTCAAGATACGACGAAAAGGGAAGAAGAGGTGAAGAATGACCTCGCTGAAGCAACCCTCACCAAAGAAAGACGTCCATCAGTGGAGACTTCGATGCACAACGTGATTGGATATGCCTATGTGGTACATCTCCACCCCACTATTGTCAATGGTTTGATGTGTGCTTCGGAATCGGAGAAGGAGCTGATCAGGTTGTTTGGTGAGAAAGCTCTTTTTGTGGAATACACAGATCCCGGATATCTGCTTTTCAAGAAAGTAGCAGGTAAGATCGGTGATTACCGATCCCGTTATGGTGAAGAGCCACAGGTGATTTGGTTACAGAACCATGGTATATTTGTTGCAGCTGACAGTACGGAGGAGATCAAAAAGATCTATGCAGATATTCTCAATAAGATTCAAGAGAACCTGGACAAACCGATTCCTGAGGGAGAAATGTCCATTCCGTCAGTTGTGGTAGAAATAATTCCTGCACTCAGAATGATCCTCTCACGCAATGGTATGAGAACATTGCGACTGCGCAACAACGCGTTGATTCACTCATTTGCAGAGAATCAATTTAAACAGCAGGAGATCGCACATCCGTTCACGCCGGATGCCATTGTATACTGTAAGTCCAACTATCTCTTCCTTAACGAAGAGGAGTCAGAATCTTTGTTGCTTGAAGCCGAAAAAGCAATAGTCTCTTTTGAGCAGAAGCATGGATACCTGCCAAAGATAATTCTTATCAAAGGAATAGGGCTCGTGGCTGTCGGTGATAATGCCGATCAGTGTGATATCATCCTAGATGTATTTGAAGATGCCATGAAAGTGGCAACCATCTCTCATGCCTTTGGTGGTCCGCATCCCATGACAGCCGAGCAGATAGATTTTATCGATCACTGGGAAGTCGAAAATTACCGCAGGAAGGTGACATCCGTTGCCTCCTCCGGGAGAGTTGGCAACAGAACCATCGTGGTGACCGGTGCTGCTCAGGGTTTCGGTGAAGGAATAAGTCGGTGCCTTTTGTACGAAGGGGCCAACATCGTGGTAGCCGATCTCAACGATGAAGCAGGGAGTGCCACCGCAACTCACTTCAATGGTTTGGTGAAAGGTAACCAAGCTCGTTTCGTCCGGACCAATGTGGCGGATATTACAAGCCTGGAGCAACTGGTGAAAGAGACCATATGCAACTTCGGTGGAATAGACTGTTTCATCAGTAATGCGGGGGTACTGCGTGCCGGGGGGCTGGAAGAGATGACAACCGAGAACTTCGAGTTTGTCACCAAAATAAACTACAGTGCCTTCTTTTATGTAACCAAGGTGGTGAGCAGGGTCATGAAGCTGCAAACTGCATTTGCTCCCGAATCCTATTATGCCGATATCATTCAGATTAACTCCAAGTCAGGATTGGAAGGAAGCAAAGCCAACTTCGCCTATGCCGGTGGTAAATTCGGCGGTATAGGCCTCACGCAGTCCTTCGCACTTGAGTTGGCGCCATTTCGTATCAAGGTGAATGCTGTCTGTCCCGGTAACTTCTACGAGGGACCATTGTGGAGTGATCCCGATAATGGCCTCTTCGTACAGTACCTGAATGCCGGCAAAGTCCCCGGAGCGAAAACCATTGCGGACGTGAAAGCGTTTTATCTCTCTAAGGTTCCGATGCGTAAAGGATGTACCCCGGAAGATGTAACAAAGGGAGTGCTATACCTGATGGAACAGTGCGGTGAAACAGGACAGGCCCTCCCAATCACCGGAGGACAGGTGATGTTGAATTAAATACATAACAATAGAAATGAAAACAAGAGCTGTACGATTATACGGTAAGAAAGATCTCCGATTGGAGGAATTTGAACTACCCCCGATCAAAGAGGATGAAATCCTTGCAAAAGTGGTATCCGATTCCATCTGCATGTCCTCCTATAAGGCATCTTCACAGGGTACCGATCACAAACGAATCCCGGATGATGTGGCGGCTAACCCGATTATCATTGGACATGAATTTGCCGGAGAGTTACTTGAAGTGGGAGCCAAATGGGCCGACAAATTCAAGGCGGGTGACAAATTTTCCATACAGCCTGCATTATACTACGAAAATGGTCCGGTGGGAATTTTAAGTGCTCCCGGATACAGTTACAAATATATCGGCGGTGATGCCACTTACGTGGTGATTCCAAACGAAGTAATAGAACAGGATTGTCTGTTACCCTATCATGGCGAAGGCTACTATCCCGCATCGCTGGCAGAACCACTCTCCTGCGTGATTGGTGCCATGCATGCCAATTACCATACTACCCCGGGAAGTTATCAGCACAAGATGGAGATCGTGGAGGGTGGCAATATGGCCATCTTGGCAGGGGTAGGTCCCATGGGACTTGCAGCCATTAACTACGTGCTCAACAGAGAAGATCGCAAACCTTCACTACTAGTTGTGACCGATGTAGATCAGGCCCGTCTGGACCGAGCAGCATCCATCTATACGGTGGCTTTTGCCGCTGCAAGAGGAATTGACCTGCGCTATGTGAATACCGGAAAGATGGCCGATCCGGTAAAAGAGTTGAAGTTGATAAGTGGTGATCATGGTTATGATGATGTTTTTGTCTTTGCACCCGTGAAGCCTGTGGTGGAGCAGGGGGATGCCATTCTGGCGTTCGACGGCTGTCTCAATTTCTTCGCCGGTCCCGGTGATCCCAACTTCAGCGCCATGCTCAACTTCTACAATGTGCATTACGCCTACACCCATATCGTAGGTACCAGTGGTGGCAACAATGATGACATGAAGGAGGCACTGGAGATCATGGGAAGCGGCCTTGATCCTGCGGGACTGGTCACACATATCGGGGGACTCGATGCGGTGATCGATACCACTAAACACTTGCCTGAGATTCCGGGTGGGAAGAAACTGATTTATACCCATATTGATATGCCGCTTACTCCCATTGCCGATTTTGAAAAGCTGGGAGAAAAGAGTGAGTTGTTCCGTAAATTGGCTGAGATCTGCAATCGCAATAACGGGCTTTGGAGCGTGGAGGCTGAATCCTATTTGCTCAACTTTTTTGAAAAGAACTAAGGTAATTGTAAGCTGTCAGCTCATCGCTGAGAGCTGAATACTATATAATACAAACAATGAAACAATTAGATATAAACCTGATGCATCCGGTGGAACAGATCAATGTGATCATCGGAAGGATATACAAAAGCGGGATGACCACCACCTCGGGTGGTAATATCTCTATCAGAGACAAGAACGGTGATATTTGGATCACCCCCTCGGGTGTGGACAAGGGGTCGCTTACTGTGAAGGACATCATGCAGGTGAAGCAGGATGGAACCATCATCGGCCTCCACAAGCCCTCTTCCGAACTGCCCTTTCACAAAGCAATATACGAAGCACGTCCTGAACTTACTGCCATCATCCATGCGCACCCGCCGGCACTGGTGGCTTTCAGCATCACGGGCATTGTCCCCGACACAAAGATTGTTCCCCAGGCGCATAACATCTGCGGTGATATTGGCTTTGCACCCTATGGTACCCCCGGAAGTGAGGATTTGGGTGAGAAGATTGCTTTCGAGTTTCAGGATAAACACTACAAGGCGGTGATCATGGAAAATCATGGTGTAGTACTGGGTGGTACCGACATGATGGATGCCTATCAGCGGTTTGAAACACTTGAGTTCTGCTGTCGTACCATTATCAATGCCAAACGGTTGGGCAGTGTCAATTACCTCTCAGACAATCAGGTATTGCAATATGTGAATCACCTCCCCTCCAATGTTTCTCATTTTATGGATATCGATCATCCATCTGAAGAGCGTGCTCTTCGCTCCGAAATGGTGAATATCATCCGCAGGGCTTGCAACCAGGGATTGATGATCTCAACCTACGGTACGGTGTCGGTACGATGGAAAGAAAATGATTTCCTGATCACTCCCAGCAATATTGCACGATGGGACATTGTCCCCAATGATATCGTGCAAATCAAAAACGGCATGGCAGAAGCAGGCAAAATACCCAGTAGATCTGTTGCGCTGCACCAGCGGATCTACCAGCTGAACCCGCACATCAACTCCATCATCTGTACTCAGCCTGTGAACCTGATGGCCCATGCAGTGAGCGGCAGCAAGTTCGATGTGCGCACCATTCCGGAGAGCTGGATCTTCCTGCAGGATGTGCCCTCCATACCTTTTGGACTGATCTATAATGATGTGGACAGTGTAGCGAAGATGTTCGCCAACAACCGGGTGATCCTGGTAGAAAACGACAGTGTCTTCGTGACCGGTGACAAGTTGCTCAACACCTTCGATTACCTGGAGGTGGCAGAATTTTCAGCCAACTCACTGGTGATGGCTTCTTCCATTGGTCCGTTACAACCGATCGGGGAGGAGGAGATTGACGACTTGCGGGTGGCTTTCAACGTGAAGTAAGCATTCATTGGGCGAAATCCCATTGAAACGTTGGAATAGGGAGCTCATTCTCGCCTTTAAGATTTGCCCGGGGAGGTGTGTTGCGCCATGCGTACCGCACACTCACCGGGTTATTTATATCTGAGCAGGTGATGTACAACTTGTTTGCTTTTGCGAATGCCTCCGCATTCCTATATTGTTTGCCATCTTCCGATAATTCAACATCGTACACCTTTCCTTCGGAATCTCCCATCACAGTGTCAGTAAAAGTGAGGACCACTTTGCTGCCCGATACCTCACCACTCACAAGTCGCGGTGTAACTTTAACAGGCTGACTGTAAACCTTGCTCCTGATTTCAATAGATGCACGTTCGGCCATCTCCTTTTTGCGCAGGGGATGAATGTCGTTCCATTCTCCCAGTCCAAGACCTACAACCAGCTCGGCATTGGGATCATTGAGAGTTGCCCTGCGCTGAGACTCACGCAATCTCACCCATCCACTTTCGGAGGGATTCTCACTGGGGGACATATAGTCCGGGAGTTGCACAATGAAGAAGGGGAGCGAAGGTTCGTTCCAAATCTTACGCCAGTTGCCCATCAGATCGCCCAGTAATCCTTCATATTCCTCTGCACGGCCGGTGTTCGACTCTCCCTGGTACCACAAGACACCCGCCACAGGGAAGTTACGAAGGGGCCAGATCATACTGTTGTAACAGGCAGTGGCGATGTTCTGCAAACCTATTCCCTGTACCCGCTGCTGCGGCATATAAGCACCATGTCTGAATTTCCATCGAGGAGACAACGGTTGTTCCTCTCCGTTGTCGTATACAATTTTGTAGGGTTTATCCTTTACAAACGATGCGTTGCTGCCTCCAATCAACCGGAGGGTAATCTGGTTCTTTCCCGCCTTCAGGAGACCGGCAGGTATGCGGTATTTGCGAGGTGGATACTGATAGCCTGTTGTGCCGACCAGTACTCCGTTCAGGTAGGTGGAATCGGCATCCACCAGACAGCCTACTCTCAGTAGCGCCGCTTCACCTGCATGTGATGCATCCACCTCAATCTCCTGCCTGAACCAGTATGAGCCGTTATGCGGACCATGGTCCGTGCGGGTCCAATTACGTGAATCGTACTGGTTTACCGTTTGCCACTTCCGGTCATCGTAGTCGGTGGCATACCATTTTTCCTGCACCCCTGGGTCGAGCCTGTACAACAATTCGTTCCAGGCACGACCTGCAATATGTGCTGCCCTGTTCACCTGCGACACATAATCATTGTTGCGTGCAAGCAGCAACTCGTTGTAATAATGGGGATATTTTTTTACATCTGTTTCACTGATCCATGCCTGAATGGGTGTGCCTCCCCAACTGGTGGCGATCACCCCCTGCGGGATCCCTGTCTTCTCGTAGAGGTCGTTGGCCAGAAAATAGGAAAGTGCTGAGAAATCGGATACATTTTCAGGTGCCAGTATCCGCCAGCGGGTATCGGCGAGGTTTTCCTCGGGACCCATTACCTGGGTGTTGTTGGCTACTTTCAGTAAACGTACCTTCTCTTTTTTCAAGGTGTCAGTAAGCTCTTTGTAGAGATCCTCAACACGATAAATCGGGAGATCGATGTTTGACTGCCCCGAAACGATCCAGACATCACCCACCATGATGTTGTTCACGATGATCTCGTTGATTTGCATGCTATAGGGACCGCCGGCTGCTAAGGGGGGTAAAAACAGCGACCAACTGCCCTGCTTGTTAGCTACTGTTGCATATTTTTTTCCCTGAAAGAGAACTGTCACTGCTTCATCTGAATCGGCAGTGCCCCAGAGATGAATCTCCTTTTCTCTCTGTATGATCATATTGTCAGAAATGAGTGGGGGGAGTTTTACAGAACCCTGCAACGATGGTATCAGCAGAGAAAAAGCAATGGTTATGAGAATCCTGGAAAAGAATGTGTGTATCAACAGTTTCATCGGTAATAAAGAGATTTGTAGAAGGTGGGTAGGACATGGAAAGCAGATACAAACAGTGCGGTTTGAAAATGCTTTTTAACAGAACAAAAAGATCAATCGGTCCATTGAGGACCGATGATCTTTTTGTTTAGTAATAACTTAAATGTACATATTGACAATCGCTTCGTAGAGCTCTTGTTTGCCGCTGATCTGTGCAGGTTCTTTCCCTAAAGAAAGAGCGTACTGACGCACTTCTTCCAGCGTGAGTTTACCTTCCTCAAATGCTTTTCCCTTACCCTCATCGAATGATGCATAACGCTCATTGAGCATTGAGAGATAGGGTGATTCTTCAAGGATGGCAGCTGCCGTCTCCAGGGCACGGGCGAAGGCGTCCATGCCGGCGATGTGAGCGATGAAGATATCATCCAGGTCGGTGGAGTTGCGGCGTGTTTTGGCGTCGAAATTGGTGCCACCACCCTGCAAGCCTCCTCCACGAAGGATTACCATCATTGCCTGTGTCAGTTCGTAGAGGTCGATGGGGAACTGGTCGGTATCCCACCCGTTCTGATAGTCACCCCTGTTGGCGTCGATAGAACCCAGGAGTCCCGCATCCACGGCGCACTGCAGTTCATGTTCGAAGGTATGACCGGCCAGCGTGGCATGATTCACCTCAACATTTAGTTTGAAGTCCTTGTCCAGTCCGTGGGCACGAAGGAATCCGATTACTGTCTCTGCATCCACGTCATATTGGTGCTTGGTCGGTTCCATCGGCTTGGGTTCAATGAAGAAGGTGCCCATGAAACCCTTTGAACGGGCATAGTCGCGGGCCATCTTCAGCATGGTGGCCAGGTGTTCCTTCTCCCGCTTCATATCGGTGTTGAGCAGGGTCATATATCCTTCACGACCTCCCCAGAAGACATAATTCTCACCTCCGAGCTCGATTGTGGCATCAAGTGCATTCTTGATTTGCGTAGCAGCATATGCCACACTGTCGAAGTTAGGGTTGGTGGCTGCACCATTCATGTAACGTTTGTTGCCGAAAACGTTGGCGGTTCCCCACAACAGTTTGATGCCTGTTTCGTTCATCTTCTCCTTCACATAGGAAACGATGCTTTTCAGGTTTGCTTCATACTCTTCCAGAGAGTTGCCTTCTTCCACCAGGTCTACATCATGGAAACAAAAGTATTCCAAACCAATCTTCTGCATGAATTCGAAGCCGGCATCTACCTTCTTTTTGGCTCGCTCAAGAATGGCATCACCGTTGTTCCATTCAAAATCCTTTGTCTCTTCACCAAACGGGTCGTTCGACTCAGCGCAGAGTGTGTGCCAGTAGGCCATTGAGAATTTGAACCAATCTTTCATCTTTCGGCCGTGAACCACTTTCTCGGGGTCATAATAACGAAATGCCATCGGGTTGCGGCTCTCTTTGCCTTCAAACTTGATCTTCCCGATTCCGGGAAAATATTCATTCACTTTTTTTTCACTTTCCATACAATTGTTGAATTTTAAAATTGAACTTATTTTGATTTTAAATAAATTTTTTCCATTGTGCGTATGCATCCTGATATCTGTCGCTGTTTCTGGTATCTGGCTCTACCGTCATGATCTTCCGTAGTGAGCCAAAAGCTTCCTGCGGCGAAGCATAGATTCCGGCACCTATGCCTGCACCCTTGGCGGCACCTGCTGCTCCGTCAGTGTCGTAGAGTTCAATCACTGCACCGCTCACTGAGGCGAGTGTGTCGCGGAAAATGGGACTGAGGAACATGTTTGCATTTCCAGCCCGGATTACCTTGATATCCATGCCGATTGCCTGCATCACCTCCATGCCATACTGGAAGGAGAAGACGATGCCTTCTTGTGCTGCCCGTAAAAGGTCTGAAAGAGAGTGGATGTTGAAATTGATGCCATGGAAAGAGCTGCCCGAATCCCTGTTTTCCAATACCCGTTCGGCACCGTTGCCAAAGGGTACCACCGAAATGCCCCTGGCACCGATGGTCGATTGTGCGGCCATTTGGTTCATCTCGTTGTATCCCAGATCAGCCGGCACCATGTTTTTCTTGATCCATGAGTTGAGGATACCGGTACCGTTGATGCAGAGCAATACTCCCAGACGGGTCTGCTCCGGCAGGTGATTCACATGGGCGAAGATGTTCACCCTGGAGAGGGGGTCATATTTCACCTGATCGAGTACTCCATAAACCACTCCGGAGGTGCCGGCGGTGGAGGCGATTTCACCAGGATTGAAGACATTGAGCGACAGGGCGTTGTTGGGCTGATCTCCCGCACGGTAGCTGACGGGTGTGCCGGGATGTAGTCCCAGTTCCTTGGCCACTGCTTCAGTCACTTTTCCCTGGATGCCAAATACCGGCGTGAGGGAGGGGATCATCTCCTTCTCAAAGCCGAAGTGATCCATCACATCCTGTGAGAGTCCGTTCTCCTTGAAATCCCAGAAGATTCCTTCCGAGAGACCCTCCACGGTGACGCCAATCTCACCGGTCAGCTTCATGGCGATGTAATCCCCCGGCAGCATGATCCGGTAGATCTGTTCGTAGAGCTCCGGCTCATTCTCCTTCACCCAGGCCAGCTTGGCTGCTGTGAAGTTGCCGGGTGAATTGAGCAGGTGGGAAAGAGCTTTCTCTTCACCGATGGCCTTGAATGCCTTTTCACCATAGGGTACCGCACGGCTGTCACACCATATGATGGAGGGACGCAGCAGCTCACGCTCTTTGTCAATCATCACCAGCCCGTGCATCTGCCAGGAGATGCCAATCGCCTTGATGTCGGCCGGGTTTACACCCGATTGTTGCAACACTGAAGCGTTGGCCAGCTTCAGGTTGCTCCACCACATCTCCGGATCCTGTTCCGCCCAGCCTGCCTGAATGGCCTGCATGCTCATTTCTGTTTTCGGGAAAAAATCCGAAGCCACAGTTTTTCCTGTTACTGCATCAACCAGAGCAGCTTTCACCGATGAGCTGCCAATATCATATCCAAGTAGGTACATCTTTTGTTGTTTTATCAATTGTTCAAATTTTGTTTTGTCCTATTCTATTGCAACGGGATGAATGACCCGTCAAAGAATCTGAGATTTTCTGGATCACATGGCGAATGCGTTGAATCCACCATCCACTGTGATGGTGCTGCCGGTTACAAAGGATGAGGCATCACTCACCAGGTAATGGATGGTGCCACACAACTCTTCAGGTTTGCCCATCCGTTTGAAGGGTGTCTGACGAATCACATCCTTTCCGCGCTGTGTGTATGAACCGTCCGGGTTGGTTAGCAATTCCCTGTTCTGTTCGGTAAGGAAGAACCCGGGAGCTACGGCATTCACCCTGATCCCTTCGCCAAATTTGGTTGCTACCTCGGTGGCCAGGTATAGGGTGAAGTTGGTTACTCCGGCTTTTGCCGCGGCGTATCCCACAACCCGTGTCATGGGACGAAAGGCTGCCATGGAAGAGAAGTTGAGTATTACTCCCTTTTTTTGTTCGGCCATCGGTTGCAGGAAAATCTGCGTAGGGAGCACACTCCCTGTGAGGTTGAGTTGTACCACCTGGTCGAACTGCCCCATGTCCAGGTCGAAAAAGGTCTTATCAGGTGCGATATTGGCTCCGGCCATGTTCCCACCGGCACCATTCAGGAGGGCATCAATACGTCCGTAACGTGTCAGAATCTCTTCGCGGTTTTGGGTCAGTTTTTCCGCATCCAATACGTCTGTCTCCAGGAAAAGAGCTTCCCCTCCCTTGTCTCTGATTTCATTTACCAATGCTTCACCTGCCTCTTTGCGCCGACCAAGGATCACAACGCTGGCCCCTTCACCTGCCAGATAGGTTGCAATCACACTGCCCAGTACTCCGGTTCCGCCGGTAATCACAATTACTTTCCCGCTGATATTGAACAAATCTCTCATTATTTTCGATTTTATCTTGATCTTTTTGCTTCTATTTCATTTCTCACTACCGCCATCATTCCCTCCACCTGTGCCAGGGCAAACATCCTCCCGTAGAAGGTGTATCCCGGGTTGTGGGCAATTTCCCTGTCGCCGGGCAGCACCCTGCCATGATCTACCCGCATCGGGATCTCGGGCAGGCTTCTCTCAAGCTCACGGATCACCTCAATCAACCTTCCGTTTCCATCCAAGTGGAATGCTTCCATGAAATTGCCATCGGGCAACAGAGCCGTGCTCCGCAGGTGGGCGAACCCGATTCGTTTTGCGAAAAGTTGTGCCATGCGTGGAACATCATTTTCTGCAATGGCGCTGAGCGATCCGGCACAAAATGTGATGCCATTGCTGTGGTTGTTGACTGCACCAATGATCCACTCCAGATCCTCTTCCCGACTGACAATACGGGGTAACCCGAATACCGGAAAAGGTGGGTCATCAGGATGGATGCAGAGCATGATGCCATAAGCTTCAGCCACCGGTATCACTCTGTTAAGGAAATAGGTGAGATTCTTCCGCAACTCATCTCTGTCGATATCCTTGTAGTGATGGAGCAACTTTCTAAATTCTGTAACCGGATCGGCTCCCTCTTTCATCTTGCGGTGGATAAATCCCTGTGTCTTGACGATGATGGTGTCAATCAGTTCTTCCTTTTCCTCCTTGGTGAGGGTTTTGTCGAGTAGCTCAATTTTTCTCAGCTCCTCTGCACTGTAGTCGGCTTCGGCTCCCTCACGTTGCAGGATCCTGCAGTCGAAGAAGGCATACCTTATCCGGTCGAAATAGAGGGTCGTGGTCCCATCCGGTAACTCTCGGTTCAGATCGGTCCTTACCCAATCGATGGCCGGCATAAAGTTGTAACAGATGGTTTTGATGCCTGCTCTGCCCAGGTTCATCAGGCTCATGTTGTAATTGTGAATCAGCCTGTCGCGAGTGGGAGCTGCATATTTGATCTCCTCCGCTACGGGAAGACTTTCCGCTACGGACCAGACAAGTCCTGCCCCTTCAATGGTTTGTTTCAGTTCTTCAATTGCTTCCGGGCTCCATACCTCCCCCGGGGGCAAGTCATAGAGTGCCGTCACAATTCCCTCCACGCCAATCTGCCGCAGCATCTCCAGCGTGATGGGGTCTTTCTTGCCAAACCATCTCCAGGTTTTGATCATTTTGAATTAAATTTAGCTTTCAGCTTATTCTGTTTGTGAACCATGAACTCACCAACATCCTACATTCTCAGCTTCAAACTGCAAACCTCTCAACAGCACATCAATTATGGTGCTTGAGATCCAATTTGATCTGTTTCAATTCTTCCAAATCATGTACCGGTCGCTCAATGTCGTAGGGGATGGGCATGCCTGAGAATGTCTGGAAGTAAAGCAAACAGGCATCTTTCCACCAGACGGCATCACGCGACTGGATTCTGAGGCGGGATTGTACATGGTGGAACCTTTCGCTGTCGACATAGGGTTCCATTCGATCCCATAATTTTTGATAAGCACGTACCTGTTGCACTCCCCCGTCGTAACGATGAGAGAGTTCATCCCAGAGTGTGCGTCCGTTCTTCATCGGGTGATTCCAGGGGACATGGTGGAACCAGAGCAGCAACTCCTCAGGGCAGGATTCCAGGTTGTTGTATGTTTCGCTCAAAGGTGCACAGTATTGTGACACCGCATCACTGCCCGTAGTGGTACGGTCGAATCCGATTCCCTCTTTACTGGCATTGTGGTAATAGGGTGGGAGCCAATCGGGACGGGCACCGGGTATGTCACACCAGGGCTCGGGTCCGTAGTGGTGTTCCCAGGCGAAGATATGGTGCAGTCCCAGCGGCATCATGTAATTAACCGCCGTCTCCCAGGAACTGAGCATCATTTCCCGTACAGGCTCCAGAAATGCCCGCTTATCGGTAAAAGTCATCCTGAGCCACTCCTCTGCGATCTCTTCCGCCGTGAGAGTGTGATCCCATGCCAGTCGTCCGAAGGCATACCAGTTGGCCTGGGCAAAGTGATGTCCGCTCCAGTTGTCATCCAGCCCGATGTTGGCTACACCCGCAATGGCGGTGAGCGGGTGTGTGAGGAGCGTGCCATCAGTGCATTTCGCCACTGTTGATTCATCACCCAGGCAATGGGTGTCGCTCTCCAGAAATTCTTTCCACTGCGTGGCGAGATAGACCAGATGGTTGGAGAAACCGAGATACTCCTGCGTGATTTGTAACTCCGGCATCAGGGCTGTCTGTTGCATGGCACCGAACAAGGGACTGAACGGCTCACGCGGCTGGAAGTCGACCGGCCCGTTCTTCACCTGGATGATCACGTTGTCACGGAACTGTCCGTCGAGGGGCATGAACTCACTGTATGCCTGTTTGGCACGATCCTCTTCGGTGGGGTTGTAAACAAACGCGCGCCACATCACGATGCCACCGTGAGGCTTGAGAGCATCGGCCAGCATGTTAGCACCCTCGGCATGAGTACGTCCGTAATCCTGTGGTCCCGGCAACCCCTCCGAGTTGGCTTTCACTAGGAACCCCCCGAAGTCGGGAATGGTCTGGTAGATTTCATCCGCTTTCTTCTTCCACCATCGTGCAACCATTGGATTGAGCGGGTCAGAGTTTTCCAGACCACCCAGTTCCGCTGGTGAGGAGAAGTTGATGGAGAGATAGACCTTGATGTGAAAGGGACGCAGCTCATCGGCAATCATCTTCACCTTTTCAAGATATTCCCTGGTAAGAATATCAGGGGTGGCATTCACATTGTTCAGTACTGTTGCGTTGATGCCGATGGATGCGTTTGCACGTGCATATTCCCTGTAGAGGGGTGAGATCTCTGCAGGCAACTTGTCCCACTGCCAGATGGAGTAACCGGCATAACCACGTTCCACGGTGCCATTGAGGTTGTCCCAATGATTCAGGATGCGGATATCGTAGCGAGGTTGCTCACTAATGGCAAGCGAATCATTGTAGGAGCCGGTTTGAATGAGTCGCAAAAGGTGATAGACACCATAAAGGAGACCTGCCTCCCCTACAGAAGCCACCACAGTGGTGCGGCGGTTACCCTGTTCCACTGTACGAATAACATAGCCTTCTTTCCCTGATTTCTGTAATTCATTACGCTTTATGAACTTGCGTACCTCCCGGTTTTTTAAGGTTCCGATCAAAAGGGTGTGCGCAGGATCATTCCCATTTTCAGTGAGGCTGCTGCCGCTCATTTCCTGCCAGGCATGCTGAAACTCTATGAGTGCGACCGAGGAGGCATCCCCACGGAGTTGGGTGAAGGGAGGCAGCGAGCTCTTCTCCTGCGGTTGGAAGCGCAGCCAGAGCCTGCTGCCATCCTCAGCGGCGAGCTGGCCGATTACGGCAATACAAAAGCTGATGAACAGCAAAAGTCTTCTTATTCGCATTACTCAGCAGTTCCTTTAATGGGTTTGATAGTGCCGTCGGGGTTGTACTTCAGTTCCGTCACTTTGAGGCTCCTGAGCCATGTTTTCCCTTCCGAGGGTATGCAATCGTGATGAAAGAGATACCATTTCCCTTTGTACTCTACGATCGAGTGGTGAGTGGTCCATCCCACTACCGGTGTGAGGATTACCCCCTGGTAGGTGAATGGGCCATAGGGGTTGTCCCCCGTGGCATAGCAAATCAGGTGAGTGTCACCGGTGGAGTAGGTGAAGTAATATTTTCCATTGTAAAAATGCATCCAGGAAGCCTCGAAGAAGCGTCGCTCGGAATCACCGGCTGTCAGAGGATTTCCATTCTCGTCCAGGATCACAAGGTCGCGTGGTTCCTCGGCAAACTCCAGCATATCTTCTCTAAGTTGCACCACCTTGGGACAAAGTGCCAGTTCATCACCTTCCGGTAATATTGCACACTCCAGCGCTTTGTTGTTGCGATAGCGCTGCAGTTGTCCGCCCCACAAACCGCCGAAGTACATGTAATAATTACCGTCACGGTCGGGCCAGATGCATGGGTCGATGCTGTAGCTGCCCTTCATCGGATTCTCCTGCGGGATGAATGGGCCCTCCGGCTTGTCGCTGATGGCAACGCCAATGCGGAAGATATCGTTCTGGTCTTTCAGCGGGAAGTACATGTAGTATTTACCGTTCCGGAAGGCAACATCACTGTCCCACAACTGGCGACCGGCCCAGGGGATATCCTCGGTACGAAGCACCACGCCATGGTCGGTCACCTCTCCATTTTCCACCTCATCCATTGAGAAGACATGGTAATCTTTCATGTTGAAATGGTCACCGTTGTCATTTTCCGGAATACCACTCTCCCAGTCATGGGAGGGATAGATATATAGTTTGCCGTTAAAAACGTGTGCAGCCGGGTCGGCCATGTAATCACCCGGAACGAGATATCTTGGTTCTTTCATCGTGAGATTATTTTTTGATTGTTATTGTTTTGTCAGGTCAATAATTTGCTGTACCACCGGTTTAGGCTGATAGTTGCGGTCGAAGAGCAGCGGGTAGTCGGTTCTGCCCGGTATCGGCCAGTCGTTGCGCCAGGTGTCGTTGTCTGTAACTCCCCAAAGGGTTACGCGGCTGATCTTGTCCTGATGTTTCAGGAAAAGGGCGAAAAAGTCGGTATAGCGCTTGTTGAAAGCTGCCTCAATCTCTTCAGGAAGTCCGGCTGCATAGGGATTCATCTGCTCCTGGTATTCGGCAGTGAGCGATACCTCTGCAGTCTCTCCGGCAGGGAAGGGGAGCAGGGTGATATCCATTTCAGTGATCATAACATTTACCCCAAGGGCTGCAAATGCTACGAGACTCTCCTCAAACTCGTTGATGGCGGGATAATCCATTCCCATATGTCCCTGCATCCCGATGCCATCAATCTTAATTCCCTCTTCCTGCAGTTTTTTCACCATTTCCACCACACTGTTGCGCCTTCCTTCCTGTGACATGCCGTAGTCGTTGTAGTAGAGTTCCGCATCGGGATCTGCCTCATTGGCAAACTGGAACGCCAGTTTGATATATTCCTCGCCAATGATCTCGTAAAACTTGGTGTTGCGCCACGAACCGTCGTCCATAATTGCCTCGTTCACTACGTCCCATCCGTCAACACGCCCTTTGTAGCGGCCTACGACGGTGTGAATATGGTTGCGCATCCGTTCGATCATCACCTCGCGCGACACATCTTCCCCGTTTTCATCGGTGAAGAGCCAATCGGGTGCCTGTGAATGCCAGACGAGTGTATGGCCTACGATATGCATGTTGTTGGCTTCACCGAATTCAATGAATTTATCGGCTTCCTCAAAGATGAAGACTCCCTTGGTGGGTTGCAGATGCATGCTTTTCATGCAGTTTTCTGCAACGATGGAGTTGAATTGGTCTTGTATCACCTGGATGCCCAACGTATCTCTTCCATAGTTGTGATTTGCATTCAGGGCTGTGCCAATCAGAAATTTTCCTTCAAACGCCTCTTTAAGAGAGGGTCCTTGCTCACTTTGCGGGGTGGAGCAACTCATTTGAATGATGGCCATGAAAAGAATTGCAGGCACCATCAAATGGAAACTTTTTTTTGTTGTCATATAAGATCAGTTTTGTTTGATGTTATTGATTTTCTTGTCTGGCTTCAATCTCCAGATTGAGCCTGTCGATCACATCATCTTCCAGTTCGTAGCGAGAGATGATGAACATGGCCAATATAAGCAACAATGCCGGTATCACTGCTACCAGCCAAAGAATTCCCTGTTCCACAAAGGGGGTCTGAGTGATGGCATTCTTCTCGTCAAATCCTACGAAGGCCAGTACGAAGCCGGGTACCACTCCACCCAGAGCCATGCCTGCCTTGAAGAAAATGCCGGTGAGGGCATTGACGATGCCGGAGATGCGGCGGCCGGTTTTGTGCTCTCCGTAGGAGATCACCTCCGGTACCAGAGCCCACATATATCCAGTTGCAACGATCACGCCGGTGGACTTCACGAACTGTGCCACCAGTACCAACCAGACCAGATTCTTCAGGGCAGGGATGACGGAGATGGCATAGAGAAGTCCCATTCCGAAGATGGCCACGGAGAGAAAGACATAGAACATCTGTTTCTTGCCAATGGCCCGTTTGATTGCAGGTACCATGGGCATGAAGATAAATGCCGGTATGGAGCCGAGTGCCATGAAATAGGGCACCATGTCGGGTGCATGTACATTGTAGATCATGTAATAGGACCCTGCCGAGTTACCGATCGCCATCATGGCGAATGCAGTGATGAAGAAGAATGCCAGCACCCGCAGCGGGCGGTTGCGGACAAACTCTGTCCAGAGGTCGGAGACCTTCACATCATGGGTATCCTTCTCATCCATCACCACCCGCTCCTTGGTCTGGGTATAACAGAAAATCAGAAGTGCCAGCCCCACCAGCGCATAGATGGTCATGGTGATGAACCAGGCGCTGCCCGACTCGGCTGAGTTGATCCTTCCGTCCGGGGAGAGGCTTTTTACAATGATGGGTATTCCGTATGCTACGGCCAGTCCTCCCAAGTTCGCAAGGAACATACGGGTGGCGGTAAGCTTGGTGATCTCATCGGTGTCACGGGTGAGCGAGGCATTCAATGCGCCGTAAGGTACGTTTACCAGTGTGTAGGCCATTGACATTCCTACATAGGTGATGTAGGCGTAGAAAAGTGATCCGGAGAAGCCGTTCCAAAAACAGAGGATGGCGAATCCCGTCAGCGGTATGCCTCCCAGGATCAACCAGGAACGATATTTTCCCATCTTGGGATTTCGTTTGTCCACAAAGGCACCCACAATAGGATCCCATACCACGTCGATAAGTCGCACAATGAGGAACATCACGGCAGCCGTTGCAGCCGGTAATCCGAATACGTTGGTGTAAAAGATCAAAAGGTACATTGATACCGTCTGATAGATGAGGTTTTGTGCCAGGTCTCCGGAACCGAAACCGATGCGTTGTAGCGGTGACAGCTTGTAGAAGCCGCGTGTCTCTCGCTTTGTTACTGACAGATCTTCCATTTTTTTTGTCTGTTTGTTTTTGATTGGTATAAGTTGTTATCTTGATTCAACGTGTAGTTTCGGGATCATTCCTTTCCTCATTTGCTTTCAACGCCTCTTTTTGGGTTGTGCACGTGCACAGTCTAACACACAAAAAAACTCATCAATTAGGCAAAAAAGTTGGGCGCCCGTTGAAAATAGTGAAAACGGTCTTACATTAATTCCTACAAAAGTAAGCTTATTTTTTGCAAATAATCGGCTGTGAGAGGAAAAGATCCATCAATATTAAGCATATAGAATATAGACACAGTATATAACATCGTTTTCTCTGCTGAGGTTTCTGATGTTGAAATTGGGATAAAAGGGTGCCTCCGCCATCTCCCATTTGAACAAATTGATTCCTTTTCGTTCTAATCTCGTTCTAATCTCGTTCTAATATGGTTCTAATATGGTTCTAATAGATTCGAATCAATTTAGAGTCAGATACGAGGAATATATGTTGAATATTAAAATCAAATGAAGCGATTATTCGGAGCAACGGCATCACATGATAAACTGATATTCTGGCTTTAAGCATCTGTGATAAAAAAACAATCATCTCCTTCGCAAGAAGGAGATGATTGCAATTCATAGGTTCTGTCTATCTGATTAATAACCGGGGTTCTGATAGGCCGCTTTTTCCTCTTCACTCATGGTCATCCCGTCGATCTGACCCTGTGGGATGGGACGCAGATAATGATGTTTCTCGATGGTACGGGTGTAGACCACCGGGGTATGGTCACCGGCAGCCGAACCACAAATGGTATAGGATGCTGCTAGTTCCGCCCATTTCTGGGTGCGGACCAGGTCATACCAGCGATGACCTTCACCAAATAGTTCACGGCTGCGTTCCGCCAGAATGTAGTTGATGTCAATGGTGGCAGGGGTGGCTGCAGTCATGGCTGCACTGCGGTCAGCCACCAATTCATAGTTGCCGTTGTTTTTCCAGCGCCATTTGTCGGCACCCACGTTGCTGGGTCCTGCACCGGTGGGATAGGTGACCGGTATTTCGGGTTCTGTTTCCAGGAAGGTAAGCACCGCTTCGCCATTCTTCACCGGCAGTCCGTTGGCATTGATAAGCGTCTCTTCAGTTCGTCCGGCTTTTTTCCAATTGCCGTAGAAGACATGCGCAAAAGTGCCATCAAAGCGACTGTCGTTCACTTTGTCGTCGAAGGTTTCGGTATAGGCTTCGATGGTGGGGGCCATACGGGTCCAGGGACGTCCTCCCCACTGCACGGCATCACGCTGTACGGATGAGACATTGAAATCTGTTCCATTGGCTGAACTGCGTACATTGGTGTAGTTGCAGGTCACATACCAAACAGCGTAGTTCTCTGGAGCGGAGCCGTTGGACCATGAAAGGCTGGCCTGGTTGTAGTATTCATCTTAGACATGATCTGCATTATCGGTTATTTCACCATTGAATCCATTTTTCGTAATTCACCTCCTGGTAGGGATGGATTTCAACTTTTGTATTAACTGTTTCATTTCCCAGCAGGAACTTCTCTATAAATGCTTCCACCTCGGGACGTTGCATCTCGGGTAGCATGCAGTGGCCATGATCTGACACGATGGAGAATCCGAACCGGTCTGCGATTCCGAATGTTTCCCAGACCCGTTGAGCGGCTTTGCAGGAGACGTATCCTGATTCATCGGCCAACCATTCATAATCGGGGTTTCCCAGGATAAGCAAGGCACGCGGGGCGATCATCGCCATCAACTCATGGTGGTCGAACGGCAACTTGCCCACTGTATCAGAGAATTGGAACATCTCCTCCATAAACCATACATGGCTCGTTCTGGCGAGGGTCTCCACCTCACCCAGTGTTTCCGAAACCCGCCAGGCAGCCGCACCGCCACCACCTGACTCCTGCGCGATGGTCAACGCGATCCGCTCATCAAATGCAGCAGCGTAGAGCGCCATCTTACCCGCAAAAGAACAGCCGGTGATGGCCAGTCGGTGCAGGTCGACAGGCAGTTGATCCTGTACCAGTTCCAGTCCGTCGATTAGGCGGCTGACCCCCCAGGACCAGGCACTGTAAGCACCCATGTGGATCAGATCAGGATAGAGTCGGTTGATTGGTTCTTCCCCTCTTTTTTGTTGCCAGGCCATCACCTCCGTGAAGTTGAAGCTGATTTGTGCGATATTGCGGGAGCTGAAGAGATCGGGCGGTAGACTGCCGGAACCTCTGCCGATGCCGATTACAGCGGGAAAGGGTCCCTTTCCTTCCGGCAGAATCACAAGAGAGGTGAGGGTCAGCGTCTTCCCATTCACTGTGATATGCACTGTCAGCGTATCGTTACCGTATTCGGCAGTGATCGAATCGGGCCGTTCCGGTTTTCTGCCGATCTCATAGTGCTGGATTTCCGCACCGATCTCCATCCTTCTGCGCCCCCAGTCTGTAAAACGGGTGGAGCGTCCGCTGCCGTCCGACCAGGCAAAGGGATCGGGCAGTGTTGCATTCACGGGCAGCTCCTCTAGCGAAGGCAGGGAAACCTCAAAAGGGGCAACCGAATTCTCGGCATCATAGACCAGGGGTATCTCCTGGGCATTCACTTGCATCAGATTGAAACTTACGATGCAAAGCATTAGGGTTGCGAAGGTGTGATAAGTTGTTCTCATAGGATTAATTTGTCTTGAAAGTGGGAAGTTCAATTTTCAGGTTGTAATAGGATTCTTTTGTAGCTGGTCAGGTTGGGAATACCGTAATCGGTTATTTCACAAATAACATGAACACTTTTACCTGTCATATCGGATGGAATATTTATTTTAGCCCTATTTGTATTAGCATTCTCAATTTCTATCTTTCCAGCGTAGGTGCCTGCCTCTGGTAAAATAAACCATTTATAACTCAACGGATCACCGTCGGGGTCAAAAGACTCGGAGGCATCCAAAACGATCACATTGCTTTGTTGAGATGTGATGAATCCTGTTTCCCAATTTTTTTTTCCATTGACAATCACCTTTGGATTTCGGTTCCCTTTGCCCTCTTTGGCCCAGTCCATCCGGGCTGCAAAGTTATTGAAAGCTGCAGGGTAAAAGTAGGCTTCGTACTTTTTGGATATTTCCTTCGCTTTCCCCGTATGGTTGGTATAGCAATAGGTTGTATTGTCCATTCCCAATCCCCACTCAAAGTATCCTCCCCAACCAATTTGCCCAGGTGTTTCCGGGTCATTCAGGCCATTTGGCATGAGATGCAGGAACGACGGTGTATCGCCCTCCACTCCATATTTATATTTTGGGTAGATCGCACCGAGGTGACCATGCTGTTGGATCTGTTTTGCATATTCATCCCATTTCCCGGCACCGATTCCGTTCTGCGAAAGCCACGCACTCTCATCCCAAATAAAGAGCAGTTCTTTTTCAAATTCCCTGCGCATCCATTGATGAGAACTGAATGCGTAATTAGAATGTCGTTCTCCCCAGGGCACATCCTGGTCGGTGATGGTGTAGACGCGCAGTTTTTTCAGAAAGCGACGAAGTTCATTCTCTGTTCGTTCCTGTTTCACCCGCCAGATTGCCTGGGCCAGTGTGTTTCCCCCTCCCCATGCAGCAACCCATAATGGGCGGTCGTCCGCTTCATCCACCAGTTGAATGATAAAATCGCTTCCTTTTGAATAGTTGTTATTCCCAATCTCCCCGTATCCCAAACCCAAACTTCCCGGCATGACTCGTTTCCGCAAATAATCTGCACTGGGCCAATAACCAATTTCCTGCTGTTTGTTTTCCATTTCCGGAGTAAGAAAACTCTTTTGATTCGATCGTTTCATCAGGTTGGGGAGATCTTTATCGTAGGCATCGATCGTCTGATGCAATATCCCCATCCAGGAAAGGGGATAGCTTCGCCCACTGCTGTTCCATCCTCCGGAGGCAATCAACGCTTCTATCTCAAACATATCCGCATGTGCCAGCAGGCGGATCATGGATTGCATGTCATCCGGTTCCACATCCCCGGGAGCGATATCGGTTAAAACCACCATCCTGGGTTTAAGCGGTTCCGATGTTGTCTCATTCTGGCCAGGTAGCGCATAGGATAGTTGCACAACTGATATCAGGCACAGTAGAGACAAAATATGTTTTGCAGTCATATCGATATGATGTTTGAGATCAATTTGTAAAAGTAGTGGCTATTTTGTAAAGCAGCAAACCATGGCTCTATTTATTCAGTCATCAGCTTAATCTTGCTCTCTTTCAATCCCGGAGAGGCAGCCCTGATGGTAATGCTTCCGGGATCACCGGCTTTTCCTTTTACAATGGCGAGGCACATCCCGCTAAAAGTTGCCCTGTCGGGTGAATGGAAGGGAGTCATGTCGGCCGGATTGCCGTTGTCGGTAGCCACTATATCACCAGCTCCCTCAATGGTGAAATGGATGGGCAGGACCGCATCCGGCACCGGGCGTCCCTTCCGGTCGGTCACCGTGAGGGTGACAAAAGCGAGATCCTTCCCGTCAGCGGTAATCCTGCTTCTGTCTGCCACCAGCTGCAATGAGACAGGCTCCTCAGTAGTTGTGATCATCGCTTCCGCCCATTTCTCCCCGTTTTTGTAGGCAATCGCCTTCAGTTCTCCCGGCTCATAGCGCACATCATCCCAACGGAGCCGGTATTCAAATTCACCCTTTTCCTTTCGACCGAGCGACCGGCCATTCAGGAAAAGTTCAGCCTCATCACCGGAGGTAAAGAGATGGACCGGGGTGATCTCTCCCTCTCTACCGGGCCAGTTCCAATGGGGCAGGATATGCACCATCGGCTGCTCAGGTCGCCAGCGAGACTGGTAGAGATAGAACCGGTCTTTCTTGAAACCGGCCAGGTCGATGATGCCGCAATAGGAGCTGCGGGAGGAGTAGTAGGGGGTGGGTTCTCCCAAGTGGTCCCAGCCGGTCCATACGAACCCTCCTGCCACAAAGGGATGCTGATCCTGCATCAGGAACACCTTGTCGGGTGATGAGCCGAAGTCCACCGCATAAAGCTCATAGCTGCTCACCTGTGCCCTCTTCGAGTCACCCCCTCTGCCCTCTCTCACGGGGGAGGTGCTCTCACCGGTAACCGGAAAGAGGTAGATGCCACGGCTGCTGAACGAGGAGGCTACTTCGCTGCCAAAAATCATCTTTTCCGGGTAAGCGGCATGGAAGTGGTCATACTGCGGTACTGTTCGAATCCGGTCGGTACCCTCAAATTCAGGTTCCTGGCGAATACCCTCACCCTGGTAGTTCAGACCGATCTGATCGGCCACACGCGGGAAGGGCATATCCGGTTTGGCATAGTTCATTGAGAGTGTGGTGGGTCGTGTTGGATCCTCCTCCTTGACGATCCTGTTCAGACGTTCTGCAAGTGCTGCTCCCTCTTCAGCCGTGTACTGTTCACCCACTTCGTTGCCGTAGCTCCACATGATCACTGACGGGTGGTTTCTGTCGCGCCGCACGAACGAGCGGGTATCTGCTTCGGCCCACTCCGGGAAGATTAGGTGAAAGTCGTGGGGTGTTTTTTTCCTTTCCCACGAGTCGAAGATTTCGTTCACCACCAGGAATCCCATCCTGTCGGTCAGCTCCAGTAACTCCGGTGATGGCGGGTTGTGTGCCATGCGGATGGCGTTGCAGCCCATCTCCTGCAACAACTCAAGCTGCCGCTCGGCGGCATGTCGGTTGAAGGCCGCACCCAGCGCACCGAGGTCGTGGTGTTGGTTGACTCCCTGCAGCTTGATCACCTGACCGTTTACCAACAGTCCCTGTTCCGGATCAAACTGCAGCTCACGGATGCCGAAGGTGGTTTCGTAACGGTCCAACATCCTGCCATTTTGTTTCAAGGTGGTGATGGCCCGGTATAGGTGAGGTGTCTGGGTAGGCTTTGGACCCCACAGCTTTGGGTTCTTCATCACGGTGGAGAGTTTCTCTTTACCGCTTTCACCCGCTTCCAGCGTGATTTCAATATCATGGAAGGAGGTAGCCGGTTTATCCCCTTTCATCCCGAGGCTGTCCAGCTCGTAGATGTCAGTTTCTATCACGAGAGAAGCTACTGACTCTGAATCGTTGTCGACCGTCACCTCCAGGTCGACCATCGCTGAGGAGGGGGAGACTTCTTTCGTGGTCACATAGGTCCCCCATTGAGCAATGTGTAACTGGTGAGTTTTGATCAGCCATACGTTTCTGTATATCCCAGCTCCCGGATACCAGCGGGAGGAGTGGTTGGGATTGTCGAGACGGATGGCCAGCTGGTTCTCTTCTCCATAACGTAGATGGGGCGTGAGATCGAGCTGCCAGGAATTGTAGCCGTAGGGCCAGCCGCCCACCAGCGTTCCGTTGAGCCAGACCATGGCGTAGGACATGGCACCCTCCACCTCCAGAAAGATCGATTTGCCTCTCTCTTCAGAAGAGATATCGAGTTTTTTCCGATACCAGGCCACTCCCTGCACCGGCAACCGACCCATGCCGCCGCCCACAATCGGTTCATCCCCTTCGTAAAAAGGCCCCTCAATGGCCCAGTCGTGCGGAAGATTCACGATCTCCCAGCGGGAGTCGTCAAAATCGGGTTGCACAAAAGGGAAATTCTTACCGGGTGATTCCCCTTCAGGCCTGGTGTACCGGTCAGCGGGTTCTGCAATAAAAGGGTTGGCCGTTGGCAGGATCCACGATTTCAATATCTCTGCGGAACTTCCAACCTCCACTGCTTCCGTCGGTTTGGCATCGGCAACCAGATACTCACCTGCTTCTGAGATATCGGGGCGGAGATCATATATCAGTGCGTCCGTATCAGCAGCATCCTCATAACGGAAGAATTGCCAGTGATCATTCAGGGAGATGACCTCCCGCGAGGCTGTTTCCGTTTTGGCATCGCGTATGCATGAGGGAAGAAGGATCAAAGCGGTCAAACCCGTGAAAATGGTCCATACAAAGGTCGTTCGCTTAAGATATCTCAGGGAGATGTTGATGATTGGGTACATGTCTTCGATTAATGGTGAACGGTTTCTCAATTATTTTACCTGAATCCTCACGGAAATAATGCTGTTTCCCGCAATATTGACAGTCGCACTATGTTTGTCCGCCCCCACAGTGGCAGTTGTCGGTTGCATGTTTCTTGCTACTGTAGTTTCATGGGCACTAATCTGACTGATGGTTCCTGGGATTGAAATCTGACCCAACCAAGCATCCGCTTTCATGTTCAACAGCACAATGCTGATTTCTGTTTCCTCATCGTTGATGTATGCTGTTGCCTTCACATCGGGTGCTCCGACATCCACCTTTGTCCGTGACATGCCGGAAGCATATTTGGCGTAGTGCGAAAGGATATAGCCATTCTTCAATACTTCACCCGGTGCTGCAGCACTTCTCGCATCATGATCGCCAATCATGCCGTAGAAACGCTTCAGGTACCAGTAGATATAGGCGCTACAATACCCCTCCATACACATATGGATCTCCAGTGCCAGTGTCTCCAGGTTGTAGGACCAATCCTGGAACTGCCACAGGGCGGGGTTGCTCTCTTTTTCTCCGTCGTTGAACAGGTGCTCGGTCATCCACCAGCTCTTGCCGGCAGCAGCCAGTCTCCCGTTGTACAATCCCACAATATAATCATGCCTGTTTTTGACATAACTGCTCTCCTCCGTTTTCACAAAGCCCTGATAGAGATGACCGGCTATGATATCGGTTTGATCGAACGCCACCGGATCATTCAATACCGGATCAGTGTATTCTGCCGACATCCCACAGGCTTCCGGCGCCATCAGTTTCACTCCCGTTTCCCTGATGCTGGCCCCATGCTCCTTTACAAATTTAACCACCTCTTCCGGATGCCAGAAGGTGAACTCCATATCCGGTTCGTTTTGCACCGAAACGGCAAAGATATTAATTCCATGCTCCTTCATGAAATTGATGTACCTGATCAGATGGTTTGCATAGTCGTGATAATGTTCCTGTTTCAGATGCTTGTATTCCCGTCCGTTCTGTATGATTATTTCTGCATAGTCATCGGTACAGTCCCATGGTGCGGCTATCACTATCGCACCCTGTTGCTGAGCCAGTCTGGCACCTTCCACATCAGCACTCCAATCAGCTTCATCAGGATAGATCATCAGACGGAGGATGTTGTATCCCAAACCCTCCGGGCTGTACATCTTCAGCAGTTCATCACCGGTGATCAGATTGTCGGGTGACAGCCATATTTTGGGATTGTACATGCCTCCGAAACCATGGACATACTGATAGCGGACCGAATTGTCCGGTTGAATGGATAACGGTACCAGCCTGGAGTCCTGTATCAGTGTCAGTTGCGAACGTTCACCTGACTCCGCGTTTATCAGGAAAAGCACCTGTGTGCGACGCTTTTCCGTACTATTTTCACTGAACTGTACGGTGATTTGGTTCTGTCCGTATTGTTTGTTCCTGTTTCCTCCGCTCGTGGGTGATATTTGCGTGATCATCCCACTCTCTTCCTCCATCCTGATTTCCCAGGTTGTTGCGGACCACTCAACAGAAAAGCTCACTTCTCCCCCATTGGGAGCGAGGGTGATGTTATCAAGTGAAAAGGTAGCGTAGGCCACCGTATTGTTTTCCGTCACATCATCCGTACAGGATCCGAAGATACCTGAAAAGAGACAAAGGGATGTGATAAACAGTAAATTAAGTATTTTTTGCATCAGCTGATTGAGTTATTTTACATACTCACAGATCCTTCCGGATTCATTTCATTTGCCACCAATCGAAGTCGAACAGATCTTTTTCTCCTCTAAAAACAAAGTAAAGATCATGTACCCCTCCAACTTCTTTGACAGCGGCAGTGAAGGTTTCCCAAAGTCCGGATTGACTTGTTTTATTCACCTCAACAGTAGCAATCAGGGGGCCGTCAATTCCGTCAATACGGATTTCAATTGCTCCACCGTAGATGGGTGAAACGCTCACTTCCACTAATTTGGCTCCGTCAGCCAGATTGACACCTTGTACTTTAATGTAATCACCATTTTGAATGGCCGTTACAAACTGTCGGTCGGCGATCCTCTTTCCCCGGGCCCAGTCGAAATCGCCTTCCCATTCCGTTTTAAACCTGGTTTTAACCCCTTCACTCCAGGCCATGGTCTCCGCTTCAACGCGAACATAGGGGTTCAGTGTGGCCACCTGCTCAGGACCTTCAACCGAGAAATAATGCCTGTTCCGGATGGTACCATCAGAGTTGTAGTACATCTCATCCATATCCACCGAGCGACGCTCATAGAACTTGGGAGTGATCTGTTTCAACAGATCGTAACTATGCCCAAATACATAGGACTTCCCTTTGTATTCAATGATTCCCGGGTGATTTCCGCGGCTCAGCTCCGAGGCATCAATGATCATTCCTTTGTATTCCCATGCTCCGGTGGGCTTGCTGCTCATGGCGTAGCCGATTCCCTCGGGACAGCAGGTGGAAGCGTAGGCCATGTAATACAACCCATTGCGTTTCCAGACCCAGGGCCCCTCCTGGTAGTTTGCAGGGGTGGTGGGATCCTGCATGATCTCTCCGGAATAGGAGATCATGTCTTCATTCAGCTTTACATAATAGACTTTTGGATTTCCCCAGTACATGTAGGCCTGGCCATCATCGTCTATCATCACGGTGGGGTCGATGTCGTGATTGCTGTTTTTGATTAACGGCTTGCCAATTGGGTCTTTGAAGGGCCCATAAGGACTATCGGCTACCAAAACGCCAATGCCCACATTTCCGGGCATGGGACAGTAGAGATAGAACTTCCCATTGCGTTCAATGCATTGTACCGCCCAGGCACCGTTGTCGTAGGGAACCCATGCAAAATCCTTAAGAGAGGCTACCGCACCATGTTCGGTCCAGTTGACCATGTCGGTAGAGGAGTAGAGCAGCCAGTCCTGCATTTTGAAGCCCATGGCGTCATCCTCGTCGTGACTGGTGTAAAGAAACACCGTGTCATTATACACCAGTGGCGCCGGATCGGCGGTATACTTTGTCTGGATGATGGGGCGCTGGGGTGGAATACTATGTTGTGCGTAGCCCAGTCTGTTTCCTGCTAACAGCAGGAGCATGATGATGATTGTCATTTTTTTCATTAAGGCAGATTTTTCTTGTCAACGGTCCATATATCTGATAGGGAAAGTCCACATGGGTTGCCGGTAAATAGCTTTCCGGCCTCCTGATCCCCTTTCAGCTGCCATTTGTACCATGCGGTGGCCACCACGGCAAAAGCGCCGCCATGGGGTTGACTGTAGGTGCCACCGTGCCCCACATCCATATTGGCCACAAATACAGGTACATGGTTGATACGATTGAAATCATCCATCCCATTGTTGTAAGCGATATCGGTCTCACCACCCAATAGGTAAAGGGTAGGGGTGTGCAGTTTATTCAGGTGATCCTTGGTGAGGGCGGGCATACCAGGCATACCACCTCCGCCTCCAATGATGCCGCTGTTGCAAACTACGGCAGTGGTTACCCGCGGATCGGGAGCCACCTCAAGTGTCTGCAGGCCGCCACAGGACATCCCGCTGACCGCAATCTTGGTCACATCCACCTTGTTGTAGAAGGGACTTGAAGGGTCATCATTCTGCGCGATAGCCCAGTCAATCGCATCCAGCAATTGAGAAGCTGTAGATCTGCCGCCGCCGCGTTCTCCCTCCTCCGGCATGGGGCCGATGGCGATCACCAGGAAGCCATGAGAGGCCACTTCCGATAGGAAGTTGACATGCTCCCAGGGGGAGTTGGCACAGGCGCCGTTGCCCCAGGCGATTACGGGCAGCTTGTTATTTTCGCCAAACGGGCTCAACTCTTCGGGACGAAAAATGGTATGCGTTGCTAATCCCTCATCGGTATACATGATGGCCTTAAATGATACTGTTCCCCCATCTTCTACGACTCTCGGTTCAGGTAGATTTGCATGATCAGCTGATTGAGCTGACAATGGACTCTGAAGACCCATTCCAAGCAACACCAATAACGAAAGTGAGACCTGAAAAAAAATGACAAAATTCTTCATTTGATTATTTATTTAATGTGTTTGTGTGACGGTTCATATTGTATTATTGATGGGTCACTGCCTCAGCAATCGGATAAAGTATACTGCTCCGGCGGTGTTGCCGGGAAGTGACTGAAACCTAACCCGAATCTGCTGCTTGTCTCTGACCATCGAATCAGGGATCGTATATGCCACATCAAAGAACCTTGACTGGTTCCAGCGTCCGGTATTCTCTTCTGTCAACAACTTATCATCGTCGATGTAGATGTCAAACTTACGACCTCCCCACTCTGCACCCCAATAACGTACCAGAAGGGTGAGACTGGTTTCTGACCCGGTTTTCATTTCATAGCTGAAATAACCATCCCTGTTTGCTTCACGATAGAACTGGTTGTTGCTGTTCCCTGTTGTGGAGTGTTCACTCTGCATGGCATGGTCTGTCTCCGGTTGTTGCTCACCGGTAGCCACAAAATCGATTGTACGCTGTTCAATGGCGATTTTTTCGTTTTCAATCGCTGTCAGTGAGTCTTTGTATGCGCTGTATCCATCGTTTGTAAGTGCCAGCCAATATATTATATACCTTGCATCATGTATTTTTGCAAACGGCTCCAGTGTCACTTCCATCGGATTCTCCATTTTGACATTCAGCTTGAATCGCAATGGCTGATCCTTAATCGGAATCAGTTTGTCAGCTATCTGACTTATGTCATCCTCTATCAGTATCGGTGCCTGGTCCACCGGTAACAGCTTACCGCCCGGATATTGTGCCCAGCGGCCATCATCGGCAAGCAATCCCCTCATGTCTTCGCTGCCTGTTTTGGCACCCAACAGGATGGGACCACGCATAAATGCGATATAGTTCTCCAGGTTGGGCAGCTGTTCGACTCTGTTGTGCATCGGAAAATCCACTTCCAGAACATCCCCCTCTACCCATTTTCTCTCAATGCAGATGTAGGAGGAGGGGGGTGAATCGTACTTCACCTCCTTGCCGTTTATCCTGATGATCAATGCTCCTTCTTTTACCCATTCCGGGTTCCGAACCATTAAAGGGAAGTATGAAGATCCTTCCGTAATGGTAAGCTTCATACCCTCTTCGTATGGGAAACCGGTTTCCTGTCTTATCCTGACTTTTTTATTCTTCCAATTGAGTTCAGACGCAACAAAAAGGTTCAGGTAGAGTGAATCGCCGGTATGGGTGTAAATAAACTGGTTGTATTTACTGTGGTTCTCCATGCCCGTACCCACACAGCACCACATGGCGTTGTTGGGGGTTGAATAGACCCGATAGTGACGGGGCCGCACCGTGGTGAAATAGACATAACCCCCATGTTCCGGGTGCTGGGTTGACAGAATGTGATTGAACAGGGTCCGTTCATAGTAATCGGCGTAATGTGCCGACGGACAGACGCGGAACAGGTCTTCGGTCAATTTTAGCATGTTGTAGGAATTGCACGTCTCAGGACCGTCTACATCGTTAATGTAATCACCGGAAGACGCCACACTGGGGAAATGTTCCCGGCGACTGTTTCCTCCGAAAGCGAGTGTGCGATTTTGGACAATGGTTTCCCAAGAGAAACGTCCCGCATCTTCATATACTTTGTCACCGCTCAGTTCCGCGATTCGGGCAAAGCCGATGAACTTGGGTATCTGTGTGTTGGCATGCTTATTGTCCAGGTTGTCAATCCCCTGAGACAAGGGCTCAAGAAACATTTTATGTGAATACCTTTTTGCGGCTCTCAGGTATTTTTCATCGCGTGTGATCTGGTAAGCATCGGCAAAAATCTCATTCATACCTCCATGTTCCATATTGAGCATCGTTTCCATCTGCTCGTCGCTCAGGTCGGCAGTGATGTCGATGCCCCAGTCACAAAACTGAAGAAAGAGCGATTTGCCGAGCTCGTTGTCTGCATAAAGCCAGGCATCCCTTAAACCGGCATACATCTTATGCAGGTTGTAAAAGGGAGCCCATGCCCCCATGTAGATTCCGAAATCCCCTTTTTTAAATGCTGACCACAGTGCCGCACTATTGGGAAAACCGCCAATATAGCCAATTCCCCATTCAGCATTATTTGTAGCATTCGCTTCCAGGCAGGCTTTAAGTTCGGTAAGCATGTATTCCAACCGTTCCTTACAGGCATCGTTGCCGGTGGCAGCATAATTGATGGCCATGGCGGAGAGGTAGTGCCCAGCGATATGCCCATCCAGTCCATCCCAGTTGGGATAGCTTGCCGCCTTTTCTTCCAGTCCTGCTACCTTGCGGTAGGGAGCCAGCAGGCGATCTACATCGTACTGCAGCAGGAGTTGAAGGTTCAGATCACGGGCTTGTTTCAGAGGGCCTTCGAGTAGCGTCACATCCGAGATCGGAAACTCGTTGTTGTATAGTTTCTCCTGTGCCTGCAGAGATGCAAAGCTAAGCAAAAGAAAAACGAACAAACCGATGATTCTTGTTTTCATTTCTGTTTTATTGAATGATTCATTCATTCTAACCGTGTTAGTTACTTATTGTGTGATTACAAAGCCCCCACCAGACTGAAGCGTGACGCTCACCTTACCGTTTCTTTTGATTCTTTGGTCGGTGACCAACGGTTCTTTGTCGTTGGTGTCGCTGTAAATCGTCACTTTCTTCCCGGCAATCATGGGAAGGGCCAGCTCGAGTTCCAAAGGATCTTTCAGGGCATTGACCCCGGCAATGTACCACTGCTCACCATGACGGCGGGCAATGACCGAGTACTTACCCGGGTAACCGTCGATATACAATGTCTCTTCCCATGTGGTGGGAATCGATTTCATGAAGTCGATCAGGGAAGTTGGTGCGTCGGTCAGGTTGTTGGGGGTTAATGCAAACATTTGCACCGCATTTTGAAAGAGGATACCGGTAGCAATCTGGAACACATCTGTGGTGAGTCGTTTTTGTCCCCTGCTGTTTCCCCTGTTGAGGAACTTGTTCATAAAGACCCCACCAAACTCCATGCTCCCCACGCTGTTGCGGATAAAGGGATGCAGGGTTGCATAGAATGCCTCTTTCTCCCGCACATCCTGTGAGAAGATCAACATTTCGGAGGCGAGTACCGCCTCGCTCCCTACATAGTTGGGGTAGAGCCGTTCCCATCCGCGGGGCAACGTACATCCATGGAAGATGATCATCAAACCGTAGTCATTGGCGTCAGATAAAATGTCTTCGTAATAACGCATCGTCTCTTGCTTGTCTCCTCCGAAAAAATCTACTTTTAATCCTTTCACACCTACTTTTTTCAGCCATTTCATCTCCTCTTTCCTTGAAATGGAGCTGTTCAGCCTGTTTCTGGGTCCTTGTGGTGCATCATTGAATCCGCCGTTGGAGTTGTACCAGAGGAAAACGTCTACATTCTTGGATTTGGCATATCCAATCAGCTCCTCCATTTTCTCATAGCCGATGTTGGTGTCCCACAACGCATCAATCAGGATGTATTCATATCCCATCTCCGAAGCCAAGTCAATGTATTTCACCTGATCATCCCAGTTCATGCTTTGGTCCTGCCATACGATCCAGCTCCAGGTGCCCCTTCCGTACTGGTACTCCTGTGAGGCTTCATAGAGTGGATCCACCAGGTCAAACGGGATGGTGGTTTCTACGATAGGTTTCAGACTGCTGCCCACCGTGATAGTACGCCATGGGGTGACACCGGGCAGTGAGAGCTGTGCACCTGTGCTCCCAAATCCGTTGTTCTGCCTCATTTCTGGAAAAGCTACCCTGTAGAGCCCCTCCCGGGTGCCATCACTCAGGTGGGAGGCGCAGTACTTACTGGTGACCCCTGTCTCGGAGATCAATGCCCAGCCGTCGTCACCGATGCGGAAGAGTCCCGGGAATACATACCCCAGGTTGCCATGGGTCGGTTTTCCCACAGGCTCATCGTTGGTATAGCCACTCTCGTAGCTGGGAGAGGTCCGGGCGAATGCCCCCATCGCACCCATCATTGGAGAGAGAAAGGTGGTTGTGAACTCCGGGAACTTGAATCCCGTAGCTTCTTTTTCAACCACGCAGGCTCTTCGCTCACCCCATTGCGGAAGCTCGTAACGAAAGGCCACATCGTTGTTGCTTACCTGGAACACGATTTGCAGTCCTCTCTGCCTTGCATCCTCTAGAGAAACGACCATCTTGTTGGCTTCATAGCGAACGTTAGACTGCTTGATCTTATCCTGGGTGTAGTTCTTCTCTACCGTTGAGGTTTGATGTCCTTCATAGGTGAGGTTGGTGCTAAAATCCCCTTCATTGGTAACAATGCCCAGTGGTGACTGTTCCAGAATGGTATTGCCTTCATACTCTACAGAGTATTGGGGTTGTCCTTCCTCAACGTAGAACTGTAGGTTGAGCTTCCCGTCAGGGCTGGTCAAGGTGGCAATCTGTGCCAACAGGGTGTGGGTGGTGAAGGTGAATAAGATAGAGAGGGTAATAAAAAGATATTTCATTGTTGTTATGATTTCGTTATTTGTGAATGGTCAAACATTCGATTGTTGATTGATAAAGTTTCTTTATTCAGAGAACTTCCAGTAATCGAAGTACATCAGGTGGCTTTTCGGGTTTCCCTTTACAACGAAGTAGAGATCGTGTAGTCCGGTGATTCCGTTCAGATCAGCCGATACCACTGCCCAGCGGTCGCTGCCACCGGTACGCGGGATACGCACTGAAGCGATCTTCTCACCCTCACGACTTCCCAGCCTCACCTCCAGGGTGATGGGATCGTTATGGGTGGTGGCAACTCGGGCGGTGAATTGAGTGGCACCTTTCTCTCGAAAATCGACATCGCGTATTTTGATATAGCTGCCGTCATTGTTAGCCGTCACAAAAACCCCTACCTGGTCGTTGTGGGACGACTTGAATCCTTCGGAGAAGGCAATGGTCTCAGCATGGTTCAACAGATAAGGATTCAGTGTAGCCAGACCCTTGCTGATGCCTTCGGTCATGTTCAATTGCGGGATGGATCCATCAGGATTGAATCGCATTTTCTCCACAGCCACAGAACGGGTGAAGCCACCGCCGCCCGGGAGGGCACCGTTGTGATAAAAGAAGTAGGTCTGACCGCGAAAGTCGATCACTCCGGGGTGATTGGTAAAAGCCCCTCCCTGTGCCGGCATCACCACACCCCCATACTTCCATGGCCCTTCCGGACTCTGGCTGGTGGAGTAGCCGATGTGTTCCGGCAGAGGTCCTCCCGGCCAGAAGAGGTAGTAAAGATCGTTTCTCTTATAGAGCCAAGGTCCCTCCTCATAGAGGGTGCTGCGCTGCGGGTCACCTTCTCTTTTTCCGAATGACTCCGCGGTGAGGGGTACCTTCACGATATCTCCCTCGTAGGAGATCATATCTTCGTTCAGCTTCACGTAGTAGAGGTTGGGATTTCCCCAGTAGAGATAAGCTTGTCCGTCGTCGTCGATGAAAACCGTGGGATCGATGTCTCCCCAATCGGTTTGCGCCAGCGGTTTGCCCAGAGGGTCGTAAAAAGGTCCCAGGGGACTGTCGGCCACCGCCACACCAATGGCACCCCGGTTGTTCTCCCTGGAGATCATCGGCACATACATGTAGAATTTCCCATTTCTCTCAATGCACTGGGCCGCCCAAGCATCCCCTTTAGCCCATACGAAATCGCTGTATGAGAGTACCACGCCGTGGTCGGTCCAGTTCACCATGTCGTTGGTGGAGTAGAGCCGCCAGTCGTCCATGGTGAACCAGGTAGATCCGTCGGCGTCGTGGGTGGTATAGAGGTATAGCCGGTCGTTCCATACCATGGGGGCCGGATCGGCTGTATAGCGTGTCTGGACGATAGGGTTTTGTGCAATAGATGACTCGATGGCTGAAATTCGCAGCAGGATCAGGAGTAGGATAAGCAGTATCCTACTGCTTTTTGTAAAGGGACAATTCATTTTCATTTTTATTCTTCTGATTTGTGGTTGATCTGTTTCAATAAATGATATCTTATTGTTTATTTTCTCCATAAGTTGGGTAAAAAGCGGTAGTAGAGCAGATGGCGCCAGGTGGACCAGTCGTGGCCGCCATTGCCGCCGACGTAGTACTCATGTTCTATCCCGTGATTGGTAAGCGCATCGTGTAGTGCCTGGCAACGAAGGTTGAAGAAGCCCTGAGCCTCTTTGGTGCCCTGACCTACGAATAGATAATCAACCTTGCTGTTTACCTGTGGCTCCTCCAGAAAGTGCTGCAACGTAGTCTCTGGGTCGGTGTCACCGGCGCTGAGGATGCCGAAATTGGCAAACAGGTCAAGTGAACGGAAACCGATGAACATACTGTGACGGCCACCCATAGAAAGCCCCGAGATTGCCCTTCCTTTGGGCTCCTTACGGGTAGCGTAACAATCATCAACCAACGGGATGACATGTTCTCGCAGCTCTCGTTCGAATAGGTCGAACGTCAGTTCTGCATGGCGGGGATGGTTCCTGTGGATGATCTGATTGTTGGGGATGACGATCAGCATCGGTTCCGCTTTCCCTTCAGCCAGCAAGTTGTCCATAATAAGATTCACCCTGCCATCGTAGACCCAGTTGGAGGGAAGTTCACCGCTCCCACCAAGCAGGTAGAGCACAGGGTACTGCTTATCGCTGTGATATCCGGGTGGGGTGTAAACATATAACTCACGTTCCCCGTCTGTGACATTGGAGTGGTAGATGTGTCGGGTCACAACGCCGTGGAGAACTTGCTTTGCATCATAGTAAGCCGGCTCATCACCATGTACCACCAACTGACTGTATGGGGGCATGGCGGTGAAGGCTGCGATGGTGTTCGAGGGATCGGGAATCTGCATTCCGTCCACCCGGAAGTGATAGGCATAGATGTCGGGATCGAGTGGGCCGATGGTCAGCGACCATATCCCATCTTCTCCTCTGGTAAAGGGAATGGGTTCATTTCCCTTTCCCAATGCCGTATGAATTGCACCTGGATTCAATATCACCTCGGTTGCAAGGGGAGCCTTTAGACGGAAGGTGACGGTACGGTCTTCATGTACCTCGGGAGAGTTGAGAGGTGCGCTGAAAGGAATCAAACCCTCTGTATCCTGGTGCGGGTTGAAATCGAGGTTCACGTTGGCTTGTTGTGCAATGGTTGTCTGTGAAAATCCCAATATAAAAAGCAACAGTGTCAGGAGATTGACCGATTTCGAATGATTCTGTTTTATGTTCTGCATTATGAATTTCATTGGTTGATAGATTAATCGTGAAGGATTTAATGAAATAATAATTGAGCATACTGATATAGTGACCTGCGCCAGGTGAGCCATTCGTGTGCGGTGTTAGGAGATTCGTAGAAGTAATGCTTAACCCCCTGCTTCTGCAACATCTTTCGAAAAGCGCCAATTGACAATTGGAACACATCCGGTTCTGTAGTGCCAACACCCAGCCAGAGTACCCTGATCTGAGCGTTGATGCGGTCACCATTGTTGAATACGCCACCAAGGAAACTTTCAGTATCAATCTCCGCAGCACTGGGATAGTTGGCGGTACCACTGAAACCACCGTAGTAGGCAAATTTGTCAAGGTTGTTCATGATGATGCGCATGGTTTGGTTGGCACCCATCGACAGACCTGCGATGGCACGGCTTTCCCGCTGATCAATGGTTCGGAAACGTTGATCGATCATTGGAATGATCTCACCAATCATCACCTCTTCAAACACCATCGTAGAACGGCTCGGATTGGTTCCGGTCTGCTCTTCCTCGGCTCTGAATGCATAGCCATTGTCCATCACGATGATCATAGGTTTGGCTTTCCCTGCCGCGATCAGGTTGTCGAGAATCAAACCGGCTTTCCCTTGTCCGGACCATCCTGTCTCATCTTCGAAGCTGCCATGCTGCAGGTAGAGCACCGGGTAGCGTTTCTCATCTCCTGCATCATAACAGGGTGGCGTGTAGACAAAGCAGCGACGCCAGGAACGGGTGATTTCAGAATAGTAGTTTAGTTCACTGATCCGTCCGTGTGGCACATTTTTGAGAGCATAGAACTCTTGATCATGCGCGGGAATCTCAATCCCGCTGCCCCAGCGTCCGGCTCCATAGAAGTAGCGTGTTCCGGGGTCAGGGACAGAAGCTCCATCGATGTTGAGTTGATAATAGTGAAACCCCTCTTCCTGGGGAGCCGACTCTCCAATCCAAACTCCCAACTCGTTTTTTGTCAGGTCATATTTCACACCCCCGATATCAAGTTGTACATATTGCGCGTCTGGAGCCTCCAGTTGCACTCGCACACTCCCCTCAGAATTGACCTGTGGATACTCTTTTCCCGGCTGGTTGACTTCCGAAGGTTGGAAATCCTCCTTCACCGGACTTTGGGCCCATGCCGTATTGAGTACCGTTGCAGTCATCAGACACAGGAACCATATGTTTTTTCTGTTTGTCATGTTATGGTTTTATTTTTAAAGGTTTACAGAGCCGCCGCAATCCCGGTTGATATTATTCCGGGAACGCGTCATTCTTCGTGGTAGCATGCAAGCCGATCAGGTTACCGGTGAAGCCGCCTGCAACGTCAGTGGAGAGGATGTCACCGGAGACCGTTCCACCCAGGTTGTGATAACTCTCACCGTTCGTTGAGTAATTGAAACGATAATCATCCCCTTTTGCGTTGATCTGTAGGCGGATAGTTTTTTTTGTCTCTATAGGGGTACTGGCAAGAACAGTTGAGGTTCCTCTTTCAGTGCGCTGCAATACCAGATAATCCTGATTGCCTTTACGGGTGATTCCGAAAAGGTAATAGAATCGCTCACTCTGGTAACAAACCATTCCGGCCAGATCCTTTTCTGAAGCAGGTTGGTATTGCAGTGTAGTGGTGGCAGTAAAATATCTGTGTTGCTGCCGGTGAAAGAGGGTGGAAGTGGGGGCAACCGCTTTCAGGTTGACAGGGAATGGTGTGAGTGCGAGTCCTTTTTTGTCAGCTTTTGTAAATCCCTCACGGGGTCCTCTCACCCCAATCCAGCGATAGTCCAGGTCTGATTGGAAATCATCGCGAAAGGTAAAGTTACCATTGGGGAAAAATCCATCTTTACCGGTTTTATTTGTTACTCCTTCCGGCATTTTTAGTTTTGGTGTCATGGGGATCAGCCCGTTCTCGAATACGGGATACTTACCGCTCCAGTCTACCGGCAGGATGAATGTCTCACGCCCGGTATTGACTCTGTTCTGTTCATTCGGGCGGATTGCCAGAAAGACACCATAGTATTTACCGTCGGGACCCTCCACCAAGTCGGCATGTCCGGCCCAGTCCACCTTGTTTGCCCGGTCGGGATGCAGGTAACGCTGTGAAAGGATGGGGTTGTTGTCAGCAGGAGTGTAAGGACCTTTTGGGTGATCACTGGTGAAGATCACTTCGCTGTGCCAGTCTCCGGTACCCCCCTCGGCACACATCAGGTAATAGATGCCATTTCTCTTGTAAATGTGGGGAGCTTCGATCCAAATAGGTTTTTGCGTGATGTCCACACCTCCATCCACAATGATTTGGTCGCTTCCGGGGATTACCTGATCATTTTCCATGTCATATTCCCATATCTTGATGACGCGATGCCCCTCATAAAGTTCTTTGCCCCTGTCAGGTGCATCGTTGTGAATCACATAGGCCTTACCGTCGTCATCGAAGAAGAGAGAGGGATCGATTCCGCCAAAATTGAGTTTCTGAACTTCACTCCATCCTTTAAACGGATCCTTTGTTTTTACCACCATGTTGCCAATATCACCGGCAAACTGTGTAGTGATCATGTAAAATGTATCGTTGTAGGGGTTGTACTTGATGGCCGGAGCATAGATCCCTGCACTAATACCGCTGTCATGTACAATCAGCTGCGATTTCCTGTCGAGCACATGACCTATTTGCTTCCAATTCACCAGATCGTTGGAGTGAAAGATGGGCACTCCGGGGAACATGGCAAAGGAAGAGGAGACAAGGAAATAATCATCTCCTTTCCTTGTGATGGAGGGGTCGGGGTAACAGCCCTGGAGAATCGGATTGTAAAACTCGTCCGGTTTTAATGGATTAGATTGGTATACAGGGTCTTCTCCCTGGTAGGTGAATTGGCTGAAAAGGGGCTGATTTGATTGAACGCTCTTTTGAGCATGTGTACCTGAATAGGTGAACAAAAGGATGCATGCAGTCAGCAGCAGTGGCAGGTTTAAATTTGTTTTCATCGTGGTAAAATATGATTATGAACTACCGCAAATATAGCATGCAACGGGGAGACCGTATCCTGATTTTGGATAGTTAATTCACTTTTATAGATAAAACAAATAAAGTTTACAGCTTGGAGGGTGATTTTCCGAAATAAGTCTTGAAGGCTGCGCTGAAATATTTCACGCTGGAGAAGCCACATAGCTCACTTACCTCCGTAACGGAATATTTTCCGGACTGGATCAGTTTTAGGGCATGGTTTAAACGGATGCTCTTGATGAAATCAATAGGTGAGAGATCTGTCAATGATTTGATCTTCTTGTATAGCAGTGATGAACTGACATTCATCTCGGAGGCGAAGGTCTCCTTGTTGAATTGCGTGTTGTCCATGTTGGCGTGAACCACACTCACTGCTTTCTTTACAAACTGATCGTCCAGCTCGTTCAGATAGATTGTTTCTCCATCATCTTCATCAATCAGGCGAAGAGCTTTCTCTTTGACAATCTTCCTATTCTGAATGATGTTGAATATACGCTGGTGCAGCAATGTCATGTCGAACGGTTTGGTGAGATAATCATCTGCTCCCAATCCCAATCCGTGCAATTGTTGCGATTTCTCATTCAATGCAGTTAGTAGGATGACCGGAATATGTGAAGTTTCATACGTCGACTTTACAAGCCTGCATAATTCAAACCCATCCATGTTGGGCATCATCACATCAGAGATAATCATATCGGGCATTTTTTTCTGAATCATCTCCCAGGCAATCGCTCCATCTTTTGCGGCTACAATTTTATACCTGCTCTGCAGAGATTGTTGCAGGAACTCTATAAGGGCATCATTGTCCTCCACAATCAGGAGCTGCTCTTTTTGTTCACTCTCCTGATTGATTGCCGTGATGAATTCCTCTGCCTGCGGAACCATGGATGTATGTTTTTCAACACTCTCAATATCGACGTTGAGTGAGGGTGATGTAGCCGACACTTCTTTATAGGGTATGGTTATGCGGAAAAGAGAACCCTCATTCTCTCTGCTCTCGAGGGAAATGCTCCCTCCGTGCATGGCTACGTAATTTTTCACCAACAGTAGACCGATCCCCGAGCCGACGATGGTTGAATTGACCACGTTGTCGCCCCTGTAAAACTCCCTAAATAGTTTTCTTTGGGCATTTTCTGAAATCCCCAATCCATGATCTTTTACCTCTAGAATCCATTTGTTTGGATCACAATTTAGATTTATTTCGACTTCGCCCTTAGGATGTGAATACTTGATGGCATTTGATAACAGGTTATCAATCACCTTTTCAATTTTCAATTCATCTACTGCAGTTACATAAGCATCTTTGTTGCTATTGAAAACAAGCTTAACATTTCGTTTTGAGGCAGCGGCATCGAACATCGATCTTCGTTGACGGATAATTTTCACCACATCACTCATCATCAAAAAGGCTTGACCTTTGCCGATGTCAACCTTCTGGAAGTCTAGTAGTTGGTTTGTGACCGAGGAAAGTCTTCCCGCTTGTTCTGTGGCTAGGTTAAGGTAATAACGTCCCTCGTTAGAGAGGTTTCTCTCCTTGTTTAGTTCGTCGATAGGTGCATTGATCAGTGTCAAGGATGTACGTATGTCGTGTGCCATGTTGGCAAAAAAGCGAATCTTGTCTTCTGCGTGTTGTTGCCTGATCCGATTGATGTAAAAACGCAGGATAAAGACCAATAACGATATTGTTAACAACATGATAGCCAGTCGAAACCAGAACGTCCTCCACCAGGGAGGCGTAATCTGAATCTTTAGTGATCGCTCCTCCACAACCTGTTTGAGTGAGTTGTCATACATCCGTATTTTCAGTGAATAGTCACCACTTGGCATGCTGGCATAAGTGATGGCTCCCGAACTGGTCGGTTGGGTCCACTCATCATCTATTCCTTCCATTTTCCAGGAGAATTTTGAGTAGAGAGAGGAGGTTCCGATGGGGAGAAACTCCAGAGTAAGTGTGTTTTGGTCGTATTTCAGTGAGATCTCTTCCAGCTCATCGAGAGGGGAATCAATGGTGAAAAACTCATTGTTGCGCAAAGATCGTCCTGAGATGACAATATCCTGGAAGTATATTCTCCCCCTTAAGGGTGAAAAAAGCATCGCATCGGGTTCAAACATCAATGCTCCACTGCTGGTACCCCAAATGAGCTGTCCGTTGGAGAGCTTCAGTGATGCGTTCTGGTTGAAGGATACATTGAAGAAGGAGGGCAAGGAGGAGAATATTTCTACATTTTTTTCCTCGGTATCAAATTTACATAGACCGGATTCTGTCCCCAACCAGAGGTGATTCCCTTCCCGCAGGAGACTGTTCACATAGTTTGAGAGCAATCCCTCATCTGTGGTGAATTTTTCAAGGGTGTTGTCTCTCAGGTTATATCGCAACAGTCCATCTCCGGAGGTCCCCATCCATACATTGTCACCAATGACAATCAAGTCATGCAGGAGATAACCATCCAGGATTGTGCGTGTTTGTCCCGTTTTTTTATCCATCACAAGCAATCCGTAGGTACATGCCAGCAGTAGATTGCCGGGTGTGAATTCCTCAAAGGCATATACCGGTTGAAATGGGTAGGCCTTGAAACGCTTCTCACTTTCAATATAACGGAAGATTTGTCCCAGCGGGCTGCCTAGCCAGAGATCGCCGTGACTGTCCCTGATAATGTCAAAGATATAGTCGTTTGTCAGTGATGAGATTCCATCATCACTGGAGTAGTGTGCAATCTCTCTGCCGGATATCCCATCGATGACATAGATGCCTGATGAATAGGTTCCTGCCCAGATGTAGCCGTTTCGGTCCTCACAGAGTGAAAGAAATACCTGTGCCTGCTCCTGTAGGTTCTGATAATAGGTTTGCCATTTGCCTGAAGATGTTTCCCAACGACTTATCCCATTGTTGGTGGCAAACCAAATGTTACCCCTGCTGTCTTCAATCACTTTGTTGACATTGTCGTTGCTTAGTGAGTTGGGGTTGTTGATCTGATGAGTGATTTGTGTAACCTCAGCCGATTCCTGATCGAAATAGGAAAGTCCCCCACTATATGTACAAACCCAAATACGCTTATTTTGGTCATGTAAGATGTCATAAACCCCATTCCCCTTCAAAGATAGAGGATTGTCGGGGTTCTCCTTGTAGATGTTCAATACCTGTTGGTTATTACTGTTTAACTCCCAAATCCCCTGTCCGTCAATACCAACCATCACTGTTGTATCAGTATTGGCTACAATGGCGTAGATAGGCTGCTTTGGAAACGGTTCAAGCGTTGATTGCTTTAGTTGGTTTCTCTGAAGATTGTATAAATACAACCCATTTGCGCTTGTACCCACCCAAACCGTTTCATCTTGTTGGTTGTAATAAAACCGGGTTACGTTCAATTCATTATCCTCTTCATATTTGTAGATGTGGCGGTCGGTAAGGGAATGGGTATTCATCATCCAGAACCCGTTGTTGGTAGCCATGAACAAATGCAGATCATCAATCCAAATAAAGTCATGCACATCGTGATATTTATCCTTACCCAATGCTATAATTTTCTGGTTCTGATACTTATAGAGACCGGAAGAGGCGGCTATCAGGATGGATCCGTAACGGTCAATTGCGATCCTTTTTAGCACCAGATGGGTGTCATTCAGAGGTTTACGTATGTCAATGACAAGGTCGAAACGGTCATATACCTCGTTGTAATGAAATATCTGACCGTTGTTGGTGAAAGCCAGGAGTGAGTCCTTGTCGTAAAGCAGTTTTGTGGTGATGATGTTAGGCGTTTCATAGGGTAATTGATAGATGTGGTAACTGTTTTCAGTCAACCGAAGTATGCCGCTCTTAGAGGATGCCCAGATGAATCCATTTCTGTCCTTGCACACCGATGCGACCTCTCTCATGCTTATTCCGTGAATTGAGTTGATGTCATAGAATTTCACATTGGAAAAGCAGTATGTAACGGAAAGAAAGAGAAGGGCAAATATGAATTTGGGTTTCATTGACAATTACTTTCTGAAAAATCATACAACCATCAGGAAGAGTTTACTTCCTATCGGTAATGGCCCATGATACATTACACATTGTAAAACGATACTTCAAAGATAGTAATAATTGTCAAAAAAACATAAGAGTCGTCTTGTTCTTAAGATTTAAAACTGCTCTCTTGCTTTGTACTCACTTTTTCATCTGTTCATATTTAATTCCCGAATTATGAATGTGAAAGTAATCGAATGAGACATCAAATGGTGTTTCCGGCTTGGATGTGTCTGAATCGAACCAGAAGGTACTGGTCATGCTCTGTGTGATGATACCATCACAGGCAATCAATCCCGCCTTAATATTCTGCAAGGTGGCCTCCGTACTTCCAAGTAACTGATAGGTTTCACCATCGAGAGAATAGTAGGCAGTGTAGTGGGCTCCCTCTTTTGTCAAACGGAGGTAAAGTGGCTGGTCACCGACAATCATCTCATTCAGGTTAAACGATACTGCCGATCTGGCAATATCATTCTCCTCTACCAGCAGGTCGATAGTCCCTGGCTGTGGCCCTCTCTGGCGGGTGGTCTTTGTCACCGCGCGTAGCATCAGCTTCACAAAGTTATGGTCATCCTGCCAGGCAATGATTCCAGCATTTTCCGGTTGTGATGGGGCCCGGGAACCTATCAGCTTGGTTTCGATGGTCCAGTCATTGTTGGCGCTCTGCAGCAGTAGGTTGCGGGCATTGTTGCTTTGTTCTGAGACATCTCCCTTTTCGGTGGTGATGGTGAGAGACCCCTGGTTTGAGGAGAAAGAGTGATGGTTGCTGTTTTCACGAATCCACTCCCACTGTGAACCGAGTTTGCTATCATTGAACTCATCACTCTGAGAGGAGTGGTCAAAGTTCAGGTAGTAGCTGTTCTCCTCCATGGTATGGTAATCAATAAACCGTACAATGGCAGTACCGGGAACGGAGGTGACCTGATCGACCTCCACGGTGGTTGTTTCACTCATCGCTGTTGCTTCCACCGTGGGTAATGAAGATTGTTTCATCATCTGGAAGCTGTATGCGTTTACCTCCGGTTTGAACGATTGAAGCGGAATGCCGTTCACGCTAATGGTGGCGGGTGTCAGGTCGGGAACCACCTTGACTGGATAGCTATCGGATGCGGTGGTACCGTTATAAGTAACAGAAGCAATGATGGAGGCAACACCCGGTTGATGTGCTGTAATCTTTCCGTTTTGGTCTACTGTCACCACCGAGGGGTTCGTACTTTTGTAGACAACCTCAGTATGCTCGATTGCAACAAAGCTGTCATCCAGTAATGTAGCCGACAAACGGCTCGCTGCCGACTCACTAGGGTTGAGAATCATATTGTCAGATTCGGCTACCACTGTTTCAAGTGTTGGCTCGAATTGTCCCATCATCACGGCATTCACACTGCCCTTGATGTCATGCGACGATGCTCCCACTTCGAATGTGTAGGTCCCCTGATCAAAGGTGATTCGGTTCTGTTCCGCGTCCCAGTACCAAAGGTCTCTACAATCGATGTCGATTGAAACGGTTTTGGTCTGTCCGGCAGGAATGGTCACTCTTTTGAATCCTTTCAGTTGCTTGAGTGGTCGCCCCTTTGCTGCAGCATCGGCTGTTCTGAGGTAGATCTGTACAATCTCATCACCGTCTCTCTTTCCGCTGTTCGTCACATCGGTGGTGATGGTGATCCGGTCATAGGGGGTGATCTCCTTTTTACTGATGGTAATCTCATCATAGTCAAAGGTGGTGTAGGAGAGTCCATATCCGAATTCGTAGGAGACCTCCTTGCCGAAATACCAGTATGTACGCCCGTTTTTGTGCTCATCTCCACGCAGTGAGTAGTCTCCTAACGGAGGAAGAACATTGACGGAGCGATACCAGGTGACACTGCTCTTACCGCTGGGGTTGACTTCACCGAAAAGGATCTTAGCCATAGCTGTACCCTGGGCCTGTCCGTTGTAACCGGTGTAGATCAATCCGGGCACATGCGGGTTCTGTTTGATGGCTTCCACCTCTACCATGCCCATGGTCTGCATTACCACAATGGTATTTGGGTTCACGGCTGCAACTGCCTCTATCAGCTGCATCTGATTGCCGGGTAGCGAGAGGGAGTATCGGTCTGATTCCTCCCTGCCGGTATTCTGGTCAGTACCTACAAAAATTAGCGCCACATCGGCGGTGGCTACCTTTTCCAGCGTCTCCGGATCAATTGACTCTGCCTGTGGTTCGCGAAAGACGAAGTAGATATCCTGTGGCCCCGTGATGCCGAGGGTGTTTACCTTTACCGGAAGAGTTAAACCTCTGCCAAAGGTTCGTTCACCCCCGACACTTTCAACCCTCTGTGAAGCAATGATGTTACCGGTGGGCGCACCAATACGGACTTCCAGGGTGCCGCCTCCCTGTGCCACGTTCAGTTGTAGGATCAGTGAATCCAGGTGGGTCAGGTCAATGTTGTGATAAGATGTCCAGTCGCCATCTTTGATTCCTTGTAGTGTAGGGTTGCCAAAACGTTCTGTGGCGATGATGCCGGGAGCGGCAACATCAAAATCGGTTGCGTTGTACTCTTTGCGGTCCCCGCCGGTACTGCGCGTGGTGAAGCTGCGCAGCGTAAAGAAATCGGTTCTGCGGCTCGTATTGCCTCCTTCACCATGGAACAACTCAATGGGAAGATTGTGTTGTTCGATATAACTGCGCAATCCCTGCAGATGGGAGATGCTCAGGTGAGCTTCCACCGGTCCGGAGTAATCACCCAGCTCCACCCTGTCGGCTTGTGGTCCCAAGACTGCAATTCTCCTGATCTTTGCGGTTTGTAATGGGAGTGCTTTTGTGGTGGTTGATGCAACCTGTTCATTTTTCAACAGAACGGGACTCTTGGTCGCAATCTCCAGTGCCAGATCGTTGTGTGCGGGATCGTTGATGATGTCGGGTCTGAGTCTGGAGTAGGGAACGATGGCGGGAGGATCAAACTCGCCCAGCCGCATGCGGATGGTCATCATATTGATCAATGCCCTGTCGATATCTGTCATGGTGACCAGACCCTGTTGCAGTGCTTCCAGTGCATTGCTCTGGTACTCTCCCCCGCAGTCAGAGTCTACTCCAGCCTTCAAACCGGCTGCAGTGGCTTCCACTCCATCCTTCAGGAAGTGATGTCCTTGGAAGATGTCGGAGATGGCTCCGCAATCGCCCGTCACATATCCATTCATGCCATATGTTTTCCTGGCAACGGAGTCTACAAGAAATATGCTGGCAGACATCGGTATTCCATTTACGGCGTTGTAAGCCGTCATGATGGAGGGAAGATTGTCCTTTTCTATCAGCGCTTTGTAGGGTGTGAGGTAGTACTCACGCATATCCCGTTCGTCCAACTCTGAGTTACCGTTGTGGCGGTTGTATTCACTGTTGTTGGCGATGTAGTGTTTGCCGGTAGGGACCGTTTTAAGGTATTGGGGGTCATCGCCCATCATCCCTCTCACAAAGCCGCTGGCCAGTGCGGAGACCAGGAATGGGTCTTCACTGTAACTCTCGGCGGTACGGCCCCAGCGGGGATCTCTTGCAGGTTCGATGACGGGCGACCAGTAGGTGAGGGTGAAGATGCGCTCGTTGTTGAAACCACGGGCTTCATCCGCAATCACCGAAGCTTCTTTTCGTATCAGCTCTGGATCCCAGGTACTGCCCACGGCAATGCTGTTGGGAAAGGAGGTGGCTGTCATACCGGCATTGTTGTTCCTTCCTACCACCCCGTGCAGTGCCTCACCCCAGACATCATACTTGTTGATGCCCAGTCGCGGTACCGGTGACATGGTGTTCCCCAGCAGTGTTTGTTTTTCTTCCGGCGTCAATCTTGAAACAAGATCGACCGCCCTCTCCTCAAACGTGTAGGCGGTGTTGAGGTAGAGAGGTTGTCTGCTTATTTTATTGCCGTCATTTTGGGCAGCGAGGTTAAACTGCAATAGGATCAGTAGAAAGGAGCTTAAAAGAAACTGTCTCATGGCTTTGTATTTATTGTGAGATGTGTGTTGTTGATATAACCCGTTTATTTCTTCCTGATATGATATCGTTTACCCGCTTTGGTCTTCAAGTCATACTCATAGACCTTAAGGAGTTCATTTCTTTCGGTAGCAAGAATCTCATCACTTATCAGGGGTGTTTTCACCTGTTCCTTTTGAAAGAGGGGATTGGGATTTTCACCTGATGCCGGAATGAGTCCTTTTCCCTCCAGTGGCACGTAAGAGCGTATACGCAGATTCCCTCCCAACCGGGAGATGAAAGTGGCTTCCTGCAAAGTGCCTTTCATCCAATCAATAGATACTTCGAACCCTCCACGGGCTATGATACCCTTCACTGATCCGTTCTCCCACCTTTCCGGCAATGCCGGTAACAGGTGAACTGCCTCATCGTGACTCTGAAGCAACATTTCCGCCACACCGGCTGTCAGACCGAAGTTACCGTCAATCTGAAAGGGTGGGTGTGCCGTAAACAGGTTTGGATAGGTTCGTCCGTTTCTCAATGGTCCGTTACCGGCCAACGTCAGCATGTTTTGGATGATACGGTAGGCATGATCACCATTCAGGAGACGTGCCCATAGGTTCACTTTCCAGCCGATGGACCAGCCGGTAGCCTGGTCGCCGCGATAGAGCAGTGACTGTCTGGCAGCATCAAACAGCGCCGGTGTGGAGTAGGGGGATATCTGGTTCCCTGGATAAAGACCATAGAGGTGTGATACATGACGATGTTCGTTTTTAGGATCATCCACATCATCAAGCCATTCTTGCAGCTGTGCGTGTCTGCCTATCTGCATTGGTGGCAATTTGTCGGCCATATCACGCAGCTGCCTGCTGTAGTCCGGATCCTTCCCCAACAAGTTGTTTGCTGCGGCTGTACGGGTGAACAGGTCGAACAGCAGCTGGTTGTCCATGGTGGTGCCGGCTGTCACTGGGCCATGCTCAGGTGACACCGAGGGACTGACCACCATCCAGCCGTTGTCCGGATGTGTGACCAAGGTGGAGAGAAAAAAGTCGGCAGCCCCCTTCATCACGGGGAAATATTTCTCCAGGAAGAGTTTGTCGCCGGTGAAGAGATAGTGTTCCCACAGGTGCTGGCAGAGCCATGCACCACCGGTGGGCCACATCCCGGCTGCTGCAAAGTCGACTGGACCGGTGATCCTCCAGATATCGGTGTTGTGGTGCACTACCCATCCGTCGGCGTTGTACATACTGCGTGCGGTCTCCTGACCGCTATGACTTAGCTCTTCCATCATCCGGAAGAAAGGGGTGTGGGTTTCCGTGAGGTTGGTCACCTCTGCCGGCCAGTAATTCATCTCGGCATTGATATTGAGCGTATATTTGCTGTCCCATGCGGGGTGGGTACTGTTGTTCCATATCCCCTGTAGGTTGGCTGGCTGTCCCCCAGGTTGTGAGGAGGAGATGAGTAAGTAACGCCCAAATTGTGTTAGCAGCGTTACCAAAGCAGGATCTTCTGTTTCTTTGAAAGATGCGATTCGCTGTGTAGTTGTCAGCCTTTGGGTATCAGAGTACTGTCCCAGTTGAAGGCTAAAGCGTTGGAACTGTTTGCCATAGATCTCACTATGCTTTTTGAGGGCCTTGCTGTATTTTTTTGAGAGTGCCGCTTCCAGTAGGTCAGAGGCCACTGTCGCAGGATCTCTGTCCAGGGATTGATAATCCCTGAAACTGGTGCCAATTGAGATGTATAGAATCGCTTCCGTAGCATTGATGATGCGGATCTTATCTTCACTCACCTCCACTGTTCCACCACTTTGTCTGATTGCTGTCTGAATCTCATATTCGATTTTCCCGTCGATTCCTTCATGGTCAACCCCTTTGCCTCTTAGTACCAGCCTTTCATCACTCTTCGTGACGGAATGTTGTGCCGGGTTGCGATAGGAAGCTTCAAAAGAGATGCTTCTCTTTTTGTCAGCTGTTAGCCGCAGAATGATCACGTCATCGGAAAAAGAGGTGAATAGCTCACGTGTGTAGGTGACACCGCTCACTTTATAGCGTGTGGTGGCAACTGCCTTTTCAAGGTCCAACTCACGATAGTAATCTTGCCAATCGCTGTGATCCTTAAAACGTAGCATCAGACTGCCGGCTGTCTGGTAGGGCATCCCATGTGGTCCCCCGAAAAAGGTCTCGTTGATTCGTTTGTCGGCTTCTCCGTACTCTTTTCGGAAGATCATATTCTGTACTTCCTTTAGCGCTCCGGCCGCTTTCGTGTTGTCGTTCCGGTGGGGTGATCCGCCCCAGAGGGTCTCCTCGTTGAGTTGTATCTCCTCCTCAGCAGGATTGCCATAGACCATCGCTCCCAGCCTGCTGTTGCCCAGGGGGAGTGCTTCCTCCCACATCTTTGCAGGTGTGTCGTACCACAGTTTCAGATCCTGTGCAGAGAGATGAAGAGAAAACATGAAAAGAAGTGACGTGAAAAAGAATGGTATTCTGTTCATAACGGATGTTCTATTTAATTGATAATTGCTATAAAGCCACCGCGGGGAAGGCAATCCACCTCAATCGTTTCAGGGAAATCTGAGAGTGGTGATGCTTCTTCAACTGCAAAACTTCTCTGATCAACTCCATCCCCGAAAAGGGTGATCGTGTCGTGTGTTCCGTCGAGTGAGAGATGTGGGAGTGTCAGCATAAGAGGCTCATCGGTGCCGTTGATGCCAGCCACATACCAGCTATCCCCTTTACGTCGGGCCAGTACCACCGATTCCCCCGGGTAACCGTTCAGCAGTTTTGTCTCATCCCATGCCGTGGGTAGCCCTGAGAGAAACTCCCTGACTGGTTCGGGAAGAGAACGATAGGATTCGGGACGATCGGGCATGTGTTGTAGTGCCGACTCGAATAAAACGGTCAGTGCCAGCTCATGGCCGTGGGAAGTGATATGGGGGTGTTGTGAATCACTGAAGGTGCCGGGAGTGTAATCCATCGGTCCGACCACATTTCTGGTAAAGGAGAGTGTCGCGTTGTGCCTCGCTGCTCTCTCTGTCAGTATTGGCCGGTTGTTGTACCACTCTGCACCATAAACTGCTTCCACGGTCATCATGTGGGGATAAGTACGCTGCCATCCACGGGGCAATGTTGCACCATGGAAGTTGATGAGCAGTTGAGGATCTATAGCATCTTCCAGCAGGTCCAGGTAGTAATTCATTTCTGCATGCCCATCTCCATTGAAGAAATCAACCTTGATACCGGAAACACCCATTTCGTTCAGTTTACGATACTCGTTGAGCCTGCTTTCTTTTTCGTTCAGCACAAACAGGGGACCCGGTGCTCCTTCTCCGTTCCAGCTGGTGGAAGAGTTGTACCACAACAACGTCTTAATCTCTTTCTCTGCTGCATATTGGACTGCCTCGTTGACTGTCCCACCGTTACCCATCTCATTCCATTTCCAGTCAATCAGATTGTAGGGCCATTGCATCTCTGCAGCCAGATCAATATACTCTTTAACCTTTTGAAAATCGTTTGAGCCGTTGTTGTGTGCCCAGTAAATCCAGGCGGCGGGACCCGGGGTGATCCAGCTGGTATCGGCAACTTTCGAAGGTTCGGAAACATCAGTTACCAGTGTTGATTCCACAACATCAGCCAGTGTCCCGATAATCAGGACCCTCCAGGGCGACTCCCAATTGCCTTTTACGGGTAGTATCTTGTCGGCCAATTGCAGGCGGTAGGCACTGCTGTCGGCAGCGTTATCCAGATGTGATCCGCAGCGATTACGTTGGATGTTGGCTTCGGTAATCAATACAAAAAGGGAGTCTGCCGGCTCCAGCAACAGCGGATAGGACCAGCGGGTGTTGATCTGGCCTGAGCGTGGATCCCTATCGGATATCCCGCTTTGGGTGTGGGTGTAGAAGCCTTCGTAGTCGATCTTCAACGGCTGGTTCCACCGTTTGATGCCCTCAGCAATCGGATAGGTGGTGGCCTCCTCCGTGATATTTTCTCCCTCATCTACGCTGTTAAACCGATAGCGGAAAGCCACCCCGTCATCGTAGGTGCGAACAATAAGATCCAACTTCTCTCCCGTCGGATTTTCGTAACTGTAAGTGCGTTCAAATCCGTGGTTGCTGCAATTTCTTTTCTTGCCCGTGATCATGGTATACTCCTCCACGATCTCCAACGGTGATGTAACAGTTACAAGCTTCATGCTGTCTGTCAGGTTCTGTCTGTCTGTTTTGAGTCCGGTGAGCAGATTGTCGAAAAGTGTGTAGTTGTTGCCGGCATTTCTGTAGGTGATGGTCAGGGTAGGTTGACCAACTGTATTGCTTGCCTCTACCCTTATTTTTCCGTTTGGAGATGTGAGCGGTCGCTGGCCGGATAGACAGGAGGAGGTGATGCTGAGCAAGAGTGCCAGATATAAAATTCGTTGCATTATCTCTCTTTTTTATCAAGTAATGTGATCTTTTTTCTCTTTCCGTTATAGGTTACTGAAACAGTTTCGTTCTTGTCTGCATGAGGCTTTACCACCACCAGATGAAAAGTGCGGATCTGCTCCAAACCGGGGAAAGTACCCTTACGTGCTCCGATGGTTAAGGTTGCAGCCGCCTCATTCCATTTCATCTCAATGGAACTGAAGAAGCCCTTTTCATATTGATAATTGTCGCCTTCATCTTCATAAAGGGTGAAGGATGCATCTGCACCCGGATAAATACGTATCTCTACCGGTTCGTCCGATGACTGTGATGTGAATTGTTTGGCAGGGCCCATCGGAATGATTGAGCCGGCTCTGACAAAGAGGGGGATGGCGGTGAGATCGACAGGAACATTCAGTATCTGGCCTCCCTCAAATTTTACCCCACTCCGGAAATCGATCCACCCCTTCTCCTGTTTGGGAAGATAGAGCGACCACTGCTTTACCCCCGGTTCGGTTACGGGTGCCACCAGGAGGGATGGGCCGAACATGAATTGATCTTTTTGTTCCAGCGCTGTAGGATCGTCGGCAAAGTCCATCACTAACGGACGCATCAGGGTGGAGCCGCTCATGCTGACTCGAGATGCTTCCGAATAGATATAGGGGAGCAGTCGGTATCGTAGATCGAGGGTCTGCGACACCACTTGTTCAACCGCTTCACCATATCGCCAGGGCTCGGTATTGCTCATGTAGCCATGGACCCTCAATAGCGGAAAGAAGGCAGCGGTCTGAAACCAGCGGATGAAGAGCTCGTGATAGTCGGGGTTGGTGTACTGGTCTGAAGGTCGAAAGAAGCCGCCGGCGTCGTATGTCCACCAGGGTAAGCCCGTGCTCATTTGACCAAGCCCGGCGGTGATCTGGCGACGAAGTGTCTCCCAGTCGTGACCGACATCACCCGACCAGGTAGCAGTGCCATACCGCTGCATACCGGCAAAGGCGCTGCGTGTGAGGATGAAAGCACGCCGTCCCGGATCATCCTTTCGCAGTCCTTCGTATACCGTCCTGTTCACATAGAGCGGGTATACGTTGCGAAGGAGTTCTCCAGGCAGGGTGCCGTTCATTATTTTTCGGTGTTGAAGATCATCATTCTCCGGCTCGGTGGCATCCAGCCACCAGGCATCGATGCCGTAGGGGAGCATTTTCGCGGAGAACTGCTCCCAGTAGGCGGCAGCCGCATCAGGATTGAAGAAGTCAATCCAGTCGCTTCCGGGGATATAATATCCCTTAGCGTTCATTTCTTTACCTACCTCCGACTGTTTGTCAATTTTCGACCATACAGAGATCATCATACGCATGTTCATTGCATGAAGCTGACGTACCATTTCTGCCGGGTCAGGATAACGATCCTCATCAAAACGCATGGCATTCCAGCCATACTTACCCCAGTATTGCCAGTCCTGCACGATCACATCGACAGGGAGCCCTCTTTCTCTGAAGGTACGGGCGTTCTCGAGCAGCTCATCTTGTGTGTGGTAACGTTCCCGGCAATGGATATATCCGAATGCCCAGCGCGGTAGCATGGGCGCAGCTCCGGTCAACTGACGGTAGCTGGCAATCACCTCGTCACCATTCCCGGCAAAGATGGTGTAGTCGAGTGCCTCTGCCACCGGGGAGGAGAGGATGGTTTCATCGGTGACGGCTCTCCAGTAAAGCTGGGGTCGGTCCTTTTCTTCTCCCTCTACGATGACCTGATGGGTGCCTGCTGACAGATGCGCGATGAGAGAGGTAGTTGGGGGTAGCCAGATGTTGTTGACATTGACCAGTGTATCGCCGTCGATCACCAGGTGATGCTTGCGCGCCATAGTCTGCCCCACATCGAGCATCAGTGCATAGCTGCCTGTTGCGGGAATCGTAAGCGAGCCGGTGAAACGGTTCATCTGCCTGGTCTCCGTTCTGTTGCCACTGGTGCCGGTGGCTTCCACCGTAATGCGCTCTCCCCGTTCATCATTGCGCTGAAGTAACAGCACCTCTTCAACCGGGTTGAGGTCGGTGAGCCCGTAGTTGTTCCAGAGTAGCCCATACCCCTTGCTGGAGAGGACGAAGGGAATGGCTATCTGACTGTTCACCTGTGTGAGTCGGCGCGACAATCCCCTGATGTTCAGTTGACCGTCCTGGAATTGTCCTGTGCCGAACAGATATTCGTCAGGAGGAGAGTGAAACCGCTGCATCACCTTATATACAGCGAGGTTATCCAGGCTGTCCGCCACCATGACGCGTCCCCCTACTTTTTCGCTTAGCAGGATTTTTCCTTGATGATCGGTAAAACAGAGCGTTCTATTTTCCCGGTTGAAAATGGCAATGATCCTCTCCAACTCGATCCTTACCGACGTTTCATCTTCAGTAACCCTGTAGAGGGGTGGTGTCACCTGTTCGCTGTAAATCAATTCCTCCGGGTAGAAGCGCGCTTCTGTTTTTTTGAAAGTGACACGAATGGTTCGCTCGTTTAGGGGGTTGAGACGAAGAATACCCCCGTCGCTCTCGATCATCACTCCTTTCCCGGCATCAACTATCTGAGACTGGGGTGAGGCGGTGAGCGACAGGAGCATCAACCAGCAGTAAATCAGTAAAACAGTTTTAAAGTGTGTCATTTCAGATCAGAGGTGTTGCATAATTTATCTTGGGTTCACTTATTCAGGATAGAGAGCATTCGTTCGGCATAACGTTCTCCCAGCATCTTATAACCTTCGGCCGAGAAGTGAAGATTGTCCGGTCCGTCTTTACAACCGGCTGAAGAGATGACATAGCTGTTGGGAATTACCTCAGGAAGCGTCTGTATGATCTCATTCATCGATGCACAGATGCCCCCCTGGTCGGCATGTACCACTTCACCAGCCAGCAGTGGAACGGAGTTGGGTGCCAGACCCACATCTTTGAGCAGGCTGTCATACACTTTTTTTACCTTTAGCGGCCAATCCTTCTCACCAGTGTTTGATTCTCCCTGATGAAGCAGGATTCCTTTAATTACACCACCGTTTTGGCGGGCAACAAGAGCCATGTCCACAAGGCGCTGGTATGGATTACCGTCATACTCCGTGACCATGTTCTTCAGCCAACCCGGAGAGGTGGCTACATACTCCTGGTAGTTCTCCTTGTCAAACAGTTCTATCTTGCATCCACCTACAGCTACGTTGACGACTCCCACCTTGATGTGGGAGGGCAATTCAGCCGTCATCTTGCGTCCGAAAAAATCAACCGGTCCCAAACCTGTATGGCAACGTACCAAAGGAGGGTTGGCTTTATACCACTCTCCTTTTACCCGACCCATATCAGGACAATCAACTGTCTGCAACACCCTGAAACGATCATCGATACCAATGGTATCCTCCGGTTTGAACCGTACATGTCCTTCCATGTTTGATTGACCAAGACAGAGGTAGACATGCATCTCTTCCTTTTGTGTCTCAAACCGGATCTGGTATGTTTTGACCACACCATTGAAGTCAAACTCAACCTTCGCAACACCTGTTGGTGAGTCGGCCTGAATCACGTTCACCTTCACCTTCTTGTTATCAGCTGAGGCCGAGACAGTAGGCGTTGTTGAACCTGCGGGAAGCATACAGGTGGTTTCATAGAGGTTATATCCCACAATACCGTTTTTATTGGTCGATCTGACAGGATGTTCAGGAATTTCTATTTCATTTCCGTTGACGGCAATGGTTACTGTTGGAACTACCGGAGGAGCGATTTTCTTCTTTTTTGAGCTGAATCCGAGTCCGATCAAATCGAAGAGTTCCGTTGAATTCTCACCTTCAGCTACCAGAAAGATCGCATGTTTCTTGTCAAGGTGATCCACGTACTTGGCTACATCGATGGTAAACTGTGTCATTTCCTGTGCAGAGTTGGCCGGAACAACAATCTCACCGATCTTCGTGCCACTCCAGGTTTCATTCTCCCAGGGACCGTCGAGCCATACATTCACCTTGAAAGATTTCGATGTTCTGGGTGTCAGGAACAGGTTGAATGCGGTTTTGTTTCTTTTTTTGGTTCCCTTGAATGCTTTCAGCCCTTTGGTGTCTTTTTTCAGTCCGCCAAAACCGAAGTATTTGTATCCGATCACGTGACCATTCTTCACATTACCGATGGGCATGTGGTTGTTCCAGATATCCCACGCATCCTGCTGGATACTGATATCAGACAGGTAGGAAGCATAACCGGCGGAATAGTATTGATAGGGATCAAGTCCATAGATATGAAATCCTTCAGAGGTTACCTCGGCACCCTTGTATTCATTTCCATTACTGTCTTTGGCACTCCATTTCAAGTCGTCAGCGTATGGATCATATGCACTGATGGTCACCATTCCACCTTCCGACACCGGCTTTTCATCCCATTCCACCTTGACGGGAGCTACCATCGGCTGGCGTGCAAAACCGAAGCTGCGCGGCGGTCTGTGGTAAAAGACGTACCATTGGTCGTTGATCAGTTCGATACTGCCATGTGTGTTGTGTCCGGCATAGGAGGTCTCGATGGCCGATCCATCGCGATTCAGTACCGGAGCCCTGGAGTCTACGAGTACTCCTCCACTTCTCCAGGGACCCAGTGGTGAGTCGCCCACGGCATAACGCAGTGTGGAGTTGGAGCTGCTTACTCCATACTCGGGACCTGAATAACCACTGAAAACCGTAACATACTTGTTCCCCACTTTGCGTATGGAGGATGCTTCAAAGAAGTTGAATGTTTTTAAATCCTGATCCGGATAAATCTGTGGGTAATGAGTGCCCTCCGGATCGCGGATCATGCCGTAACGGGCACTGGCAGGAAGGAAGTAGCTGATTACCTCGGTTCCCGGTCTGAGGGAGTACATGGTCTTCTGATCCAACTGTGCAGCCAGCGATCGCTGGAATCCCCAGTAACCGTATGCCCTGAAGCCTATCTCATAATCGGGATCGGCAGGATCGGTAACATATTCAATATAGACAGCCGGGTCGAAACCCAGGATGCTTCCGGGAATGGTACTTCTGCCATCTTCGGTCAGGTTGATCGGGGTAAAAGGCCCGTCGGGGCGGCTACTTTTGGCTACCATCGCCTCTCTGCGGGGACCACGGCTGTGCGGATAGAGATAATACTCTTTCGTGCCATCCTTTTTCCTGACCTCTACCAGGTCGGGGGCATACATCACATCCCACTGACCATCTATCTGATAAGTAAAGATGGGACCTTCATCTCTCCAACTGGAGAGATCCTCCACGGGAGCCGACCACATCCTGATATCAGGACCACAGTAGCTGGTAACGCGCAGGTCATGCGAGCCGATGATGTAAGCGCGGTATTTTCCCGGATTGTCAGGATCTTCAAATACGCGGGGTTCCCCATCAGGCAAGTGTTCCCAGAGTGGCAAATAGGGATTACCGGCTCCCTGGTGGACGAATTTTTCTTTAGGGCTATAGGGTGGGGTAGGGTTCTGTTGCCCCTTCACCAGGAATGAAGCTAAGAGAAAAAATGCCATGCAGAGCATTGTCAGTTTCTCTTTTTTTGCAGTGAATCGTAAATTTTTCATCAATGTTCAGTTATTAAGTGTTACAGTATTATCTGTTCTGATCTCCGATCTTATTTCTTCAAATTCGCAGTACTCTTGCGCCTGCTTTCCGGGGGTCCCAGGTAGCTTGGGTTCAACCCACCTGTATCGATTACGATCTTTTGCAATACGATTCCCGGATCCAATACGCGGTAGCGAAGGGTGTGGATGCCCGGTTCAGTGATGGTATGTCGGGTACCCGACCGGATGATATGCTCTGCCTGCCACCTACCCAGTTCTCCGCGATAATGACCGTTGAAGTTGACTTGCTGTGGCGTTTCTTCGTCGAAAGATATCACATACCGCAATCCTTTGTTGTCGTTGAAGTTGAGTGTGGGGGCCAACAACAGTTGCACTTCAAATTCTCCTGTTGATTCAAAGAGGATGTCATACTCCAGGTAAATCTCCTCCTCCGGAGAGGGATAACTATTGTGCGGCAATGTGGTGACACCCGAAAGAGTTTTACCGAAGTGGGGAATCACCGACCAAAGGATGTTACCGGCCTCTTGGCGACGGGCAAAATTTTCTGCCTCAATGGAAACATATCCGTTTTGTTCAACGAAGATCTTTTCAGCAGCGGTCTCTTCTGGTGAGAGGTAGGTGACCCGTGGCATGATGTTGCGTGGGGGTTGCTGCCAGGAGGTATAACCGATACGGGGCTGGTCCATCATATGCGACCATTTGCCATTGGCGATGACCGTGTTGTATTCCACCTGCAGCAGCGAGTCGCGCGTAAAACACTCTTTCACCTTGTCGGCATAGAGGTTTGCCCGCAGATCTTTTTTATTCGCCAGTTGCCGGTTCATTGCCACGGCGTAGTACATCTCGTATAGATTGCTGCTGGCATTTACCGGATATAGCACCAGCTGGTAGTAAGCATCCCTATGCTTTGCCGGCAGTTGTGCATGGATACGGAAAGCATCCAGTGCAAGGGAGCGGTAGTCGTTCACCACTCTTTCAAACTCACCGTAATGTTCCAGGCTGTATGTCTTTTCATTCAGCATTTCAGGGGTGATCCTTCGGTTAAATTTCGCATAGAGGGTGAGGATACGGGCAATCTCTTCTGCGTATGTTGAGCCAAATTGTTGTGCAGCCCACTCTGTGGTATGTTCCACAAGGTTGTACGGATTAAATTGTTCGGGATCCCAGGCCATATCGAGAAAGAAGCTGATGGGGTACTCCATCGGTTTGAGGTCTCCCACGTTAACGATCCATAGTCTGTCTACTCCATGTGTATAGGCAAGGTTCATTTGTTCCCATACCCGCTGAATGGGGTTGATGTTGATCCATTTTGAATTGCGGGGAGCACCTACATAGTCGAAGTGGTAATAGATACCATAGCCCCCTTTTCTGGGTTTAGTCTCTATGTTGGGCAGTTTGCGTATGTTTCCCCAGTTGTCGTCACATAGGAGAAGTGTCACATCATCCGGCACCCGCATCCCGTGGTCATAGTAATCCTGTACCTCTTTGTACAATGCCCAAACCTGGGGTGTTTCTGTTGCCTTTTTGCCGGTCACCTTACTGATGATCTTGCGCTGATCCGCGACGATCTTTTCCAAAAGGGCGATGTTCACCCCCTCCTCCATCGCTTCGTCACCGTCACCGCGCATGCCGACGGTTACAACCTTTTCCCAGTCGCGGCTACGTTCCATGCCATATTGCCAGGATTGTTGGAGTGCTTTGGCATTTTTGTTGTAATCCCAGATGTTTGAAAGGTTGTTTCGTTCCACATACCGGTGCCAGTCGGTCTGTGCCATCGCCATCGGTTCATGGTGTGAGGTGCCCATGATGATTCCCATCTCGTTTGCCAAAACACCGTTTTGAGGGTCATCATCGTAAAAGGCACTGCCCCACATTGCCGGCCAGAGATAGTTGCCTCTCAGTCGCAGTATCAACTCAAACACCTTTTCATAGAAACTGCTGTTGAAACCGCCAAAGGTGGCGTTGGCCCAGCCGCTCAATGCCGGTGCTTCGTCATTGAGGAAGATGCCGCGGTAAGTCACTGCTGGTTCCCCGTCACTGTAACTTCCTTTTTGAAAGAAGAGCTTCTCTTTTCTCTCAGTCGGCACATCTGCCCAGTAATACCATGGTGAGACACCCATTTGTTCTGAGAACTCATAGATCCCGTAGATGGTTCCTCTCTTGTCGCTACCGGCAATCACAATGGCTTCCGCAACACCCTCAAAGGGATTGGTTATCGATTCTATCACAAACATCTCACGCTTCCCCTGAAGTTTCGATGCGTCAAATTTATTTTGTGCTACAAGGGCATCCACAGCTGATTGGGTACCAAGGGTGCCGATAATGATCAGTGGCATCCTGGTGGGAGAGAAGTTTAACATCACTTCGGGCCGATGACCGGTTACCTGTCTAAAATCTTTTTGCAGGTCATTAACAGCTCGCTCTACTCCCTTGTCTGCATCCGGGAATAGAAGGATATCAGCTCTTCTGTCGCCATCAAAAAGCACCAGGTTATTGCTCTGCTGTTGTGTGGTGATGAACTTATCTGCCCCGGTAAGGGTAAAGCTAATGCAGCCAATAGCTGCAATCAGGATGCATAAAATTCTTCTTCGTTTCATAAGCTCTAATTACTTATTTTTCATTGTGTGGGCATATGATCCGGTAATTGCCGCTCAGGTGCATGTAAGCAAAGAGCTGTAAGAGTCCATCGTAATAGGCATCGAAATAACCATCCTCATAGGGTTCATGTCTGCTATTCCAGAAATGATCTACAAATTCACGGCTCTTCTCATGCGAGCATACCAGAGATACTGCAGCCGCCGAGGCTACCAGTCCCAGTGAATGGCGCAACTTCTCATAGCCGCCTGCTCCGAGTATCTCTGTTACCGTTGTACCGTCTACATTGTATTGATCCACAAACTGATCCAAGCCCTGCGCATAGAGAAAGTTCTGGATGTTGTGGCCATATTGCTGTTGCCACTCCTGATCCACGCATGCCCAGCTGTAATCGAGGGCAATGTTCATCGGTACACGCCAGGAGTCGAAACGAAAGGCGTCACCGATGATGTGCCGGCTGTAGAGCAGTGAGCCGTCATAATGGCTGTAGTCAGGGTTCAGTCCTGTTTCAGGATGAATAACCTTCTTCAGGTAATCACGACTTTTATTTGCACATTCCCTCCAGTAATCGGCTCTACCATCTTCCGCCCAGCGTGCCCACACTTCGTAAAAGGCAGGAAGGTGATAGGAGGGGTCAGTGAATCCGGCACCGAAACCGGTAGGTACAAAGGTGATCAGTTGTTGTTCAGGATGGATCAGTGGTGTGACACCCTCTTCGCCTGTTTTGTCCATGGAGCTGTTGAGGATGAACTGTGCTTCTGAGAGGTAATCGATACCGCTCTCATTGCCCCAGCGGTTGGATGCAAAGATGAGAGATGTGATAAAGTACAATTCCCCGTCGGAAGCGGGCCCTTGTGAGTTGGGTGTTCCGTCAATACCGCAACTCCAGCGGAAGTATCCTTTTAGCGCACCTTCCTGATGCTGCATGTAGTGTCTGGACCATCGCCAGAGACGGTCGAACATCTCCTTTTTATCCATCTGTACGGCAATCATCATGCCATATGACATCCCTTCTGAACGGACATCGTTGTTCTTGATGTCTGAGATGTATGCCATAGAGTCACCGGTTTCGAAGTAGATCTTCTGCGGACCTTCGAACAGGTTTGAGAATATCTCCTCTAACCTTGCATCGATCTCTTTCTGTTTGTAACCCATCTCGGCTAGGAGATTGCGGTAATCACCGGTTTCAAACGCCCCTTTGTCTCTTGGCACCAAGGTGGCAGATGTGCAATTGGTCAGTTGCATACAACTTAACAAATAGAATAACAATAACAGTTTATTTTTCATATCATATGATTGTCAGATGACAGATACAACTACCGGGATCGTTTTTTTAGAAGTCGACTACTATTCTGAGATACGATCTTCAATTCGGTAGTAGTCGAATTCAGAATATCCCCCTGTTTCTTTGGTGGCATAGTATGTCAGCCCAAAGCGGTAACCCATGAAATGGGGGAGGGTATAGGCCATCTGCAGGGTGTTGCCGATGGGTTCCCAGCTCACACCATCAAAGCTATAGAAGCATCTTGCTTTGTCCGTACGATCTTTGAAATCACATTCAATCTTCAGATGTACGCCGTTTTGGTTCAACGATATGGATGCCACCTCCACCGGCTCTTCTCCTTCACCATTGATCATCACCACCGTATAACGTTCATTTTCCTTTTTTACACCCACAAAGGCATATCTTCTTTGCAGGGCGATCATGCCCGCATAATCACCGTTTTTCATATGGGTGATCTCCACGAAGGTGGAAGCTGCACTCTCCGGCCCGAAGGTGCGTTGTGTCAGCGTGTTCCGTGCCTGTAGGGGAGAGTTGTCAATTCTACCGCTGGTGAGCCTGAGATAACCCGGAGAATCGGTGAGCGACCAGAAACGGTTGTCGGGATTGTGGTTCCATTGCCAATAGAGGGGCAGCGGATCATCATCAGGCATTCGGTTGAACTCATCAGAGGCCACGATGCCCCACACCCCCAGATTTTCCGATGCCGGAATATCAAGCGTGTCGGGTACAGCACCCTCTATCCCCAGAACCGGCCAATCATTTTCCCATGTCATTGGCATCAGATAGGGAATTCGGCCCACTGCTCCGTAATCGCGGAACATATAGGCAAACCATTCTCCTTCCGGAGTATCGATGATGCTCCCCTGCGCGATACCTCTGTCCCTGAGCAGAAGCTTGCCTTCGTAGGGACCTTCGATGTTTTTTGCCCTGTGCACAATTACCGTCCGCATGTCGTTGGGTGGCCAGGTGATGTTAAAGAGGTAGTAGAATCCATTGTGCCTGACCATCTGTGATCCTTCAGCCGGAAGTCCTACTTTTTCTGAGGCTACCTTGCTGGCATTGGGTATGATCACCTGGTGCATGCCACCCTCCTTGAGTCCTGACAGCTCCGGGGTGAGTTCTGCAATACGTATGTCTCCCGCGCCGTAGATCATGTATACCTTGCCATCTTCATCAAAAAAGAGAGTGTGGTCATGCAGTACCGGTTTAAAACTTTTTTCTTTCCACTCTCCTTTTTCGATGTTGTCGGTGGTGAAAACATGTGTTTTACCCGATGTCGCAGAAAAGGTGGAGACATAGTAAAGCCCCTTGTGGAAACGAATACTGCTGGCCCATGAGCCTGCACCATAGGCGTTGTTCCCGTTTTCCAGGCGGAGCTTTTCGTTGTCGGCAAGGGTGTCATAGGCGTAGCTGACCAGTTTCCAGTTCACCAGATCCTTCGATTTCATGATTGGCAATCCGGGGCTCATGTGCATGGTGGTGCTACTCATGTAGTAGGTGTCACCCACCCTTATCATGGCCACGTCGGGTACATCGGCCCAGATGATTGGATTGGTTGCCTTTCTTATGTCACCTTCTGACGCTGTGCTGGTAGAGAGTGAGAATAGGCAGAGTAGCAAAATAGATGTTGCAAAAAAACGTTTCATATCTTGAATTTGTTAGGATGTTTTATCTGTGAGATATACATTTTTGATGACAATCGGTTTGTTTCCTGAAGACCAGAATCCGATGATGTAGATGTGGGAGGGATCCAATTTCACCTGTTGATCGCCAACCTGCTTGTACATGTTGTGCAGGTCAACCACTACACGACTTTCATTTCCAAAATCGTAGCGTGCCGGTTGCGACCAATAATTGTTTTCATCGAAGAGGCGGAAGGAGACCCCCGATTCGTTATCGTTTCCCAGCTCTGCAATAAGGTATTGATAGCTGGAGAGATCTACTCCCTTGTTGTACCACCATCCGCCAAATCCCCACTGTCCGGTGATCAATGTCTTTGTTTCTTCATCGAACGATCCCTCCTCAAAGATTGAAGGATTGAACATCTCGGTGGTGAGCGGGAAGGTGGTGGCAAGGACATTGACGACAGCTTCCCGGGTATCACCGCCGGGAGATGTGTAGGTAGCGGTAACCACAGCTGCTCCGTCTCTCAGCGCATACATGATACCATTCTCTTCGATCCGGAGGATCGATTCATCGGATACCTGAAAACGCGTCTCTGCAGTGACATGACGAATCGAACCATCGGCAAAAATTGCCCTGGTGATCAGATAGCGCTCCCCCCCTGTCAAAATTGGCAGTTCATCATCCACACCCACGATTTCCAGCTTCTCCAGAGCTGATGCAGAAGCTGAGTTCTGATTCGCATATTCCGTAAACCAGTGATAGATGGGCCATGGACAAGCTTCCGGATCGTTCAGGAAACTGTATTGTCCCGGTGTGCCCGGGCTGTTGTTGAACGCCGCTAGCCGGTGGCATTCAGTGAAAAGCAACCAGCTCACGTTTCCGGTCATATCGGCAATGTATTTGAAGTTGGCCCCAAATCCGGGTCCACCCACCGTTCCGGTGAAGCTCTTTCCCCATGAGGCATCGTATTTGGCGGGAGCCCAGTCCATCTCGGTTACCATCACAGGTGCAAAGTCTGCAACTGGCTTTACCTGTCTATTCCATCCCTGCTGAAAGCTTTCATAACCACCTCCCATTGTACCGCCCAATTCCGGACTTGCTTCTTCGGTGTCGCTGCCATACCAGCCGGGATAGGCATGCACGGCATAGCCGATGTTGTTACCCTCCACCGGGTTATTGGCAAAGCCACTGAAGGAGGACTGGTAGGCCAGCCCCGGCACCCATATAATATTGTCTGCATTTGCCCGGATCTTGTCGACGATACGCTGACAGAATAATTTCATCCGGTCGAAATGTCCCTGTCCGCTGCTGGCATAGGTGCCGTCAGGTCCAAGGATGTTGATTGGCTCATTCGCCAGCTCGAACATGATGCCGTGATTGTTTTTAATCTTTGGATGTGATGATACGATGCTCCACACTTCTTCAAGGAACAGGTTGTAGTCATCCCCCACGGCTATTTTCTCTGGGCTGACACCGGGCGGTCGAAACACCACGTACAACCCTTTGTCGTTGGCGAATTTCGCCATCGGGATGAACACCTCATCCAGGTATTTCTTGAAACGAGCGGTTGAAAAACGCTCATGTCCTTCGTAACGAACCGATGGCATGCTCGGGTCGTCGCTCCAGTAGGGATCCATGTGCATCCGGACGAAGTTCATCTTCCACCCGGCAGACAATATCCCGTTGATCAGCATTTGGTTGTAACGGAGACATCCCGTCACGTCATAGTTGTTCCATGCATTTTGGTTAAAGAAGGGGCTGTAGGTCTGTGCAAAGCCATGCAGGTTGATTGTTTCACCCGCATCGTTCCTGAGGGTTCTTCCTACAACATGTAACTGTGGCAACACTGATTCCTGTTCTTCTTCATTTTCTTCCTCTGTCACTGGAGGCTTCGGTTTGACCGTTTCCTCCTGGTCTTCGGCTGCCGGTAAAGGATTATCAGCACAGGAAGTGAGCAACAGACCACACAAGTAGAATAGAAAGAAAAGGAACCGCATTGTCTCTGAATGTTAGAATTTTAAAAAAAAAGAGGACAAGGCATTTTACTTCCTTGCCCTCTTTCGGAATGAAAAGGTTTGGTTAATTGCCTGCTAAACCGTCAGCAAAAGCAGCATAGGTATGCTTCCGGTAAAAACCGCCTTCTGTCCAGAGACCTACCGGCTCACCACCTCTCCAGGAGGAGCTTTCAGGGCTGTCTGTCGGGCACCAGTGTGCAATACCATACCGCTGGTTAGCAGGTATGATTTCAAAATATTTCTGGATGATGAATTTATAAAATTCACCCATCGCCTTGTGTTGTGCTTCGGTCATCTGCTTTGTAAGCACTGATGTGCCGTTTTCATCTACAAAGCCCATATCCAGCTCCGTGATCCGGACCAGCTTGCCGGTTGCGGCCATCAACTCGTACATCTTAACGATATGTTCTTCCTTGCTGGCCTGAGTTGCAGGGTTGGCATGGTAAGAAACGTGCATTTGAGTACCAATGCCATCAATGACAGTTACACCGTCTTCCTCCCACTTTTCGATCCACTTGATCAAGCTCTTGAGCTTCTGGTTATCGTCCCAGTCAGATTCCAGGTTGTAATCGTTTATAAAGAGCTTCATGTCTGCCGGACCGTGCGTGCGGGCCAGTTGTACTGCCGTACGAACATAGTTGTCACCCAGGTAATCCTGCCAGTAGAAGTTGTTTTGGGCATCCGCTTCCGGAACGTTGCTGGCCGATTGAAGGTCGTACATTCCATCACTGTTGCCATCTGCACCCGAGAGAGGTTCGTTCACCACGTCCCAATCCAGTACATACCCATCGGTTGCTTCCATCATTCCGGCAATCCATCTGTCCATGGCCCATGTGAGGGTATCAGCCTTTTCTTCCGGGGTCTGTGGTATCTTATTCCCTGACTCTTCAATTTCCCAGACGATGTCGTCGAAATAATAGGTGTTGGCTTCCCCGAACACAGACAGGTTGAAAGCGATGGTGTTCGCCCCGACCTGACTACCATTGATAGCACCCGTAAAGACATGTTCTTTCCATTCGGTAGTGAAACTGGGGCTTCCAACAAATGCCCAGTGCAGGTACCCTCCGGGTTCATTGTGAGCCTGCGACTCTGCATTGGCGGGTTTCTCAGCTCTGTATTTCATGCTGAAGCGAATCTTTTCCCCCTCTTCAAAGTTTTTGGGAACTTTCACGAAAAACTGTGTATCCCAAGGATTGGCCGGATTGTCACCCGACTTAACTACGATGGCATGTCCTACGCCATCGGCACCCGTTCCGGCAGCACCAATCGTAGCAGCTTTTGGTCCAACCGTTGCTTCGGTGGCAAAGAAGCTGGAGACATCGTTATTTTCCACATCGCTGTTACTGACTAGGTTAGTCCACCAGGAAATAGATTGTGCTTCACTGTGTGATACTTTTACCCATGCTATCTCGTAGGTTCCCACATAATGTCCCGACTGAAGCATCACAAAACTATTGGTTACAAGTCCATTTAATTCTGCGGTCACTTCTACCCATTCTTCGGTAATTGGGATTGTTGTGTTTTGAGTATTTCCCCAAGTACCCAATGCCAGTGTAATCTCACCGGCAGTAGTACCCTTGATACGAATGGTCACCTTGTGTTTTGTGCCCACAATAGTGGGGATGCCACTTGCTACATGGTATTGGACATCCCAGAAGTTTGCTTGTTTTACTGGATTTGCTACAACCAGTACTCCATTTTCTACTACAGGTTGTACGGGTCCACCCACCCAACCGGTGAATGGATCTACCGCATAATCCTTCAAGCCATCAACCACCTCAACAGTAGCATCCGGATCAATCTCGATTTCCTTATCGGCAATGAGACTGTTCAAATACTTGTTGTTCTGCTGGGCATGCCAGACAAGTGTATGGCCATATATGGAGATATCTGCAGCTTTTGCCGCTCCCACAAAGGAGGTGACCTGCGAGAAATCCATCGAACCATCCTCTTTCACCACGGACCCAAATTTCATGGCGTTTCCGGCGGTGATCTGGTCGAAGTTGGAATTGATGAGTCGGTACATCATTCCCTGATTGCTGTATTCACTGGCAGTGACACCGGCTCCAAGCTTGAAGATTGGATTGGCGCTTCTGTCCACGTAGCTTTTCAGGGCGTCATATTCGTTGAGGTATTCCATCCCTGCGATCGATTCCGGCTTCTCCACATCGAAGAGCAGTTTGGTATCGTCCACACATGAACTGGCCAAGGCCAATATCAGGAATATCACTCCGATCTTATTGATTGTATGTTTCATATTCATAATATTCTAAGAATGCAACTTAATCTAATAATGCGGGTGTAAACCATTCCGCCTTCACTCCTCTGTCTCTAACCACCAGTGTATCTTTGGTAGACACCTGGATGTCGCCATAATTGACAGTGTAATCGAGATAAAGCACATCTCTGTCTTGTTCTCCCCAGCTGTTTTTGTCACCTTTCGGTACAAACTTGCCAGATCCTGTGGCAGCTACACCGTCTGTGTCAGAGGAGACCGTACAATCGCCCTGGTCATTGAAAGTGAGGAGCATCACACTGTTGCGGGGGATGTTTTCCATGTCTCTGGTCTGATGTTCCCATGCAATGGTGTTGAGTGAACGGGTGGTGATGTCGTCGATCACTTCATCATGCTCCACATATTGTGCACGACGATTGTTTGTGCCGCTCTGACCACCGGAAATCACATCTACTCCTCTACGCAGGTAGTTTGCATCATATGGGTTGATGTATTTCACCGCATAGAGTACATAATCCTTGGGTTGTACATCCCAATCGCCCGACACACCCCTTCTCGGATTGTCTACCATTGGTTTTCCGGAGAGAATGGTGTCAGCGTTAACCACACCTGTCATCACCACGGGAATCACATAGGTGTTCACCAGCGAGTTGGGGTCGTTGAAGAATGCATCAGTTAACTGAACGGTGACACCTCCCAGGATGCTACCTTTCTCAATGATAATCTTATCGGAAGAGAGCGAATAGTAGTTGGAGGGCATCGCGATGATATCCTCTTGTGTGGCATCAAATACCAGGTCGTTGACAATTGAATTATCCACCCGGATGCCGATTTCAACATCCTTGTCATTGTTGTAAATGCCACCCATGGTTGCCATGATCTGGCACTTGTACTCGTTGTCGAGGCTTGTGTCAAACACATCCTCCCCAAGTACAATGGTGCGTACGGGACTCTGATAGGCAAAATAGACGGCTGAATATTCGTAATCGGGAAACTCCCAATCCCCGTTCTCACAGGAGGTAAACAGACCGGTCACTAGTGCCGTCAGTAATGTTATGATAAATATCTTTTTCATGTTTGTCATATTATAATGTTCAATTCTTTTTACCATCCCTTGTTTTGAACCAGGTTGCTGAACTTAATTACTTCTCCGTAAGGAATAGGTCCGTGATACATATAATCTTCGTATGCACGTCTTTCTACCTGTGGGAGAACAGTGTATGCTCCTCCACTAATGCTCATGCCCTTTGCCGGTTCGGTGATGTCTTTTTTCCATCGACGGAGGTCCCAGAAACGGAATCCTTCAAAGCAAAGTTCGATGCGGCGCTCATTGTGAATCAATTCACGCATCGCCTCCTTGTTGCCTTTGACCGATTCCAGGTAGGTATCGGTAGTGTTTACCCCGATACCGGCCCTCTGGCGGATCGCCTTGACCACGTCGTATGCCGAGTATCCGTTGGCTCCTTCGCCTGTAGGACCCCATGCCTCATTGGCTGCTTCTGCGTATCCCAGGAATATCTCTGTGTAACGGATAAAGGGCTTGTAATGGTAAGCAGGTGTCTCAGAACTGGGGTTCGCATTGACCTGCTGATTCAACAACTTCTTCATGTAATAACCGGTACGGGTTGAGGTTTCGGTTCTGTTCAGAGCATTGTTGTCGCCACCGTCGGCTGCCGTGGTGATGGTGCTGTTCTGCGGACCTGCCTTACTACCATTGTAAAGAATGTAGAGCGCAAGCCGTGCATCCCTGTTGGCATAGGGGTTGTTCGGGTCATAGCCGCTGTTGGGATCGGTGATAGGAAGACCATTCGCCATGGGGAAAGCATCCACCAGGTTCTGGGTGGGGTTCACACGACCGCTGCCGAACAATGTCGGAGGATAGTTGTCCCGTTCCAGGTTGACATTGCTCTCTTTGTTTCCGCGCCATAACATCTCTTTGGGATTCACACCTGCGGGGAGGTTCTCGATTGCACTGCTGTTTTCATACCATTTGTTGCCATTTGGATCAACCTCAGCAATCGGGTTGCTTCCCAATCCGTTCAGTACGACTGCCATCCTGTTTGCAGCCTCTTCCCATGTTACATCGGTTCCGGCACTGTAGGCAGGGCTGGCAGCCAACAAAGCGGCTTGTGCACGTACTGCCTTGGCGATACGGGCGCTCATGCGGTTTTTGGCATTGTCGCCGAACACGCGTGAATATTGACCTGCTGTAACGCCCAGAGAGCGATATTTTGCCGGTACCTGGCTGTCGTCTTCAATAACCCCGTAATCTTCCGGCAGTAGCATCAATGCTGAATCCACATCGGCATAAAGATGTTCTATGCACTCCTGGAAGGTGTTGCGCGGAAGGTTGAATTCTGAGCTGAGATCTTCCGGTTCGGTAACGATGGGAATACCCAGTAACTGTCCGTCGTCCGTCCAACCTCCATGATTGAGCAACAGATGGTACATGTAAAGGGCTCGCATGCCAAATGCATCGCCTTTCATGCGATCTCTGAACATGTCTGCAACCAGCGGGTCATTGGCCCAGCTTACCTCATCGGCAATGTCAAGGAACTGATTCAGGTATTGCCAGGAGGCGCGTAGGTACTGCCATCTGTCCATAGGGTTGTTGTTGGCTCTCCATGAACCGGTAGCCATCTGCAGATGTCCGTTGTTGGGGTTGTTTGAAACCGCATCGTCGGTAGCCACATCACTAAAAGACCAGGAACCCACCGGGTTGCTGATGTAGGCGTGGCCCAGCAATCCGGTAGCCCATGCCGGCATATTGTACAAGGCACTGTTGTCCTTATGATTTTCGATCGCAGGCTCGAACATGTCCTGACATCCTGTCTGGACAAAGAGGAGTGCAACAAACAGTGCAATGATCGATTTTTTGTTTCTATTCTTCATGATTGAATTTTTTATCTGATGATGTGATTAAAATGTGCCTCTTACACCGATGTTGTAAAAACGGGTCTGTGGCGCACTTCCAACATTCATTTCAAAATGTTTGCGTTCCTTTGAGATGGTCAGCAGGTTGTAACCACTCACATAAAGGCTGATGCCTTTGACAAATTTTCCCTGTAACGCTGTTTCCGGTATGTCGTACGTTAACTGTACCTGCGACAGGTTCAGACGATCAGCATCGTACATCCAGAAATCAGAACTGCGGAAGTTATTGGCTCCGCTGGTGGTGGTGAGTCGCGGATAGGTTGCGGTTCCCTTCGTTTCCTCTGTCCAGCGGTTGCGTACGATCTCCGAGTATTTGTTGTCGCTGCGCACCCAGTAATATGAGTTGTCTTTCATTCCCTGTCCACCATAGAAACCATCGGCCATGGCGAAAAGGGTAAAGTTGCGCCACTTGGCTGTGAAGTTGAGACCCAGACGGAATGGAGTATCCCAGCGACCCAGGTAAACCTCGTCGTTGGTGTCGATGATGCCGTCACCATTCTGGTCTTTGTATTTGATGTCTCCCGGTGCTGGTTCGCCAAACTGCGGTGCAGGTGAACTGTCGATATCGGCCTGATCGTTGAAGAAGCCAATATTTTGCAGACCCCAGAGTGCATTCAGCGGTTGTCCAATCCTGGATTGATAATCAAACTCGTAGCTTTCATCGCGTTTAGCAACCTTGGTAGAGGTGTACATCCCATTGACACCAAATGTCAGGTCTACCTCATTTACTTTCTTGTTCAGATAAAGACTGAAATCAAAGCCTGAACGATCATCAGCATTGTAATTTACATATGGGATGATGGAGGAGGTAGGATAACCTACCTGGGTGAAATAGATGGGATAAATGGAGTTTACCCTTGCAAGGTCACCATCCATTTTTCCTGCGAAGTAATTGACATCGAATGTCAGCAACTGATCCCACAGTGAACCGCGAAGACCCAGATTGACCTCTTTCCGCTTGACGAAGGTCATGTCGGGATTCTCACCCCGCTGGAACTCGGTAGCAGCTTCACCACCAAGGTCGGCCCAGGAGTACCATCCTCCGCGCTGAAGGATCGATTTGTAGAGGTAGTATCCCATCTCGTTCTCGTCGGTTGAGATGTCCATGTCCTGACTGACGATACCGCCTGAAACGGTCAGCATCAAATCGTCAAAGGCGCTGTCCCCGAAGAAATCTTCCTTCACCGGACGCCATCCGAGTGTGATGGTGGGTGAAAATCCAAGTCTGTTTCCTTCCGGCAATTTGGCGGAGTAGGGAAGCGCAGAACTGAAGTCAACGTAATATTTCTGCTGGAAGTTGTAGGATGCCTGCAAACCCAGGTTCACGTTGGTCAACCGGTGGTATTGTCCGCTCTGCTGACGCTGCCATGCATTGGCCAGCACCATGGCGAACAGGTTGTGGTCACTGTCAATAGTGCGGGTATAGTCAAACTGAGCCGCCATGTTGTAGGTGTAGCGATAGGCTGAGTTGCTGATGTTCTCATTTCCGGACTTCCTGTCGGTACCATACTGAGTGACACTTGCAATCATGTCGCTGCCGGCATAATTGGTCCAGACCGGTGCAAAACTAGCGTACTCATTTGAGTATCCCTGGTTGTAGGTCGATGCATAGTCAATACCATATTTCGCACGCATGTGCAATCCCTCGAGCAGTGATCGCAGGTTGAGGTCGAAACGGGTATTGAACTGGAACTGACGGCTCACGAACTTGTCATCACCGGCTGCATAGGAATCGGCAATCGGGTTGGTGGGATTCAACTGTGTACCCCCCAGGAAATATTGTCCGTCGATCAGGTTGTTACTGGTATTGATGGTGTTCCATGAAGGGATGTCATTTTCTTCCAGGTAGCTGAGCGGAATCAGCGGTGCCACACGGTTGGGACGCAGGGTGGCCGCATTCGACCACCAGTCACCCCTTGCGGTGTAGGAGTCATAGAAAGTGACATTCGCATCAGCCTGAACTTTCAGGAAATCTGTTACATTCACATCAAGGTTACCGCGTACGAACATGCGGCTGGTATAGTTGTCCTTGCTGTTACCCACTTTGAGCAATGCGTTTTCACGATAGTAACCGGTAGTGGTATAATACTTCACCCGTTGGTTGCCACCAGAGATCTCAGCGATTGCCTCCGACCTGTTGTATGCTTTGCGAAGATAGTCTGAAGAATACATGTCGAGGTCCGGATAACGGTAGGGATTTTCTCCGGAAGCATATCGGTAGATATCTTCAATACTGGAGCTCGGTTCCAGACCGTCATTGATACGTGCCTCGTTGTACAGGGTCAGATATTCAGCAGAACCCAAATACTTTGGAAACGCCTTGGGGGTATGCATCCCGCTATTGGCGCGTACACGGATGGTGGGATCACCGAACTTACCTCGCTTGGTGGCGATCTGAATCACCCCCTTGGCAGCACGGCTGCCATAGAGTACAACCGCTGCCGGTCCTTTCAATACGGTGATCTGCTGAATCTCGGTAGGGAGTACGTTGTTGGCATCACGAACCATGCCGTCGATGACCACCAGGTATTCGTTCATACCCCAGATGTTTCCGTTCACACCACCAATCAAGTTTTCTACGAAGTTCAAGCTATAGGTGGTATAGGCTTTTTCTGTCATCTCTTCCACATCGATGACCGAAACACCACCCAGGAGGTCCTGTTTGTCCATGGTGCGGAATGCAACCTCCACTCTCTTGTGCAGTGTATCGTTTTCCAATGTCATTTCATCTGTATACCCTAACTGGGCTACAGCCTGCAGTGCATTGAAAACAAAAACGATACAAATTGCGAGACCAATATATCTTTGTTTCATCTTACTCTTTTTTAATTTTCAGTTTGTTACCAACCGGGATTTTGGTAAAACTCCGGATACATGCTGACATCATCTGTGTTGAAGGGCAGCCAGTAATGTTTACTGGTGAGGTTGCGTGTCTGAATCACCTCTTCATCCCAATTCAGTACGGCATTCTCTTTCGGATCTGCTTTCGGATCCAGTTCAGATGCCCTGTCGAAATGTTGTCTGGTTTTGATGTTGTAGGGGTATTCGGTCAGCAACAGCCAACGACGCAGGTCATTGAAGCGGTGACCCTCAAATGCAAGTTCTACCGCTCTTTCACGTCGCAGTTCGCCCATGAACCCTTCCAGGTTGTTGGCATACTTGTCAGCCAATGGGTCAACACCGGCACGCTCACGGATGGTGTTCAATGCTTCTACGGCATTCTTGGAGAAATTGGAAGATTTCCCTGAGGGAGATCCGTAACCCTGTGCAGCTGCCTCGGCATACATCAGGTATACATCGGCCAGACGTACCCATGTCAGATGGAAGTGGGTGGAGTAGCTGTAGCCGTAGGTGATGTCCCACTTGTTGGCTCCAAGCGGAATGAACTTGTAGTTCAGGTAACCGGTACGGCTTACGGTACGGGGGTCATTTACATAGTCTCCTCCTGTATAGAGACTGGCATAACGCCATTTTTCGTCCGTCGGGTTGGTAATGGTTCCTGAAACCACTTTCACTCCATCATAGATGATGTCGTTGTAGAAACGAGGATCACGATTCTTCCAGGGGTGAGTGGGGTCAAATCCCGATTCGGGGTCGTTGAGCGGCATGCCGTTTGCCATTCCGTAGTAATTTACATAGTTTGCCGCAGGTGCCAGTACGATACCGTCACCTTCTGCCATGGCTGAGGGCTGGTAGGAGTTCATCTGGCGCCAGTATGAATCAGGACCGTAGGTCGGGCTTCTTACAATCGCTTCGGTACCTCCCGGCATCAGCCAGTTTTGCTGCATGGTATAGAACAGTGAGGAGTAATCTTCAAAATCAACCAGTGCATACTGTGTCTGTCCCGTTTCCACCATGCTAAGCAGTTGTCCGAAGGTGTCGGCTGCCTTCTTGCACATCTCCGCATCGTAGGTGCGCGGACCATTGATGCCGTTGGCCATCAGGGGGCTGCCTGCATAGAGATAGGTTTTTCCCAGCATGGAGAGCGCCCATATCTTGTTGGCACGCAATGCATTGTTTCCTGAAGTGCGACGGCCTACTTCGGTGTCGTCCCAGTTCACCGGCAGAAGGTCTGCCGCTTTCTGAAAGTCTGCTGCCATCTTCTCCGCATTTTCCCTGTAGCTCTCACGCGGAAGGGTAAGAGGCTCATCACTGGGAAGCACAGTGTCAATATAGGGGAGTCCGCCCCAATACTGTGTGAGCTGGAAGTAGAACCAGGCGCGCATAAAGTATAGTTGTCCTGTCACCAGGTCTCTTTCCTCCTGGCTTGCATCGGTCATTTTTCCATCGGCAATCGCCTGCAACCCCATGTTTGCCACACGGATACCATACCAGGAACCGCCCCAGACAGATTTTGCAAAACGGTCGCCACCGGGACTCCAGTTTCGATCGAGAAAAGAGGCTCCATTGCCGATATAGTCGCGGTAGTTTCCTCTGTCGATGCTGAATCCCATCAGATATTCACCGTTACCAATTGTCAATACTTCATCCTCACCCCAGTTGAAGGAGCTTACCCAGTAATGCTTTGCCAGGTCGGGGGTGAGATGATACATCCTTTCCACAAATCCCTGGAAGTTCGTGAAGTTCTTGTAGGCATCGTCCGGTGCGATCACCGAATCCGGAGCCCTGTCCAGGTATTCAGTGCATGAAACAACACCCAATAGCAGGGTGGTTGCCAGTGCGTATAGGTAATATTTTAATTTTGTCTTCATCATATGAATGGTTATAACGAGATTCTCAATCCTAAATTAAAACGTTTCTGTGTTGGGTATGCGGAATTGCCACCGGTATTGGATTCACGGTCATCCGGCATTTTGGTCCACAGGAACAGGTTGTTGCCGTTGGCGAACACTTTCAGGCTGTTCAATCCTACATTCTTCAACCATTTCTCCTGGCTGAAAGTATAGGAAACTTCGGCATATTTCAGACGGAGATAGGAGCCGTCATGAAGGTAACGCGTGCCGCTGGTGAAGCCACTGGCGATGGTTCCCCACCTTGGCAACGGTACATCGGCATTGTTGTTGTCTTTCGACCAGTATGTTCCTTCGTTGAAGGCGGTATTCTTGATGCCACCCAGACTCTGAAGACCCACGTAGCGGGTTACATTGTTCACACCGTAGAACTGAACGAAAGCACTCCATCCCTTGTAATCGGCACCAATTTGGGTGTTGACGGTATTCTGGGGCACTCCGGTAAATCCGTAGGGAATGTTGTCGAAAGTAGAGATGATACCGTCGGCATCATAGTCGAGAAGGATGTAGTTACCCGGGATACGGGCATCATCCGATTCATCGTGTCCGGTAGTTCCGTATAGTTCGTCCCAGTTGTTGTAATAACCGTAGTCCACATGTGCGTAGGTCTGGCCAATGGCCTTGTTGGCTGCTTTCTGGTATTCCGGTTTCAACAGAGGATCGTCGGCTTCAATCACCTTGTTTTCTGCATGCGTATAGAATACATTCCCCCAGAGGCGCCAGTCGCTATTGAGCTGTTTGTTCCAGCGCATCTCCAGTTCGTAACCACTGGTTTCCACTTCACCCAGGTTGGCGGTCGGTGCGGTAGTACCATAATAGGAGGGTACCGAACGACGGTTACCATCGAGCAGGATGTTGGATCTGTTTTCCTTGAAGAAGTCGACCGATCCGGAGATCACACCACCGAACATGGCGTAGTCGGCTGCAATGTCAAGCTTGGTGGCTATTTCCCAGTGTACATTGGGGTTACCCACTTGCGACTCATAATACCACTGATAAGGGCTTTTTGTGGGATTGATTCCTGTCAGAGCCTGGTTGAAAGCACCACCGTAGCCCCAGGAGTCCATGTAGAGCCAGCGTCCGCCAATGTTGTCATCCCCTAATTGACCGTAGGATGCCCTGAATTTGAGCATGTCGAGCCATTTCAGGTCGAGACTCTTGATCAGAGGTTCTTCAGAGAACATCCATCCAACAGCACCCGACTGGAAGTAAGCAAAGCGGTATTCAGGAGAGAATTTCTCGGAACCGTTGTAGGCACCGTTGTATTCCAGCATATAACGTCTGGCATAGTCGTAGGTGGTACGGAAAACCCAGTTCTCACGATAGAAAGGCAACTGGCTTCCGGTAGCATACTGCTCACGGCTTACATTCCCCATGGCACCCACGTTGTGGTCGCCAAAGCTGTTGATGTAGTTGAGCTGTCCTGAATAGTTGAGCCTGCGGTAGGTGGCGCCGTTGTTTACAGAACCTGCGCCGGTCATCCAGGCAATGTTGTTCTGGTAGTCAAACTTGTTGTTTCCGTCAACTGTCACATCGGTGAATACCTCCCCTGTTTCGGGATGGATCCATTTGTGCGGGTTGTCTTCCCAGTCGTTGGTATCATCGATACCGCGGTTGGTTTCCTGGAAACTGTTGTCGAAGGCCAGTCTTCCCTGGAGGGAGAGCCCTTTCAGCAGAAATCCCAGATCCTGTTCCAGCGTAAAGTCGGTATAAAGACGGTCGCTGGTGGTATAGCCCACACCGTTCACGCTGAGGTCTTCCATCGAGTTTGTGGTAGCCTGTGAAGGGTTGGGGTGATAGTACCCGAACGATCCGTCACTGTATTTGGGGCGGAACATATCGGGGGCAATGCCATAGAAGGCAGCCCATACCAGATTTTCATACTGGAAGTAGTTGGTTCCCTTTGATACGGCATGAGATCCGGAGAGGTTCATCCGCAGGGTGGTTGATTTGGTCAGTGAGAAGTCCATGTTGCTCCTCACGTTGATACGGTCGTAACCAAATCCGGTATCATAACCGCGGTTGTTGTCCACAGTCTTGTAGATATCTCCTTCGTGTGCATAGTCCAAGCTGGCAAAATATTTCACGAAGCGGGTACCACCCGATACATTGACGTTTGCATTGTAAGAAGTGGCCACATCTTTCAGCAGCTCGTCTACCCAGTTCACGTTGGGATAACGCTCAAACTCTTCTACGTTGGCCGGGTAACGATATTTGTTGATGATGTCGTGGGGTCTGTAGTTCACCCACTGACTGGGAGCATATCCCAGTTCGTTTTCTATCACCTGGTTGCGCAACATCAGGGCATCATAGGAGTCCATCAGTTCCGGCAACTTCGAATAGGTCTTCATGGTGGTGCTCACGTTGATGTCTACGTTGGCTTTCCCCTCTTCACCTCGTTTGGTGGTAATCAGGATAACCCCGTTGGCACCGCGCACACCAAAGATGGCCGTGGCAGAGGCATCTTTCAATACCGAGATGGTTGCCACTGAGTTGATGTCGATTCCGGTCATGGGTCGTTCCACACCATCCACCAGGATCAGGGGAGCACTTCCGTTCCATGAACTGACCCCACGGATGGTAATCTCGGGGTCTTCTTCTCCGGGCTTACCGGTAGTGGTCATGGTGACCACGCCGGGAAGGTTACCGGTCAGGGCCTGACCCAAACTGCTCACACCACCGGTGCGTTCCAAAACTTTAGCATTGGTCTGGGCAATGGCACCCACCACACTCTCTTTTCTCTGCTGGCCGTAGCCAACCACAACCACCTCTTCGAGCAACTCAGTATCCTCAGTCATTGTAACCGAAAGGGTTGTTCTTCCGTTCAACGCGATGGACTGAGGCTGCATTCCCACATAAGTGACAAGCAGCGTTGCATTGGATGGTACATTGCTTAAGGTAAACCTCCCATCCAGGTCGGTCACCGTTCCGGTGGATTCACCTTCCACCTGTACGGTCACGCCAATCAGGGGTTCTCCTGCTACATCAGATACAGTACCTCTTACGGTAATGTTCTGCGCATAGACAGATAAGGAAAATGCGCACAACAAGGTGAGACATATTCCTCTCATTAGATTCGAAATTTTTCTTTTCATTCTCTGATTTGATTAGATTAAACAAGTAATTCTTTTTAGATGTATAAATCATCTGATCTGTTAAAAATTCTCAATCATTCTACGTGTCTCGCATAAGATTATCACTATTTGTTTGTAAAATTAGGTATAAACACTCATTCGTTACTGCCAATATTAGATACTTTATTACAATATTTAGATATTTAATACTTTTTTTTATCCATGTGCACGTGCACGGATGCTGTAATAATCGAAATCATCTCTCCGTCTGTTGGTTTAATCTGCAATCTCTTCTACTGTTAGAATGGCATACTTGTAGGGTTTCACTATTTTGTGTATGTGCACAATGTTTTGATTAACATATGTTTAATTAAGTATGTCAAAATCTTTGTACAGTTTAAAATATTCAGATCCTCGTCATTTCTTTACCCGGAAACAGGAGAGAATCCCTTTGCAGTTAATCAGATTTTCACACAAAGGTAAAATGATTTTTTACAAAATCAAGAGCCTGTTTGGGAAAATGATTCGAATTAACATCATGCCATCAGGGAGATTCTTTCCATTCCTGTTCGATATGTCTGCCAACAAACAGTTGTTATCGCTGAACCCGGGCTGATGTTTCCCAATGGATGAAATTGCACAAATGAAGGAGGGTTGGTCCCTCTCCTTCATTTGTCTGCAATATATTCATCAGGATCATCCGTAGGTTTATTGTTCCGAAAGCTTGCTGATCAATTGGTTTACTACCCCTTTGGGCTGGTGATCTCTGTCGAAAAGCAACGGGTAATCGGTGCGTCCTCTTACGGGGAAGTTATTTTTCCATGAATCGGCATCACTTACTCCCCACATGGTAACGCGCAACACATTGTCGCTGTTTTTCAGGAACAGATCGAAGAAATCCATCATCCTGTTGTCCCAGGCTTCTGCAACCTCCTCAGGCAGTCCTTCGGTATAGGGGTCAATCTCCTTGCGGTATGCTTCCCTGTCGGCAAGATTGGCACCTCCCATTCTGCGTGGCTCGGGTAGCGGGCTCATATCCAGTTCTGTAACCAAAACTTTTACCCCTGCGTTCACGTAATCGTCGATGGTGGCCTGATATTCTTCAATGGTTGGATTGGTCATTCCCACATGTCCCTGCAACCCGATGCCGTCGATGCGAATGCCACGTTCCTTGAGTGTGTTGATCAGTCTTACAACTGTTTCACGCTTGCCGGGATACCATTCGTTGTAGTCGTTGTAATAGAGTTCAGCTTCCGGATCTGCTTCCTGCGCATACTGGAATGCCAATGGAATGAACTCTTCTCCCAGGATCTCGTAAAACTTGCTTTTACGGTATGATCCATCTTCCATGATTGCCTCGTTGACCACATCCCAGCCTTTGATGACGCCCTTGTAACGTCCTACAACGGTATAGATGTGTTCCTTCATCCTTTCTTTCAGGATTTCAGGGCTTACATTCTCACCGTTCTCATCGACACAAAACCAGGCGGGCAGTTGTGAATGCCATATCAGGCAGTGTCCCGTGATAGTCAGGTTGTTGTCGACTCCAAACTGAACAAACTCATCGGCCTGAGTGAAGTCGTAACGATCTTCTTCCGGGTGGATCTCAGCACTTTTCATGCAGTTTTCAGCAACGATGGCATTGAAATGTTGCTGTACGACTTTAGTGGCTGCCGAGTCATGACCGGCTGCCTGTCGGGTGTTGAGTGCAACGCCGATAAGAAACTTGTCTTGAAGGACATCTTTTAAACCTGGTTCTTCCTTGACCTGGTTGTTGCCGCATGTCGTGAAGGCTACCGCTGCCGTGAGCAGCAACGCAATTTTCATTTTTTTCATGTTGTTTATCTTCTTATGGTAATTAGGTGATCTGTATCAATTGTAAAAAATGCCTCAATGATAGAAAACGCAATTTAACTTATCTTCTGTATTTGGTATCAAAATTAATACAAATGAACAATGAATAATCGATTCAAAATTCCAATATTCGATATGATTCTTCCTTATTTAGATATTTAATGTCTCATTTATTTGTTGGTTTTTTGGTTGAATCATTTATCCTTTAGGGTTTTATTTCGACAAAATGAGCTGTTTTCTGCTTTTAAGGTACTGTTTGGACAACCCTATTACAGCACGATTCAGGGTTCTCAGAGCCTCTAGCCTTATTGCACCCTTATTGCACCCTTATATCCACTCCAATAATTATCGGAGTGGATATAAGGAAGCAATAAGGTAAAAATATAGAATTAGCAGCCAAAAACATTTGAACAACTTCACTTTTTGGCCTAAAGTTCTTTCAGGATGTTACAGATTGTACAAAAAAAAAGAGACTATCTCAATATTAGAGACAGCCTCATCACTCAAATCCTTGTTTTTGCCTAACGGAATAACAGCGGAGCAAACTCACGGAGCGAACGACGCCAGGTGAGCCATTCATGCGCACTTCCGGGTGATTCGTAGTAGACCACATTCTCCAACCCATTTCCCTGCAATGCTTCGGCAAACGCTTTTACCCTCTCAGGGTGTTCTTCTTCGCCAATGCTGAGGAACATCAGTTTAACCTGTTTGTTGAATTTCTCAGGCTTTGTCAAGAGCCCGTCATACAACGTCTCAATCTGGTCCACACCACCGGCACCACCACTGAATCCGCCGAGATAGGCAAATTTGTCCAGATTGGGCATCACCACCTGGAAGGTATGCATGCCTCCCATGGAGAGGCCCGCCATGGCACGGCTTTCGCGATCCGTTTTCGTGCGGAAGGAGCTGTCAATCATCGGGACAATTTCCTTGACCAGTAATTCAGGGAATACGCTTTGGAATCGAAAAGGTGCTGCTGGGCGTGCAGGTCGCTCGACTGCGGGAGCACCAGGAGCTGGTGCAGGTGCGTTGGCACCGGCAAGGAAAGCGTTCATGCCAGGATTGTCAAATCTGCCCATGGGCTCACTTCCCGGGACTCTTGCATAGCCGCGATCCATCACGATGATCATCGGCACCGCTTTGCCTTCGGCGATCAGGTTGTCCATGATGTCTCCCATCCGTCCCTGGAACACCCATCCTGTTTCATCTTCTCCCCCGCCATGCTGTAGGTAAAGCACGGGAAAGCGTTGATTGGTGTCCTGGTCGTACTGGGGTGGGGTGTATACATAGCACATGCGCCAGGCTTGTGTCATCTCCGACCAGTATTTCTTCATTCTGATCTCACCATGCGGTACGTTTTGTGTCTTGTCGTAAGGCAATCCTTCAGGTATTTCGATGGCACTCACCCATTTACTCATGCCGTAGTAGGACTTGGTAGCGGGATCGGCCACGTTGACACTGTCGATGACAAGCTGGTAGTAATGGAAGCCCACCGCTTCCGGCTCAGGCGAAACGTAAGTCCAGTAACCGTCAGCCTCACGTGTCATGGGCCCGCGGAAACTGATCTGCACATTTTTTGCATTGGGTGCAAATACCCTGAAGTAGGTGTGTCCTTTATCATCCACACGGGGCCATTGCACTCCCTCGAGGTTGTGTTCGTTTGGAAAAGAGCCTTCCGGAAATTCCTGGGCTGCGATCATCAATGGGAAGATCATCGCCAGAACAACGAGAAATGTTGTTTTTTTCATTTTGAGTTGATTTTTGAAATTCTTGGTAGATCATTTATAAATATCTGCCGGAGGCGAAATGATTCGACACTCCGGCAGACAATCATCAGAAAACAAAAGAATAAAGGTTTACCATCCCGGGTTTTGTACGAGGTTCGGATTGATGGAAGTAACGTTGTAGGGATAGGGGAACCACTCGTGCTTTCCGGCCTGGAAGCCAACCTGCTTTCCTGCGTTGGGCTCTGAGTAGGTGAGATAGCCTCTGTGTGCAGCTTCCCCATCATTGATGAAGGCATCCTTCAGGGAAGGAATGTGCTTACCGGCGTTCTTTGCTTTTTCAAATTCTCCCCAACGTTTCATGTCGACCCAGCGTGATCCTTCCATCCACAACTCATAGTTGCGTTCTTTCTTCACATCGGCAAGTGTCAACGTGGAGCTCACATAGTCAGAACCGGCACGCTGCTGCACCATTTGAAGGTACTGGAGTCCATCATTGTCGTTTGTCTGGGCACATGCTTCAGCGTACATCAGCAGCACATCGGCGTATCGCATGATGATGAAGTTGTTGAAGCGGTACCAGTTTGTGGAGCGATCTTCCTTGGCAACGATGTGTTTTCTCTGCAGGTAGTTGCTCTGCCCGTAAAGCCCGTCGGGATTGATGATCCCTCTGTTGGGGTCAGCCAGTTTCTGAGCCTTGGTCATCCCGTTGATGTCACCGTCATCACTTGGCCATTCCAGTTCCGTGAGGAATTCCTCATAAGAAATGATGGTCGCTTTGCGGCGATAGGAGTCACCGTCATTGTTCGCAAATTCATTCGCGAAGGTCTCTTCAACTGCCAGACCACCCCATCCCTGATCGGCCTGCATCGTGGGAGAAGCAGCCAGACGGGAGGATCTCCAACCCCAGAGGTTCATCTCCATCCAGGTAGAGCGCTGTATCTTTCCGTCCCAGTCGCCGATGCTGGCGTTGTTGATCAGGTTCAGTTCAAACACCTTCTCTTCGTTTCCGTCGCCGGAGAGATGGAAAAGGTTTCCATATTCTTCACCCGGTACAAGGGCATATTTGCCGGAAGTGATTACATTCTTGAGCGCTGTTTTCGCACCTGCATTGTCGCCGGCATTCAGCAAAGCCTTTCCCTGTACCGCCCAGGCGAATCCCTTGGTCACTTTCACCGCACCTTCCTTGTCGGAGGTGCTTGCACGCTCGTCAAGGTATTGAACTGCGTCGGCACATTCAGCGGCACACCACTTGAGCAGATCCTCGTGCGTCCCTTCGTAGTTGGCGGGCTTGTCTTCGGGTGCAAGCAGATGATCCACCAGGGGAGGAGTACCCCATGCCAGTGCTGCCGTCATGTGACACCATGCACGAATGACCCTTGCCTCGGAGATGCAGCGGTCCTTGACAGCGCTCTCTCCATATTCGAAGTTGTCAATAACAAGGTTGGAGTGATAGATTACGAAATACAAACGTCTGTACAATTGATAGACTACAGAGCTTTGCGAGTCGAAGCGAAATTCATTGATGCTGGCAAACTGATCATTGTCCCCATAAAATTCACCGGCTGCGAGCACATTGTCTGCACAGTAGTTGAATATGATGTTGTACGGAACATAGATGCCATCATTGCCTCCAATGTTGGTGATGAAATCTCCGTATAAATTTACCAGAGCTGATTCGGCATCCTCATCGGTCTGGTAGAAGGAGTCAATGCTGATCACCCCTTTCTGGGGGATGTCAAGGAGATCCTCGTTGCATGCCGAGAATATCGTGACAGCAGTGATGAGTAGAGGAAGTATATATTTTTTCATGTCTATATTTTATTGAATTAGAATGTGATGTTAAGACCAAAAGTAATCTTCTTCGATTGCGGATAGGTACCGTTGTCGAAACCAGCCCTTTGGGGAGCAGTGCTGACGGTAGCTGTTTCAGGATCAACACCTGGATAAGAGGTGAAGGTAAAGAAGTCATCCAGTGAAACATATAGTCTCAGCTTGTTGATCAGTGCTTGTTGGGTAATCTCTACCGGAAGGGTATATCCCAGCTGAAGCTGTTTGATCTTGAAGTAAGAACCGCTAAACATGGAAGCTGACGATCCCCAGAAATGCCAGTCGGTAGCGACAGCCTGCGGATTGGGCATGGAGGCATTCTTGTTTTCGGGTGTCCAGGCGTTGTCATAATAATATTTCAGTGAGTTACGCATGGGGGTATCGGCACGGTACAATACGGTGAAGATATCATTGCCGCCTACTCCTGATCCAAACATGCTCAGGTCAACACCCTTGTATGCCAGGTTGATGTTCAGGCCGTAGGTGTAATCAGGTATTGCCTTTCCAAGATAGGTCATGTCACCATCGGATATATTGCCGTCACCGTTGATATCGGTGAGGATGGCTTCACCCGTCTCAGGATTTACTCCTTCGTACTGGTAACCTCTGAAATACCAGATAGGATGTCCCACCTCGAAGGCAGTACGGATCGGGTTGTTGGTGCCGTCTACACCACCTGTGGCTCCTTCCAGCCGTGCGATGGATGGATCGAGGAAGGTGACTTCGTTGTGCAATGTGGAGAAGTTGGCGCTGACAGAATAGCTGAAATCCTGACCAATGTTGTCTCTCCAGGATGCCTCCAGTTCGAGACCTCTGTTGAGAACAGAGCCGGCGTTTACAGTCGTTTCGGCAACACCGAGCTCCGGAACCGGATTGATATTTACAAGCAAATCTTTGGTTTTCTTGTCGTAATAATCCGCTGAGATAGCAAGTCTGTTTCTCAGGAATCTCATTTCAACACCCAGGTCGAGCTGATCGGAAGTTTCCCATCTGAGGTTGGGATTGGCCAGTCCGGAGGGTTTGGATCCATATGAGGGACCGCTATCTTCTACACCATACTGATACCATGAGCTGTTATAAGCGATGGTAGTGCTGTATCTGTAATCATTGAGAACGTTGATGTTACCGTTACGACCCCAAGAGGCACGCAGTCTCAGGAAAGAAAAAATATCCATGTTGAGGTTCTCGGAAAAGAACTTTTCATTGCTGACGGTCCATCCAGCTGAGAAGGAGGGGAAATATCCCCAGCGATTGTCTGCCGGTAGTTTGGAGGAGTCGAACGCATCGGCACGGAAGTTGGCCTGAAGGGTGTAGCGATTGTCATAGGTATAGATGAGACGTCCGAAGTAGGACATCTGGGCCGATTTTCCGGGGAGATTGCCATAGCTTTTCACCGTCTTCTCCTCACCGTCAACCATGTTGCTCTTCACATAATCCATGTAACGGAAGTTGGGCTCATAGCCTGTCAGGATATCGGGGCCCTGTGCGCTGGTGCTCACGTTGTCCCAACTGTTTTCGATGTATGACATACCGGCCATGGCGGTGATGGCATGCTGATCGAGGGTGATGTTGTAGTTGGCAAAATTTTCAAACTGATAGTAAAGCCCGGTATTGGCGTTAGCAGAGATGTTGTAGTCGTCCGACTTTGCCTGGGGAGTTGCATAATAGGGAGTGTTGAAGCTGTGTGAGTTGCTCTGTGAAACCCTGTAGCCCAAACGGGAGGTGATCACAAGCCCTTTCACCGGTTTAAGGTTCCCGAAGATCATACCCCGAAGGGTAACACCCTTGTTTTCGGAGTCCACCCGGTCTCTTTGCAACAGCGGGTTACCACTGTCATCGGTGATATACTTGGAGGTGGCATAATAGAGCCCGTTGTCGGGATCCCTGAGGATAATCTTACCCTCATCGTAAGCCTGCTTCATGGTCGGTGCAAATTGATCCGGACCGGAATAGTATACAGGGGTCAAGGGGTCAATGGTCAGCACCGAGTTCATCAATGAACCATATTGTGACATATGGGGAACCGATCGGGTAGACCATTTTTCGATGGAGTTGTTGGTGCCCACCTGCAACCAGCTCTTGATGTTGTAATCGGCGTTGATCTGAGCAGAGAGACGTTTGTACACATCCTTTTCTCCCTTCACGATACCATCGTTGTGGATGTAGTTGAGAGAGGTGAAATAGTTACCCTGGTTGTTGCCTCCCTGGAAGGTTACCGTATGCTTCTGACTCCAGGAGGGGGCGAATACCGCTTCAAACCAGTTGGTATCGGTATTGTCATAGTTGTTTGCCTCCAGCTGTGCATCGATGGGCAGGCCTGACATTCTTTTATAATCAATGAAATCATCCGCACCGAATATTTGCGGGTGACGTGCAAGGCTTTGGTTGGCATAGCTTACATCATAACTGATGCTGGAAGAGCCGATGGCCGATGCGCCTGACTTGGTGGTTACCAATACCACACCGTTGCCGGCCTGTGCACCATAGATGGCTGCCGAGGCAGCATCCTTCAAAATCTCGATTGATTCAATCATTGAGGGATCCAGGTACTGGATGTTGTCAACCTGCAAGCCATCCACAATAAGAAGGGGACCGATATTGCCGGAGTTGGAGGAGTAGCCGCGTACACGTATCGAGGCCCCTTGTCCGGGAGCACCGGAGTTGGTCAGCACCTGCACCCCGGAAGCCTTTCCCTGAAGGGCTGCCGCAGCATCTGACGTGACGATGTTCTCAAGAGCATCTGACCTGACCGATGAGATGGCACCCGAGATATCGCTCTTACGCATGGTACCGTAACCAACCACCACAATCTCATCAAGGTCTGTAGCCGTTTCGTTCATCACCACATTGATGACTGATTGGTTGCCTACCACAACTTCCCATGTATCCATGCCTACAAATGAAAACTGCAGTATGGATTCCGGCCCTTCAACAGCGATATTGTAGATACCATCAATATCAGTGATTACGCCGTGTTGGGTTCCTTTTTCCAGGATGGTAACACCCGGAATCGGTTCGCCTTGATTGTCCGTGACAGTGCCTCTCACCTGCAGCTGTGCATATGAGGCAATGCTTAGACAAAAGCAAATAAAGAAAAACAGAACTCTTTTTTTCATAGAAATAGAATTTAAAAAATAAATTAATTTAACAAACGTGGCATTTTTTTCACAATATTAGGGGTATGCACAGAGGTAAGGGTTAAATAATCTTTGAGAATGGTGGATTTTTTCGTGAAGAAAAGTTTTGTCCACGTTTAGATATGAATAATCCTCCCGACAGGCAGTTTCAATGTGCCAGCGTCTGAATAGTTTCCCATGACTCATAACCATATCCACCGTTCATATAGATTCGTCCCCCATGCGAAAGAAAAGATTGTTTATCTTTGTTCGCACATATTGCAGTGACATCCCGTTGTGAGCCGTATGGGTATTGTTGAATTATTAATCATGAATCGTATGTATCAAAAAATTACCAAAAAGGGAATCATAGTCATTCTCTTCGTCTCTTTTCTCATTTCCCTCAATGCACAGAATCCCATTATCAGGGATCAGTTCACGGCTGATCCAACAGCCAGGGTTTTTGAAGGAAAAATATATCTTTATCCTTCGCATGATATTCCCAGTCCCATCGAAAGGCTCAAGGAATGGTTTTGCATGGCGGACTATCATGTCTTCTCTTCCGAGAACCTGACCGAATGGGAGGATCATGGGGTGATTGTCAGTCAGGAGAAGGTGCCCTGGGTAGCAGCTGAATCCTACTCGATGTGGGCCCCTGATTGTGTTTATCGGGATGGTAAGTATTACTTCTATTTTCCCTCTACCCCCGCAGGTGAAAACAGACGCGGCTTTGCGATAGGTGTCGCCGTTGGCGATAAGCCGTACGGTCCTTTTCTACCTGAAGAGAAGCCCATTGAGGGAGTTGGCGGTATAGACCCCTGCGTGCTGATCGACCACGATGGTCAGGCCTACATTTACTGGTCCGGACGTGGCATGTCGGTGGCAAAGTTGAAGGATAACATGCTTGAACTGGCGAGTGAGCCGGTACAGATTGAAGGATTGCCGGAGGGTTTCAAGGAAGGACCGTTTGTATTTGAGCGTGAGGGAATCTATTATTACACCTTTCCCTGGGTGAGGGACAGCACAGAGACTCTGGCCTACGCCACCGGCGACAATCCCATGGGACCTTTCACCTTCAGGGGAGTGATCATGGAAGAGTCACCCACAGGCTGTTGGACCAACCACCATTCAATCGTGGAGTATGAGAACCAGTGGTATCTTTTTTATCATCACAACGATTACTCCCCCGCATTCGATAAGAACCGTTCTGCTCGCATCGATTCACTCTTTTTCAATGCTGACGGCACCATCCAGAAGGTGACTCCTACCTTGCGGGGTGTTGGCATCACAGCTGCCACCACTCAGATCCATCCGGACCGATACAGTGCCATCAGTGAAAAGGGGGCTTCAACGGCCTTTCTCAATGAGGAGAATCCATTTGAAGGATGGAAGGTGGGATTGAACGAGGGGGCATGGGTCCGCTATAATCGCGTGGATTTCGGCAAGGGAGACCAGAAAGAGATAATCATGAGGATATCATCAGCTACAGACAGCAAAGTGCAATTGCATGCGGTAGATTCCGAGAAGCGATTGTTGGCCGAGATCAATGTGCCGGCAGGAGAGAGCTGGCAGGGGATTGTCGTACCGCTTCAGAATGTTTCCACAGGGATTCATGATTTGGAACTCTCACTCGTTAAGGGCGGGAAGGTTGAAATTGACTGGATACGTTTTGAATAGTTGACGATTCAATTGAATCCTCTTCCGGGAGTATAATTACTCCCGGATATACTTTTGGCTAAAAGCAATCATTGAAACTGACCCCTATGATTCCTGACTTATGATGGAACTGGGGGTCATGTTGTATTGTTTCACAAAGCAACGGGTGAAGTATTTGGGATCATTGAAGCCCACACGATAAGCAATCTCTGAAACAATGACATTGTTGTTTCTGTTTTTCTCCAGGATTAGTTTGGCTATCTTCAACCTGTACAGCATCAGAAAGCGAACCGGAGGGACCCCTGTAATTGAGATGAACTTCTTATAGGTCAAAGTGTAACTCATGTTCAACTGTTCTATCAGTTCTTTGACCCCAAAATTGGAATCGGCAAAATTTTTCTCTATCAGAACCATCACCTTCTCCATGAACTGTTGATCGGACTGACCCACCTCAAGCACCGAAATGTTCATCTCATCCTCAATAAATTTCTGTTGTCGTAAATTTCTGTTCTTCATGATGGCTTCAATTTGTGCCAAGAGGATGGAATCTTCGAACGGTTTGGTGATGTATCCGTCGATGCCGTTCTCATAACTCTCAATATAAGCCTGTTCACTCGAATTGGCAGTGAGCAGCAGAAAGGGGATATGGCACAGTTCCACGTTCTCTCTGATTTTTCGGCAGAGCCATGCCCCGTCGCACACGGGCATCATCAAGTCTGATACAATGAAGTCGGGCAGGATGTTACGCGCCATCTCGTAACCCTTTTCACCATTGTTTGCTTCTGCCACGTTGAATTTGTCTGAAAGAATCTTTTTGATGTAACTGCGCATATCGGGATTGTCTTCCACCAGTAAAAGGTTGGGTTGATTCCGGTCCAGCGGGATGAATGGTGGAATGATATCTTCGGTGGAGGGGGGTAGTTCAGTTTTCATCGGTTGTGTTGTCACTTCCTTGTTACTGATGGATACCGGGAAATAAAACCTGAAAGAGACACCATTTTTCAGAGATGATTTCACTGTGATATGGCCCTGAAGCAGTGTAACCAGTTCTTTTACAATGTGCAGTCCGATTCCGGTACTGCTTTGCCCGAATTGAGAATAATTCTGTTGGTTGGGTATGCGGTGAAAACGATTGAAAATTTTTTCTGATTCCTCCTTCTCTATCATGCTGCCACTGTTGGTGACGGAGATGTATTGCAGCAATCTGCCGGTAACAGGTTCAGTGAACTGGCAGGCATGAAGGGTTATCTTACCCTTGTCCGGAGTGTATTTGACAGCATTTGACAAGAGGTTGAACAAAATTTTATGGATATTTTCCTTGTCAGTGACAACATCACTGTGTGAGAGTCGGTATTTTGTTTCTAGTTGAATTGATCTCTGCTGCATCAGACCTGAAAAATCGAAAGCGGTCTGATTGAGCAATTCTACGAGGTTGAAGCCTGTCAAGTTCAGTGTCAGGTTTTTAGTGTCAATTTTATGCAAGTCAATCAACTGATTCACCATGGAAAGGAGGTAGCGTGCATTTCTGTTGATCATTTCCAGATTTTCTTTCCCCTCCTGATTGCCTGTATCTCTGATTAATTGCCCCGTAGGACCGAGGATGAGCGTCAGTGGTGTTTTAAACTCGTGGGCAATGTTGGTGAAATAGGAGATCTTGTCCCTGTTCAGTTGCTCCATTTGCTGGGACATTTCAAAGATGGCATTCTTCTGATGGTTGATTTCATCGTTCTGCAACTGTAGCTGTTCATTTTTGTCGATGATTTCGCTTTGTGTTTGTTCCAGCTCCCCGATGGTTCTGGTCAGTGCAGCGGTGCGGTCTTCTATCTTCTCTTTCAGAAGCTGTTGTATATTCCTCTGACGTTGATTGTACCAATGAAGAATGTACAGCAATGCGGAGAGAATGAGCAATGCGATGAGCCCATAGAACCAGCTGGTCTGATAAAATGGGGGGTGTACCACAATGGTGAGCTGGGTTCGCTCTGAAGACCAGTTGTTGTCCTGATTGGTGCACCACGCTTCAAAGGTGTATGTGCCGGCATCCAGGTTGGTATAACGGGCAGTTCGTTTGGAGAGACCCACATTGATATCTTCGTCGAGCTCCAGGATGCGGTGAAAATAGTATATCTTGTCCTGACCGGTATAATCAAGACTGCTGAAAGAGAGTTCGAACGAATTGTGAGGAGGGTAGAGATGGAGTTCTTTTGCCCGTGTAATGGATGAGGTGAGGTTTTTGGGATGCTGAAAGGGGATCATCTCGACACCGTCGCAATAGAGACTGGTCAGCGTCACCACTCTTTCTTTCTTCCTGGGGAGATGAACAAGCGGATTGAAAGAAACCAACCCGTTGGTGGTGCCCAGTATTATCCGATGGTCGGTTGTTTCACAACCTGCTCGTTTGTAAAACTGTTGAACCTGTAATCCCTCTTTTTCATCGAATTTGATTGCTCTTTTCGTAAAGGCATTTAAAAGGTAAATACCTTTCAGCGTACTGATCCAGATGTTTCCATTCAGGTCTTCCATCAGGTTAGAGATGTTTTGGTCCGATAAGCCTGATCTGCCTGCATAGTTGGTGAAGGTGTAGCTTCCTTTTGAACTGCCTGGGTTCAGTTGGTAGATGCCATTGCCCATGCTGCCCAGGTATATTTCACGGTCTTTTGTCTCCAGGATACAAGTTATTTTTTCTTTTATCATGCTCTCGGGGTCATCCAGTTTCTGTTTGTAATGGATCGATTCATACCCGTTCCTGTAATCTTTCAGATCGATGATATAAACTCCATTCCCCCCGATCCAAAGGCGTGATTGTGAGTCAACAAATACTGTATTCATGCGGTCGGGAATTTCTCCCGACCGTGTGTAGTGTTGAAGGCGATTCATCTGGCCGGTGGCAAAATCCAGTATTTGGATGTGACGGCTGCTGCAGATCCAGATGGAGTTCCTCACCGGATCGAGACAGAGGTCCTGGATTTCGTTGGAGAGTAATTGGGAGTTGCTGGTTGTGAAATGTTCAAACTTGGGGTTTGAGAGATTCTCTTTTAATAGTTTATCGATGCCACCCCCAATCGTTGAGATCCAGTAATTGCCCCTGAAATCCTGAACGATATCTGAGATGTTGTTGTGACACAATGAGGTGGGGTTGTCGGCATGATGTCGGTATATGGTAAAAGAATCATCCCCTTTCAGTTGTATGGCTAGACCACCATCCACCACCCCGGCCAAAAGATTACCCTCCTTATCTTCCAGCACAGCGCTGATAATATTTGGTCGTTCGTTTTCTGACCCCTGCAGTGAATGCGTGAAATGAATCTTTTTGGGGGTCATGAGATTGATGCCTCCAAACATCGCGCCGACCCAGATTGAGTTATTCTCATCCACATAGAGTTTGTTGATAATGTTATCGTTCAGAGCCAAACCTTCTGTTCCTTTTGTGTAGTGGACAAATTGCTCATTGCGCTGAAATATATTGACTCCATTTCGTGTTGCAATGATGATTTCTCCTGATTCGTTTGTGGCCAGGTCTGTCACATGATTGGATGAGATACTGTTTGGATTATCAGGGTTGTGATGATAGAGGGTCATCTCTGCACTTGGAGTGTTGAAACAGAACAAACCTTCACGCGTGCCTATCCATAGGTAATCGCCAATTGAAAAGAGTGTATTGATTGTCATCCTAGAAAACTCGGTGGTTGTAGAAAGCGGAATCTGTGCAAATTTTCCCGGGCTATTGATCCTGTATCGGAGCAGCTGGTTAAATCCTCCGGCCCAAATTTCACTTCCATGTCTGACAATTGTCCTGATATCCACATTTTTTTTCAGGATCTGAATCTCTTCAATCTCCCTTTCCTGATTGAGAATGAGATATGCCAGGCAGTCCCCCTTGCCTATCCAGAGGTTTTGTGAATCATCCACAAAGATGGACTGCACCGGTGAGGAGAGAATATCACTGTTTTCACCTTCAAAATTTTTCATGAATGAGATCTCCTCATGTTGGAGGTCGATACGCATGATGCCTGCATCTGAGGCTACCCATAGATGCAAAGATTCATCTTCTGCAATGTCATAAATGTAGTTACTTTCAATAAAACGATTTGGAAGGGCCTCACCGGCTGAATAGTGTTTAAGCTCATAACCGTCGTAGCGATCAAGCCCGTTGGAGGTGCCAATCCATATAAATCCCAACTGATCCGTATGGATGTCCCGGATGAAATTGTCGCACAACCCTTCATTGATGGTGAGATAAGAGTAATTGTATCCGGTGAGATTGTTCTGTGCCGGAAGCAACATAACCGAAGTCAAGTGGATTAAAAGAAAAAAAGAAAACAGAAGCCGGTATCTCATTTTAGGGTAACGTTGCGAGTGAAGAACAAAAGTATGAATAAACTTATGAACTGCAAACATAGAAAACAGGGTTGATCAAACAGAGGATTATTTTTTCATTGATGGGTACAAAATTTATCGAACCGTTCACATCCTGTCCGTGAGGCTCTTTTTTTTTCAAAGATGTTAATTAATCCTCTTAAAAAATTAGTTTGGCCACTACTTTTCAGGAAAAACGGGTTATGTTTGTGACAGAAAAAGAAAGTGTGATGGATAGAGTGGATCGAATATTTTTGTGCAGCCGTAAGTCATACAGCGACAAGTGGAGGTTTGGTAGAATGATACAAGCAACCGTTTTTCTTTTGTCTCTTTTTGTGTTTCTGAGCGGGTGTAAGTTCTCCGATAACAATGGAGATGAGTTGACCCGTTATACCCTGTTGCAAGGTTTACGATGGGGTGATTTACGTAAAATTCCTTTTGACTCATTGATAGCAAGTGATCCTTTTATCTTCGCTGACAAAGCCTCACGCACCTACTACCTTACCGGTTCAGGAGGAACAATGTGGAAAAGCCTGGACCTGAAGAGCTGGGAAGGTCCCTTCAGCTACATCGAGATAGACACCACTTCGTGGATGGGCTCCGATCCCATGATCTGGGCTCCTGAACTGCATTACTACAAAGGAAAATATTACTGTATTGCAACATTTACAAATACCGATATTGTTGTCGATACAGTTCCCCAACGCTGTGACGTGTTGCGACGCGGCATTCATATCTTGACGGCCGATCAGGCGGAGGGTCCTTACCGTCCGGTCACGCAGATACCCTATTTACCGGAGGAGTGGTCTACACTCGACGGTACCCTTTACGAAGAGGAGGGAGTTCCTTACCTGGTTTTCAACCATGATTGGATGCAGCTTGAAAACGGAGAGATCAGACAAATCAAACTGACGGAGGATCTTTCCCGTACCGAGGGTGAAGCCTCAACATTATTCTCAGGCAACGACGCTGCCTGGTCGCGTGATATGCAATTGATCGGAGAGCTGACCTTCGGGATGTCACTCAATGGTTTTGTCTCAGATGGACCCTTTCTTTTCAGAACCGGCAGTGGGAGACTGGGAATGCTATGGTCCAGCTGGAGTGACAAAAGATATGCACAGGGCGTCGCGTATTCACTGACGGGACGGTTGGAAGGCCCTTGGGAGCAGCATGAGAAACCGCTTGTCCCTGAAAATGCGGGACACGGGATGCTCTTTACCACGTTTGAGGGCAAGGAGTTGCTATCATTGCATTATCAACCACTCGATGAGAATCCTGGCCCCCGAAAACCGATGCTTCTGGAGGTGGATCTCACCGGTGATCAACTAAACATCATAGGGAGATACAATCCCTGATGATATCTCTCCTTCTTTAAACCTTTCATGTCTGTACTTAAAGTGCAGAAACTCCTTCAGTCGTTTGTGCTACAAACTGCATGGTGCCGTCGGGATTGTAATGAAGCTCTTCCACACAGACACTGCGCCGTCCAATGGCTCCTCCAATGCTATCGAGTGTGAGGGTTGCGTTGTGGTAAAAAAGATACCAGTTCCCGTTGAACTCAGCTATTCCCGGATGGATGGTGAAGCTGTTCTCCGCCATGCCGGTCAACTCTCCCTGGGGTGTCCAGGGGCCTTCCATGGAGGGGGCCGTGGCATAGGAGATGGTTTCACGTCCCTCACCCATGGAGGCATAGGTCAGATAGTAGAGGTCGCCTCGTTGGTGTAGCCAGGGACCTTCCACGAAGAGGGGGAGATCGACCGTTTCAATCTCACCATCCAGTTCCGTCAGGTTCGGTTTTAAACGGGCCAGGAAGCAGGTGCCGTTGCCCCAACAGAGCCATGCCTGTCCCTCCTTGTCCATGATGAAAGTGGGATCGATATCGTTCCACCAACCTCGTGGTCCATTGGAGGTCATGTCGTCGGTAATCAGGGGCTTCCCGATTGCATCGATAAAAGGACCTGTGGGGTTGTCGCTGACCGCCACACCAATCACTTTACTGTTATAGGGTTCACCTGCTTGGACAGTTGTATAATAATAGAATTTTCCCTCATGCTCAATCACCTGTGAAGCCCAGGCTTCACCCACACCCCATTCAAAATCGGTGGGTTTCAGCACGGATCCGTGGTCGGTCCATTTCTGCATGTCTTCTGTGGAATAGCATAGCCATTCAGTGATGTTGAACTCCTTACCTCCCGATGCGCTATCCTGACCTTCATAATACTCATCATGCCCCACGTAGAGGTAAAGTGTACCATCTTGTACCAATGGTGCGGGGTCGGCTGTGAACTTGTTTTTTATCAGCGGATTGCCTTCGTTTTGGAAAGTGTTCTGAGCATCCTTTTGTGTGCATCCTGCAACAAAGAGGAGCGTGAGGAGAGAGAATGTAAATATCTTCATATTTTGTAATTTATTGCTGTTCATTGTAAATCAAAGTTGAGATCCGTAAATATTTATCACTAGTGGTTTTTAAAGTTCCATTTTGCGTTGTCACTCTTCATGTCAAATTTCGCAAGGGTGGGGGTACTGTCACCCGATGATACCAGAACCAACTGCTCGTTACAATTGGGAATCATCTTTGGCATGATGCGATAAGTACCATCTGTCAACTGATCGATTCGCCAGAGCTGTTCCGCTGCACCGGTAAATGCCGGGACAGTGGTTACCTCTGCATCCGCAGTGGCTGCCAGAGCCCTATCGGTGTCGGCAATGGTGATTTTGTAATAGGGACCGCCCAGATAACCCCCTGCCTCCGGCACTGCTGTGATGGTCCAGCGCTGATGAGGGCGTACCATGTAGTCACCAATTCTTACCTCAATGTTGCCGGCAGGCCAGCTATCGATGACATCAGACAGCTGTTGTGCCGGAATCGGATGAATTGGTTCATCGTTGTCATGGTTGAAACGACGTATTCTGCCGGGCATCCGAACAAAATCTACTGCCAGTTCAAGCGAGTAGCCTCTTCTTACAGATTCAATCTTATAGGTTCCATCCTTGAAATTATCTCCCGCGACAGGCCATCCATCTTCCCAGAGCAAAGGACGGATGCCCAGCACACTGTGTCCCCCCTGGTCCAGATCAGCCTCGTAATGGCAGGACATCTTTTCCACACCATCTTCCAATATGACACGTCCGAAGTGTCCCGGTCCGATAAGTTTTTCTCTTGCAGCAAGGAGCATTTTGCCGCCACCTTTCAACATCTCTCTTCCCATGTTGTCGAGATAGGGTCCCGTAATTTCTCTCGAACGGCCCACGACGATGTTATAGGTGGAATTGGGTCCATCGCAACAGGTGCCGTGTGTACCGAGGAGATAATACCATCCGTCACGGTACTCCAGATCGGTAGCCTCACAGTCAATCGCAATATCAATCGCTTCATTCCCCTCTACCCGCTCACCCGTTTCGGGATCGAGCTCTATGAGTCGGATAAATCCGAAATAGGTACCGTAAGAGCACCATAATCGACCGGTGTTTGGATCGAGCAGCAACCCCGGGTCAATGGCATCGTTGTCTTCCACACCATCGGATTGCGCAACCAGTATGGGATCCGTATACTTGAAATCAGGAGATGAGGGGTCCAGGGTTTTGTTCCACATGGTCAATATTCTGCCGTTATGACCACCTCCCAGACCGCCTCCAGTTGCACCATAGACAACCAAATAGCGGTCACCGATTTTGATGGCATCGGGTGCAGCCCCTCTTCCGGGTCTTACGGCACCACCCTGCCAGTTCCAACCATCATCCGATATCAAACCGCCGCCACCAGTGCCGAAGGTATAATATTTACCCTCACATTCCATGATGGTAGAAGGGTCGTGAATAAAAGGTTTACCCACCTGTGCTTTTATTGTCCCGGTAGTGACAATTGATAAAATTACAAGTGCTGTTTTGATGTTGTTATATAAATTCATATAATGATGCAATTTAAAGTTGTTACTGACAACTGATATTGATGTTTTTAACTGGTTCTCCATTCTCATCGAGGATACGTACACAGAAATCGCTCATCCCCGGGCCGTTGATGACGGCACCTCGAATGATGTTTCTTCCTTTTTTGAGTGTCAGACGGCGGGAGAGCGCATCATCCATCACCATGCGCCTGTCACCAGAAAGCAACAAAACTTCCTCTCCGTTCAACCACCACATGGAAGCAGAGTTGGAACCGGCTGAGATCCTGACATTTTTCATCTCTTCAGGGCTGTCGATTACGGTTACAGCCCAGAAGAGTACTCCATAAGTGGGTTTATACAATCCGTAGGCAAAGCGAAACAGTTTGATGTTGAAAAGTTTGCTGTCAAGTGCATGCCAGGTGAGCTCCTGATTGCCCACTTTCACTTTCTCTCCATCTTTGGGAAGCAGTGTGAACTGATTGTGAAAATAGAGGGTGTCAAATGCATTTCTCAAATAGCTGTCAGTGAAGAGCGTGTTGCTCCGGATTTGTTTCTCAATTGGTTCCAGTAGCAACCAACGTTGAATGAATCCCTCATCATCTGGTGTTATCGGGGCAGGTGAGGCAGGAATAAAATAGTGATTGAGGCTTCGTGCCGTATCACTGGCTACTGTTTCCGGTTCCTGGCTCCATGCTCTTCCGTTTTGTGCTTTCAGTCCGGATGCAGTGATGAGAAGAGTGAAGGCCAATAGAAGCGTTGCTCTTAGTTTCATGTTCATGTTTAATGTTGTTTATCTTTTAGTTGAAAGGTTCTGTTTTTCCGCTTCTTCCCTAAAGAAACGGACCATTGTCTTAAAAGTATGTTCGTTAAAAGTTACAGGGCCGTGCTGGCCTTCAGGAACGGATATCAATTGATTCAGCAATTTATTCTCTTTCAATGCCGCAGCGAAGAGTTCACTTTGGCAGTGTGGTACCACATTGTCGGCAGCACCATGTATCACCAGAAAATGAGGATCAGCTTCATCTAAAAAGGTGATGGGATTGAGCAATGCAATCATGTCAGGGTTGTCGGCCGGATTTCCCCTGATCAGTGCTGCTTCGGGAGAATCATTCCCTTTGGGACCCTTGCATTCATCCATCAGCAACATATCAATGGGCCCAAACCAGTCGACTACAGCACTGACTGCACTGCTGACAGAGTGATGTGGCCCCACATTCCCTTCGATATCAACCGTCGTGTTGTTGATACTATACTCTTTTACACCGTTCGTAGTGCCTGCCAGAGATGCGAGATGTCCTCCCGAAGAAAAACCTGTGATGCCGATAAAAGAAGCATCGATATTGTAGAGGGTAGCATTTGCCCTGATAAAACGTATGGCAGACTTCACATCATTGATCTGTGCCGGATAGGGAGCATCTGAACTTGATCGGTGGTTGATGGCAATCACAGCGAATCCGCCTTCGAGGAGTTGCTTCCCCAAAGCGTCGAATGCGAATTGTTTCATGTTGTTCCCAAACCATGCACTGCCGTAAATGACAACTATTGCTTTGTAAGCAGGTTCTTCCGTTTGGGGGAGATAGATGTCAAGGTTGTGATATTCCTTTTCATCTCCGGCATAATTCAGGTTGAGCCACTGCCTTTCGCTATTTTGCCCGAAGCAGGTAACAAAACCATAGACCGAAAGGAGTGCGGTAAATAGAATTCGTTTCATATTTAATTCATTTCATTTATTCTTATGCGTAACATTTACAAAAGTGGGCCAAGGTGGTTCAACCCTAAATTTCAACCGAGATTTCAAACAACTTTTGCAATCCTTCTGAATAGCTCTTTGTTGCAACCCACTCCTGAAAATTCAAATCATGGTTGTGTTTGTCAAAAACAAAGATCTTCAGATTTGATTTCTGACATGCCCGAAACCGCTCTTCAAGGTCGAAGAGCCCCTCAACCGGAACATTTGAATCATCTCTCCCATGAAACAGATAGATGGGGATTTTTACTCTGGTGAGTCTCGTTTTGTTGGGCTCAAGTGCAAAATGTTCTTTGAACCAGTTAACGGGTACCCTAAAATAGTTGTTCCATATCCAATCTTCTTCATTTTCTGCAATCTTCTTCATGAGGATCTGTTGAACTGGTTCCCGCATTTTGTTGATGTCTCTGATGTCAATTGCATTGTCTTTTACCACATCGACCGAATCAAATGGCAGATTGTTGAACAAGTAGCCTCTGTATGCAGACACTGTAGCATCTTCAAGTTCATATTCCTCTCTATCCACCGCATTGTCATCGTTGCTGTCGAATACCGATTTGATCATGATCATTACACCGTTGCCATTGTTTTGCCACTTGATAATATCAAACATGTTATCATGAGCATATCCGTGTAAGAGCAATGCATCGATCATTACCTTATTCCGTTCGGCAACCATGGAGGCGATGATTGTACCTTCGCTTATACCGTAGAGAATTATTTTACAATCACTGAAGCGATGATCATTCTTCAGGAATGCAATCATGGTTTCAATATCGTCGGCTTCGATATGGGGCTGATATTTGGCGTATTGAGTGCTGTCCACCGTGTCAAACCAAGGTGCCTGATCGCCTAAATCAACCCCACGGCGATTGTAGGTAAAGAAACCGGTTCCTTTCCCACAAAAACCTTCCGCCAATACATCATAGTAATTGAAACCATCTCTTCGGGTCAGATATGTGTATGGTCCGGTGCCGTGCACTGCAAAAACAATCCGGTCGATCTTTCCTTCTTCCGGGAGTGCGAGTCTGACTGTTGTTGTTACACCATCGGACAATTTGATCTGAAAGATTTCGGAGTTGAATGCATTGGCTTGCATTGCGGCAATTGACATGATTGCCGTCATAATCCATTTTACCAGAGTTTTCATCGTATGATATTGCCGTAATTAAAACTATTCGGGATCACTTGAATCCCGAATAGTTTTAGGAAAGCATCTAAGCTGATTTACGGTTGGTTTCTATTTGAACAACAGCGGGACGAACTCTTTCAGACATCTGCGCCAGGTGAGGAACTCATGCGCTGTTCCCGGAGATTCGTAATAAACGTTGTTGATGCCCGCATTTTTCAGCGACTCACTTAGATTTCTGGTACGTTCAGGGCGTTCTTCGGAGCCTATACCCATAAAGAATACATGAACTTTCTCATTGAATGCAGCGGGATCTTTGAAGACTCCATTGTATGCCTGATCCAATTCATTGGTGTTGATCATCCCTGCCCCACTGAATCCGCCAATGTAGGAGAATTTATCGAGGTTGTTCAGTGTGATGTTAAAGGTCTGCAATCCTCCCCAGGAGAGTCCTGCCATCGCCCTGTTGTCACGGTCGGTCAGCACTCTGAAGCTCGATTCAATGTGGGGGATGATCTCATTCAGCAGGATGGAGGAGAAGTCGGCACCAAATCTTGCTCTTGCTTCATTGGGATTTTCACCGGGCAGCGTGCTGAAGTTTTCGATGTTGCCGTTATCCATCACCACCACCATCGGTTTTGCTTCCCCCGACGCAATCAGGTTGTCCATGATGAAGTTCATCCGACCCTGGTTGGACCAGCTGGTTTCATTTTCACCCATACCATGCTGCAGATATAAAACAGGGAACTTGTGTTCCGGCTCTTTTTCGTAACAGGCAGGTGTATAGACGAAACAACGACGCCATTCATTGCGCACTTCAGAGAAGTACCAGCTTTCGCTGACCCTTCCTTTGGGAACATTCGCCTGTGGCTTGTAGTAATCACCTCCCTCTTCCGGGATTTCAATACCGCTGACCCATTTGCCCATACCGAAGACCGGTTTGCCATTCGGATCGGCCACACTTACACCGTCGATAATCACCTGATAGTAGTGAAAACCCACTACCTCCGGCTCTTGTGAGACCAGGGTCCAAAAGCCATCTTCTCCTTTTTCCATTTCACCCCGAAAGCTGATCTCTACTTTGTTGGCGTCGGGTGCGTGTACTTTAAAGTAGGTGCGTCCATCTTTGCCAACGCGGGGATACTCGGCTCCCACTATGTTGAATTCATTGGGAAGAGTTCCTTCGGGCAGCTGAACTGTTTCTTGCCCTTTTGCCAATAATGAGCAGAGGAAAAGGAAAGAAAAAAATAATTTCATCGCATTTTTCATAATCTGTTAATCATTCATTGTTTGTAATTCATTGTCTGTTCATACAAGGATGAACACCTGGTAAAAGTAGGTGAAATCCTTCTCTCAGGGGTGCAGAAAATTGAATATGGGGTGCATTATTCTTTCCGTACGGATGAATTGTATCTATTTTCGGTAATTGCATCGCAAACAAATTGCATATCCCGCTCGCTATTCTCACTGATTTCATCTGCATCTCTTCTTCTGATCAATCAGTTCACTTCAATATCCACGCTCTTCAGGCTTTTTTCAGATGAACTGCTTCCATAAAAAAGTGTGTAACTACCCTCTTTGGCTACCAGACCCGCTTTACTTTCATCATAAAACAGGAATGCATCGGGATCTACGGTCAGTTCCACCTCAACCGTTTCACCCGCTGCAATGTGTTGGCGTCGGAATGCCCGGAGAGATTTCATCGGAGCTTGTGGATCATTGTTTCTTTTCACATAAAGTTGTACCACCTCATCACCACTTCGATCGGAGGTGTTGGTGACAGGAACCTTCACCGTGAGCCCTTCCTTGATATCTACCTCTCTACCGCTGAGAACTGCATCGCCATAACGGAAGCTGGAATAGCTCAGCCCATGTCCGAAGGGATATAAAGGTTCCTCCTGCATGTAACGATAGGTGCGTCCATCCATGTTGTAATTCTGAAAACCTTTATGTTCCGGATTGTCTGCAGGTTTAAGGGCATTGTCGAGTTGTGCAGTCGATTTGTAGAATGTAACCGGTAGTCTCCCTGCAGGATTGTAATCGCCAAAGAGCACATCTGCAACGGCGGTACCGGCTGCCTGACCGCCATACCATGCAGCCAGCAGTGCGTCATAATGCTTCTCATCCTGTTCCAAGGCTATCGCACTGCCTGAGTTGAGCACAAATACGACCGGTTTGCCCGTTTTCCTCAAGCTCTCCAGCATGCGCCTTTGTACCTCGGGTAATTCTATCCACTCACGGTCACCACCCTTGAATCCTTCTGCATTCACCGGCATCTCTTCACCTTCAAGGAGTGGTGAGAGTCCCCCGGCATAAATGATGACATCCACCTCTTTGAGTCTTTCAGTTAATTCATCGAATTGTGCCAGTTCTTTTTTAAATACGGAGAAATCGATGCTCATGCGTCGACCGGTCTGTGCATGTTCCAGTTTAACCTCGTAGATCTTTCCCTTTTCCGCCTGTAAGCTAAATTCAGAGGGGATATAGGCCTCACGTCCGCTGCATGACAACACCTCTTTTCCATCCACGGAAAGGGTGTAGCTGTCGGAAGTGCTGACGGAGAAAACTGCTTCACCACTGTAAGGAGCCTTGAAAGAGCCGGTAATGCGAGTAGAGGTGTTTTCCATGTTCACTCCCTGAGCAAGTGCCGTGCCGCCTGAGTTGTTGTAGCGGATTCCTTCACTGTTCACTTCGGTGTATGCGGGACTCCCTTCAAACTGGTTGTTGTTGTAAAAGGCGACCTGCATCCCCTTTCCGTTCTCATTATCAGTGGTGAAATGTTCATAGAGCGAGGTGCGCACCCAGGGATCAACCAGGTCACAACCTCTTTCATAGATGACTTCGGTGTTGGGTAGCTTGGCACGGATACCATCGAGAATGGTCACCGTGGAAGAGGGGAATCCGTTGTAGTTACCCCACAGCATCACACTGTCGGCCGCATTGGCACCAATTACCGCCACCCGTTTCAGATTTTTGCTCAGCGGCAAGAGATCATTGTTGTTCTTTAACAGGGTCATCGACTCCCTTGCCACACGCAGAGCCATCTCCCGGTGCTTATCAGAGTCAATTACATCGGGTGAAAGGTTACTCCAGGGCACTCTTTCCACAGGATCAAGCATCCCCAGCTCAAACCAGCCTCTCAATATTCGGCGGAGCGACTCATCGATCTGATCTTCTGTGATCAGGCCCTCTTCCACAGCTTTTACCAGTTCCTCATAGGTACTGCCGCATTCCAGGTCGGTTGAGTGAATTACCGCATCGGCAGCAGCTGATTGAGGGTCGGCATGGGTGCCATGATTCTCAGGAATATAAAAATCGTTGATTGCCCAGCAATCGGAGACTACCATGCCATTGTAACCCCATTCTCCACGAAGGATGTCCAGCATCAGCCTGCTGCTGCCGCAACAGGGTTCACCCTCAAAGGCATTGTAGGCACACATCACCTGCTTCACATTTCCCTCATCGATCAGTGCCTTAAATGCCGGCAGGTAGGTCTCCCATAGGTCTCGTCCCGACACGGAAGCGTCGTAGGAGTGACGGTTCCACTCTGGGCCGCTGTGCACGGCAAAATGCTTGGCACAGGCATAGGTTTTGAAATAATCGGGATCGTCACCCTGCAGACCTCTCACGGCGGCAACGCCCAGTCGTGCTGTCAGGAATGGATCCTCTCCATAGGTCTCCTGTCCCCGACCCCAGCGGGGGTCACGAAAGATGTTGATGTTGGGAGTCCAGTGGCTGAGTCCATAATACCTGTCCCGGTTGTTGTTCTTTACAGCTTCATGGTGTTTGGCCCTTGTTTCGTCTGAAATGATGTTGAATGTTTCCAGGTGCCCCTTTTCGTTCCAGGTGGCAGCCATCCCAATTGCCTGAGGAAATACGGTTGCCAGTCCTGCACGTCCCAAACCATGCAGTGCTTCATTCCACCAGTCGTAAGCAGGTATATCCAACCGGGGTACCGGTTTAGAAGCGTTTACCATCATACCGGCCTTCTCTTCCAGTGTAAGCAGGCTAATCAGGTTGTCAACCCGCTCCTCCACTGTAAGGTCAGGATTTTGAAATGGATGGGCATATTTTTCCTTACAGCCTGACATGCTAAAGATTCCCGCAATAAATAGAATCCAGATAATTTGTTTGTTCATTCCTTTTTAAATTTGGTATTTTATTTATTAAAGTTCTATTATTGGTTTGCTTAAACTCTTAAACAGATGTAATGCAGATACAGCGTCTGTTATGATTTTCCGGTACTCTGAAACTTATTTGTAGCGCTGTGCACGTGCACATAATGTTCTATTCATGAATCGTTAATCATATGCCGTCTACCTGTTAGTTAATTTTCCAGACCAGTACTCCAGCAGTAGGAATCTCCTTTTCTCCAATTAAAATTTCCGTATCTTTTGACAGGTCTATTGTATAGGCAGAATCACTGTAATTCATTGCAATTCCGAAGCCATCGCGGTATTCGACAATAATTCCCGGAGGATAGTTTTCAACCGGAATATCAAGACGATTGAACACTTTCTTTAGGACGGCCAGTTCCAGATCACCCTTTTGGCTGTCGGCACCCACGTAGCTAACGCTGCCCTCATTAAATTGTCGGAAGGTGACAGCCGCTTTGCCGGCATAAAAATCACCTTGGTAAGATGCCCAGCTTTCAGTCTCACTCGATGGTTGCAGGATGTCGCCCCAGCTGTTCCAGCTATATTTGTTGCCATCCATCTCCACTGTTCCCGGATCGAAGGATTGTGGCAGATCATAGAAAGCAATCTCGCTACCAATCAGTTCGTAGATGGGCTCTGCGTGCTTTGCTTCCCAGAGGTGACCCAGTTCGTTCTGGTGACCGCTCCTACAGGAGATGATCAGGTTCCCTCCGTTTTCAGCGTATTGGGTCAGTTTTCTGATTAGCTCGAGGCTCATCTGTTGGTAGGCAGGTACTACTATCACAGGGTATGCAGTGAAATCAGCGTTCTCACGGATGAAATCGACGGGGGCACCGAAAGATTTCAGCGCGCGATAGTATTTCAACAGATGTGCTTCGGTGTTCCAGTGCTGTGTCTGTTTGTTCTGTTCGATGGCTACAGTGTTGTCAGGATTATAGAGAATGGCTGTTTTTCTCTTTAGATATGGTTCTGGCTGCTGATGAAGTGAAGCATTTTTCCTGAGCAATCCGATCTCACTGATAAACTGCTGGTATTCGATGCCACCGCCGGTGGGAGTGACACCATCGGGACCCACGATGCCGTAATGGTACTGTTCGTAACCATAGATAGGTGCCCTGAACCTGTATGTACAGGTAAAACGGCTTCCTCCGGCAAAGACATGCCAGAGCCAGAGACGCACGGCACCGGGCATCGGTTGTGAATTGACCGTTCCCCAGTTCACCTGCCCCGGCTGCAGCTCCATGACCCCATAGAGGGGCGAAAGGGGGCGGAAATAGTCGTTGGCCATTGCAATCCGAGAGTATTCACCCACGCGGTACCCTTTCTCACCGATACCCTTGTGTTCCCCGTAAACCATGTAGCGGGTATAGCTAATGAAATCGAGTTCTTTGTCTGCACCGATGAAACGAGCATCATACATCGGAATGAAATTGGTGGTGATCCACTGTTGGGGTGAGATGTGTTGCCGCAGTGTGCGTGCCTGCTCGTCGAGGAAAGTGCTCGTTTCCTCGTCGCAGAAACGACTGTGATCGAGCCGCTGATAGAGGTTCATGCCCCATTGCCCATGTTTTGGCAGGTTTATTTCACTGAAATTGTTATAGGTGCCACTCCAGAAGTTGGTACCCCATGCATGATTCAGCGATTGAATTTCTTTGTATTTCTCCTTCAGCCACCGACGAAAGCGTTTGAGCGCATCAGCACCATAATCAACGGTTGAGCGGGGTTCGTTGTCCAGTTGCCAGCCGATGACCCTTTCATCCTCTCCGTAACGTTTTGCCAGTTCGGAGATCATTTTCATGGAATAGGTGCGGTAGTACTCATTGGAGAAAGAGGCATGCTGTCGCGAACCATGGTCATAGCGTGTGCCATCTTCGTTTGTAATGAGGATGTCAGGGTGTTTACGTACAAGCCAGACAGGTGGGGTAGCGGTTGAGGTACAGAGAATCACCTTGAGATTATGTTTGGCAGCCAGAGAAATGGCCCTGTCGAGCCATCCGAAGTTGTATACGCCCTCTTCGGGTTCTAGTTGAGCCCAGGCAAATTCGGCAAAATGGGTGAACTCAAATCCCATCTCTGCCATCTTCATCAGATCTCTTTCCCATTGCGATTCCTCCCAATGCTCCGGATAGTAGTAGGCGCCGACCGTTGTAAGTTGCTGATCGGGAAAATAGTCCTGCGATTCCTGTGGGAAAAGCATAAGGCTCATCATAGAGAGAATCAAAAGTGATGTGACATGTTTCATGTGAATCAAACTGTTTATTTTCAATGGTATCTGAGACCAGTAGCTGCAAATATAGCTGATTTATTTCATTTTGCAACCTGAAACAGAGAGAGAATGAGTGGAACAGAATGTTTATTTTATGGAATTCGAGAAAAAGTTTGTTTCTTTGCAATGAAAACTAATGGATTGTACATTCATTGTAGTTTTATTGGAAAATTGACCTTTAAAAGAACCGAAATGCAACGCAAAGCCCGTATCAAGGATATTGCAGAAATGGCAGGCGTCTCATCCGGCACTGTCGACAGAATCCTGCATAACAGGGGAAATGTATCAGAATCTGCCCGTAAAGCAGTTGAGGAGGTGCTGAAGAAAGTGAACTACAAGCCCAACATCCACATTTCCGGGTTATCACTGAAGCGAAAATACAAGGTGGTGATAACAACACCAAGTGTTACCGAGGGGGAGTATTGGGATAGCATACATTCCGGGATTCAACATGCACTTGAGGAATATGAGAATATACGCGTGAAGTGTCTGGTGCACACATACAATGAATTTGATGTTTACTCCTGTCGTGAGGTATATGACCGTATTGTTGAAATCGATGCCGATGGGGTGATCATAGGGCTCACCTTTAAGGAGGAAACACTCCGGCTCACCCGATTGCTTGAAGAGCGGGGGATTCCCTATATCTTTGTGGATTCTACCATGGACAACAGTTCACCACTGGCATTTTTCACCTCCGATCATTACATGTGCGGTTATCTGATGGCCAAGCTGATCACCTCCATCATCCCTGCAGGCTCCGATATAGGCATGTCGCAAGCTGTGCGGATTGGCGATGAGAGCGCCAACACCAGTATCCTCCGAAAGAAAGGATTTCATGACTATCTGGAGGAGAAGAAGATCGCAAACAGCATCTTAAAAATCCCATTTTCTGCCTTTGAACCGGAGAAAAATGAGGCCTGGATGTCCGATTTTTTCCAAAGCAAGCATTCGGTGGGTGGTGTAGTCTTCTTCAACTCACGAGGAGGGTTATTGGCAGACTATTTCGCCAGGAATGGCATCAAAGATATTCACCTGATAGGTGTTGACCTTACGGTATCCAATGTGAAAGGATTGCGTGAGGGATATATAGATTTTCTGATAGGTCAGGAACCCGAACACCAGGGTTTTCTAGCCATGAAGACAATGATAGAGTTCATGATATACAGAAAGCCGGTGAAACAACGAAACTACGTACGCCTGGATATATTGACCCGGGAAACGATTGATTTTTACAGAGAATTCAATTACTGATTCAGTGAACCAAATATTTTCAGTATTAAGAAAAGGTTCTATAGTCTAAGATTCGTTGGGTTTCAAGTGATAGCAAGTGATTTGCAATAAAATGTCCATGCAAGGAAAAATTCGTATCAAGGATATTGCTGAAATGTCAGGGGTTTCACCTGGTACCGTCGACCGTATTATTCACAATAGGGGACGTGTGTCGGAGACCGCCCGTCAGGCTGTTGAGGAGGTGTTGAAGAAAGTGAACTACAAACCCAATATCCACATCACCGGACTCTCTTTACGTCGGAAGTACAAGGTGATCATCACCACCCCCGACGTGATGGAGGGAGAGTATTGGGAGAGCATCCACATGGGAATTCGTAAAGCAATCCAGGTGTATGAAAATATCCGCATCAAGTGTTCCGTATATACCTATAACCAGTATGACATCAATTCTTGCCGACGGGTCTATGACGAGATTGCAGAAATGGATACCGATGCTGTAATCATCGGTACCACTTTCAAGGAAGAGACGCTAAAGTTGGTCAGAAAGCTTGAAGAGCGTGAGATTCCCTATTTATTTGTAGACTCGACAGTAGAAGATACTGCACCACTGGCCTATTTCACATCAGACCACTATGTCTGCGGTTATCTAATAGCCCGACTGATCACCTCCATCACAACAATGGGATGCCGCATCGGGATGCTGCAGGCGGTGCGCATCGGTGATGAGAGTGCCAATACCAGTATCCTCCGCAAGAAGGGTTTTGCAGATTATCTGAGTGATAATGATATCTCCTCGGAAATTGTGCGGATCCCCTTTACTGCAATGGAACCAGAAAATAATGACCAGCAACTTGATCACTATTTTCAGGGGGAGCACGATTTTGGGGGAGTGGTGGTGCTCAACTCCCGGGGAGGCATACTCGCTGACTATTTCTACAGGAAGTCGATAAAAGATGTCCGGTTGATATGTGTGGACATTACGCGACCAAATGTGGAGGGGCTCAGAAATGGTGTTATTGATTTCCTAATCGGTCAGGAGCCCGAACGACAGGGATTTTTGGCCATGAAGACATTATTGGAGTACCTCATTTACAGGGGATTCGTAAAAGTACAGAACTATGTCAGTCTGGATATCCTCACCAAAGATACCATCGATTACTACAACCGATTTAATTTCATCTCATGATTAAAAGGTGTAAAGGATATTTCTCAGCGGTCGGTTGTCTCAGGTAATAATATGTGCCGGTTAATCTGAGGTAGATCCAACGCACTGAGACCCTCCGCCACAAAACAGGCAATCTTTCGTGCACCTTTTTCCATGGTGTGTGTATCATCCTGCAAACCCTCCAGCCTCACCGGATCAACACCCGGTTCCACCCAACGGTAGTAAGGTTTTGATGCCTCGTCACCCAGCATGGTGACAAAATCGCGCGTCCTGAGGTTGATGTCTATCAGATGAACCTGATGCTCCTCGGCCAGTTTCCGCATGATTGCTGGATATCCTTTCAACCGGTCATCGACCAGGTTCCCCTCCACAAAGGTACGCATGACGACTGAGGTGAGCAGTACAGGGGTCGCCTTTTTCTGTCGCACATCCTGAATCATCTTCAACAGGTTCTCTTCATATGCCTGGTAGGATGCATGTCGCTCAGGACGCGTGGAAGAGTCATTGTGGCCGAACTGTATCAGTACGATATCGCCGGCGTCGGTTTCATTGAGCAGCCGTTCCCATCGGCCTTCAGCGATGAAACTCTTGGTGCTTCTGCCGCCAATAGCATGGTTGACCACGGTGATCTGGCTATCGAGGAACAGGGGCAGCATCTGCCCCCATCCTCTGATTAACCCGTCTCTCTCTTCGTTATAAGTCTGAGCAGTGGAATCGCCGGCAATCAATATTTTCACCGGCTTATTGGTAGCTTTGAATGAAGATACAACAATGAGTATCCCCAATATGAGGTAGATGATTTTTTTCATTTTGATGTCGTAAATGCCTGTTCATAAATATCGATCTCCACGATGCGAAGTTGTCCCTTCGCATCTTCGGCGTTGGGATCACGATAGAGATCAAGTTCTTTCGTGCCGGTGATTTCCACGATCTCGCCAAAGGCATCCTGATCGCTGCTCTGTCCAAGCAGCCGTACCTCAACGAATCGTCCCACTGTGGGCTCAATCGGTATGGCGACATAGCCGAGACTCTTTTCCGTTTTACCTTCATACACCTTTTGCTCATCAACATAGATTTCGATGGGATAGCTTCTCATACGCCAGCCGGTGAGCTTCAGTTCGATCTCCGAGATCAGGGCGTCCCGTTCCAGTTCGTAACGTATCCAACCGGAGGAGAGCTTCCCGTCATTGGTCCACTCTGACAACTCGTTGTCATCGAAACTGTTTCTCACGCTTTCCGGATTTGATGCAGCCACAGCATTTAGGATCGAGATCTGATTGCGTGAAAGGGTGAATGATTCACCTCCCGTCACCTCACCCCTTTCCATATAGCTGGGAAGATGGTCGGCACTGATATATGTGGCAAGACCATTTTCCTCGCTGAATGGGATGGAACGGAAGGAGAGTGACGCCGGTGTCAGCCCCTCAGCCATGGCGTTTAATCTGATGTTCCCACTTTTGGTGGTGGAGCGAATCAGGAGACGATTCACACCGCCTTCTACCGGTAACTCTTTTGAAAGGATATAATTATCCGGTCCCTGTGCTATGCCCCCTCTCCATTCAGCCGGTCCGGCAAGATCGAAGGTGATCATGTTGTTAGCCAGAGGGCAACGGTTTCCTTTGCTGTCAACAACCTCAACCTCTGCCAATACAAGGTCGGCACCATCGGCCTTGAAGCCGTCGGGAGCCTGCATGAGTCTCATCCGGATGGCTGCCGGTTCATCGGCTGTGGTGAGCTGATGACGGCTCATCTCCTTTTTATCGGTATCGTAACTGACCGCCTCAATGCTTCCCGGTTCCCATAGTATGTCACTGAATGTGAACAGGAAATGGTTATTTCGCTCTCCGAACCCTTTGGATGTGCCATTGATGAAAAGCTCCACTTTTTCTCCCGTAGAAACCACATAGATATCTTTTTTTGTGTTGGGTGAATAGTTCCAGTGACCCACGATGTGTGTGCGGTGGTTCTCGATGTCAACCCATCCATTCCACATCACCCTATGTGCGAAGAAGCCGTCCTTGGGTATACGCATCGGGTCGGTCACCCCACTGCGACGGTAGTTTTCCTCACCCCTGAAATGGGTGTTACTGTCGGAGAAGATGATTTTTGCACCTCCCGAGCTGACTCTTTTCCCGGTGCCGGGACGAATTCTAAAATAGTCGTGCCACCTCCTCACGAGCTCAACGGCAAATGAATCCTGGTTACGGTTATAAGAGCTGGCATTTTGTCCTTTATACAGTGGTCCAGCCCCATTCTGATGATAGGGGTAGGTGTAGTTATCCCAATATTTTCGCAAGCCTTCATCTCTACAGTACTCGGTGGCCCACATGGGGTGCCGCGCACTCTTGTTGATATAGAGCATCTCACCTCCCCATTCCGCAAGTTTACTGTCAAGCATCTCCCGGGAGCCGATGGCACGTCCGCCATAGGGGTCATATCTGTCGCGCACGGCGATCATATCGGCCATGTGCTCCTCACTGATCGATTCGTTGCCACTCTCATAGAAGAGAATACTGGGGTTGTTCCTGTTGTAGATGATGGCATCGCGCATCAGTTCCACCCGCTGCTCCCATTGCCGGCCTCCCGCATCGCGCTCCGCATCACCCGCCGGCATGGCCTGGATCAAGCCTACCCGGTCGCACGACTCCACATCCTGCTTCCAGGGTGTGACATGCATCCAACGCACCAGGTTGCCGTTTCCTTCCACGATCATGCGGTTGCTGAAGTCACTCAGCCAGGCAGGAACAGACATCCCCACCGACGGCCATTCGTTGCTGGTGCGCTGTGCATATCCCTTGAGCTGTATCACACGGTCGTTGAGCCAAATCATACCATCGGCAAAGCGAGTTTTCCGGAAACCAGTGCGGGTGGTCACCATGTCAACCGGTTCGTTGTCCACGAAGAGTGTGGTATGTACATTGTAGAGGTAACCATAGCCCCAGCTCCAGAAGTGTAGATCGTTCACCCTGCCGGATACCTTTGCAGTGATGGTTTCGCCAGGTTGTACCATCATCTCATTACCTGTAACCTCATGAATCACTTTGCCTTCCATATTCTCAATGGTCATCCCAAATCGGAATGTACGAGGGTTTTCATGTTCATTCTTAATTTCTGACTCTGCGAAAATATTAGCACTTTTCTTGCTCACGTTGATCTCACGGGCATAAACATAGGTGCCGGTTGTCTTCAGGTTGCTGTATAGCGGCAGTGTCTGGTACAGCTTATTGGATACATGCAAGTAGACATTTTTGGGAATCCCGCCGTAGTTGGCATTGAAATTACGGTCGTTCCACTGATATCGCTGATCTGTTGCACGCTCCCTGTAGCTCCATGAATTGTCTATGCGCACAGCCACCACGTTCTCTTTGTTGAAGTTGATGTGATCGGTGATGTCGAACCCTGCTGCCATCACCCCATTTTCATGCAGGCCAATCGATTTGCCGTTGATAAAAAATTCACCGCCAAAGCGGATGCCTTCAAACTCAAGAAACACCTTTTTTACCCTGTCGCTTTTCGGTAGACGGAAATGTTTCCTGTACCAGACGATGGTATCAGTATGTTGGTCAATGGCTACCCTGAATGGTTCATCTTCATTGAACGCACGGGGAAAGGTGATTTCCTTCCACGTGTCATCATTCAATTTGGGGTCGTTGCCGTTGGTGATATCACCAATATGCAGCAACCATCGACTGTTGAAATTGTACTTAACCCGATCGCTTTCAGTCTGATCCGACATCGAAAACAAGGACTGAAAAAAAGAAGATAAGAGAAAAAGTGAAAAAATTAGTTTGATCTGTTTGTTCATTGCTGCTTTGTTTGCCTTTTGTTTTTTTGATCACTGATTCACCACCTGAATCAACCTTTTTCAGGGTGAAACATTTTCCAACTCCGTGATGGTTATAGGGCCCAGCAATCCGGATGGCATCACCTTCCAGATATCGAACTGTGTTGGTTGGTAAGTGATACTTACAAAATTGATCTCATGGAAAATCCGCCACTCCACACCTCTCCGGTCAAAATCGGCAATGCGGTTGGCAGGCAGGTTGGTCACATCAATCTCGATGCTGTTCTCTCCCTCTTTTAACAGGGATCCGATCCTGGTTTCGAAAGGGACGGCATAGAGCGTGTCGGCAACTTCACCGTTGATGCGCACCACGGCACTTTCACGCACATCCCCCAATGAAAGGAGATAATCTGCTTCCGGATTTTTTCTGAGCTCAAATGTAAGGCTGTATTGACCTGTTCCCATGTTCCGTTGCAGATCATCATGCCCCAGTTCGGTCCAGGAGTGAAGGCTGTCGGGGGTATATGTCTCATCTATGGCAGGTTCACTATCGATGAAGGAGAGTTGCCATCCCCGGTCCAGCTGGATGGTCTGATCAACAAGCTTATAATAGCTCCATTTTTCTGCCTCGACCGGGTGATTGAATGTTTTTACTATCATCGACTCACCCGGTTTGAGCTGCAGGTATATCTCTATCCTGCCATTGTTCTTCCGCAGCGCGGCAACACCTTTTCTGCCACTCATCGGATCAAAAAGCATGGCACTTTCGGCGTCAACACCCATTGTCACCCATCCATCCACAGGATTGTTCTGCAACATCGCGAGGAAATAGATGTGTCCCTTCTCATGCTTTCTTCTCACCAGCTGACCGCCCAGCTCATTGACAAACTGTTCCCTGTTCTCATCCCAGCTGGAGAGCATCTCGCTGTAGTCGCTGCCGGTGATCACGGTTCCTTTTCCCATCTTCTGTTGAACTGTTGTTTCGAAGCTGCTCACTTTCGGTAAACCGGAGAGGAGATTGTTAAATTGGTCCCTGCGTTTTTCCAGATCGGTTAGTCCCGGCACATCGGACGGGTAATGCTCCGAGAAGAGGATGGTCGCTCCCTGTTCGGTAAGACGGGTGATCTGTTCCATCGTTTTCAGTGGAATTAGTTTCACAGCTGGCAGAATCAGTGCCTTGTAGGTTGTGCCTCCCTCGGTTTTCAGCAATCCGTTTTCCACCGTTGTGGTCTGCAGAAAGCGGTCAGAGATGTAATCCAGGTCAAATCCGCTCTGCATGATTCGGTCTACCGCATCGCCAAAGTCGGGCAGCTGCTCGCGCATCCCATGGATGGCGAATGTGGTGAAGAAATGTCCTCTCTGTTCATACCAGATGTCATAAATCGGAAGGTAGAGCAGGAAGTCATTGTCCGGTTGGCCGCTCTGTAGGAACGACTGCACACGGGTGATGTATCGGAAGAATGCAGGGGCATCCTTCCAGAAAGGATTGGTGGGCGACATATCCACAGAGGCGTAGAATTTCCATCCGGGCCATGCTGCCTCTTTGGGTGAATAGGTGCTGCCGTGAAAGAAGACACGGTTCACACCTGAGGTGAACATTTGATCGATCTCCGGTTTGGCTTGTGACAATGACGTTCTGAAATGTTCTGTCAGCCAGGTAAAAGTTTCTGATGAGGTATATCTTTTTCCTGTGATGTGTGCTGCGGAAGAGGCATACTTCAGGATGGTGGGGTCACTGTCGTTCTCCTTGCGGATGGTATCTTTTCTGAGGCCCGGAATGTCAAAATCGGTGATGCCGAACGATTCACATTCCGGTATGTCGACTGCTGCGTAGAGATCGATCAGGTTGGCCGGCGATCCATGTGCCTGGTTGCGTGTCTTCACACCGTGCCCATGTGCCCATTCGGTCCAGGGAATGGTGAAGTTTTCAAGCAGGATCTCACCCACTGTCTCGCGATAATCGGCAATGACCCTGGCTGATTGATCGGTTGCACCGTTGTTCAGCAGATCAGGGAGATAATCCTGTAGCTTGTAGCTCCTCCTTTTTTCAAACTCATCCAGCAGGGTGGGGGTCCAGTCGGCCCCATACACTTCGTAGGAATCGTTGAAGAAGGTGTTTGGAAAAGGTATGTTATTCACTGCAAAAGCTTTGTCGAAACGTTCGAGGTATCGGTCCACTGCATTTCTGTCCAGGTGATCAAGCACATATCCTTCACCCCCGGGGGCCGCTCTCTTCACCTGTTGTCCGGTCTTACCCACAAAGAGAGCAATCAATCTCCAGCTGTCACCTTCGGGAGCTAACCAGTCCAGATAACCCTCCTCATCCACCTTGTCGGTGAGATCCAACACATCACCTTTCTCACTGTAAGCCATTAGCTTATCCAAACGTGCAGTTGCTCTCTGCCGCTCTGCAATTACTTTCACAGGATCTTGAAGACGTTCACCACCCGACAGGGAATAGCCACTGAAGAGCGCCCTTGTAGCTGCCTCTTCCACACTCACCTCCGGCCCCCCGAAGGGCCATCCGGTACCGTTGTTCATGTCAACCCCCATTCCTAATCGTGATGCTTCGGCGATGGTAAAAGAAAGCATGTTCATCCACCGGGGTGAGAGATAGTCGATATAGTGCTCTTCGCGCCCTTTCACCCCATAGATGGGTGTGATTTCCACGCCGCCAATACCGGCTTCACTCAGCGCCTCCAGGTTGTAGCTTAGGTTTGCGGAGTCGAGATCATTGCCCATCCACCACCAGCGTGTCCAGGGTTTGTTTTCGTTAGTCTGTTCCGGCCATTCGGTATCTGCTCCCCAGTTGTTGCAACCGGTAAGCAGCATTGTGAGTGTGGTGAAGAGAAGTGCAATTTGCTTTTTCATTTTCCTTTTTTGTTGTTTGTTTGTTTGTTTGTTTGATCTGAGATTATTACAACACAACACCTTTCAATTCATCGGGGGCGTCCTTCGTTTCAATGTTGAGCCGTTCTCCTTCTTTTCTGGTCAGATCTTCAATCAGCGACAGTTTCACATCAAACTCAGGGTTGAATAAATGTGAATTCATGTACTTCAGGATGGAGTAATAGAGCTGTTCGGCAACCGGCCTGTCTTGTAGATCGCTTTGGAGGTCGGCACTACACACGATGATGCGTCCTTTCCCCACGTTGACTTCGAACAGCATCCCCAGTTTACGGTTGATAAACCAGGTGTCGATTGGTTGTACCAACGGTTGGAAGTCAGCAGGGTAGTTATTCAATTCCATCACCTGAGCCCGGTGAATCAGTTCCCACCATTGTAGTCCCGTGTAGGAATCGGTGGGGAATTCTCTGAATATGGGATGATGATCGTTGACAAGTGTGCCCACCGTATGGGGAGGTCTCATCTTGAACCATGAGGTGTTCCAGAAAGCAGGTGTCATGTACTGTACTACCTCTTTTCCCTGTTCCACTTTATCTGCCAGCAACAGCAGTACTTTGCCACCATTGTTGAGGATTTCTTTCGTTCTGTCATCTATCCGGTCAGTTACATGGATATCATTACTCTTTACCGTTGGTGATTGTGCGGGATAGACCCAGAAGTCCCAGTTGTTAGTGATCGCTGTCCCTTCAAACCATATCTTAAGATTCAATTTTTGTGCTTTCTCAATTGAGCTAAGAGGCAATGAGATGCTACCAAGCTGTTGAGCATTGCCCAGATGGATGTCAACCGGAGGAAGCTCTCCCTGTGCTACGGGTAGACCCTCGGCATAGCTAACCGACCAGTTTACCACCTGCTGAGGTAATTCCTCTTTCCCAAAGTGTGCCACCTCAATGTCGGCTCTCAGCGTTTCATTGTTCCTGAAAACGAACCGCTCCATCCGGGAGAGAAGTACTGTGGGTGCAGAGAACTGACGGAATTCTGCCGCATCGATATATCCTTTCTCCTCCCAGAAGGCATTCAACACCCCTACCAGAGCGGTGCCCTGGCCAGAATAGTCGTTCAGGCTGAGCAGCTGAAATCCTGCATAACCGGGTGTGCGGAGCGTCCGCTCTATTTCATGTTTGTAGCAGAGTGCCTGGAGCTTACCAGAGGCCATCAGAAATTGGGCACTCTGATCACCCATGTTACGGTCTTTGAGATCCTGCCTGAACAGTTCAAAGTTGCGGGCTCTCATCACTCCTGTATAGCGGTCGATCTCCCTGAAGTCGGGGAAGACAGTCCATTGACCTGTTTCGTGTGAAACAAAGGGTTGTTTGACCGTATCAATTCGGGCTGTGAAATCGGATCGGGAGTCGGGTCGTTGATTCCATTCCAGGCCCCGTGCCCCTGCTTTGACATGAAACTGGTTTTTGGGTTGCCATGCCCAGCTGCCACCAACGGAGGCGCCGGTATAGACCCTGCGGGGATCGGTCTCTTGCCAGTAGTCTACAAACCGGCTGACCCAGGGGACCCATCGTCCTCGTGGCTCGTTGCCGATGGCGAACATGCAGAATGAGGGGTAATTGCCATACCGTTCCACGATCCGCTTCGCCTCCTCCCAGAGGTAGTCATCTACCGGGTGGCCGTCACCGAGTGAAGTGCCATGGTTGGGCCAGCTGGGACCTTCGGGCTGCAGGTAGAAGCCCACGAGATCGGCTGCCTCCAATGCTGCTTCAGGGGGACAGTAGGAGTGAAAGCGCATATGATTGAGTCCGTAACTGCGACAGATACGGAACACTCTTACCCATGACTCCACATCCATGGGAGCATAACCTGTTAACGGGAAGACACAGTTCTCCACCGTGCCACGCAGCATGGTTTTTCTTCCGTTGATATAGAAATATTTCCCTTCGATGGTGAAGTCCCTCATGCCGAAGCGGGTTTTTTTTACATCTGTTCCCTCCTTTGTCGTCAACGTAGCCGTGAGGCGATAGAGGTTGGGTTCAAATTCATCCCAGGTAAGAAAATCGTTTCCCATCGGCAGCTCCATCTCCACTGAGGTGATTCCGTTGACTGCTTTGAATGATTGGGTGACAGGTGCTATTTTATCATTTCTACTGCTGTTGAAACTTTCCGCCTCCAGCCTGATTGTGCCCGATGCCTTTCCATACAGATTTATTTTTACGATGGCTTTCTTGCCTTGCAGATCGGGATAGACCTGCAGATCCTCGATGTAAGTCGGAGGTGTCGACTGCAACGCAATTTTTCCTACAATCCCGTTCCAGTTTCCCTGTGTCTGGTCGGTGATGCTGTGGGAATCTTTCCCCACGTCGATCGATTTTGTCCGATTGTCGACACGGATTGTGATTCTGTTGCTGCCGGGAGTCACATAATCACTAATCTCGTAATGATGCGGTACCGACAGGGAGTTTTGCATCCCCACCTTTCTGTTGTTGATCCAGAGGAGTGTCTCCGTATGTGGGCGTTCCAGAAAGAGGAACACTTTTCTTCCCTTCCAGTCGGAGGGAATGGTGATCTCTTTCTGATACCATGCTGCTCCCACATAATATTTCACCGGAGTGAGCCAAAAGGGCAGTTTCAGGTTTTCCTGCACACGATATTTTTCAAGTCGCGGGTTATAAAAGAAGGAGCTGTCGTAAATGCTTGCTGTCCATTGAGTATGCAGGGTTACATCATCACCCTTGCGGTTTTCTGCCATTGAGCCGGGCAGATAGATTTCGTCGGACAACCTGTCGGAGAACCATTTTTCTTCCACCCCCCTGTCTCTCCGGTCAATCTGAAAGCGCCAGCTACCTGACAGATCTTTCTCAATTACCTGTCCTGTTAACAACGAGATGTTGAGTAACAACACTACCTGGATAAGGATGAGTTGGAAATTAGATCTAATGCTCATGATAAGTGAGTTCTTTTAATCTGATCCACTCTTTTCTGCTGATGCTAAAAGCGGTCCCATGTCTGGTACCCTGCGGGAATGAAATCTGTTCAGAGACATCTTCCCATGTAACACCATCTTTCGAGCGTATCGCTCCATATTTTTTCTCAATGTACTTGTCGAAATAGACGTAGACATACTCCCCAATTGTGAGTGGGGAGGGGCCTTCCGCCCATGCTTCGCCTGATATGTTAGCGGATACGGTCACGGGAAAACCCTTTTTCAGATCATCGGTAAAGACCACTCTCAAGTTCTTCTCTGCCGGTGCGGAGTTTTCATTTTTGACGATCATCCAGTATTTCCCCTCCTGCCGTATGAATGCAGCGTCGATTACACTGAATCCCGGATCATAGAAGAGCCAGGTCTCACTGAAGGTCACAAAATCCCTTGTGGTGACGGCGTATTGGCGGTGGTTCAGCCCCTTCTCACTTTCGGATGTGGCAATTTCCGGGAATTTACCAGGGATGGTGGAAGCCCAGACAATATAGAAGAGATCATCTGCCTCATCATAGAAGAGTTCGGGTGCCCAGCTGTTTCTTGTTTCCGGTTCATGATACATCACCGGGATTGTGCGTTGTTTTGACCAGTGAAACAGGTCGGGTGAGGAGGCATATCCAATGTGGCGGTCCCACCACCCGGTGGTCCAGACCATGTGGAACAGTCCATCCTTATCCCGGGTAATGCTCGGGTCACGCATCAGCCGGTCTTTCCCTACCATTGGTGTCAGGAGTGACTCTCCGTTGTTGAGGGGCTTCCAGCTCAACCCATCGAAGCTGTATGCCAGGTGCAGGCCATCTTCTCCATTTCCGGTGAAATAGGAGAAGAGAAAGACGTTGTTCCCTGCCGGGAACGAAACGTCGTTGCTTTCTGTTACCTGTACGGGAAGGTTATCCTCTGAAGTGATATCGATCTGATCCATTTGCCAGTTCTCCGCATGCTTCACCGAACCGGCACTCCCCGCATTGATGGTGATGTCACTCAGGCTGAAGTGGTCCATTTTGGATTGCTCACTACCCTCCACACTGAGGGCTCTTCTTGCCTTATGGACTGTGATTCCGGAAAAATGGATGTTATTGAAGCGGGGAATCCCCAGTTCAGGTGGATCAACCGTTTCCAGCATTTTCACCCAGTGTGGGGGTAGCTCTTTCCCCTCAAACTCCTCGGGTAGTGCCGAATAACTGTAGGAGGGGTTCCAGTTCATGGAGGCCTCGATGGCGGTGCCTACCTCTTCCATCACGATATCTTTGAGGTAGATATGTTCGGTTGTACCTCCCCTGTTCATCGCCGATTTGAAACGGAGTCCCACTGATGTGCCCTTTGCCCTGAGGTCGTGTGCCAGCACGTAGCGGATGCCACCCGAAGTCTCACTCCCGCAGGTGAAAAGACCGCCGCCGGCACGTGATATGCAGTTGCGGATTACCACATACTCGGTGGGGTGGTTCACCCGCAGCCCGTCGGCATCACGACCAGCCTTGAGGCAGAAGTTATCGTCGTTGCAGTCGATGTCGCAGTTTTCTACAAGGATGTGCGAGGAGGAGTCGATGTCGATCCCATCAGTGCTAGGGCCATGTCCTCCGATGTTGTTGCGTACGATCACGCCGTCTACAGTAGAGTAGCTTGAATAAAGGAGGTGAATGGTCCAGAAACCAGCTCTTTTGAAGGTGACATCCCTCACCGTGATGTCTTCCGCCTCTGATACCAGTAGTGTACGGGGGCGTTTGCAATCGTAATCAACTATCCATCGCAATCCTCTTGCCTCGTAATCTCTTCGCATCTCCCAGTAGTTATCCCAGAATGGTTTTCCCTGTCCGTCGATCTCACCCTTGCCTGAGATCATCACATTCTTTTCTCCAATCACATTGATTAGTGCCGAGGGCCATACCATCTCAATTCCTGCCACGCGGGTAGGGATATCGGGATAATCATCTATCTGCTGGCTTCCCAGCAGTGTTGCCCCTTCCGGAATGTGCAGATGCACCCCCTCTTTCAGATAGATGGATCCGGTGAGATAGCTGCCGGGGGCAAAGGTGACAATGCCGCCCCCGGCCACTGCACAGGCGTCAATCGTAGCCTGTATTGCTTTGGTGTTCATTGTTGTGCCATCAGCAACAGCACCAAATGAGCGAACATTGAATGTCTGTTTTCCTTCCGGTTCGCTGCGGGCTCCTACATCTTTCGCCCAACTGAGGTCTGTAATATCGAATCCAGCATTGACGGCAAGCGGAAATGTCAGTAATACAATAATCAGGAGTTTCTTAATCTTCATTTCTTGCTGTTTAGTTTCATCATTTCAACTGCTGTATTGATGATCAGTCCCAATCCATGTTTCTCGTTGTCACCGACCGGTCGGTTAAAATAAAAAGGAAGATCGTTGCTGATACCTGTCCCCACACAGACATTCGTAAATCGCCCATCGGCTGTGATCTCATTATCTTTTAGGGCTTTCCATCCAGCTCTGGCAATAGAACCATAGGAGGGGTCAATCCAGCCGTTGTTGATGGCCTTGGCGATACCATAGATGTACATCGTTGTTACCGATGACTCGTCGTAAGAGTCACTCTTGTCCAACAGTTGGTTCCACATGCCGTTTGCGTTCTGCCAGCGTGATGCACCTACGATTTGCTTCTCCAGTATCTCTATCAGCTCGTCCCGTTGGGGGTGATCAGCCGGCATCGCTTCAATCAGATCAGCCAACGAGATGGTGATCCAGCCGTTGGCTCTGCCCCAGTAGGCGACACCGTTTCGATCCAGATCGGAATAATAGCAGTGATAATAAAGTCCCTTTGTCTCATCCCACAGGTAGTTGTCCATCTGGATAAGTTGTTTGGCTGCTTCATCGAAGTAACGCTGATCGCCGGTAAATTTGCCCATTCGTGTAAGGAAAGAAGTGGCCATATAGGCATCATCCGCCCAGACGGTCATCTCTCTCGGGAAGGTACGACTCAAAGTGCCGTCCTCCAGGCGATCCTGCCCCTCCATGATATGCTTTGCGGCTGTATGGATGTAATCGAGGTACTCCTGTCTCTTTTCCAGTTGATATACCTCGATTACGGCAGCACCCATGGCACCGCAGTCGTCCAGCTCCTTCGTATTCCACAATTGTCCGAAGGGCCAGTGCCAGTGATTCCGGTCGTTACGGAATCTCTCCTTAAAGTAGGTGTAGTTGTTGAATCCGAATGCAACATGATTCTTGGCATAGTCCAGATATTTTGTTTCATTCAGATATTCTCCCAGTTTGATCATCGCCATGTCAAGCACCCCATTCGAGTAATGCCATTCGGTGAGTGGACTTTTAAACTTCACATCTTTGCCTTCAGGTATCTCCTTTGTGCTATTATAAACTGTGCCATCATCCACACCCACGAATTGTGTGACGGGTTGCTTAAGAATGTTATCGGCAACTGCTCTTATTGCTTCCTCATCTGTTCGTTGTTGCGCCGAGATGGTACAGGTGAAGAGCATCAGAATTGAGATTGGTACAATATAATTTTTCATACGATTCGTATTATATATTTAAATATTAGTTTCCTTCCGGTGTTGTGAGGGAAGTAAAAGGTGTCGGAGAGAGGAAGAAGCAATCCGGATCATCGGGATGGGCCGGATTGAAGGGTGGAATATCTTCACGAAGGTGATTCTTCAGTGAAATGTTGTTTTCAAGAATCCCTTTGATGATACACCTTGCCAATTGATAGCCCCCATAAGCATTGAAATGGGTGTTGTCTGCCAATGCTTCTGTCTGCCTGGGAAAGGTGCCTGCAGTGTAGTGTACGAATGCCCTTTTCGAGTGTTCGGGTCCCCACGCTTCATAGAGAATCTTACTCATTGCATTCAGGTCGATCAGCGCTACCTGCTCTTGAGTTGCCAGCTCTCTCATTGCGTTAGGATATTCACCCAATGTATTGATGATTTTATTGTTCTCGTCGAACTGCCTACGGTGCATGGGGGTGACCAGAACAGGAATGCCTCCTTTTTCAAGGGTTCCTGTGATCAGCTGCCTCAGACTCTCCGTATAACTCTTGAATGGCCCTTTGTCAGCTCCTTTCTGCTTTTGATCATTATGCCCGAATTCGATGAAGAGCCAATCTCCCTTTTTCATCATTGTCACAATCTTGGCAAATCGTCCGGCAGAGATAAACGTGTTTGCCGCCTCACCCGACTCGGCATAATTGGCTACTGCAATTCTGTCGTTGAGAAAAAGAGGAAGCATCTGTCCCCATCCGCACCAGGGCTCATTGTCCTGATCGGTAACGGTTGAGTTTCCGGCCAGAAAGAGGGTGGGAACCTCTGCTTTTTCAATCACTATCTCCCGTAGACCGGGACGTTTACCGTTGATCTCTATGGTAAGTTTATCATCCCAGTTAAGCTTTCCAATTTCACGGGGTTTGAGCTTGACTGACCGGTCTGCCGTGATGCTGGTATTGCGTATGTTTACCACAAATGAGCGTGTGATCATCGAGCCCGCCTTGGTCTCTGCGTTGGCAAGCATCAGTCGCCGTGATTCGGATCGTATGGTTGTGTGGGTATCACGCCTCTGGTCACCCAGCACCACTTTGACCCGGTAGTTACCCTCCGGCAGCTTCACAGAGAAGAAAAATGGCTCCCCATCCGCATGTGAAGCAATAAGATCATACCCATAGGAGGAATCGTTGTCGTACAACGTAGAACTATTCACTGTCTGATACCCCTCCTTGTTGCCGTCACCGAAGTAGAATCTGAATTCTTCTGCTTTTGCTTCTGCCATGGTGATGACCAAAAGTGTGAACACAATTAGGCAGCAGGATGATTTATATCTGTTCATATTAACAACGCTCTGATCGGCATTATATTATGGCATATAGAAAAGTTCTTCCAGGGGGATCGATACGGGTGAGTTGTCCGGGTTGGTCTCCATGATGTCGGCCATGTAGGCCCACCATTTCTGTACGATCTCCAGCTGCCCCAAATCCTGTGAAGAGCCGTCGCCTTCACTCTTTTGCACGGCAAACAGTACATTGGTCTCTTTGTCCCAGAAGATGGAATAATCTGAAACGCCTTCCTCTTTCAGCAATTCACGCATTTCAGGCCAGAGCGCATTGTGTCTTTTTTCGTACTCCTTTTCAAAACCCGGTTTCAGGTACATTTTAAATGCATTTCTTTTCATCATCTCAGATCTTTATTTGTTTTTTTAATTTCAGAATTTGCATCAGGACACCTCATTGCCAGCCATTTCATCCTGGAAGTGTAACGGAACCTATTGTTTGATCAATTGATTCAGTTGAAAGTCCGGAGTCGACCGAATGCCTTCAATCAATGTCTTGCCGAACAACAGCGCCCCTTCGCGGGAGGTGTGCACCCGGTCCTTGTAGAGTTCATTGGTTTGTTCTTTCCCCATCGCTTCACATTGGGTGGCGATGAGATCGTTCAGGTCAATGTAACGCACGCCCTCCTCTTCTGCCACCTCTTTCGACCACTTACCGTAGGTGTCGCTGTTGCGCAGCATTCTGTCTCCTTCCCAACTATTACCGGGAGTATGTGACAGGACCACCGGTATCGCACCCCTCGCTTTGGCCTGACGGATGTAGAGACGCAGATAGTGTCCGTAGGTAAACACCTCTTCGTGACCACCATTTCTTTCCATAATCACCCATTGTGATTCATCGCCGATACCTTTCAGGGATGCCCTGGCTCTCCCGGTGTGTAATGGTCCCCCGTCGTTGTGTCCAAACTGGATGAAGAGGTAATCCCCTTCGCGGATGCCGCGGAGTACCTTGTCCCACAACCCCTCGGTGATAAAGGTGCGGCTGCTTCTTCCACCCAGGGCATGATTTTCCACAGTGACGCGTGTTGTGTCGAAAAATTGTTCAAAGAAAGAACCCCAGCCCCACTGGTCGTTGTCGCCCTTTCCGCTGCCATTCTTCACAGTGGAGTCTCCGATGAGGAAAAGCACAGGGTTGTTTTTTTTCCTGCTACTGCCAGAGGTGATCTGATCGGTTCGGCCTCCCAGACTGAAGATGGGTGCAGGCGTGGTCTGCTCCGTCTGATAGAACTGTACCGCGTTGTCGTTCATTCGGGGAAAGAGGTTGTTCAGCAGGCGGATCATCTCCGCACCGGCCCAGATGACAGGCCCATAGCCATGTGCCGCGTAGACGCTGGTGGGGCGGCTGTAGTAAAAGGCGGGGTCGAATGCCATGCCGGTACCCACGCAGGTACCTTCCACCTGTCCTTGCTGGTTTATCTTTGTAGCGACGGCGTTCCAGCCGAGCGTGGCTACCGGCCCGTAGATGACGGGACTGATCCATCCTTTGTTGATGGCGTGGGCAATACAGTAGACATAAATTGCGGTGGCGGATGTCTCCAGATAGGAGTCGTTCCTATCGAGCAGCTGATGCCAGAAGCCATCGCCCGACTGCAGTGCGGCCAGGCCGCTGATATGCGATTTCAGGAGTTCAAGGATCCCGTCTCTTCCGGGGTGGCTTACTGGCAGTACGTCCAACGTCTCCACCAGCGTGAGCAGCGCCCAGCCGTTAGCTCTTCCCCAGAAGAAAGCAGGTTGCCGGTCGGCTGCCTCTACCCATCCGTGGCGGAAGAGTCCTTTTTCTTTGACGTACATCTTTTCCCTGAAAAGTGAGATCTGCCTAACAGCCTCGTCGAAATAACGACTCTCACCGGTCAACGCACCCATCTGAACGATTGCCGGGATGCTCATAAACATGTCATCAAGCCAGACAGTGTTCATTTGTGGTCGCTTCCGGGCAAAGGTCCCATCGTGCAGGCGGTATTCGTAGTGCATGATGTAGTTCATATAGTTGGCGATCACCGGTTCCAGCTCTAGCCCGGGTTCCATGTGCGATGCCTTGATCATGGCAGCACACATGGCACCTGCATCGTCGAGTGCCGCAGGCCGGAGAATTTGTCGCATCTGGGGATCGGAGGAGCCATAATCTCCCAGCACCTTCTCGAATGCCGGCCTGATCTCCGAAATGAAGCGAAAGCGATCTGTCGCGTATGTTTTGTATCGCTCGTCACCGGTTACCTCCGCCGCTGTCAGCATGGCTGCGTAGGTGACCCCCCACTCGTAGCTCGAGAGACGGAAATCTCCTTTTTTCAATCCGCTATGCTGATCAATCTGATCGGTTTTTTTGATCACCTTCCCTGTTTGGTTGTTGACCAAAACAGCGGGCGTCACCTCTTGGAGATAGGCCAGAATGCGATCCAGATCCTGTTTGATGGTTTCCGTCTTCGGAACACCGTAAGGAGTGTTGTAGTCGGGTTCCATCAGGTGCAACGGGGTGTTAAAGTCGTTCGCCTGTTCTTTTTTGTTTTGCGCGTTTGCAGGCAGCAAAGCGAAAATCAACAAAAGAAATAGAGGAATAAACGTTTTTTTCTTCATCGGGCTCAATTGTTTAAAAAGTTGATTGTGATAGAATCTTACTGCTGACATCCCCGGAAGTCGAACCAGAGATTCATATGTATTCCCTCATCACCGATCTTTATCCGGATGTTGGAGGGCTGGCTGTTGGGCCCTTGCTGGGAAATCGGTTTGAAACTGCGTATGGCCGGAATTTCGTAGAGGAACGAGATGTCACCTTCCGGGAACTCAGGATATGCCCGCCAGTTAGTTTTGTTGTCCGTTGGCTCCGCGGGTGTGAAGATCCGCATGAAGATACCGTCACTCTCACTGTAGACAGTAAAAGGAGACTCGGTGGTGTTGAGCGTGCTCCAGTAGGTGTTGCCGTGGTATCCTTTGAACTCGGGATAGACAAGGTTCCCGAAGTCGGCCCCAGTGATGGTGTTGTTGTAATCCTTTTGCCAGATACCGTAATTGGCACCACGGATACGGTTACGCCACACCCGGTAGGGACCCCGTCCAAACCATTCCATGCTTTTCACTTTCTCTTCGGGGTAGGAGAAGGTGAAGCCGAAGTTGGGGACGTTGTCCTCGAAGATGGCCTCGTCGAAGCCGACACCTGCCCGTGCGTTGTTCAGTGTCACGGCATTCATTTGTAACAGTCCGGTAGGTGTCATTTCCCATCGGATGGAATCGACCGCACCCTGGTAGTAAGCGGTGAAAACCGCATTCTCCCCCTCCTGACGATGTTTCACCTCTCTGATGCGGGCTTTCATGCCAACAGGTATCGGTCCGTTGTTAAATGAGAGGATGCCATTTTTGTTACGTACCTCCGTAATCAACCCATCTGTTGCATGAAAGGTAACCGTCACATCTGCGGCAGATAACCTGACTGCGTCCCCCTCTTTCACAACTGTCGCTTTTGCCTCTTGTGTGGTTTGTTCCAGCTGTTGGTGGGTGTAAGCAGCAGCATATCGAATCGGCCAGGTCCATGTGCAGATCGCCTCATTGTGCCGATCCCATGCGGTGATCTCCAGGATATCGCCCTCGAAGAAATTCCCGGGCAGCTCCATTGTGGCTTTGCCTGCCTCTCGCGGGTCAATGGCAGGCAGGGTGACCTCTCCCGAAGCGATCAGCTGCTGTTGGGTTCCTTTACTCAACGGTGAGGGAGCATTCAGCACCCTGTATTCCATCCGGCTGCTCTCCAGGTTGGAGAAGAGATAGTCGTTACGAACGATAAACTCCCCGCTGAAGGAGGGCGTGACAAAAAAGGGTTCGATCTGAATGGGTGCCCATACCTCACGTACGGTGTAATAGCTCCCCTCTTTCTGGCGGTAGGGTCCCAGAATACCGTCGCAGCCATTAGAGCCGTCGGAATCGAGGATCCCACCCTTGTCGGTTCGTTTCACAGCGTTGTCGGAGAAGTCCCACATGAAACCGCCTGCGAATAGCGGGTGGGTGCTATACCTCTTCCAGAAATCTTCCAGTCCAGCGCCATGTCCCTGGTCATACATGCCATGCATGAACTCGGTTGGCATAAATACCTTGTAACCGTTGTTGAAGCGAGCCACACCGGTGAGGTAGGTGGGATAGTGGTGTGTGTCCAGATCATCAAAATCGGCCCAGGCATGGATCACATGCCTCTTCTGTGGATCATACTTGCGATAGAGCGGGTTGAGGTCGTGATTGAATCCTCCCTCGTTGCCATTGCTCCAGAGGATGATGGAGGGGTGGTTCACGTCGCGGGTAACCAGCGACTTCACTAGCTTCGATCCAATCTCAGTTCCATAGGCGTTCTGCCATCCTGCCAATTCATTTACCACAAAAATACCAAGAGAGTCACAGACATCCAGAAAGTGGGTGTCGGGTGCATAGTGAAACCGCACGGCATTGATGTGCATCTCCTTGATCAGTTTCCCGTCCATCAGGCTGATTTCCTTGTTGGTGGTGCGCCCACCGTCGGGGTGGAACGAGTGGCGGTTGATACCTTTCAGTACCACCTTCGTGCCGTTTACATAGAGCCCGTCCTGCACACGAAACTCCACGGTGCGGAAGCCTATCCGCTCTGTGTGGACATGCATCACTTTATTGTGTTTATCTACCAGCTCCAGCTCCAGATTGTAGAGGTTTGGGGTTTCTGTGTTCCAGGGTTGGACATCGTTCCAGTGAAAGCGAACAGCATGTTCGTTACCCGATGCCAGGGTTATGGTCTGTATGGTGGCTGAAGCCGGTTGTTCATCACCATATAATTTCACGGGTACAATACGGGCATTCAACCTGAACCCTTCTTCGATCGGTGTTGTGATCACATTTGCATAAAGTGATCCATCTGCTTTGGCATCTACGGCTATCCGTTGAATATTTGCAGCAGGCTTCGCTTCCAGATAAACAGGTCGGTAGATACCGCCAAATATCCACCAGTCGGCCTTACGCTCAGCTGCATTCACCAGCCGGTCAGCAGATTCCTTGCTGACCTTTACCTCCAGGATGTTCTTCCCTGTTTTGATCTTATCGGTGATGTCATACGAGAAACGGTTAAATCCACCCTGGTGCATCTCCCCCGCGAGGGTTCCGTTCACAAACACTTCCGTATCGGTCATCACTCCCTCAAAAACGATGGTAACCTGTTTCCCTTTCCAGTGTGATGGGATACGGAATGAAGTACGATAGGTCCCCGTTTCGGTGGAGGGTTTACCCCCTTTGATGGTGTACCAACGTCCGTAGCTGTACTCCCCGAACCCTTGCAGTTCCCACTGGGAGGGTACTTCTATTTTTGACCATTTCCGGCTGTTCATGCCGTTGCTGCAATAGAAATCCCATGTTTTGGTATCACCCAGTCCTGTTCCGGAAAGATATAGCGTTTCTGTTTGTTGGGCTGTCACCTGTAAAGAGAGTAAAAGAATCAAAAGCAATGTCAGTTTCTGCATTGTATTTAAAAATTTAAATGGTATTTTTCATCCGATATTTCACAGTTTACAAATTTAACCAAATAAGGATCTTAACAGCTAATAAAAATGACATTTTCCCTATGCGATTTGACATAGAGCAATTACTCACTCCTCTTCCAGTAAAGGCCAATTGGGCGATGGAGAGCGTATCTCTGTCATCTCCTCTTTCAGTTCCGCCACTATTTCGGGGTGTTGCTCAGCAAGATTATTACTCTCACTGCTGTCCTCTTTCAGATTATAGAGCTCCAGTGGGGAATCTTTTTGTGTGGTTACCACTTTCCAGTCTCCTTTTCTGGCAGCATACTGCTTTCCCGGGAACTCCCAGTATAGCATCCTGTTGTCTGTTTCAACCTCCATCCCGTAAAACAGCGGTAGGATATTGATACCGTTCAGCTTTTCCGGCAGAGTGGCGTCAACAAGATTTGCAAGGGTGGGGAGCAGGTCGGGGAAGTAGATCTGGTTGTCGAGGGTTTGTACCGGCACCTTTCCCTTCTGGTTCACAATAAAGGGGATACGAATACCACCTTCATAGAGCAGGGCTTTGCGTCCTCTGAGGTTACCGTTGCTTTGCAACAGCTCCAGTGGAGCTTGTACGGCCGCTCCATTGTCTGAGGTGAAAATGATAAGTGTATTGTCGAGAATTCCCAGGTTTTCTACCTCTGCAATTAGACGGCCAATGGCCTGATCCATATGGGTGATGAGCGAGGCATATCGTTTGGTATTCAAATCCCAATCCTTGTCGTCATACCAGGAGGTGTCATCGATGATGAAGGGCTCATGAGGCGAGTCATAAGCCAGGTAGAGAAAGAATGGATCGTTGCTGTTACGACGGATGAATTGAATGGCTTCATCGGTAGAGATATCGGTGTTGTGCCGCAGCTGTCTGCCCTCCGCATTTTCCTCAATATGCACCAGTGAATCATTGTTGAAACGATAATAGGGGTAGTAGTAGGGGTCGTTTGAATGGGGTGTACTGACGAGCCAACCATAGAATTCATCGAATCCCCTGTTTAGTGGTGTGGCCTCCGGATTGAATCCGTCGAGATGCCATTTGTTTACCAGGCAGGTTTTGTAACCAGCACTTTTCAGTACCGTGGCAATGGTTGTATCGGTGGGGAGCAGGTGCATGCGACGGATGGGATTCCCGTTTTTGAGTCCTTCCATTCCTCCTGCTGCGGCGAAGTTGTCGCGAATGGTAGTGTTGCCGCTGTTTTTTCCTGTCATCAGTGCACAACGCGAGGGAGAACTGACAGCCGATCCTGCATAAGCTTGTGTAAAGCGGGTGCCGGTGGCTGCCAGACTGTCTAATGTCGGGGTTAGTATCTGCTCGTTTCCGTAGCATCCCAGGTCTCCATATCCCAGGTCATCTGCCAAGATAAAGATGATGTTGGGATTCTCTTGTTGACGACTCTGCTGTTGTTCATTGCATCCGGTAGATAGGATGAGGGGTGTACAGCAGACACCCAGCACAGGTAATAGATTGATTGATTTCATGATCCAATTTTTATGAAGGAAGTCATTCTGATCCAGTGTTGATAGGGATCAGAATGACTTCCAAATTAGTTAACCTAAACAATGCATCTCAATAACCCTCATTTTGTGTCCATCCGAAGTCCAGCATCAATTGCAATTGATCATAGGGGAGAGGGAATAAAATCGAATAGGAGGCATTCGACCATTTCCATTTTGCCTTTGAATCGATTTTGTCGTTCCCGTTCATGTGCGATTGAATTACTGAGTTGAGTCCCGGTTCAGCCCAGTTGAAATGGTCGGTCATGATTTTGGTGAGACGTCCCCTGCGCAACAGATCGAACCAACGATGTCCCTCAAAGCATAGTTCTAGCAACCGTTCGTTTTCAATGGCAAGAGTGAGCTCCTCTTTCGAAGCGGCTGCAGTCGCATCCAAACCTGCCCTGTTGCGAACAATATTGAGATGCGTAGCTGCACCTGAGGAGTTACCTGTTTCATTCAGACACTCTGCATACATCAGCAATACATCGGCATAACGGTATATAATGTTATCCGTTCCGGCGGCATATTTTGAGAGGCCGTTGTAATTGTTCTGATGATCATAATATTTGAGTGTGGTTGGCAGATATGTTGCATTGGTCTCGGTTCTGAAGGCAAAAGGATCTGCAGAGGTGAACTCAGCGTCATACAATCCGTTGTATACCAGTTTTTGAAATCGTTTATCCTTGTCATGGTCATATCTCTTGTAGAGATCATATGTCATCAGCAGGATACTGGTGCCTTCTGATGTTTTGATTGTGGTGGTTGTACCATCATCATAGGCATAAGTAGGTTGTGCTGAAGGATTGATAATGTTGGGAATGGAGGCAGACATCAGGTAGTTGCTGATAATCGTGGAGCCATAGTTGAACTGAGCAGCCAGAATAATCTCTTTTCCGTTGGCATTGTTGGAATCGTAGATATCTTCTACATTTGTTTCAAGCCCCAGTAAGCCGGGATTGGCACTGGCAAAATCAATTACACTTTTCAGGTGTGTTTTGGCTGTTTCAAAATCATTCCTTGTCATGTAAACTTCTCCAAGCATGGTCAGAGCAGCAATCCTGGTTGCCCTTCCTTTTTGTGCATCCATTGTGTAGTTGTTGGGTAACCCTGCAACTGCATCAGTGAGGTCCTGCACCACCTGGCTGTATACTTCATCAACTGACTGACGAGGATACCCGTACAGGGTGGTGTAATCCTCAATCACCTCTGTTGTAACCGGAACGTTGCCAAAGAGCCTCACAAGTTGGAAGTAAGCATAAGCTCTGAAGAATTTGGCCTCACCTTCAAACTGTTTCTTGTTTGCTTCATCTGTAACGTTGTCTAACGCTTTCAAGGCATAGTTAGAGCGGTTAATGATCCTGAAGCATCCTGCCCAAATGGTAGAGGAGATGCCAAAATTTTCAGTGATATTGCTTTCATTCAGGTTGATGTGATCCATCGAGTTGTTTGTTTTTCTGTTGTAGGCCACATCTGTTCCTATATCATTGAGGTAAATGATGTTCTGGGTTACCGAGCGGAGCTGGTAATAGACATCATAGAGCACATTTTCAACCTCAGCGTCATTTGTGAGATAGGTCTCTACCTGCATCGAGTCTGACGGGAAACGGTCGAAAAAGCTGTCACTGCAGGAATGAAGCCCAAGGGCTATGATTCCCATAAATAGTATTGTATATATTTTTTTCATATGCATTTCTTGTTTTTGAGCATGATGTGATGAGCAGTTGCGGAAATTAAAAACCTATATTGACACCGAATGTGATTACTCGTGACAACGGGTAGCTGCCGAAATCAACTCCATTATTGGTGGCGGAGTTCCCTGAGTAGTTTGACTCAACCGAATACCCCGGGTATTTATCAAAGGTATAGAGGTTTTGTGCATTAAGGCTGAATCGCAACATCTCAAAACCGATCATTTTTGTGAATTGCTTCGGGAGAAGATAACCAATGCTCAGATTGCGCAGACGCAGATAATCGGAGCTGTAAAGATAACGGGTGGAGGCATTGATGTTGGACCCCAGGTTGTTGGTGCCCGCTTTGTGTGATGTGCCGTTGCCGGGATCACTTTCCGACCTCCATCGTCCCAGGCCGGAATCAGCCAGCACATTGTCATCATACCTGTTCAGGGTGAAAGCACGTGCAGCGGCAAAGATCACTTTACCCCCCACCTGGCCGTCAATTGTGAAGTTGAGGTCAATGTTCTTGTATGCAAAAGAGTTGGTCCATCCGAAGGTGAAATCGGGCTGGTAATTGCCCACGAGTTGGAAGTCATCGTTGTTAATCACTCCATCTTTGTTGTAGTCTTCGTACATCAGATCCCCAATAGCTTGTGTTCCGAAATTGGGATTGTTTTTGACATCATCTGAATTGTTAAAGGTGCCGATTACCTTGAGCATGTACATGTCACCCATCGGTCTCCCCACGTAGTTTCGGATCACATTTCCCCACTTTGTTCCTGCGCTCTGGTTGGAAAGCTGCGACTGTCCGTTGGCGAGTGTGAGGATCTTGTTGATGTTCTTGGATCCGTTGAGGGTTGCAGTCCATTTAAAGTCGCCGGTAAGGATGGGAGCGGTCAGTTGCGCTTCAAAGCCCTTGTTTTCTATTTCTCCCGAGTTGGACATGATGGATGAGGATATGCCATTGAAGTTGGGGATAGACATTGACATCACCACTTCACTAACCCTGCGATAGAGATCTACGGTAAGGCCGAAGCGATTGAAGAATCCTAGATCGATACCCAGGTCCCACTGACTGTTGGTTTCCCATCCCAGGTATGGATTGGAGTAGCCGTTCGGATAGTAAGCTGTGCGTGTCATCATGTTATCACCGGTGCCAAATACCACCTGGTTGGAGCTACCAAGGGACGCCATCCATGAGTAGTAATCACCAATCTGATCATTGCCTGTAAGACCGTAGCTCAGTCTGATCTTTGAGTTGGTCAGCCAGTCACTCTTACCCCACTCCTCTTCAGAAATATTCCAGGCTGCCGATCCTGAGTAGAAGATACCCGCACGTTTGCCGGGTCCGAATTTACTGGAACGGTCGCGCCGGAGAGAAGCAGAGGCAACATATTTCTGGTTGTAGTCGTAGTTGAGGCGACCGAATACTGCATCAAACGCATATTCGCCCACAGTTGAGGAGCCGTTCCAGAGGTTTGCTCCATTTACGTTGGTGATATTGGTCTGGGTGTATGCAATGGGATAGTCGCTGTCGGTACGGTCATCCTGACGCACATCAAACGTGTTGAAATATTCAGCGTCATAACCGAGCAGAGCGGTGAAGTTGTGACTCTCGTCGATCGACCATCCGTATGTGGCAGTCGTAGATGAGTACAAGTCGTAAGCTATGAGAGAAGATCGGTAACCGTCAATTGTGTTGAAGTTGGGTGTCGATTTATTTCCCGTATAGCTATTGCCAAGCAGGTAAGCGGTCCGGTAGTTATCCCGCTTGTAGGAGTTGATCATCAGATCAACACTGGAGCGGATGACCAGTCCCTCAATTGGTCTGAACTCAAGAAATGCATTATTCAGTGAGCGAAAAGACCATCTGTTGTCAAAGTTTTCCATCAGGTTGGCAACCGGATTTCTGATCTGCGTGTTGAACCCGTAGTTGGGGTAACCATTCTTTCCTCCGCCATGTTGTGCCACTTGGAAATAATCACCGTTCTCTACATAGGGTGTGAAAAGGGGGGGGAAGGTGAGTGCTTCGGCAACAACACCTGTCACATCTTCGGTATTCCCGCCTGAAGGACTCTGTGCACGGGTATGGTTGTAGGTAGGAGAGAAACTGACTCCCAGCTTTATCTTGTCTGTCAAGAGGGCTTCAAAGCCACCCTTCAGACTGATTCTTTTGTTGTAAGAGTTCAACAATATGCCATCTTCATTGAGATACATGGCAGAAAAATTGTATTTCACCTTTTCCGTTCCACCGGTTACCGAGACGCTTGTTCTATGGTTGAGGGCGTTTCGGAAAATATCTTTTTGCCAGTTGTTATCGGGTAAGGTACTGCGTTTGTTCCAGAGATCCTGGAGTGCAGGGAAGTTGTTGATTGTTCCGTTGTTGGTCCTTGCTTCAATCACCATTTCCAAATAATCATCCCTGCCCAATACATCTACATAGGTGGAAGGCTGGCTTACACCCATCTGTGCATTGAGGCGGATTTCCGGTTTTCCCTCCTTTCCTTTTTTGGTGGTTACGATGATTACCCCGTTTCCTGCACGTGATCCGTATATAGCCGATGAAGCAGCATCTTTCAGGATCTGGATGCTTTCCACATCCTGTGGGTTGATGTTCGCGAAATCGCTGCTGGAGGTGGTGGGATAACCATCAATCACATAAAGTGGATCGTTCCCACTGTTGATGGATCCGTTGCCCCTGATACGAATCGCAGGTGATTCACCAGGTTGACCGCTGATCTGCTGAAAGGTTACCCCTGAGCTAAGTCCTACAAGACTTTGTGCAAGGTCCCCTGTTGGCATGTCTGCTACCTTGTCTCCTTCAACAGTTGCGACAGCTGTGGAGAGCGATCTTTTGGTAACGGTACCGTAACCAATTACAATCAGCTCCTCCATCAAGGTTACGTTTTCGGTCATGATCACATCAATTCGGTTTCTGTTTGCGAGCGGAATAGTCTGCGAATCATAGCCAACAAAAGAAAAGACAATGTTCACATCGGGTCCGGGAACCCTCAATGTGTAATTACCATTAAAATCGGTTACCGTACCGATTGAATTATTTTCAACCTGCACGGTCACTCCAATCATCGGCTCTCCCAGTTCATCTGTCACCTTGCCACTGACTGTGCTTTCCTGTGCTGTTGCTATTGTTACATAAGACAATAGGCATAGCAGTAAAATGAGAGTTTTCGAAGAAAAGGTCAATTTTATCATAATGATTTTTAATAAGCGTTTAAATTCATGTATTTCAATTGTATATTTAATTCTGTTCATGGTAATGTGCCGAGTACCTCAAATGAGTGTCTGGCAATAGTTGTAAGTGTTTGTTACGCTTTCTTCACCATGGGCTGCAGGGATGTAAGATCCCTGATCATCACCGTTTCGCCCGTGGCGATACTCTTCCTGGCGGCGATGCCCACCAGGCAGGCCAGTGAGCCGTCGCGTACGCCCGCGGCCTGCCGTAGCGGGTCGGGTGTTCCGGGGATGAAGATCTGGTCTTTGAGCAGCTTGTCGCCACCGCCGTGGCCACTGCCCTGCGGGATGTGGTGATACTCTCTCTTCCCGAAGTTCTTCGAGACCACGATCTCGTCGTAGTTGGCATCGGTGGTGGGGTTGGACTCCTGTATCCAGGCATCCATCCTGCCCTTGGTACCGTTGAAGGCGATTCGATACCCCTCGTAGGGCGAGTAGGTGGTGAGCGAGTAGGCCACCTGCACGCCGTTCATGTACTTGATGGTGGCGGCCATCTTGTCGTAGATGTTGACATCGTTTCGGAAGACACATCCGTCGCGGTGATAACCATCATATTTCTCATTCTCCACATAGAGTCGCTTGAGATGTTCACTGCGCATGATGTCGAAGTAGAACTTACACTCTTTGGTGTGGGGGCAGCTGCGGCAGTTGTCGGCACGGAAGGGCCCATTCTTGCCGTAGAACTCCAGGTCGCCCAGGGCGTAGACGCTCTCCGGGTCGCTGCCAATCCACCAGTTGAGCAGGTCGAAGTGGTGGCTGGCCTTGTGAACCCAAAGCGATCCCCCTTTTTCCATCAGGCGGTGCCAGCGGCGGAAATAGTCTGCGCCATGTGAGGTGTCGAGGTACCAGTGGAAGTCGACCGAGGTGAGCTCTCCGATTTCACCTGACTGGAGAATCTCCCACATCTTTGCGCGGTGGGGTGAGTAGCGGTAATTGAAGGTGATCCTGCACTGCTTGCCTGTTCTCTTCTCGGCGTCGATGATTCGTTGTATCTTCTGCTCGTCTATGGCCATCGGCTTCTCGCAGATGATGTCGGCGCCCATCTCCATCCCTTTTACGATGAAGTGGTCGTGCGTGTCATCGTCGGTTGTGACGATCAGCTGGTCGGGTTTGGTCTCGCGCATCATCTGTTCGAAGTCGTCGAAGGTGGGGCAGTCGGTACCAATCAGCTGCTTTCCCAGTGCCAGCCTGCCGGGGTTATGGTCACAGAGGCCCACGAACTCAATCTGTTTGCCATACTCTTTCGTGAGGCTGCTGCCCCACATGCTGGTGCCCCTGATGCCGAGGCCGACAATGGCCAGCCTTGTTTTCTTGTTGTTGATACTGTTGCTGCCCATGTTGGCTGCAAGGATGTTTGAAGCCGGGTTCACGATGGTAGTTCCGGCGATGGCTCCGGAGACAGCCAGGAACTTTCTCCTGGAGATAGGATTTGCTTTGTTTTTCATTGAAGTGAAATTTATTTGTTTTGAAAAGGTTATTATGTATTATTCCTTTTGTATGGTTTACGCCTCAAATTTCAACTACCCTTTTAATCAAGATTCCTGACGTTATAAAATGAAAATGCTATTGGCTGGAATCGGGATGAATGTGCATCACTCTCAAACAAGTTTTTCCAACATCAATTGTAAAATAAATTCAGGCTTATTAATACAATTTCAAAATTAAACCTAAAAAGAAATTTGTAACTGTAAAAAATGATTTAATAGATGTGTAAAATGATAATTATATTCCAGTGGTTTTTGTAAACAATCAAAAAATATCAACTGCTTGTCGTTTGAGATCTTTAGTTGAGATGAAAAATTTACTTGCTGATTAGAAATTAATGTGGAGATTGTGATTTAGTATACGCAGCAAATATAATTTGAGGAAATATAAATAACATATTGTAAGTGTCTTTAACTGAAAACGGTTGACTCACAAAAGAGCCAACCGTTTTCAGTTAAAGACAGGTTACAAAAAGGGGTAGCTTACACTATCTGCACTTATTTTCTCGTGACTTCTGCTAAAAAGAAACTGGATATCACTGTAAGATTGTATACTTTCACTCAGACTTTATGGCTGGCTTTATTTGATAAATCAAATATCAAAGAACTCTTTAGTGGCAATAGTAATTTCAATAAACTGTCTGATTATCCATACTTGTCACTTTGGGAAAATTAAATCGGACATTTGTGGTTTAATATAAATGAAATATACAAATGAAATTAATATGTCAATTAGCATAGTATTTAAATCATATTTTATAGTTATGACAAAAATTAGCACTTTATTTTTGCATATCGTTTTTGAATCTTTTTACTCAAAGTCCCCTTTCCAAAATTGCTCTTTGATAATAAAACCGATTTTATCTTTTTTTTTAATTCAGAAATAAATATCGAATCATTTAATACCAATCAAATATCAATTATTAATAATCTTGATAAAAAAGTATCTAAATTTCTGAGAAGTTTAACAAGTTTCTAACCTTTAATTGTGATGTAATGAAAAAAAATGAAAAAATGTGTATTCTGTCACAACGGCCAGCAAGATTTATTTTTCAAATTCTTGTTGTGTTTCTTATGTTTTCATTGCCTGGAGTTCTTTTTGCCCAAACGAAGACTATTTCAGGGAATGTTATAGACAATTATGGTGATCCGGTTATTGGTGCAACCATAATTGTGGTAGGGACAACTCATGGAACAACAACAGATATTGACGGTAATTATACGTTGGGTAATGTACCAAATAACGCGCTATTGAGAATATCTTTTATTGGATATGCCACTCAAGAGATTCCCGTTGCGGATAGAACGGTGATTGATGCGGTGCTGGAAGAAGAGTCCATAGGCTTGGATGAGGTTGTCGCTATCGGATATGGTGTGACACGCAAACGTGACATTACCGGTGCTATGAGCTCAGTAAAGAGTAAAGATTTCAATGTGGGAGTCACCATTGCTCCTGAACAATTGATTCAGGGAAAAATCGCAGGGGTGAACATTGTACAAAGCAGTGGTCGTCCAGGTGCTGCCTCAACCGTTCGAGTCAGAGGAACAAGTTCGATCTCAGCGGGGAATGATCCGTTGTATGTGATCGATGGAATTCCTATGCAATTTAACTCAGCCCACCTGCATGTGGATGTGACCGGACAACAAGGAAACTCCCCTTTTTCATCGGAAGGGTTTAATCCATTAAACACGATTAATCCCTCAGATATTGAGTCGATTGATGTGTTGAAAGATGCTTCAGCAACAGCTATATATGGGTCTCGTGGTGCCAATGGTGTGATATTGATCACTACCAAAAGCAAAAAGGGAACAGGAGAGTTGCTCACCTATGATGGCTATTTCGGTGTTTCAACCATTCGGAAGAAACTCGATATGATGAATGTGGATGAATACCGCTCATACGCACAAGACAATGATTTTCCTTTCCCTGATGAGGAAGCGAATACTGATTGGCAGGATGCGGTTTTTCGTACAGCGATTAGCCAGAATCACAACATTGCTTTTGGAGGCGGATCGGCGAACAGTAATTACCGTGTTTCAGTGGGTTATAGTAGTCAGGAAGGAATCATCCTTTCCTCAAAGCTTGATAAATATACGGCTAGATTCAACGCCAATCACAAAGCATTGAATGATAAGCTGACACTAGCATTAAATCTCTCTTTTGCCAGAATTGACAACGATGATACCCCCGTAGGTTCCAACTCTAACAATGAAGGGGGAAATATCCTTAAGGATGCTTTGCGATGGGCTCCTACTTTACCAATATTCAATGATGACGGTAGTTATTACCAGATTGGTGAGTTGCGTGTGAATCCTGTTTCTTGGAAAGAAGTTACCGACGAGAGTCATACCAATAATTTTATCGGGAGCGCCTCATTGACTTACCAGATCCTAGCCCCCCTGAGTTTCACTCTCAACCTCGGACATACCATGGAAGATGTTGAGAGGTACATTCACGTGCCATCAACTCATCCGCTTGGAGAGGCTGAAAAAGGAAGAGCTTCCATCAGTAAGCTGAAGAATTTTAGCAATACGATGGAGTCAAATCTAAATTTCGTGCAAGATATCTTTGAAGATTCCAACATCAACGCCTTATTGGGATATTCATTCTACAGATACATAAACCAGAATACCTTTACACAGGGAAATCAGTTTGTATCTGATGCTACCACGTGGAACCTAATGCAATCGGGGAATATTCTTTCCAACACCTCCTACAAAAGTGCCAACCGGCTTAGCTCTGTTTATGGAAGAGTAAACCTGAACATCAAGAATCGCTATCTGGTGACTCTCACGCTTCGAAACGATGGTTCAAGCCGCTTCGGGAAAAATTATCGCTGGGGTTTATTCCCCTCTGGAGCGTTGGCATGGAACATTAACAATGAGCCATTCTTTAAAAGCGATATCTTCTCCAATCTAAAACTTCGTTTGGGTTACGGGGTGACAGGTAACCAAGAGATACCTAACAACTTGTACCGTGAACAGCTTTCTGTGTTGGGCTCTTCCTCGTATGTCTTGGGTGGAATTGCAATTCCCAGTGTTTTGCCCAGCAATTATGCCAATCCTGATTTGAAATGGGAAGAAACAACCCAGATTAACCTTGGACTGGATTGGGGAATACTCAATGGCCGTTTTACAGGATCTGTCGATGTGTATAAAAAGAACACAAACGACCTCCTGTTACAGTTTTCTACAGTTGCACCTTCCGTCGTGAACAGCCAATGGGCGAATGTGGGGCAGGTAGAGAACAGAGGTATTGAGTTCTCTATTGATGGTGCACTGGTCAGCACCCGCGATTTTCAATGGAATGCAAACCTGAACATTGGACACAACAAGAATGAGGTGATCGCACTTTCCAACGAGCAGTTCTCCCGTGACGAAATCAACACGGCTAACCCTTCGGGACTGCTAAACCACGATGGCAGTGTACAGATTATCAAACCTGGACTGCCAATCGGTACTTTCTATGGGAATAAATTTTTAGGCCTGGATGAGAACGGGATGGAGATACTGCTGGATGAAGATGGCTTTACAGGTCCTGATGATGTGGTGATCGGCGACGCCAATCCTGATTTAACAATGGGTCTAACAAACTCATTTGTATGGAAAAGATTTGATGCATCTTTTACGTTCTACGGGATGTTGGGCAATGATGTCTTTAACAACACTGGGGCTGAGTTCTCTTACACCAAACCTACTCCAGGGATCAATGTTCTCAGATATGCTGTGGATAGTGGCGTTTCGCACGATCAGCAAGCTCAGTTTTCTTCACGATGGATTGAAGATGGCAGCTTTTTGCGCCTTGACAACGTGAGTATTGGTTATAATTTTAATGTAGAAAACATCTCATTTATTTCCAATGCTAGGATGTATGTAACTGGACAGAATATGCTGGTATTCACCAAGTATACTGGCTTTGATCCGGAGGTTCGTACCAATACGAACAGGGGAGGTACCGCTCCTATCGGAATTGACTATTTGGCTTATCCCAGACCAAGGGTTTTCATGGTCGGCGCGAGCATCACATTTTAATCTGAATCGTTCAAATTATTCAATTATAAAGTTATGAAAATAAAAACATATATCATTTATCCTTTTGCATTGCTGATGATTTCTATCGGTATGTTGCAAAGTTGTTCGTTGGACGAAGATGTCTATTCGGAATATGTAGCTGAAACATATTATCAGGGTGAAACACAGATCCTCTCATCCTTGTCAGGTATTTACAGAAATTTTGCTACAATTACCGGAATGGGAGTTGAGTACAGATGCATGGAATGTCCGGCTGACCAGGTGCTGGTAACCGGTAAAATTCAGGGTTGGTGGTCAGGTGACAACTATGAACAACTCACTGAACATAAATGGGATGCCGATCACTCTTACTTGGGTACCAGCTGGAATTCATTTTTCGGAACTGTTGGCAGAACCAACGCTTTGTTGGCTTCCCTTGAGAGATCTGGGATTGAGGGTCTGGAAGCTCCAAAGGCTGAACTACGTGCTTTACGTGCGTACGCCTATTTCTTTTTGATGGATTTTTTTGGTAATGTGCCTATCTTCACAGAAGAAAAGGTAAATCCCAAGGATCTGCCAAAACAAAATACACGCAGCGAGGTGTTTGACTTTGTAATTAAGGAATTGGAAGCCGCAGCTCCCGATTTACCATCACAGAACGACGTTGGAAGTGATTATTACGGACGTCTTACTCGTGAGGCTGTTTATGCACTGATGGCTGTGATTTACATGAATGGAGAGATTTACACCGGAACACCATACAACGATGACGTAATTACCTATTGTGATCTAGTGATCAACTCTGGCGCCTATGAGATGCTAGACAATTATTTCGACAATTTCGTACATAACAACGAGGAAAACTCGGAATTTATCTTTGGAGGTGTTTACACACCGAAGATTCCGGGTGGAGTGGGGCATCCTTTGGTACAGAAAGTTCTTCCTGGAATCAGTGGTGGATTGTTTGGGTTACCCTATACACCTCAGAATGGTTTCCAAACGCGTGAATCGGTTTACAATCTGTTTGAAGACGAGGATATCAGGAAAAGGATGTTCTTGGGACACGGTCCTTTAATCGATCCACGCAATGGAGATGTTGTAATGGTTGAACGTGTTGTGCCGGATGGTAACTCAGTCTTATATGTAGAAGGAAAATCTGCAATAGGTCCGGTACCATATGAGATCATTCCGGCTACTGGCATCCGCAATCAACCCATGAATGCCGGCATCAAATGGATCAAATGGGGGCTCGATCCCAATACCAACGGAGGTAATGCTGGGAATGATATCGCCTTTTTGCGCTATTCTGAAATGTTTCTGTTGAAAGCAGAGGCTTATGCACGAAAAGGTCAGTTCGACAAGGCTTTGCCCCTAGTAAATCTAATCCGCCAGCGGAGCAATGCTACACCAATGGAATCTGTTACCCTCGATGACATCCTCGATGAACGGGGTAGAGAACTGACTTTTGAAATGCAACGGCGTAGAGACCTAATTCGTTTTGGGAAGTTTACCTCTTCCTGGGAGTTCAAAGATGCATCAGAAGAGTTCAGAAACATCTTTCCTATTCCACAATCGGCTTTAGATGCAAATCCTAATCTGAAACAGAATACGGGTTATAATTAATCTCAAAAGTGTTATTTGTTTCCCATCCTGCTATATCATTATAGCAGGATGGGAGATATTCATTTTTTTAATAACATTCTTTTATGATCTAACACCTGAAATGTTTTTAGGAGGAAATCACTCATTCTGTTTATAATAAACTGATCACTCATATGAAATTATTACAATCATTAGATCACTCTTTTCTGAGGTTGACGGCTTTGTTACTCTTCTTTTCTTTTACTTACTCTACGCAAGCAGGCAGTGAACCACAACGAATCCAGCTGAGCTGGATGGGAGCAGAGACCCCTCCACTTGCAACTGGAGTGAGCTGGGGAGTCCCATTCCCAAAAGGAATTTTTCAAAAAGATCAGCAGTTCACACTTAAGGGTCAGGCAGAGGAATCTCTTCCCTTGCAAAGTTGGCCAATGGCCTACTGGCCCGATGGATCATTGAAATGGGTTGGATTCAGTACGGTTGTGGATAAACATTCGGAGAATGGATTTTTATTGGAGCCTGCCTCGATAGCATTGGAAAGCAAAAACCAATTAAATGTTTCTCTTGAGGAATCGGATGATATGATCAGGGTTAACACAGGAGCGTTTGTCTGTCACATTCCCACAAAGGGAGATAAGCTTATACAATCTATCACTGTAGGTAATGAGATAATCTCAACCGGAGGTGAGTTGGTTTGTCTCCTGCAGGAAGGTGTGGCAGGAGAGTATGGCCCTCAACCTGAAATCACCAAATTTGTTGGAAAAGTTGACAAGGTAACAGTAGAACAATCAGGTCCGGTACGAGCAGTAATTAAGGTAGAGGGATACCACAAATCAATCACCGATAAGAGGAGTTGGCTCCCTTTCGTGGTTCGTTTCTATTTCTACGGTGGGATGCAAACAATCAGAATGGTTCATTCCATCATTTATGACGGTAACCAGGAAAAGGATTTTATCAGGGGGTTGGGTGTGCGTTTTAATGTTCCATTAAACAATGAATTATATAATAGGCATGTTCGTTTTGCCGGAGAGAAAGGGCGTCTGTGGGATGAACCGTTACAACCACTCACCGGACGTATCCCATTGTCAAGAACTGAGAATTTGTATGAAAAACAACTTCAGGGTAAACCGATAGCTCAACGCCCCCATTTTGATTCTTTGCAACAGCACCTGTTGAAACACTGGGCATCATGGAGCGATTTCAAACTCAATCAGCTCAGTTCCGACGGATTTACGCTGGAGAAAAGAACAACACCTGCCAGTGCCTGGTTGGAGGCAGGTGCAGGTAAACGTGCAGAAGGTTTGGCTTTTGTAGGAGGTATCACCGGTGGACTCGCAATCTCATTGCGGGATTTCTGGAAATCCTACCCCTCTTCACTTGAAATAAGGAATGCCCGTAGCGAGTCTGCCCAAATGACTGCCTGGCTGTGGGCTCCAGATGCCCAACCTATGGACATGCGTCATTACGATACCATTCCTTGGGGACATGATTTAATTGCAAGCTACGAAGATGTGCAACCGGGATTCAGTACAGCCACCGGAGTAGGAAGGACAAGTGAGCTCCTTCTTTATGCAACTAACCATATTCCTGATCACAATGTCCTTGCCGGTCTCACTGAAATGGCTTCTGAACCACCCTTGCTGGTGGCCACACCTGAATACTACCATAAGGTGCATGCATTTGGGATATGGAGTTTACCTGATAGGAGTTCACCCGGAAAAGTCTGGATAGAAGATCAACTGGACAAAGCTATCGAATATTATCAAAAAGAGGTGGATCAGAGACGATGGTATGGTTTCTGGAACTATGGAGATGTGATGCATGCTTATGATCCTGAGCGTCACGTTTGGCGGTATGATATTGGCGGATATGCATGGGATAATACTGAGTTAATGCCAAATTTGTGGCTATGGTACAGCTTCTTGCGTAGCAATCGTGCCGATATATTCAGGATGGCTGAAGCAATGACGCGACATACCGGTGAAGTGGATGTTTATCATTTGGGCCGCTTTGCCGGACTTGGGTCAAGACACAATGTACGTCACTGGGGTTGTGGGTCAAAGGAGGTCCGAATTGCCCAGGCTTTGTTGGGACGCTTTTATTATTATCTGACGACTGATGAAAGGACTGGTGATCTTATGCGTTTTGTTGCTGAAGCATCAAATGATGCAATAGGCAAAATTGATCCCCTGAGATTAATCCTTGAAAAAAGCGACTATCCTACGCATGCAAGAATGGGACCAGACTGGCTTGCATTGATAGGCAATTGGATGATCGAGTGGGAAAGAACTGGGGATCCTGAATGGCGCGATAGAATCATGACAGGTGTGAGGAGCCTAGCAAAGATGCCCTTTGGCCTCTTTTCGGGCAAGGGGGCGGCTATGGGTTATGATCCCGAGAACTTTAAACTGTATCAATTGGAGCCGGAGCATGTTGGTCACTCACACTTGTCAGTATTAATGGGAGGCCCTGAAATGGCATACGAATTGACCGATCTTCTCGGCGATGCCAATTGGACCCGCATGTGGATGCAGTTTACCCGTTTATATGGTGCTCCGGAGGAGGATGTTTATCGTGAGTTTGGAGTCTCTGTGAAGTTGGGTGATCCGGGGCATTGGTATGCACGTTTACCGGCCTATTTTGCATACAAAACTGGATCTGATGTGTGGGCCAATCGTGCATGGAATGATTTTCTCGGTACCCAGACACATTTTAATCAAAAACTCTTTGACAACATTGAAACTCTTGAACCGGTATATGAGGTTGAAGGTGTTTCCACGAATAATACGGCTCAATGGTGCCTGAATGCCATTCAATTACTTGAAATGGTTGGGGATCACTTACCGGAAAAACATGAACGTTTTCATATGAAACATGAATAGAGCAGAACAAAAAACTCATTTACATGCAAAACTGAATGTCGCAATGATTCTCCTGATATTAACAACCGTTATGGGGCGATGTGACAACAAGCAGAAAGTGGATTATGAGATTGAAACATCTATCTTTCAGGATCACTTCAATGGTGCTTTGGATAATTGGATCACGGAGGTGGTGCCCGATTCTACAGTCAACATCGGAATAGTTGATAATCAACTGGTGATTGATACCGATCGTGGTGTTACACTCTGGTTGAACCGGGAACTTTCGGGAAACATACTCATCCGCTATAAACGGAGGGTTGTGTTGGAAGAGGGACCGAATGATCGACTCTCCGACATGAATCAGTTCTGGATGGCTGTTGATCCTAGTAATCCCAGTCTCTTTTCTCGAGAAGGATCATTTGCGGAGTATGACTCCTTGTTGATGTATTATGCCGGGATTGGAGGCAACTACAATAAAACAACCCGTTTCCGAAAATATACCGGAAATGGGAACCGGGTACTGATACGCGATTTCACTGAAGAGCCCTATCTACTCAAAGCAAACCATACCTACCAAATAGAGATTGTAGTTAAAGATGGCGTTACTAAGCTGTTTGTGGATGATTGTGAGTTTTTCCACTTTGAAGATGAGGAGCCTTTGAAGAGTGGATATTTCGGTATTCGTACCACCTGGTCACGTCAGATTGTAGATGATGTGGAAATATTCAAATTGAAATAATTGTCAGGATGATACATCAAATCTTGAAAATTTTTAAATCAACAGAAGTATGGCTCCTCATGTCACTCATACTTGCTTTTGGTTGCGGAATGAAATCCAAGTCGCAGGTATATAATGTGTTAGATTACGGTGCAAAAGGTGATAGCATCACAAATGATACTGAAGCGATTCAGTCGGCTATTGATGCAGCAACAGCTGTTGGAAACCAAGCAATGGTGCTGATACCTGGAGGATATCAGTTTTTAACTGGTACCCTCGAGCTGGAAAGTGATATGGAGTTCCGAATAGAGGAGGGTGCCTGCCTCTTGGTCAGCACCCATCAGGAGGATTATGCAGGTGATGCGGTTATCGTAGCCAATGATGCCCATTACCTGACCATCTCCGGTAACGGTATCATCTATGGTAGAGCAATGGAATTCATGGAATACTATGAAGAGGAGAACAAATGGTGGATCCCCAAAAAATGGCGTCCTCGGTTGCTTATTCTAACTGGTTGCTCCAATCTACACATCAGTAACATTACCATTAAAAGAGCACCCAGTTGGAGTTTGCATATGTTAGGATGTGAAAACGTTTTGATAGATGCGATTCATATCCGGAATCAACTAGATGTCCCCAACTGTGACGGTATCGACCCAGATCACTGCAGAAATGTGGAGATTAGAAACTGTTACATCGCATGCGGGGATGATGCTATTGTGGTAAAAACAACACGTCAGGAGAGTGATTATGGACCCTCATCCAACATTTGGTTACATGATTATGTTTTGGAAACACAAGACTCCGGCTTGAAGATTGGAACGGAAACTACACAGGATATTTTCAACATTTTGTTTGAACGTTGTAAAATAAAGAGTTGCTGTCGCGGACTCACCATTCAATTGAGAGATGAGGGCAATGTGGAGAACATCACTTTCCGCGATATCAGTTTCACCTCATGTTATCATTCAGATCCATGGTGGGGACGGGGAGAGGCAATCTCCTTCACTGCTATTCCCAGAAATACCGGAAGTCCTATTGGGAAGATCAGCAATGTAAGAGTTGAGAATGTAAACGGTACAGCTGAAAACAGCATACGTATCAACGGTTCAAAAGATAGTCGGATTCAGCAGGTTTGGTTCGACCAGGTTGATTTAACGCTAAATCGTTGGACCAAGTATCAAGGCGGAAGCTATGACAATCGTCCTACAACTGCATACGATGAGATTGAAATACATAGCACTCCGGGATATTACATTCGATATGCAGATCAGTTGTGCATTCGCAATAGTTCATTGAAGTGGGGAGAGAATTCTCCTGTATATTTCTCTCATTTGTTGGAGGCTCATGATGTGAGTGTATTGGACATAGAGGGATTAGCGGGTGATGCAGCCAAACCCGGAATAGCTCGATCAAAAGTTAATTAATCGATCAATTAATATTGAATCTAAACGTGAAGAAATTATGTATTCATCTAATAAATTTGCACTATGAAAAGAATTATTTTACTTGTTGTCGTGATCCAGTACCTAATGTTTGGATTGTCTCTCCAGGCACAGATAGGAACCCGTTTTCCATCAGAGAGAAAAGTTGTCAGGGATCCTGTGACAGGCGTAGATCTGGTCTTCCTGACCAGTAGCCCTACAGGTGAAAGAAAGATCTATCCGACACACAACCAGTGGACCTCTGATGGAGAATGGCTGATCTTTCATTCGCAACGTGTGCCGGGAGAGGCAATGGCTGTTCATGAAAAAACCGGTGAAATGGTTCAGGTTACCGAGGGCGGTTTTTCCGGTATGCTGAGTGTGGCCAGAAAATCGATGAAACTTTATTATATGCGTCATCCGCGTGGTAATAATGCAGCGAAAGGAGCTATTGAAGTGGTTGAGACCGACCTGGCAATGCTCTTTGCCGATTCAAAATTTGGTATGCTGAAACCGGCCACTGCATATGAACGGATCTGCGGTATCACACCACCTGAGATGCAGGCCGGAGGAGATATGGCACTCGACGGGAGTGAAGAGTGGGTTTGGTTTCGTGTGGGGAGGGAGAAAGCCATGAAGCATCTCCCAGAAGGGACCGAGATCGCCAAACCGTTTGGCCCCCGCAATATGGGAGCCGGCCCTGCCGGTATCGCCGGAATGAATATTTTAACAGGAGAAACAAAGTATGTGGTGTCCGTTCCATTCCAGGTGGGACACATCCAGACAAATCCATGGGTGCCCGGACAGATTCTCTTCTGCTGGGAAACCGGTGGCAAGTCTCCTCAACGTACTTGGATCGTCAATGCGGACGGCACTGGCTTACGCCCGCTCTATCCCGAGTCGGAATATGAATGGATTACCCATGAAGCCGTGATCTCCCCCGATGAGGTGGCGTTCGCCATCATGGGACATCGCCCCATTCCGGGAGTCGAAGATGAAAACAGACCGCAAGGTACGGATGTGAAAGGTGCCAATCCCGGTCAGGAGGCAACATGGGGTCCTTCGGGTACACGTGAGAAGCCTACCGGACTGGGAATCGTGAACATCCGTACACGGGAGATGACAATTGCAGGTCAGATCCCTTATGGAAGTGGATTCTGGCATGTCCACGGCTCTGCTGATAAACGTTTTGCGGTGGGTGATAACTTTGCACGTGAACTCTATCTGATCAATCGGGAGACCAACGAAATGATGCTGTTGACGGCCGGTCACAAGACCACAGCCGCTGATCACGTGCATCCAACGTTCAGTCCCGACGGCACGAAAATTCAAATCCAGTCGGCTATGATCTCAGAGGATGATCGTGCAATGGATATTTGTATTGTTCCGGTGCCTGAGAAATGGTTGAAAAAATAAGGGTATTTATGCATATAAGAGCTTTTATTCTCTCTTTCATCGGGCTGTTGCTGGTGACACAGCTTATGGCACAGGAGGACCGGGGATACAAAATTTACCAGTTCCCTCCCGACATGATCCCACGTATCGACGGTAACACTGACGACTGGTCGGAGTTCCCCGACGAATATATTGTGGGGACAGACCAGCTGTGGGATGACTCGGGGAAGTATCCCGAACCTGATTCCCAAAACCTGGATGTGAAGGTGAGGGTGGCGTGGGTGAAGGGACTCAACAGACTCTATTTCCTCTACGAAGCCTATGACGACTATTGGGATTTCACCGATCCCGGACTTCACAATGATATCTTTGAGATTGTGGTTGATGGTGACCTCTCGGGTGGCCCATTGATTGACGAACTGCATCCGCTTCAGAGCATCGACTGGAGTGCGAGGTATTTTGACTTCCATGGAGTACATGCACAGAATTATCATATTTTCACCCCTGCAGTCGGAAAAGAGTGGGCTCTGGTCTGGGGATCTCAGCCCTGGATCAGGGAGCTACCCTATGCCAATATAGCCTACTCCTACGATTTTCAACCGGGTGAATCCGGAAAACTAATCGCCGAGTTCTGGATCACACCTTTCGATTATGCCGGTCGTGAGGGTCCCGAAAGAGCAGTTCAGTCAGTGCTGAAGGATCACAAGAAGATTGGACTGACCTGGGCTGTGATCGACTACGATGATGTGGATGATACCAGTAAGAAGGGGTTCTGGAACTTGTCGAAGCATCATAAGATGTATGGAAACGCAAGCCTGGGAACCATTTTCACCTTGATGCCACTCGATGAGAAATACCAAAAGAACTTTGAAGCTGACTGGTCTTTCCTGATTGTGGATCCGTCAGAGAGAATGGTTACATTCAGGGATCAGAGCAGGGGAGAGATCACCTCATGGCATTGGGATTTTGGTGATGGAACCAATTCAGACCAACAAAACCCGGTACACCGTTATCGCCAAGCCGGCAAGTACATCGTAGTGCTGACAATAGAAGGTGCCGAAGGAACATCAAGTTTGGCCAACGTCTGGGATGTGGCTGTAGAATAAATATGCATAGAGATTCACTCCGAATATCATTTCTCACAGTTTATATGACAAAAAACAAAGTGTTATCTCATTTTGATTTTTTTATATTTGCAAACTTGAACTGCTAATGAACTTTAATTAGATCTGTCAGTTGATGTTTTAGCATTACAATAACCATCCCATGAATGGTACTTATCCGGTAAAAACAGATAACCTGTTTAAGACATCTGATTCATCTCAGTTTAATTAATCTTTCTATTGGCTCATTTTAAAACAAAATCAATAATTTAAATGAAATGAAAAAACAACTAACGAGAGGAAAAAAGATCAAGTCCGAATCTTTCTTCACCGGATTCTTATCCATGTTTTTTTTATTCTGTACGGTAGCGCTGAATGCTCAGACAAAGACAGTTTCAGGTAACGTGTTGGATGAAGCTGGGTATTCCATTCCCGGTGCCAGTGTCTTTTTACAGGGTACAACGATTGGAACTGTTACAAATGCACAAGGTGAATTTGTTTTACAGAATGTACCGGAAGACGCCACGCTTCATGTTTCGTTTTTAGGGTATATACCACAAGACATCCCAGTAGCCGGAAAAAACGTAATCCAGGTGGTATTAATTGAGGATACTCAAAGTTTGGATGAGCTTGTGGTAATCGGATATGGTACGACAAAGCGTGCGAACACAGTTGGCTCAATCTCCAAAATTACATCAAAAGAAATGGCTGAACGTCCCATTGCCCGTATTGAGAATGCATTACAGGGGCAGATGGCAGGAGTATCTGTGAGAAGTGCCACCGGTAAGCCGGGTGCCGATCTGGAGATACGTGTACGTGGTGCTGCTTCGATTACCGGAGATTCAAGTCCACTCTATGTGGTTGATGGTGTTCCGCTTGAATCTTTACAAGGTGTGAACCCCAGTGATATTGAGTCAATTGATGTGTTAAAAGATGCTGCCTCTGCCGCTATTTATGGTTCGCGTGGTTCCAATGGTGTTGTGCTCATCTCAACCAAAAGGGGAAAGAGCGGACCTCCGACAGTCACTTTCAATGCATACTATGGTGTAGGAAATCTTGAACGGAAGGTAGATGTGCTCTCTTCGGATGAATGGATCACGTTCAACAAAAAATGGTATGACCGACAGTGGGTGAACTCTCAAGGCGGAAATCTGGGTGATAGCCAGGAGATGCGTATTCAGAAGGCTATTAACGATGGCAGACTGACGCAGGCTGATCTGAACAGTCCTGATTACCGGAGCAAATTAAACAGCATCAAAGCAGTATACGGATTGTATGACCCCTGGTGGGGTACAGACAATATTGAACCGATTGACTGGCAGGATGCATTCTATCAAACGGCTCCTCAAAGTGATATCCAATTGAGTATAGCCGGCGCCACTGATAGAATCAGTTATGCCATTTCAGGTGGTGTCTTTGATCAGGAAGGGCTGGTGCCCGGTTCATCGTTTACCCGTTATTCAGGCAGGGTGAAATTAAATGTGAAAGCAAATGATTTTATCTCGTTGGGTGTCAATCTTGCACCTTCCTATGGAATCAGTAATGGTACAAATGTTGATGGAAAAGACCAGGCTGTTGCTCGTGTATTGAGCTACCCCGGTTGGGTACTGGCTGGTACAGGTAAATATGCAGGGGCTGACCCCTCAGGATGGGCCGAAGGTCAGTATGATGCATCCGACCCCAGCAAGTATAAATTTTACGGCATGTGGGGCCCGGGTGATAACAACGTGAGCCCTTACATTCAAGCATCAGGACCAACCAGAAAAGAAAGCAATGTACGATTGAACTCCTCGGTTGATGTAACACTGAATCTGGCCAAAGGGCTTACCTTGAATGGGATGTATGCCTGGAACTACCTCAGTGCGATCGATCGCTCCTTTTCGCCTACCTGGATCAATAGAACATGGAATACGGCAGAGTATCCCGGTCAACGATCCAGTTCATCCTATCAGACATGGACCAACAACAACACACTGGTACAGACTGTGGCCAACTACAGCAATGTGTGGGGGGATCATGCTTTTGATCTGATGGCTGGTTTCTCACAGGAAAAGAGTAATGTGCACAGAAGCCGTCAACAACAGTCGGACTTCCCGAATGACAAGACATGGGTGTTCAATCGTGATTATGGTAGAACAACCAACTCCAATGAAATTGGATTCAGCGAAAATGCAATGATGTCATTTTTTGGCCGTGCAAATTACACATTGAAAGATATGTATATTCTGACCTTGTCGTTACGTCGTGACGGCTCATCAAAATTTGGACCCGACAATCGCTGGGGTAATTTCCCTGCCATTTCGGGTGCCTGGAAATTCAGCGAAGAGGAGTTCCTGAAGGATCTCGATTGGCTGGGGCTCTCAAAACTTCGTGTGAGTTGGGGTCTGGCAGGTAACGACCGCATCTCAAATGCATCGTTTATGTCAAATATGACTGCCCGCAATTATACAATTGGTGAATCCCAAGCGTTGGCAAATGGATATGTGATAGGAAATATTGCGAACTCAATGCTGGGATGGGAGTCTACCTCATCTACCAATATCGGATTGGATATGAGTTTTATGCGCGGAAGGTTTTCTTTTTCAGCTGATTACTATTATAAGTTGACTTCTGACCTGTTGTTGAATTCACCTGTATCTCCTATTACCGGATTCACCAATATGATGGATAACATTGGTAAGGTGCGTAACCATGGGATGGAGTTTGACTTCAATTCATTTAACATCGACAGGGGCGATTTTTCCTGGGAAACCGCGTTGAATCTCTCGTTTAACCGCAACAAAATTGTTGAACTTGCAGGAGGAAATGCCGATATCATTTTTGGCTCAACTGTACAAGCTTTGATTCAAAGGGTGGGGCATCCCATCAATTCTTATTACCTCTACGAGGTAGAACGTACGTTACGTGCATCAGATTTTGAAGCAAACGGAACTACTCCCAAACAGGGAATTGCGATTTATCCGGGACAACGGCCGGGAGATACCAAATGGAAGGATAAGACTGGTGACGGAGTCATCTCTGCAGCAGATAAAGATGTGGTGGGTAGTTATGAACCCGATTTTGAATGGGGACTCACCAACACCTTTACCTTTAAAAACTGGGATTTGTCGATTTTCCTGAACGGACGTCAGGGGGGTGAGTTGCTCTCATCCGGATCGCGTGGTTGGAACCGTGCCACCAACGGTCCCGGATGGCAGTATATGGATCGCTGGCTCTATGACGCCTATTGGAACGAAGATGAACCTGGTGACGGGAAAACTCCCGGGTTCTTCTCAACGGTAAGCGGCAATCAATATGATACGAACTGGCTCTATGATGCCACATATATCCGGATCAAAAATATTCGATTTGGATACAACTGGAAATTGCAACCCAACAGATATGTCAACAATATTCGTTTGTATGTGTCATGTGACAATGTCTACCTTTGGGACAATTACTACCCGGGATACTCTCCTGAAGGAGCAACACAGGATAATGCTGCTTCTGAATGGGGTGCATACCCATTGGCTCGCACAGTTATTACAGGTATCAATGTTACATTTTAAAAAGGAATAAGTCATGAAAAAAAATATATCAATATTATTGATCACACTCTTGACGGTAGTCTCTTGCTCTGATGTGCTGGATATCTATCCCGTTGAGAATAATTCTGCGGATCAGTTCTACAAAACCGAATTGGAAATGCAACAAGCGGTAATAGGTATCTATGGACGATTGTCACAGTATACAGATATCCCCGCTCTTTATTATCTCCAATTATCTGAAAGCCGTTCTGATAACTGGTTCATGGCGCAAATACCAAATGCCCAGCGTGATCAGGCTGATGTACGCCGTTTTCAGGTAAACTCGCAAACAGGATTGGTGTCAACAGTTTACAATCGTTTCTATTCGATTATTGCAGATGTGAATACACTCATGGCTAAATCAGATGAATCCTATAGCCGTTTTCGTGCTGAAGCCAGCTTCTTGCGGGCATATGCCTATTTTGAACTCGTTCGATCCTGGGGACCTCAACCGGTTCTGTTAACACCGACCGAAAAACAGGATGCGTTGGATGCCGCACGTCAACCGGTAAGTGATGTTTATGATCAAATCGTTAAAGATTTACTCTTTGCTATTGAACATCTTGATGAATTTTACACAGGTAAAGAGGCCGGAAGAGTAGGTTCATGGGCGGCCCGTACTTTGTTGGCTAATGTATATGCTACCATGGCTGGCTATCCTTTGAACGACGGAACTGCCTATCAAAAAGCAGTTGATATCTTGACGCCTGTCATCAATACAATAGGAAGCCGTTTTGCTCCAAAATATACCGATATCTTTGATCTGGAACAGGAGAACAAATGGGATCTATTTTCTGTACAGTTTTCTTCCGGGGGGCAGGGTCTTGGTTCATCTGTGCCGGGATTCTCAACCGGCGGAGGCTCTTCTTCTGAGACAATGTTTCCAGAGTGGGTCTATTCCGGTTATACAACTCAGGGACAGGATTTCCGAATGGATTCAGTCATTATAAATGATATGCTTGATGAGGATGATGCCAGAGGACAATTCCCGCTTTTCACAAAAGGTTACTGGAATGTGAAAAATCCACCTGAAAATCCGACTGCTGCCGATTCTGCTACCAATTATATTGAGAAGCCATATCTAATGATCAAATATTTGGTTCGGGACAATACCAACAACTCCATCAAAGCATGGAACGATTATCCCCTTAATTTCCCGATTCTGCGTGTATCAGATGCTTATCTGTTGTACGCTGAAGCACTCATTGGTGTGGGACGTCCTGGGGATGCCAAAGAGTGGGTTGACAAAGTACGCCTGCGAGCTGGGATAGAAGCTTTGGGATCCAATCCCACCTTACAGGATGTGATGGATGAACGTCGCAAAGAGTTCCTGGGAGAAGGGAAACGTTACTTTGACCTTGTCAGACAAGGTGAGGCCGTATTTGTTCAGAGGCTGAAATCATTTTCAGACTGGTATGGAAACGTAACAGTCTACAATGGATCGGATCCGACAATCAGGGATATGTTGTTGCCAATCCCCCAATCAGTGATGAATATTCATTTGGATTGGGATCAGAATAGTAATTACTAATTTTCAAACCAACACCGAAAGTGAGCCTTCATGACTCACTTTCGGTGTTTTTAAATATTAAAACAATGTTCTACTTTCAGAAAAATAGATATTTTGCTCTGATCGTCTTGTTGGCTTCCTTTTTTACGAATGAAGCCATTGGCCAGCATATGCCCCGATTGGAGAAAAGAGGTGCCGTAACCCAGCTGATAGTGGAAGAGAAACCTTTTCTGATTCTGGGGGGCGAGTTGCACAACTCCAGCAGTTCCAATCTCGAATATCTGGAACCTGTCTGGCAACAGTTAAAAGATATGCACCTGAATACAGTGCTGGCTGCGATTTCCTGGCAGCTGACAGAGCCGGAGGAGGGGCAGTTTGATTTTTCACTGGTCGACGGATTGATCCGTGAGGCTAGGGAACATGACCTGCGGCTTGTGTTGTTGTGGTTTGGCAGCTGGAAAAATGGGCTATCCCATTATGTGCCCGACTGGGTGAAACAAGATCCTGCACGCTTTCCCAGGGTGATACTTGACAATGGCAAAGCTACCGAGACTGTAAGTCCTTTGGGACTGGAATCCAGGAAGGCTGATGCCAGGGCATTTGCAGCTCTGATGGAACACCTGAAAAAAGTGGATGGGCGTGACAACACGGTGATAATGGTGCAGGTGGAAAATGAGGTGGGGGTACTGGGAGCTGTGAGAGATTACTCAGAGTTGGGCAACACTTTTTTTCATCAACAGGTGCCGAAAGCGCTCATAGATGGCTTGAAAATGTATGAAGAAGACCTGCATCCGCAAGTAAAAGAGTTGTGGGAGCGTCACGGTCGTCGGGAAGCAGGCAGTTGGAGTGAGGTGTTCGGCAACAACCTACTTTCCGAAGAGTATTTCATGGCCTGGCACTATGCCGACTATATCAATGCTGTGGCTGCTGCAGGTAAAGCACAATATGACCTTCCTATGTTCGTCAACGCATGGATTGTACAACCGGAAGACAAAAGAGCGGGGGACTATCCATCCGGAGGACCTCAGGAACATGTTCATGATTTCTGGCGCATAGCTGCTCCCAATATTGACATCTTCAGTCCGGATATCTATCTTCCGGATTTTCCGGCTATTACGGAAGCGTATACCCATTCATGGAATCCATTGTTTATCCCTGAGTCGTTTGCCGGTGAAATGGGAGCAGCAAATGCTTTTTATGCACTCGGAAAACATGCGGCCATTGGCTATTCACCTTTCGGCATTGACGGGATTGCTGATTCATCTCAGGTTTCATTCCTGGCAAAGGCTTACAGAGTGCTGGGGCAGCTCGCGCCTATAATCACAGAGGCTAAGTCCGACAATAGGATCACCGCGTTTATGCTCACAAAAACCAAGAGCCAGATAACCCAAAAACTGGGAGGATATAAGGTGACAGCCTCATTGAATCAGAATATGAGATCTGGTGCATTCTTATCCGATAACGGTTATGGCATCGTGGTTTGGGAGGGTGAAGAGGTATTTGTGGTTGCCGGTTCAAACATAAACATTACTTTTGTTCCGGATACACCCGGTCCCCACATGGCTGGTTTCCTGTCTGTATACGAGGGAGAGTATCTGAACGGGAGCTGGAAAAGTGGTCGGTTACTCAACGGTGACAATATCATGGTCAACTATGATCTTGCCAATGAAGCGTATCATAACCGAACTGGCACCGGTGCCAAACTGGGGAGTGATCCTTCAATTCTGAAGGTGAAGCTTTATCGATTCGAATAATCATAATATTTAAACAAATGAAAACGAAACTATTTTTATGTGCCTTGCTCCTACAGGGAAGTATACTCACAGCACAGAACATGACAGATGCAAGCCTCTTCTTGCGCAGTGACAGTACACGCTACCTGGATCAAGTCTCATCAGAATCAGGCGATCTCTATAACGCGCTGGGACATCACGGACCGGCAATTGAAAATGAATGGCTTGGACTGAGGCTCTATTTTGACAAAAAAGCAGCAATTGATGTCTATTCAAAAGCCAACAGAGGACTTGAACTCGCAGATTATAAATGGTACCCCACAGCGGAACAACAGATGAGCGGAAAAGGTGCCGACTACTACAAGGTTGGGCCCACCGTCGGCTTGGGAGGAATCCGTTTATGGGATGGCGAGAATGTGGTGCCACTTCACCCGGTTGCAAGCAGATCGGCAAGGGTGGTGAAAGAGGGTTCGGTCTCCTTTATGGAGATGCTGTCTGAAGATGTGCCCTACCGCAACAACAAGGTTGATCTCCTTGTCAGGGTTACCGTCTATTCCGGTCTTAGAAAGGCCAAGGTTGAGGCATTTGCATTGAGTGATGATGATGTAGCGTTTGTAACCGGCATCAACTATCACCCGGGACAGCAGGTGGTGGTGGAAGATGATTGCATCTTCACCTGGGGATTGCATCCGGAGGATGTGGCTGCTGAGCAGGTGGAACTGGGTGCGGCTATCTTCGTAGATCCGGACGATTTCTCACGGAAGATGGATGATGGCAATCAGCATCTATTTGTTTCTAAACCTGCAAGATACATTAGTTACTGGATCTCTTCGGCAAATGGCAAAGAGCCACTGATTAATTCGCTGGATCGGTTTATCGACTTTTCGAAGTTGGAAATAAATTGCAAATGAAATAGCAAGGATTAAACCAGCAATAGGCCATGAAAAGGGTGATTTGTAATGAGATGCAACTGGATGTGAAATGCCGCGATATCATTCCAGGGATGTTGCTTATTACTCTAATCATGGTACTTGGAGGTGCCGGATCCTGTGTGAGTGAGAAGGGAGGATATTACGACATTACTGATTTTGGAGCCATCGCTTCTCCCTCATCCGTGAACACAGAATCCATACAGGCTGCCATCGACATGTGTGCCGATGAGGGGGGCGGAACGGTACTGGTGCCAGCAGATACATTTCTTACCGGGGCCATCTTCCTGAAACAGGATGTGAGCCTTGAAATAGCTGCTGGAGGAGTGCTGAAAGGCACTACCAATTTGTCTGACTACAAATTGGTGCGTACAAGATGGGAAGGTGAAGAACGAATCTGGATCAGCGCACTGATCAATGCTTTTGATATGGATGGCTTCAGCATTAGTGGCAAAGGCACGGTGGACGGATCGGGTGATGTATGGTTCTCTCACAGAGAAGCACGTAACCGGTCGGCCGCAGATACGATCGGTGAGGGCCTGAGGTCTGCGCCTCTACATATTGGACCTTTTCGTGAAGGTCCACCCCCGTTGGGCCCCGAGGGTGGATTGATTCCCGATAAATCTTCACCCGCTTTTGAATTCAGGGAGGTGGAGCTACCCGGCTATGCCCGCCCGCGGCTCATTGCCATACAGAACTGCAGCAACGTGGTTGTGCAGGATCTGCATCTGGTCAACCAGTCGAGCTGGGGTCTCTTTGTCCTATACAGTAACCGGGTGGATATCAGTGATCTTGTGATCCGTGCCGAGCACTATATACCCAGCTCTGACGGCATCGACATCGATTCCAGTGATGGGGTGCATATCTCTCATGTAGATATCGATGTGAATGATGACTGTATCTCTATCAAGTCAGGAAAAGATGAGGATGGCCGGCGTGTGAACAGACCGGCTGAGAATATTCTGGTTGAACACTCCATTTTCAGGTATGGCCATGGTGGCGTGGCAATGGGCAGCGAGATGTCAGGCGGCATCCGCAATGTCACCATTGCCGATTGCATTATGGAGGCCGACAACTGGGCACCCATACGTTTTAAGTCACAACCCAGCCGGGGCGGTGTGGTGGAGAATATCACCTATCGCGATCTGGTATTGAACGGGACGCGTCAGGCATTTGAATTCAATATGGAGTGGCGCATGGTTCCTCCACTCAAAGCTCCTTCAGATCCACTGCCCGTGGTGCGTAACGTGAAAATAATCAACGTCAGCGGTACTGTAACGGAGGCCGGATTCATTCACGGCTTGCCCGATAGTCCTATCGAGGATGTGACTTTTGAAAACTGCAATATCAATGCTGTGAGAGGCCTTAGGGTAGAGAACGTAAAAAATCTGGATCTCTCCGGTCTGACGATTCAGACAGAAGAGGGTGAACCGGTTATCAGAAGAAACATATTCGGAGAATGAGGAAGATAGTGATGGACAGTGTTCACTCACAACTCTTCCGTGCGATAACTTGTAAAATAATCTACTTCTCAAATGAAGATAAAATGAAAAATATTGTATCTCCTCTTATACTCTCTTTATCTTTTTTTCTGATTCTTGTCTCCTCCTGCGGAACATCTACATATGAGAAGCATGGGAAGATCAGCAATCCTTCTGTATCTGAAGTGTTGGGGAAATTTGATGAACCCCCGGTTGAATATTCACTTTCCTTTTACTGGGGGTGGGACGGAAATGTGACGGAAGAGGTGATGGCCCGCGATTTGGACACTTTCCGGGCAAACAACGTCCATATTGTCTCTCTGGAGGCGGGCTATGAGATGGGTGCTTCCTATCTCTCCGATGGATGGTTTATGAAGGTTGATACAGCTGTTCAACTGGCAAAAGAGAGGGATATGCGGCTCTACCTGGTGGATGAGGGGAAATATCCGAGCGGTTTTGCCGGAGGGATGATCGCCGACAAAGTGCCGGAGTTGGGAATGAAAACAGTGGTTCCCTGTGACAGCCTGATCATATTGAAAGGGAATGAATCCATCAATATTACCTTGCCGGAAGAGGTGTTGAGTGCAGCTGCTTTCAACAGGGAGGATAATTTGATTGAAATGCTGGAAATTAAGGAGGGTTCGCTTAACTGGAAAGCTCCGGAGGGTGAGTGGACCATCGTAATGGTCAAACATCTGTTGCGATCATCACCCACCCGTTCAGTGAATAATCCCACCAGGGGGAAAGACTCCTCACATGCTTTGATTGATTATCTGGACGCTGATGCAACCGGTAAATTCATTGAGTTCACACATGAGGAGTACAAAAAATATGTGGGAGAGGAGTTTGGAAAGTCCATTCTCGGTTTTCGCGGCGATGAACCGGATTACTCCATCAGGGGCTTTCCCTGGACACCCTCTCTATTTGATGCATTCAAGAGCCGAAAAGGATATGATCTCCAGCCTTTCCTCGCCGCTCTTTTTGCTGAGCAACTTACCGATGAACTGCGCCGCGTGAAGGCGGACTACTGGGATGTGTGGTCGGCTTTGTTTGCAGATCACTTTTTTAAAATACAGGCCGACTGGTGTTCGGCAAACAACTTGGACTACCTGGTGCACCTGAACCACGAGGATGATTTAATAAAACTGATTCGCTCGGAAGGAGATCTTTTCAGAACCCTTCGTTCGGTTCAGATGCCGGGGGTGGATGCCATCTGGCACCAGATATGGCCGGGTGAGGTAAACCCGATCTACCCCAAATATGCCTCTTCTATGGCACACCTGAGCGGTCAACCCAGGTCCTTTACCGAGAGCTTTGCTGCTTACATGCCTCGTCCTGATCTGGACCAGGCCAAATGGATCTTGGATCAACAACTGGTAAGGGGAATCAACATGGTGGAGGTAATGTTCGTCCCGGCGTCCAGCAGAGGCCGCGCAGGTATGATGGGCTGGCTGACGGATGAGCGATTTTCAGAGGTGGCCAAGTATATACACAGGGCATGTTATCTCCTCTCTCAGGGAACACCGGCGGCGAGACTGGCGTTTCTCTACCCCGTAAGCAGTATCTGGCTGGGTGATCAAGCTGTGGATAGCTGTGCCGGTACAATCATGCAGCAACTGCTCGAAACCCAGAATGATTTCGACCTGATAGATGAAGAAGCCATAGCATCACTGATGACTCTTCAGGGAGGCGGATTTATCAACAAAAGCGGACAAACCTACACAACCATCATTGTTCCGCCGCTCACCGCCCTCTCTTCTGTAGCTATTGACCGATTAAAAGCATTCCAGAGTGGGGGAGGAAGAGTGATTTCCATCGGCAATGATTCAATTCTCTCGGTAAATGAGAATTTCCGCAATGCACAGTGTATCCCCTTTCACTGGGATATTGAAGAGCCATCCGGCATGTTGACACCAAAGGTGCTGGATGCGATGGGTGTTTCTGATGTTCAACTTGACAGTCCCTCATCTACTATAAAATATAACCATCGCAGATGGAAAGATGCAGATATCTATTTTGTCTTTAACGAAGGTGAAGAACGACAGGAATTGAATGTCACACTTGCCGGAACAGGAGACCTCCAAGTCTGGGATGCGATGACCGGTCAGGTTGTTGATCTACCGGCAGAGGTGGAGAAAAAGGGTTATATCACTACCGGATTGAGGCTTGAGCCATGGGAAACCCGTTTCCTGGTGATCACAAAGTAATGATCTGACCCGCTAAGCGGCAATCAATCTGTGGATTACCTTAATTGAATCATAATTATTTTGCTAAAAGACAACACGATATGTTCCAGCTGGTAAATAATCTGAAAGAAAACATCACTCAGTGGTTGATCATACTTTCATCGCTTTTTCTTTGTGAAATGGTAGGTGCACAACAACAGGATACCATCGCCGGCATCCCTGTCAACTACGACGAGTCGAAGACAGGCAGCTGGGAGCTTCCCAACCTCTTTACCCTGCAAAACGGCAGCAGGGTGACCAATGCAAAGGAATGGATGGAGCAACGTCGCCCTGAGATTGTCCGCCTCTTCGCAACGGAGCAGTTTGGCAAGAGCCCCAAGCGGGTGCCGCGTCAGGCAAACCTCTTTGATGCCGGCAGCCCGGCATTCGATGGCAAGGCGCTCAGAAAGCAGGTGAGGCTCTATTTCACAGAAGACACCGCCAGACACCATGCCGACATGGTGATTTATTTGCCGGCAGAGGCAACAGGTCCGGTACCGCTCTTTTTGACCATCAGCTTCATGCCCAACGCCCTGATGGTTGATGACTCCGGGCTGGCCCCCGGCTACCTCTGGAATCGTGAAGGTGAAAGGGTTCCGGTGCAGCTCCGCGAGGGTTCTCCTCGCATGGGAGGCCTTGATGTGGAGAAGTTCATCTCACAAGGGATGGGTGTGGCTACCCTCTACTACGGTGACATTGAACCCGATTTCCCCGCCGGCATCGGGCACGGCATCAGGGGCCATTACCTGCCCGATGGGCAGGAGTGGCCCGCACCCGATGAGTGGGGTACCATCTCTGCCTGGGCCTGGGGCCTGAGCTACGCGATGGACTACCTGGAGAGAGAGCCCGGTATCGACGCCTCTAAGGTGGCCCTGCATGGTGTCTCCCGGCTGGGCAAGACGGTGTTGTGGAGTGGAGCCCTTGATCAGCGCTTCGGCATGATCATCGCCAGCTGTTCCGGTGAGGGAGGGGCAGCCCTCTCGCGGCGCAACTATGGTGAAACCATCGCCCACATGATCGACTCCACGCGTTACTTCTACCAGTTTTGCGGCAACCGTGCCCGCTACGGCGATGACCCGCACCAGTCACCCATAGATGCCCACATGCTGGTCTCGCTGATCGCTCCCCGCCCGCTCTTGTTGCAAACGGGTGACAGCGACGGCTGGTCTGACCCCAGGGGTGAGTTCCTGTCAGCTGTTGCCGCCGAACCGGTCTACCGTCTCTTCGGTAAAAGAGGACTGGAGAGAACGGAGATGCCTTCTCCGGGTGAGCCTATCCTCAATGATATGGGATACTACATGCACGAGGGGGGGCACGGTACCATCCCCGACGATTATGATATCTTTATCACCTTCATGAACCAACACTTCCTGAAGGAAGCCCCTCAGACAGTGCTCCCCCCGGTTTTCGGTCCCGAGTACAGTGGAACCGCGCAAAAGGATGAACTGACAAGGGTCTACATCTCTCCGGTAAGGGTGGTCTGGAGCTCCGACAGCACGGAAACGATGGTCAAGAACAGCCGGGTGCTGCTGCAACCGGGCAACAGTCAGTCGGACATGAGCCGCACCACACGTTTCTGCTCGATTACCAGCAGCCAGAGCGACACCTCCTCCATCATGCTCGACTATGGCAAGGAGCTGCATGGCGGCCTCCAGCTGGTGATGGGTGGCTCCTCCCGCCGCGAACCTTCGCTGGTACGCATACGCTTCGGCGAATCGGTGGGGGAGGCCAACAGCGACACCTACAACTCCGACTGGCTGATGGGTTTCTCTACCGACGACCATGCCAAGCGGGACATTATCATGGAGATTCCCCGCACTGGGATGATAGAGATTGGCAACACCGGTTTCCGCTTCGTGCGGATCGACCTGCTGCAACCGGGTACCACCATCAACATCAAAGAGGCGCGTGCCATCCTGCGCTACCGCGACATTCCCTACCTGGGATCCTTCAAGAGCAGCGATCCGCGGCTCGACTCCATCTGGATCACTGGGGCCTACACCACCCACCTCAACATGCAGGAATACCTCTGGGACGGCATCAAGCGCGACCGGCTGGTATGGCTGGGCGACTTTCACCCGGAGCTCAAAGCGATTAACACCGTTTTCGGATACAATGAGGTGGTTCCCAAAAGCCTCGATCTGGCCTGTGAGCAGTATCCCCTGCCGCAGTGGATGAACGGGATGAGCTCCTATTCGATGTGGTACCTGATCATCCACCACGATTGGTACATGCAGAACGGAGACCTCTCCTTTTTGCAGAAGCACCGCGACTACATCGTTGGATTGATCGATTTGATCGACTCGCGCATAGCAGCGGACGGTACGGAGACACTAAGCCCCTTTCGTTTTCTGGACTGGCCCTCCACGCCCAACAGTGAGGGGGTGGAAGCCGGTTACCGGGCTCTCCTGGCATGGGCCTTGAGAGATGCACAGAAGTTGTGTGAGCTGCTCGGAGAAGCTCGCTCTGTCAGTGTGGCAGCCAATGCTGCAGAGAAGCTGAACAACAAGGTCATGCCCCACAACGACCTGAAGCAGGCAGCCGCCCTGATGGCGGTAGCAGGGATTCTGGATCCTCATACTGCCAGCCAGGAGGTGGTGGCGGTTGATGGTGCCAAACGTTTCTCCACATTCTATGGCCTCTATATGCTCGATGCCCTCTCGTTGGCCGGCATGCAGGATGAGGCGTTGCAGATTGTCAGCGACTACTGGGGTGGGATGCTCGACATGGGTGCCACTACCTTCTGGGAGGACTTCAACATAGAGTGGATGGAGAACTCAGCACGCATAGACCAGCTTACGCCGGAGAGGATGAACGATATCCACGGCGATTTTGGCGATTACTGCTACCCCAGCTTCCGCCACAGCCTCTGTCATGGCTGGTCATCCGGTGTGACAGCCTGGCTCACGGAGAATGTGCTGGGCATCACGGTTGTTGAACCGGGATGCCGCACCCTGCAGGTGAAGCCCCACCTGGGGGATATCCAGTGGGTGGAGGGGACCTTCCCCACACCCCACGGGGTGGTGAGGGTACGACATGAACGGTTACCAAACGGTGAGATAGGCTCACAAATTGATGCACCGAAGGAGGTCAAAATCATCAGGTGAAAACCTGAACCGCCCTGCTGAAAATGAAATCACCCCAATAGCTTCTGAAAACTATAGGGGTGATTTGTTCTGATGGTATGGACCACTATGCTGTTCAGAGCATTTTATAGATCTCAGCTCCTGCCATCAGGAACGCGCCCAGCCCGTAATCGTCGAAATCGGGTTCCCGCTCATAGGTGACCGGCTGTGCCTCTTTGGGCTCTTTACCCGTTCCCTGTACATATCCCAGAAAACCGTTGGGATGCAAACTTTCACTTACCAAGGCATTCCATGCCTTGTAAATAACCGGTGCATATTCAGCCCTGTCGAGCAGTCCGTTGTTCACACCGTAGGCCATTCCGTAGATGAACATAGAGGTGCCGGTAAGTTCCTTGCCTCCGTAGTTATCCGGATCATGCAGGCTGACATTCCAGTAGCCATCTTCCCGCTGAACTTTTTTGAGTGCTTCACTCATCTCTACGAGCATGGTTTCATACTCAATCCGATGCGGTTCATCCTGCGGCAGGAGATCCAGCATGCGTGCCATTGCTACCACCACCCATCCGTTGCCGCGCGACCAGTAACAGTCTTCACCGTTCGGTTCGGTATAGGGAGGATCAAAGTCGGCATCTCTCCACCAAAGCTGGTCTTCCGGGTTGTAAAGACCATTCTCACCATGTTGCAGCTTGCTGTACATGTACATGTCGTAGGCCCGGTTGTAATAGGCCGTATCGCCTGTGATATTGCCCAGCTGTGCAAAGATGGGCATCGCCATCTGAATGGCGTCGATCCAGTTCCAGTCATCGATCTTATTGGTAACCATCATCGAGTCAACCGATCTTTTGATGTTTTCAATATAGTGAGTCGGCTTAGCGGGATCCTGCTCGTAAAGGAAGAGATATGCCTGGCCGGCACACTGGTTGTCAGCATTACGGGTCATCCACCCCTCAGCTGAGTTTCGCAGGCCCCACTCATGCTTGTTTCCCCATTCCAGGGCATAGTCGAGATAGCGCTGCTGGGGATCGATCTTCCAGAGATCGATCAGTCCTTCGTAATAGTAAGCCCGTGTCCACAGATTCGATTCATACTCTTTGTTACGGGTGGGATAGGGAATCGGTTGACCGGGATCGCTCCACTTGTTCATGAAATAATCGTTGGCCAGTCTCAGTGCATCCAATACCTCCTCTTTTTCAGGAGTGGTTGATGCGGCGGTGTTACCATTGTTACACCCCACCAGAAGTGTGAGGCAGAACAACGAAATAAACAGTCTGTGCAATTTTATCATTACGAGTAAATTAGTAAATTGTTGAATAAATTTGTATTTTGCATCTCTGATTCCAGAGATTTTTTTTCGGGTATCTATGATTAATCTCCCAGGTACCATCCCGGAACAGGTGCTTGCGGATAGCCCTGTGAGCGTTGCAATACATAGCTCCTGTAAATGGGATCCTGCATCAGGGTGATCTTTCTGTCAGCAGCCGGAATCGGGGTATGATAGATGCGTAGCTCTCCCGGCAGCGAGGTGACCACCTCTTCGCGCCAGTCGCCCATAAGGTCGGCAATCATGATGATATCCCCATGAATTTCATGCGCTATCTTCTCTCCTTTCCAGTATCCGATCTGTTGTCCTTTTGCTCCAGATCGTGAGTCGGAACCCCATCGATTGTCATCTCCGAAAAATGTCTGTCTGATGTTGCCTGCATCCCACCATATCCAGTTGCGACAGGGGGGTACATCGTCGTTTGAGGCGAGTCGTTGACCGTCGGAGCTGAGCAGATATTTGTCGGTAGAACCACCCTTGCGATCCTCGCTGGCAAAGCACTCCAATCCTGGTGTTGACGGGTCGATGTCGGCTACCATGCCGTCTCCCACATGAAACGTCTTGTGACCGATACCCCATACCCGTTCACCTGTTGCGGCATCGAGCATGGAGACACCGAAACCGGTCTCCTCAAATGGTTCGATGGCAAGGAAGACCTCCATGCCGGGTCTCCGGGGGTCGATATCGGTAAGATAGGCCTTGTCGGGATGTCCCAAACCGGAAGACCAGAGCAGTGTGCCGTTGTCATCCAGCATGCAGGAGCCTAGAAGGATCTCATCCCTGCCATCACCATCCACATCGCCGCTCACCATGTTGTGGGCTCCCTGGCTTCGAACAACAGGGTTCTCCTCATCACCATCCCAGCGCCATTGTCTTTCCAGCTTACCATCATGAAACTGCCAGGCATCCACTACCATCAGTTTATAGGTGCCTCTTGCAGCCACGATGGAAGGTGTCTTGCCATCCAGGTAAGCCATCCCTATCTGGTTCCGGTTTTGTCTGTTGACGTTGCCGTAACGGAAATTACGCTCAGGCCATTCCGCTTTTGCCAGCTCCTTGCCGGTCATGCCATCCAGTATGGTGAGATATTCACTGCCTCCGTAAATGCGACCACTTTCATTTTTCAGGTAGTCATCTCCCGTTGTTTTGAGTGCAATCTCTGCTTTTCCGTCGCCATCAAAATCATAGGCTATGAAAGGGGAATACCACACTCCCGGTTCAGTTCCCAGACCCAGGTCCTTTGTCCAAAGCCAGGTACCGTCACTCAGGTAGGCCTCGATCTTGTAGGTGGTTCCATCATTGGGATTGGCCACCCCGGGATCCACGTTGCTGTTGGGATGACGAATGATAAAGTCGTAGTTGCCATCTCCGTTCAAATCGGCAACTGCCACTTTGCCGGCTGTGACACCATTTTTGAGGCTGATGCTTCTGTAACCGGGTGATTGCAACCCGGAGAAGTCAACCTCAATCTTTTCAGATTGAGATCTTTTCTTCACTTCCACACTTTCAATCCAGTAAGATGCTTTTCCTTCTGACGGAGCATTGTCGGTAAAGTCAGTCGTGAGAGAGATTGGCTTTCTGTTGAGTTTTTTCTTTTTGCCATTCACCGAACGAAAAACATTGAATGTGATTCCCTCTGTATCCGATCGCAGCAGACGCCAGTTAAGATACACTCCTTTCCCGTCAGCAGTCAGAGCTGCCTGTAATCCCCTGTTCAAGTTTTCAGTTACCCGTTCGCCGGCATAGCCATCCACGGGAGGTTTAGGTTCATGTGAGGGGGTGAGGATCTCATAGTAATAGTGTCGTTCTCTCAAATCCTGTGCAATGGTGCCGACGACCGACACTAGGACCAGCAACGCTGTAAAAAGAAAATGTTTCATAGTATTCCTTTGAATTATTGGATTAGCCGTTTAATTGTTTTATCTACACAATTAGCAGTCTACAAAAATAAGGTAATCCAAATTGTTTCGACTAACTTTTATGACAATAGACATGTGATATTTGATTCAAGTTTCACATGTTTATCCTATTGAGATGGATAAAGCAATATTTGTTTGCAGATTTTTCGCCTGTTTTTGGACGCTCCATCTATATTCTAGACTTATTGCATCCTTATATCCACTCCCATAATTATTGAGGTGGTTATAAGGGTGCAATAAGGGTGCAATAAGGCTAGAGGCACCAAAGACCTTGTCTCGTTCCTTTCATTCCGTTATTTTATGCGAATAATTATACTGAATTTTTATTCGCAAAACTTCAATAATTGACACTTCTGCAAATAAAAACGGATGGAAACCGGAATTTTTACATCCCTGGTTTCCATCCGATAATAAATAGAAAAAAGTTGGAACGAATCGTTTACCAGCCCGGATTCTGGAACGATGCTTTCTGTTCATCAGTCAACGGTGAGCCATCGTCTTGTGTCAAACCATCGATAAAGGTTTGGGGGATAGGACGAAGCTGATGCTTTTCCTGGATGTTGGGAGCAGCCTGTGGATTGAATGCCCGGGCACGTTTTACCAGCAAACCGGCACGACTAAGCTCTTCCCAGCGGTTCCATTCTCCGTTCAACTCACGTGTGCGTTCGTTGAAAATGAAGTTCAGCATACGGTCGTATTGACTGGAAGCACCCAGTTTGGTGAGAATCGCTTCGTCTTCCTCCGGCAGGCTGGCAGGTCCACTGATCTGGAGTGAGGAGGCAGCTGTTGTCTTTGCAATTCCTGTTGAGAGGTAATAGGTGTTCTTTGTCAGGTAGACATTGCCCGCGGCATCCTTCAATGCCCCGTCGTTGTAACCGGGATGTGAGTTTGCAAACCAATTGACATAGTTATCAGTCTTCCCGTTCTTGCTGAAATTGGTGGAGGGGGAGTAAAGCGAGTTGCTCATGGGAAACGCAATGGTTGCATCCACATAGAGTTCGCGGTCTTCTCCGGCTTTCCACTGGGCACGGGCCCGCAATTGGTTGACAGTTGAAATGGCCTCAGCAAATTTGTTCTGCCTTACCTGTGCTTCTGCCTTGATGAGATAAGTCTCACCGGTGCGGGCCATGGTCACGTCGCGGTAACCGTCTCCACCCTCTGCCGTACGGGTACCATCCTGGGTCTTATTCAATCCGGCAAATACATTCGATTTGCTGGCATCACCATTGCTGTTGTAATTGGGCAACACATATTCACCTTCCAGGTAGAGCGGGAATGCATTGGGTACCCACTTATTGGTCTCCGGATTGATAAAAGTACCGCCGGCGTTGGGACGTCCAAACTTGCCGTAGGGCTCCCCATCGAAACGTGAGTCATCCTTTTTGTTCAGGATGAAAATGATACCCTGGTCACCCAGTTCAACCGCATGTTCGCCAAACGACTGGTTCAGGTTGTTATCCCTGATGTTGTTGACTCCGTAAACCGTCTTGAACGATTTCCACAGACGGGCATCATTCACATTGTCGTAGGTGGAGTAGTTGTACTCCGTGGGGCGACAACGCTGAAAATCCTGACTTCCGATGTGTGCTCCGCGACTTACCCAACCACCACTGAAAGTGTTGAACTGCGGCGAGAAATAAGAGTGCGTGCGGTTTCCGAAACGACCTTTGGTTGATGAATCAGCGTTGTGTTGTGCCGACATCAGTATCTCGGGTAATCCCTCGTTGGGGTTATCCACACCTGTCCAACGTGCATAAAGATCCCAGTAGTCATTGGCTAGCGGACGGGCTGCAATCACTTCATCGGCAAGGGAGATGCACTTGGTCAGGTCGGCATCAACATAGGCAGCGTTCCATGCACTGTTTCGTTCAGAAGCGCGGAACAAAAGTGCTTTGGCCCAGAAATGGGCAGCCGCATATTTGGTCCAGGTACCCATTCCACGCCAGTTGTCTGTTGGCAACAGCTTGTAAGCATTTTCAAAATCGGAGATGATCTGTGCCATCGTCTCCTCTTCACTGGCACGGTTGAAGTTGCGCACAACGCCCGCCACCGGTTCGGTTTGAAGCACAACCCCTCCATATTGAGCAAAGAGGCGGTAGTAGTTATATCCGCGAAGGAAATAGGCTTCACCCATGCATTTGTTACGAATCTCCTCATTGCTGATTTTATCTCCTTTTGCAATGATCATGTTGGCTGATGAGATGCCGAAATACATCTGATTCCACAAACCATCTACCGGTGGGCAGTTTTTATTTGCAGCACCGGTTTCGACGGTAGCATTGGATGCGTTGAGACGACTGTCGTAGGTGTTCCAGGGTTCACTGGTTAGGTCGGCGCCATTGGTGAATTCATCGGTACCGTAGAGTGTGATGCCGTAAGCCCATTCATAGCCGAAATGCCAGCGGATGTTGCCGTAGAGGGAGGTAGCCAGTGCCGTAAGGCCCTCTTCCGTTTCAAAATATTGTGTCGTGTAGGCCGTGGTATTTTCCTCATAGAGAAAGTCATCACCACAGGACCAAAGACCGACGGATGACAGGATGATTGCTCCGATCAGTAATTTGTTGTATAAATATTTCATAATCTGTCTTTGTTTGTAAGTGAATAATTAAAATCCTATCTCCACACCAACAGTGATTCCTCTGTTGTAGTATGTAGAGGTACCAAGGTCCAGGTCAAGGAAATCGACCGACGAGTAGAGCGTCCCCGGATTGCGTAACTGAGTGAATAACTTCAGGTTGCTGATTCCAAGAGGCTTGCAGATATTCTCAGGTAGATAATAACCAAGGGAGATGTTCCTGAATTTGATGAACGATGCTTTCTTGAAACCTATCAGACTTGAATAGGCGTCGCCACCCACACCCGGAGTGCCGGTGTAAACCGGTTTCTGCCACTCGGCACCGGTATTCTCGGGAGTCCAGTAATCGATCATCCGCTGGTTGGGGATGCCATTCTGCACCTCACCACCTGTTGATACGAGGTAATTCATGCGACCGTACAGTTCAACACTCAACTCCAGTCCCCTGTAGTTGAAACTGTTGCTCCAGCCGGCAGTGATACGGGGGTTGCGGTTGCCCATTACTACGCGGTCATCGCTGTCTATCACATAGTCACCATTCTGGTCTACCGGTCTCACGCTGCCTGCAGTGAAATTCTCACCCTTTTCATTGAATTTGGCCATCTCAGCTTCATCGCCAGCCTGCCATAAACCGGCATTCTCATAGCCGTAGAACACACTGATCGATTCGCCAATGAACCATGAGTTGTCAACCATATCGTTCTTACCGTTGGCCAGCTCTACGATTTCATCTTTCTGCCAGGCAAAGTTAAGCGATGAGTTCCAGCTAAAATCAGCGGTTTGAACCGGGATGAAATTTAGACCTACGTCAATTCCGCGGTTCTTTGTTTTGCCTACATTGGCCATGGTGCTGTTGTAGCCGGTAAGCGTGGGAATGGTCATCTCCATCAGCAAATCATTGGTATTTGATTTGTAGAGATCGATAGTACCACCGATGCGTCCCCTGAAGAAGGAGAAGTCAAGACCTACATTCCATTGCGTTGTTTTCTCCCACTCAAGGGCGGGATTGGCCATCAGCGTGGTACCTGAGAAGTAGTAGGGTTCGTTGGTGCCGTATGCCAGCACGTTGCCCACACCGCCAAATGGTACGTAAAATGAACGGATGCTTCCCAGTGTTTCGTAGGCTCCGATAGCGGAGTTACCGGTTGTACCCATCCCAAGGCGCAGCTTAAACTGATCAAGCCATGAGAGATCCTGCATGAACTGTTCCTGATCCAGTCGCCATCCCAGTGCAGCACTGGGGAAGAAGGCCCACTTATGGCCTTCGGAGAGAACTGAAGAACCGTCGTAGCGACCCGATACGGTGATCAGATAGCGATCCATGTAGGAGTAGTTCAGGCGACCCATATAGGAAGCCAGTTGTGTTTGTGTCAATCCTGTACCCATCGATGCTTTGGCATCGGTGCTGGTGATGTCCACCGCACCCATGTTGTTCCATTTGTAGCTTGCTTTCGGGACATTCTGTTCACTCATGCTCGCACTCTCAGAATCATATCTGGAAGCCGATTGCAGCAGGGTGATATCAAACTTGTGGGCATCCATTGTTTTGCGATAGGTGAGTATGTTGTCGAGCACCCAGGAGAACCTGCGGTCGTAGTTCCATGCTGCATAACTGGTACCACCCTGACGCACAGCCGAACTCTTGTCAATGTACACACCCCGGCGATAGTATCTGAAGTCAGGGCCGAAGTTTGTTTTGAAGCTTAATCCTTCCAGGGTGTTCCAGATGCCACCAAAGTCGAGATTGGTGTAAAAGCTACCCAAGGCACGCAGTGTTTGTCTCTTTTCATCTGATTTTTCCCACTCATCAATCACAGTATAAACACCGTTGAGGTTGCCGGGGGTGAGAATGATCTCACCGTTCGCATCGTAAGGTTCTGCCACATTGAATATCTGCTTGGCTGCAGCATAGATCTCGGTTGGTCCTGAGCTGGTGGACTGACCGGTGCGGGAAAAACCATAGCTCTGGTTGCTCCATGAAGCATTGACCGATCCTCCCATGGTGAACCATTTGGTTGGAGTGATGTCGGTAGACATGGTGGCATTGTAGCGATCGTATGATTGACCAATCTGTGTTCCTTCCTGTTTGAGATAACCCAGCGAGAAGAACGATTTGATCTGTTCGGTACCCCCGCCGGCACTGATGGTGTGTTCCTGTGTGATACCGGTTTGCGTAACCAGTTCGGTCCAGTCGGTGTTGAGTACTTTGGATCCGTCCCAACTACTACCGGACCATCCGCGCATCACATTGTTATAAGCAGTCTCATCCAAAGCACTGAAGAAGGTTTCGTCCTGTGCCTTGGAAGGTTGATTGCCAGGTGTATAGGCTGTGGGGTTCGCATTGTGATGGGCCCACCTGCGCCAGGTGATGTATTCGTTGGCATTCATTGCCGGAGCGAGATCGTGAATGTTCTCAAAAGTGAATGTGCCGGAATAATTCAGTTGCAGTGACCCTGCCTTACCGCGCTTGGTGGTGACAAGGATTACACCATTGGCACCACGTGATCCATAGATGGCCGTTGAGGAGGCATCTTTCAACACGTTGATGCTTTCGATGTCACGCGGGTTGATGCTTTCAATGCCACCGGAGCTCAACACAACACCATCTACCACATACAATGGAGCATTGGTTGCATTCAGTGAGCGATTTCCACGGATGCGCACCGATCCTAATTCACCGGGTCTCTGGGAAGAAGTGATATCCACTCCGGCAACTTTACCCTGAAGGGCTTCAAAGGCATTTGCAACCGGTTTTGTAGAGAGTTCTTCGGCTGAAACGACTGCCACGGCGCCGGTTACGTCACTTTTGCGCATGGTGCCGTATCCCACAACCACAACTTCTTCCAGAAGCTCAGAGTCTTCTTGCATCACAATGTTGATCACTGTTCTGCCATTAACCGGTACATCTTGTGAAGTCATTCCCACATATGATACTTCCAAGACTGCATTGGGTGGAATAGCAGGGATCATGAAATTTCCATCTGCGTCGGTAACGGTACCTACCGTTGTTCCCTGAATATGAACCGTCACACCAATCAGCGTTTCACCGGAGGTGTCCGTGATCGTCCCTCTGACGGTAATGTTCTGAGCAATGCTACTCAGAGAAAATATTGCCAAACAAATCAGCAAGATTCCTTTTTTTAGATTTAAATTGTTTTGTCACTAGTGTCCACTTAAACTTTTAAATTCAATAGATATAACATTGAAACAATGATATTTACAAGCGAAAATAGATGTCCACGATTTGAATTGCTATTTTTACATCCATTATCAAAAAAATGGATAGAATGCTTAGTCGCAAATACATTTTCGCTCAACTTATCGAGTTTCTCCCTCAGAAGTATTTTCAAAGACTTGTTATGAAATACGAAGGCGATAAATACGTAAAACATTTCAGCTGTTGGAATCAGTTGCTTGTTATGATGTTCGGTCAGTTGTCTAACCGAAACAGTCTTCGTGACTTGACAAATACTGTTTCTGCACATTCCAACAAGTCTTACCATCTTGGCTTTGGCAAAAGTATTACCAGAAGCAATCTTTCTAAAGCCAACGAAAAAAGAGATCCTAAAATATTTGAAGACTTTGCATATCATATGATTGGCATTGCTCGAAAGAAAAGGATAGTCAAAGATTTTGAAATTGAAGGGAAAGTGTATGCTTTTGATTCCACAACAATCGACTTGTGTCTGAGTGTCTTTTGGTGGGCAAAGTTCCGTAAAACCAAAGCAGGAATCAAACTCCACACTTTGTTCGATATTGAAACCCATATCCCTGCTTTTGTGCATATAACTCCTGCCAAAGTTCATGATATGAATGCAATGGATAATATCCCATATGAAACGGGTGCATATTATGTCTTTGACAGAGGTTATTTTGATTTGAAACGACTTAATCATATTACGCAAATAGAATCTTATTTTGTTATACGTGAGAAAAGCCGTTTGCAGTATGAGGTAATTAAGAATCAGAATACAAACCATAATGCTAATGGTATACTGGCCGATCAAATAATAAAACTTACCGGTTATGCTTCTTCCGGAAAGTATCCGGGAGAACTTCGCAGGATTGTTTACTATGCTGAATCTCTGAATCATACATATGTTTACTTGACAAATAACATTGAATCCCCCGCCTATCAAATTGCCTTGCTTTATAAGTACAGGTGGCATGTAGAGCTGTTCTTTAAATGGATTAAGCAGCATCTTGAGATTAAATCCTTTTGGGGTACAACAGAAGGAGCTGTTAGAATCCAGATATTTACAGCTATTATAGCCTATTGTATGGTAGCCATTGTTGAGCATGATCTTCATCTTAATAGAAGTACTTACGAAGTCTTGAGAGTCTTGAGTGCTTCGTTGTTGGATAAAACTCCTGTCAGGGATATTTTCTTTAAAGAGACTAATATGGATGAACATGATAGTCAATTAAAACTTAATTTTTTTTAGTGGACACTAGTGTTGTTTTGTTTCATCTCATTCTTTCATTTGTTTAGATTAGTAATTCAAGTTTCGCAAGTAAAAATTCAGTAAAAGTAATCGCATAAAAAAACGGCATAGAGGCTTCTGTAATTCACAGATTATTAGTATATTTAAGCGTCAAAACCAAAAATACTAACAGCCCTATGCCGATATACAAAAGTAACTCCATTTTATCAGAAATCAGCGTTTTTTTCAAGAAAGATGATTCAAACAGTGCCCTTTTTACCCTGACGGATATGCTAAAAGGTTTCAACATGTCGGAGAAGGTCCTCTTCGGGAGCAGGAGCAAATGCAACAGCAAGTATTCCCTGCTGCAGGTGCTCGAGTTGCTGATTATGTTCCCTTGTTTCATGATCAAGAATCCTTACAATTATTGTCGATCATCCCTAAGCGGCTTCTTTGGCTGCGAAAAGGATGTTTTCTACCGTTTTGTGAACAACGAAATTTATGATTGGCGCAAGATACTCTACCACTTCACCCTTCAAATATGGAACAAGGTTCGCGTGAGAAGTGACCACAAGCATCAAACTGTTTGCCTGATGGTGGACGATACCGACTTTCCCAAAACGGGAAGGCGTATTGAAAACATCGGTAGGGTCTATTCCCACCTGGGACACAAGACGATCCTTGGTTTCAAATCTCTCTTTCTGGGCATCACGGATGGCAAGAGCCAGTTCATCCTCGACTTCGCCATCCTCGGGGAGAAGGGCAGGAAGAACAACTTCAGCATGAGCGACAAGGAGCTCGAATCGCGGTTTACCAAGGATAGAGATGAAGCGTCCCCCGTTGTAACGCGGGCAAAAGAGTACGGGGAGAGCAAGATCCAGTTGATGATAACCATGATAAAGCGAGCCATTAGAAAGGGCATCCGCTTTGACTACCTGCTTGCCGACAGCTGGTTCACCTGCTCGGAGGTGATTCGATTCATACGTGCCCGGCACATAAAGTGCCATTACCTGGGTATGATCAAGATCGGGAAGAAGGGAGTTACCAGGTACGGTTTTGAAGGGAAGGAACTCACCGCCCGGGCACTGATCAATCTGCTTGAAGCCAGGGGTGAAGCCAGAAGGAGCCGCAAGCTTGGTTGTCAGTATATTACCGCTGACGTTCGCTTTGCGGGCACAGATGTACGTCTCTATTTTGTGAAGAGAAAAAAGGAGTCCTGGAATGGAATAATGACGACCAACCTCTCCCTGGAGTTCCTGGAAGCCTATCGGATTTATGCCATGCGCTGGTCCCTCGAGGTCTTCTTCAAGGAAACCAAGGGATTGCTGGGTATGGGCAAGTGCCAGTCCCGGAACTTCGCAGCGCAGCTTGCCGCAACCACGATCACGGCCTTGCAATACAATTTGCTTTCCCTGGCCAAAAGGTTCACCAGTTATGAGACCATTGGCGGAATCTTCAGGGATGTGCAACACTCTGGCATGGAGCTCTCCGTAACGGAGAGGATATGGGGTATTATCCTTGAAATGGTGAAAATCATGACCGGGATCTTCTCCATTGAAGAGGAAGAGATCTTCGATGCAATCATTAATAAATCGGATAATCTGGCTCACTTTATCAACTTTTATGAACTAAAATCGGCAAGTTAGCAACTTGCGAAACTTGAATTAGTAATATTCTTCGTATTGTTTTTAGCCAATATTAGAAGGTGTTTTATTCCCGGTTTATTCTTTGCATTTCGATTCTATAGAGTGTCTCCGTCAATCAGTGTAATACTTGGTGATTAAGATAATGGGGATTTGTTCTCAACACTGTTGACATTTCTTCAAGGTTGTTATAAGATATAAGATTCAGAAATGCCATTTATTGTGTCACAATATTTATCACGCAATGTGCTTGATGAAGCATTGCAAGCGAATGAACTACAGCTATTTAAGCAACCAAATACACGTGAAAATCCTACGATGTAGGCTGTTTAGCATGTTAACTTTATTAAAAAGTTATTTATACACCATGCAAATTTATAAATGGTTGACCGGTAAAAGCTGTGAAAAATGACATAAAATGTTAATTGTGGTGATGCTATTTATTTGTAATTTTGCACCCATGAATATTGTTGTCTCCCCTTCTAACATCCCCTCCTTTAATCTTGCGGCTGAAGAGTATCTCTTTACCCGGAAGGGTGAAGATTACTTTTTTCTTTATCGCAACGCCCCCAGTGTGATCATCGGATCCAATCAGGCGGTAATGAACGAGGTGGATCAGGATTGGTGCATCGAGCATGAGATCCGCATCATACGGCGGATTTCAGGTGGAGGCGCGGTATACCATGACCATGGCAACCTCAACTACTCACTTTTGTACGACAAGTCAGATGCACCCCTGAGCGGACGCTTCCTGGAACCGGTGGTGGCGGTGCTTAAGGTACTCTCCGTGTCGGCCGAGGTGGGCCGGAGAAAGGATCTCTGGCTCAATGGGAAAAAGATCTCTGGGACCGCTTCCCATGTCTCGCTGCAGCGGGAGCTGCACCACGGTACACTGCTTTATGACACCAACTTGGAGATGTTGCAACGTGCACTCAACGCAGAGAACAAGCGTCTGATCAAAAAAGCAACCGCCTCTGTGCCCAGCCCGGTGACCAATATCCGCAGCTACCTTGCTGAGAGGGGAGGTGATGCCCCCGATACCAATCTTTTTTTGGAAATGTTTGCTAAAGAGCTGCTTGTGCACTACGGTGGGGGGGAGTTGATGCCCTTTCCGGGTGATGCCCTTGAAGAGATTGAACGGTTACGCAAGGAGAAATATACCCTGCGGAGCTGGAACTACCGGCTTTAAACACCCTTAACGGATCTCCTCTGCAAGACGGAATCCCTGGATGATTCGGTGCGACATGCCAATACCGTCGCGCAGGTTGCCGGCGATGTGGAGCCCGGGATACCCCTTTTCCATCGCAGATATTGTCTGAAACCGCTCTTCGGAGGAGCGTTCATACTGCGGAATCGCATAACGGTGGCGGAAGATACGGATCAGGTCGGGCTCCATTGCTGCCGGAAAGCCAAGCAGGCGGTGAAAGGAGCGAACTACCCGCTCGCCGATCTCTCCGTCTGACAAATCGATGCAGCCGCTGTTTCGCATCCCTCCCATGAAAAAAGAGAAGAGCATTCCTCCCTCGGGACTTCTACCGACAAAGCAGGAGGAGGGGAAGAGCACACCAAGGAAATCCTCTCCCTCTCCTGAGGGAATCAATCCCCCGAAAGCCTTGAAGCGTAGCTTACCCACCTCCTTGACACCCACAGCTACCTGGATCACAGGTGCGTAGCGGAGAAGGGTGAGCTGCTCCATTGTGGGGGAATCGACGAAAGGAAGCAACTCCGGCAGTTGGTGGGCGCCGGGAGTGGTCACCAGGTGGCGTGAGCGAAACGCGATTGGATTACCCTGATGCATTGCGGAAGTGTTCCAGTGTCCCGTCTCCCTATCGGGGGTGACTCTTATGCCGTTGAGAGAGAGAAATATATCCTCTTTGCCAATGGTTGCAGACATCGCACGAGGGAGCTGTTCCATGCCGCCGCGGGTGGAGAAGATTCCCTTCCTGGCTTTGCCGGCTGCCTCTCTTTTTACCTCTCTTGCTTTCTTGATGCTGCCACCAATAAAACTGCCGTACTGCTGCTCCAGGTTGTAGAGCTTGGGTAGGGCGTGGCGGGTGATCAAGGTGTGGGGGTCGCCTGCGTAGATCCCCGAGAGAAACGGGTCTACGGCATAGTTGAGGAATGACTTCCCCAGGCGGCGTACGGTCATCGCTGCGACCGTCTCATCCGGATTACTTCCCCTGTGGCGGAAGGGCTCTCCCAAGATCCGCAGCTTGTCCCACGGGGAGAAGAGGGGTGTGAAGATTCCGCCCACCAGACCGGAAGGGAGGGGGTGAAACCGTCCCTTTTTCCAGATCCATCGGCTCGCCGCTTCCTTGGCGGCAAATTCAATCTCGCATCTGCCGGAGAGGGAGTCATAGAGCGCCATTACCTCCTCCGAAGCCCCCGATCCGGTGTTGGGACCCGATTCGAAGAGGAATTCCCCTTCACGGTGGGTGGCAATCTGCCCACCCGTACGGTTGCTCTTCTCGAGGATGGCCACGGAGAGCCCTCTTTTTTTCAGTTGCAGTGCGGTTGTAAGTCCAGTAAGACCACCGCCGATGATGACCACATCTCGTTCCATGGTTTCTGTTATATCGGTTTTGAAAAAGTCTTATCGCTGTTTATGAGAAGTGGATCGAGTGATGCGGCTACGTTGCGGACATAGGGTGATCCCTTTTCCCGCATCATGATCTCTTCCCGATTGAAGTGGATAAGCCCGTCCTCAGCAAATTGCTGCATCTGCTCCTCCGAGTAGGCGGTCATTTCCTGCAACTGCTTCACACTCATCTGCAAATGTTCAGCCAGCTCCTGCCAACGGATCTCCTCGTTGCACATCAGGGTGGTAATCACCTCACGCGTCACTTGTTCTTCCCGCGAGAGAGAGTATCCTTTTTTTACCGCGAGATGGCCGCTGAGGATCGTTCGCTTGTACTCCTCAATATCTTTGCTATTCTGGGCGTAGGCACCTGCAAGCTGGCTGATGGCAGTGACGCCGAAGGCATAGACCTGTCCCGTGGTGCGACGGGTGCAGTAGCCCTGGAAGTTGCGGTGTAGGGTGCCGCTGCTCAACGCATGGTATAGTTCATCCTCCTCCTTTACGTAGTGGTCCAGTCCAATCTGTCGGTATCCGGCCTGTAGCAGCAGTTGCTGTGCATTATTGTAGAGCGCGCTTTTGAGCTCCTCTGACGGCAACCCTTTACGCTCCAGCAGCTTTTGCCGCGGGAAGAGATGGGGTACATGCGCATAGGAGAAGGTGACCAGCCGATCGGGTCCCAGGGTAATTGCCCTGGCAATGGTGTCGCGGAAGCTCACTACGGACTGCAGTGGTAGTCCGTAGATGAAGTCGAGGTTGATGCGGATCTGTCGCTCCCTTAAAAGGGCAAACAGCTCTTCCATGGGGAGCAGCGAGGGAAGGCGGTTCGATGCCTTCAGTACCTCCTTGTTAAAATCCTGGATACCGATGCTCATCCGGTTGAAGCCAGCATCGGCCAGTCTCTCGTAAGCGGAGGCTTTCATGTAGCCAGGGTGACATTCAATTGCAATCTCCGGGTTGTTGATGGTGCCGAAGTGGCTGAAGAGTTTCTCGTTGATTGCCGCAATCAGGTCAGGGTCGAAGGTGGAGGGGGAACCCCCGCCATAGTGGATTTGGGCGATCTTCCTATTTGGATCGATGTGGCTGCAGACCATCTCTGCCTCACGAATCACCGCCTCCACATAGTCGCTGTCACTGCTGTGCCGGGTCCGGGGATAGGCATTGCAACCGCAGTAGTGGCACATGCGATTGCAGTAGGGCAGATGGATGTAGAAAGAGAGGTGGGAGGGCTCCTGCCGGTTGGAGGCCTCAATGGCTCGGATCAGTTCTTGCTCACCATACCCCTCGTGAAAAAAATTGGCCGGCGGGTAGCTGGTGTAGCGAGGTACCGGTACGTTGTATTTCTCTATCAGTGGATTCATTTCGTTTTCACTCTTTTTCTGTTGGACGAAACGGGTTGACAAACAGTATAAAAATAAAGGAAAGGGAGGCCAGCAATAACTCCATGGTAAATAATCCAGAATAGCCGATCAAGTCACCCACGCGGGCGCTCACCAGTGTGATGACCATTGCGCTGAGGTGTGTGAGCACGATCTGTAGGGTGAAGTCTGTACCCTCACGTCCATCGCGCACGATGTCCATGGCAGAGGTGTTGATCATGGTGGAGGCCATGCCGTAGGTGCCCCAGACCAGAGCTACCCCCACAAGAATCAGGGTGTGGCTCTCGCTGCCGCTTTTCGTGAGCCAGAGGAAGTAGGCAGCGGGGAGGATGATCAGTGCCGAGATGATCCGCCGGGAGCGCAGTTTCCCTTTTCTGCGGATGAAGATGCCGGTGAGAAAAGCGGAGAGGATGCCGGTGGAGACACCGAAGATGCCCACCATCGCACCGATCTCTTTCATCTGGTATCCCTTGTCCACGAGGTAGGGGCTGAGAGAGGAGAGGATGCCGATCAGTCCCGCGTAGAAAAGGATGAGGAAGAGGATCTGTCGCCAGATCTGCTTTCGTGTGAAGAAGAGCCACATGTCACGGGGTGTTGCTTTCTTCCTGTTCTTTCGTTTCTGGAGGGTAATCCTCCTGTTGAATGCCAGGGGAAGCAGTGCCACCAGCACGAAGATGGCTACCCAGGGAAGTAGATGAGACCATCCGATACGGTGGAAGAGCAGCAGCAGAAAGCCGCCGCCCACCATGCTGCCCGTGAAGGAACCCATCGACTGGATGCTGTTGAGCAGGCTGCTGTTCCTCCGTTCAAAGGAACGGGCTGCCATCGCGTCGGTGGCGATGTCCTGCGTGGCGGAGGAGATAAATGCGAGCAAGATCAGCAGGATGACCAGTGTGAAGTGGGTCTCCACGTTGAGCATCGCCACCACGAAGATGATCAGCGCATAGAGAATCTCCGAACCGATGATCCACCGCTTGTAGTCTGCTGTGGTCTCGGTCCTCCTGTCGACCAACGGCGACCAGAGGAACTTGAAGATCCATGGCAGCTTAATCAGCTTGAGTAGGGCGATGGCAAAGAGGGAATAGTCGCCCTGTCGCATCAGTACAGGCAGTGCCGTGGCGAAAAAGCTCATCGGTATTGATTGCGCGATGTAGAGGGTGAAAAAGGTGAAAAGGTTGCCGGTTAGTTTCTGTTTCATGCCAGTGCCGTTAGAATGAATAGTCGAAGGTTACCCCCGTTGTAAAGGGTTTACCCGGTTTCCCCAAACTACGTCCGGCAGATTCAAAGTAATATCCCAGCTGTTTCTCGTTTAGTATGTTTTTGCCCCAGAGCGTCACCCGCAGCGATCCTTTCTCGATTGCAACGCTGGTGTTGAGCAACCCGTAGAAGGGTTGTCTCACACGGTTGTCCTCGTGCCAGTAGCGTTCGCCCATGCCGGTGTAGCTTGCCTGCAACAGCAATCGATCGCTGATGAAAGTGCGCAAGTCGATTCGTTGTCCCGCCCCCACGGTGAGGGTGTTACGGGGTACGAAGGGGAGGTAGTTGCCGCTGTAGTCGGTATCCTCACTGTAGTGGTAGCTACGGAAGGTGGCATGGGTGTATCCGTAAGTGAAATAGATCAGCGCGCCATCTGATGGCATTACTTTCAGAGAGAACTCGGCGCCCTTGCTTATGGAGCGGCCGGCGTTGCGGATCTTCACCCCCTGCAGGTCGAGAAGCTGCTTCACCTGCTGGTTGCGAATATCGATATAGAAAAGTGCCGCCTCCGCGATCAACTTTCTGTCGAAGAGGGTTGTCTTACCCCCGATCTCATAGTTCCAGCTTTTCTCAGGGTCGAAAGTCCGTTCATGCTCCGCTTCGAAGACGGTGTTGAAGCCACCGGTCTTGTATCCCCTGGCCCAGGTGGCATAGAGCTGATTAAACCCATTGAAGCGATATTGTAGCGTAACCTTGGGTGTCCATTGTGAGAAGGTGAGGGGGGAGTCATACTGGTTGCGCAACTCTACAGTTCCCCCTGTGAGTTTGTTTTCGCGGTGAATGGAATGAGCCTTTTCGAAATCGTACCGTAACCCAGCCTCCAGTACAAGCCGGGGAGTGATTTGCAGTTCCGACTGGTGATAGAGAGCGATGCCGCTGTTCCGGTCGTCGTAACGTTTTTCCAGTTGATAGGGGGGCTTGGCCATTTGCAGGAAAACATCGGTACTCCTGCGAATAAGATGGTGAAAGGCAAAGAGGCCGAAGTTCCAACCATAGATTCCCTCTGTCGTGTTTCTGAGGTTGATCTCCTGCGAGAGGAGTCGCTGTTTCTCTCCCTGCAGGGCATGGTAGAGGTCACGTGGTGAGGCATCCTGGTCCACTTCATAGGTGTCATCCAGCAGCTGCAGCGAACTCTGCGCACGGAACCAGACCAATGGGGTGTGATAGTCGGCCTGTAGTCCAGCGTCGTAGATCAATCGCTCGTAGTGGCTGGGATGGTTGAGTGAGACGGAATCGACATCGTTTCCTTCGCTGTTCACTGTCCCGTAACCGAAGGCGCCCTGTTTCACCTTCTCCAGGCTCTGCTGCAGGCGAAAGCTCAGGTTGTGGCGGGGACGCCACTCCAGCCGGTTGTACAGTGAGGCTGCGTTAAGTCGGTCGGTTGTTTTGTTGTTGTAGCGGTTGATGATGTAGCCGTCGGAGTGGTGATAATCGCCGGTGAGTCCCCAGGCAAACTGCTCTCCCTCTTTCTGGCGGTGCGACAGCGTGATACGTGTTTCGTTGTGGCTGCCGTAGCTGAGGCGCAGTCTTGTCCCTTGCCGGCGAAAGGGGGAGGCGGTATGCACCAGGATGATGCCCCCCATCGCATTGCGGCCGTAGAGGGTTCCCTGTGGACCGCGAAGGAATTCGATCTTTTCGATATCGGCCAGGTTGATGTCGAAGGAGGATTTCTCAAAGTGAGGGATACCATCCACATACATCGCCACCCCCGGGGCGTTGATCAGTGAACCCACACCCCGCACGAACACCGAGGAGGTGAGACGGGAGTCACGGTCGATCATGATGAAGTTGGGGATAGAGGCGGTGAAATCCTTCATCTCATTGAGCTGCCTTCGCTGCAGCGTGGTGCCATTGAGCGTGGTGGAGGCTGCCGGCACCCGCCAGGCGGCATGTGGCAGCTTGATGCTCGAGACGACGATGCTGTCGAGATGGTATTGGCGCAGCGAGTCGCTCTCATTTGCCCTGATCACGGGGGAAACGAACAAAAAGAGCATCACATCCCAAAACAGTTGTTTCAGTAGGGTTGTTTTCATGCAGACTATTTTCAGTTGAATGGGTTCAGGTTCACAGGCTTGGTTTCTCTCATCCTGTCACAAAGGAAAGCAATTCTTCGCGATTCTACAATCACTACTTTTAGTGATATTTGCTTCTTTTTGAACTCCGGAGTAAAGAATTTGTGAAACCCCTCTGATGGGCCTGAATCTCTTAAGACTCTATCGGATGGTTGTCATGTCAGGTTGGCACACAAACGTCCCTGAAGGGTAACTCTCTCACGGAACCGCTTGATGATCCGGGCGGTCATCTCGTGGTTTTTCATCCCCCAGTCGGGGGCGATCAGGAGTCGTTTGGGCGATTGGGAGGTGAACCGTTCGATGTGGATGTCGGGGCTCAGCCGCTCGGCAAAGCTGACGCAGAGATCGATATACTCCTCCGGTTCGAAAAGCCGGAACGATTCGGGCAGAAGCTTGTATTCACGCGCCATGGCGGTGTAGCGAATGATCTGTAACTGATGTAGCTTGATCGTTGTGAGTGGCAGTTCCGACAGTCTGTCGGCATGGCAAAGAATCTCCTCTTCGCTCTCGCCCGGGAGGCCCAGGATCATGTGTGCACCCACGGGGATGCCCCGCTCCGCTGTTTTGCGGATCATGGCAGTCGACTCCTCGTAGCTGTGTTGCCGGTTCACCCGCTCCAGGGTCCTGTTGAGGGTTGATTCCACCCCATATTCAATCAGCAGGAAAGTTTTTTTGTTGAGATGCTCAAAGTAATCCAGCAATTCGTCCGGCATGCAGTCGGGTCGTGTGCCCACAATCAGCCCAACCACCCCCGGATATGCCAGTGCTTCTTCATATTTCTCCGTGAGAGAGGTCAGGCTGTCGTAGGTGTTTGTATAGGATTGAAAATAGGCCAGGTATTTCATCTCCGGATATTTCCGGGAGAAGAATTGGATGCCGTCGGCCATCTGCTCTGTAATTGTTTTGGTGGGCTTACCGTAGCCGGGACTGAAGCTCTGGTTGTTGCAGTAGGTGCAGCCGCCGCGACCCTTGCTGCCGTCGCGGTTGGGACAGGTGAAACCTGCATTGATGGAGATCTTCTGCACTTTATACGGAAATCGTGCTGCCAGGTAGTCGGCAAAGTCGCGATATGGTTTGTCGTTTGTGAACACTTGCTGTGATATTTTCTGCAAAGATACGAAAAATGAACTGAGATGGTGAAAAAGAAGGGGACCGACTGTTATCAGCCGGTCCCCTTACGGATTTGTATGTGAGAAAAAGATCTCAGAAACAGGTGTATTACTCCTTCACTTCCTCGGAAGCGTCTGTTTCCTCAGCTTCGGTTGTGTCTGCTTCTGCTGCCTTTTCTGCTTTAGCAGCCTTCGGCTTCTCATCTTTTTTTACATCTTCTTTGACATCGGCTTTCGTTTCAACTTCCGCTTTAGCTTCTGCTTTTGCTTCCGCTTTAGCGGCTTCCTTCTTAAATGCCTCTACCTTCTGGTTGTCCAGCTTCTCTTTCAGGGCTGCCAGTTCTTCGATGTCTCCAAGCGTAGTCTTCTCTACAGAAGGCATGGCGACGACTGTTTCATTGCCACCCTCTTTTCTGCCACCGCGCTTACTTCTTCTGCGGGAGTCATCACCCGATAGATCTTCGTGAATGCGGCTGTGAGAAACGATGATGCGCTTGGAATCCTTGTTGAACTCAATCACCTTGAATTGCAGCTTTTCATCTACCTGTGCCTGTGAGTTGTCTTCCTTCACCAAATGCTTGGGGGTAGCGAATCCTTCCACGCCGTAGGGCAGTGAGATCACGGCACCCTTGTCGAGCAGTTCCACGATGGTTCCCTCATGGATTGAACCCGTGGTGAAGATAGTTTCAAATACATCCCAGGGGTTCTCTTCCAGCTGCTTGTGACCCAAGCTCAGACGACGGTTTTCCTTGTCGATGTCGAGTACCTGTACTTCAATTGGTGCAGCGATCTCGGTCACCTCGCTCGGGTGTTTGATCTTCTTGGTCCAGGAGAGGTCGGAGATATGGATCAGCCCTTCCACACCCTCTTCAATTTCCACAAATGCACCGAAGTTGGTGAAGTTGCGAACGGTAGCGGTATGGGTGCTTCCTACAGGGTATTTCACCTCGATGTCATCCCATGGATCGGGCTTCAGCTGTTTCACGCCGAGTGACATCTTACGGTCTTCACGATCGAGTGTAAGGATCACGGCATCCACCTCTTCGCCTACGGTCATGAAATCCTGTGCGCTGTGGAGGTGCTGTGTCCAGCTCATCTCAGAAACGTGGATCAATCCCTCAACACCCGGTGCAATTTCTACGAAAGCACCATAGTCGGCGATAACCACTACCTTGCCCTTGATGATGTCACCCACCTTCAGGGTTTCACTCAGGGCATCCCATGGATGCGGGGTGAGCTGTTTCAGGCCAAGTGCGATACGTTTCTTCTCGTTGTCGAAGTCGAGGATCACCACGTTGATCTTGTCGTCCAACTTCACCACCTCTTCGGGGTGTTGAATGCGTCCCCATGAGAGATCGGTGATGTGTACCAAGCCGTCTACACCGCCCAGGTCGACGAATACACCGTAGGATGTGATGTTTTTGACCACCCCTTCGAGTACCTGTCCCTTTTCCAGTTTAGAGATGATCTCTTTCTTCTGCTGCTCGAGTTCTTCTTCGATCAGTGCCTTGTGAGAAACCACCACGTTCTTGTATTCAGGGTTGATCTTCACAACCTTGAATTCCATTGTCTTGTCTACAAAGATATCATAGTCGCGGATCGGCTTCACGTCGATCTGCGATCCCGGAAGGAATGCTTCGATTCCGAATACATCCACAATCATACCACCCTTGGTGCGGCATTTGATATATCCCTTGATGATTTCGTTGTTTTCGAGTGCTGCATTTACACGATCCCACGAGCGTGAAGCACGTGCCTTCTTGTGTGAGAGGATCAGCTGTCCTTTTTTATCTTCCTGGCTTTCGATGTAAACCTCTACTTCGTCGCCAATTTTCAGGTCGGGGTTGTAACGGAACTCGTTCATCGACACCACACCGTCTGATTTGTATCCGATGTTCACAACCACCTCGCGTTTGTTCATGGAGGTTACGATACCATTTACGACCTCTTTGTCACTGATCTTGCTCAGCGTGTTGTCGTAACTTTCGGTAAGTTTTTCCCTGTTCTCTCTGCTGTAAGGATCACCCTCAGCATAGGAGGCCCAGTCGAAATCTTCTATGGGCGCCACATTTTTTAGGTTTTCAGTCATTTGTTGTGTAATAATAAATAATTAAATAAGTGAGACATTATGTTGTACTTTGCTTTCCAGCCATGTTCATGTTGCGTGAGCACCCAATCCTGTCGGGCCCGGAATGCAGCCGGTTCATGAAACGGTAAAAAAAGCGGTGCAAAGGTAGCTGGTTTTTTCTTAATAACCAACTCTTTGCACCATAAATTTTCCCGCAAATTAGCACTTGAGCGATATAATTAGGCCGATGATCAAAGGAGCAATCCCTGTGCCACCTCCCTGCGTTTGTCACTGCCGGCGATTTGCTCTACCAGTGTCAGCGCGAATTCAAACACCAGGCCGGGTCCCCTGCCGGTGGTGATATGGTGGTCGCTCACCACCTTCTCACCCGTGACCCTTGCGCCGATAAGTTTCTCCTCAAAACCGGGGTAGCAGGTAGCCTGTTTATCCTGTAGCAGGCCCAGGCCACCCAGTATCATTGGTGCCGCACAGATGGCGGCGATTTGTTCTCCGCGATGGTCAAAATCGGTGATCAGCTGCTTCAGTCCTTCGTGCTCATCGAGGTGCCGTGCTCCGGGCATGCCGCCTGGCAGTACCAGGTAGCCCACCTGCGAGAAATCGGTCTCCTTGAACAGGCTGTCTGCGATGACCTGTATCTGGTGTGCACCAGTCACCTCTTTTTTCCCAGTGATGGAAACAGTGGTTACCGGTATCTGCGCTCTTCTCAGGATATCGACTGTGGCGAGCGCTTCAATTTCTTCAAAGCCGTCTGACAGAAAGAGTGCTACTTTTTTCATATCACAATTATCTTTATTATTTAAGTCTAAACCGATAGGTGATGGTTCCCTGCTGGTTGTTCATCGAGGTGATGGCATTGAACTTGGTGCTCCTTGCCGCCTCGAGCGCTTCTTTGAGCAGGGCGGCATTGGGTAATTTGGTGCCCTTGCCGATCTCTGCATGTGTGACATTCCCTGAGGGATCAACGGTGATATTGATGACCACCGTACCTTCATCGTTCACGGTGTATCGTGGTTGCACCAACCCTCCGCTGCCCAGTGAACGGCCATCTAGGTTGAATTCTCCGATGCCGCCGGTACCTGTGGGTGAGCCTTGTGTGGCGTTACCTGTGGTGACACCCTGTGTGCCGCTCCCCTCGGTGTTGCCACGGCTTTCGGTGCTCTCGCCGAAGAGTCCCGACATTTGTTGGTTAATTTCCCGTTTACGGGCCTCCTCTTCGCGGCGTCTTCGTTCTGCCTCCTCGCGTGCGCGTTGTTCGGCGGCCAGGCGGGCCTGTCGCTCACTCTCCTCACGTTGTGCCTCAATATCGATGGTAGGCTCGTTGGTTTGGGTGATTAACGGTTCCTCGGGGGTGTTCGCCGGAGGCTCAGGTTGTTGCGCGGGCAGGGGTGTAGGTTCACTCATGGGAGGCTCGGCCGCCCCGTAGGCATCCTCCACACTGCCGAACATCACCGGGATCCCTTCCAGCTCCTCCGTTGGGGTGCTGAGTGTGAAGTAGGAGAACATCAGGATCAGCAGGAGCAATATGGCAAAAATGATTGTTCCTGCAATTCCTCCTATTTTCTCTCTGGTTATCTCCATTGTTCTCCTGTAAGCTATGGGTGAAAAAATCAATCCCTTCAGTTGGGTCTTGTCATCAGTACCATCTTGAACCGGTTCTGGTTGGCAATGTCCAGGATGCGGACAATCTCCTTGTAGGGAACGCTCTCATCGGCGTAGAGCGCTACGAAGATATCCGGTTCGGCACTGTATACCGATTGCAGGAACGGGGTGATCGCTTCAAAGGGCACCTGTCGTTCACGTTCGTTGGCGTTGGCCACATAGTAGTTCAGATCCTTGTCGATGGTTACCCGGGTGATAGGCTTGGCCTGTGCCTGTTGCTGCGACCGTGGCAGCAACACCTGTATGGCGTTGGGCACTACGATGGTCGAGGTGATCATGAAGAAAATCAGCAACAGGAAAATCACATCGGTCATCGATGCCAGGCTGAAATTCGATTCTATGTTAAATCGTTGTTTTAATGCCATATCTCTTTGATTCGGTGATTTGTTGATTGGCGATGAATCCGCAAATCGGTCAATCCGTTGTACAAGTTATACCGCCGGTTCGTTGAGGATATCCATGAACTCCATAATCCGCATCTCAAGCCTGTTGACGATACCCTTGATTCGCGTGGAGAGGTAGTTGTAGGCAAAGAGGGCGATGATACCCACAATCAGACCACCCACGGTGGTGACCAGTGCTTCGTAGATTCCGGTGGAGAGGATGTTCACATCTACGTTGGCGCCGGCACCTGCCATGCTCATAAAAGCTTTCACCATGCCTGTCACTGTTCCGAGGAAACCCACCATGGGGGCACCCGAGGCGGAGGTGGCCAGCACCGGGATCCCTTTTTCCAGTTTGGAGATCTCGATGTTGCCCTGGTTCTCAATGGCCGACATCACATCTCCCATGGGGCGTCCCAGCCGGGAGATCCCTTTCTCCACCATCCTGGCAGAGGGGGTGTCAGTGTTGCGGCAGAGGTTGAGCGCTGCGTCGATCTTGCCGTCATGGATGTAATCCTTGATACGGTTCATAAAAGAGTTGTCCTCTCTGCCGGCCTTGTTGATCACCAGTGTTCGTTCAATCAGCACATAGATGGTCATCAACAACAGCACCAGCAGAACGATCATGATCCATCCACCTTTCAGTGCCAGGTCGAATGCGTTCATCTGTGAAGCCATCTCTTCCGCAGCGGCTGTTTGCTGCATGGTGTTGTAGATTGTCTGTAGGCTGTCTGCCGGCGAGGGTATTTGTAAAAGATTCATATCAAAATGATTCTGTTATGGTTCGTTTTAGTCGATTGATAAAGATAACTGTTTTGGCTGGTCATAACACATCCGGATCCTCTTTTAAACAATTTTTATAGGCTTTTATCGTTTCTTTGAGTCCCATGTAGAGTGCATCACTGATCAGTGAGTGGCCGATGGAGACCTCCTTCAGCCAGGGGATCTGCTGCCAGAGGTAACGGAGGTTGTCGAGATTCAGGTCATGACCGGCATTGATGCCCAATCCCAGGCTCTTCGCCAGTGTAGCTGCTTCCACAAAAGGAGCCACCGCCTTCTCCCTGTCAATCGGAAATTGCATGGCGTATGGGCCGGTGTATAGTTCGATGCGATCGGTGCCGATCTGTGATGCCATTCGAATCATCTCCGGATCGGGATCCACGAAGATTGAGGTGCGTACACCCATGGACTGAAACTCGCTGATGATATCGCTCAGGAATTCTTTATGGTTGACAGTGTCCCAACCGGCATCGGAAGTGATGGCATCATGGGCATCAGGTACGAGGGTCACCTGCGCCGGTCTGATTTTTCTGATCAGGTTGATGAACTCTGGGGTGGGATTGCCTTCGATATTGAACTCCGTAAAAACCTTCGCCTGCAGGTCAAACACATCGCTGTAGCGGATGTGTCGTTGATCGGGGCGGGGATGTACCGTGATGCCTTCAGCTCCAAAATGCTGACAGTCAACAGCCACTTGTACCAGGTCAGGAATATTGCCCCCGCGTGCGTTTCGCAGCGTGGCCACCTTGTTTACATTAACGCTTAACTTCGTCATAATTTTTCACACTCTTCACTTCACATTGGCGGAACATGCAAGTTCTTTTGGTAAAGGAATAATAAAAAAACCGCATGGGTGCTCAAATAGGTAAAAAATCACCATCTTTGTAGAAGTGATACAAAAGTAATACGAAATAACCGTTTTTCGCAATGTCGGAGAAAGAAATTATCAAAAATCAGGTGGAATGGTTCACTTCTCCCCTAAGCCCCGAACAGTTCGCTGAACTCTCAGAATCAGAAAATTCGCTGATCATTCTGGAGGTGGCGCTAAGGGACTACACCCTCACTGAGATTGCCCGGATTGTGGAGAGCAACAATGCCCATGTGATGGCATTGTCTGTCTTGCCACTCTCGGGAGGATCAGCCCTGATGGTTTCTTTGAAGCTGGATGTGGATGATCCCACCTCCGTGTTGCGAAGCTTCGAACGTTTTAACTACCGGGTGGTGTATCATTTTATGCGTGAAGGTGAAGTGACCGACAAACAAAGGGAACGGCTCGACGAACTGATGTATTACCTGGAAATGTAATTTTAGAACCAAAAAGGGATAAGAGGATGAAGTTTGCTTTATTCGGCAGTATATTTCCCGACCGGACTGCCAGAGCAGAAGAACAGATCGGCGGGGTATGCCTCTCCATTATTCGGTGTGGAGGAGAACTATATCTGCCGGAGAGCTTTTTTTACACCCTGCCGGGACACATACAATCCCGCATAGGACCCTTCTGTGAGCTGGTGGATACATTGCCTCCTGTAGACATGGTATTGAGTGTGGGTGGTGATGGTACCTTTCTGCGTACAGCCGCAACAGTGGGCAACACGGGGGTCCCTGTACTGGGTATCAACACCGGACGACTTGGGTTTCTTGCAGCTATCAATTATTCGGATGTGGATGAAACATTGCAGGAGGTGATGCGCAACGATTACAAGGTGGAGGAGCGTTCTCTCCTGAAACTGACAACCGATGAGACCTTTCCTCCGGATGATTTCAATGCACATGCCCTCAATGAGGTGGCAATTCTAAAGCAGGATACCGCCTCGATGCTCACCATCCATGCCTATATCAACAACGATTATCTAACCTCCTATCAAGCCGATGGACTGGTGGTTGCCACCCCTTCCGGTTCAACTGCCTATTCACTCAGTATCGGAGGCTCCATCCTCGGCCCCACAACCCCCAGTCTGATCCTTTCGGCGATTGCTCCGCACAACCTCACCTCCCGCTCGTTGGTGGTAGACGATAGCAGTCTGATCTCACTAAAGGTGGAGAGTCGCAGCCACATGTTCCTTGTATCTGTCGACGGCCAGTCGCGCGTGCTGGAAGAAACGGTTAGTATTCAGGTGCGCAAAGCTGATTACAGACTACGAGTGGTCAAGCGCGTAGGTCACACATTTTATGAAACATTGCGTGACAAACTGATGTGGGGGGCTGATCTCAGGAAACAGGACTGACGCAATTCAGAGATTCTCATCTTCCGTAACCCTTTCCTCAGAAAACTCCTCTTCCGGTTTTTCTTCCCGGAAAGGCATCAGTCTTTCGAGCAGCAGAATCAGCAGGTAGAAAACAACCATGAAGAGAAAGATTCCTGTCATGCCAATGGCTGCAATCAGCAGTGCTTTTTCAAAAATTGGTGTCATCATCAGGTTTTTTTTAAGCGAAAAAGGGAACCAGTGTCAGGATAATACCGCCTGCCACCACTGAACCTATCTGTCCACCTACATTGGCACTGATTGCCGGCATCAGCAGGTAGTTGAAGGGGTCCTCCTTCTGTCCCATCTGGTGTATCACCCGTGCCGACATGGGAAAGGCAGAAATACCGCAGGCTCCGATCATCGGATTAAATTTGTTCCCTTCTTTGCGGAAGAGATTCAGGAACTTGGCGAAAATCACCCCGCCAAAGGTGTCAAAGACGAAGGCAAAGAGTCCCAGTGCGATGATGATTAGCGTATCTACCCTGATAAAGCGATCAGCAGTCATGGTGCTGGCGATGGTGATGCCCAGGAGTAGTGTCACCAGGCTCGCCAACTCATTTTGTGCCGAGAGGGAGAGCTTGTTGAGTACACCGCATTCACGCACCAGGTTGCCAAACATCAGGAAGCCGATCAACGATAGCGAGGAGGGGGCGATGATGCCTGCCACGATGGTGACTACAATCGGGAAAGCAATCAACGCTTGCTTCGAGATCTTCTTGCTGTTATTACCTGTCATGCGGATCAGCCTCTCCTTGCGGGATGTAAGCATCCGGATCACGGGCGGTTGAATGATCGGCACCAGGGCCATATAGGAGTATGCAGCCACGGATATGGGACCCAACAGTGATGGCGCAAAACGGGAGGCCACCACAATCGAGGTAGGTCCATCTGCAGCACCGATGATGCCGATGGAAGCTGCTTCACGCAGGTCATATCCCAGCAGGGAGGCAAAAAGCATGGTGAGGAAGATCCCAAACTGAGCGGCAGCACCAAACAACAGCAGGGAAGGGTTGCGAAAGAGGGGAGAGAAGTCGATCATCGCCCCTATGGCGATGAAAATCAGCAAGGGGAAGATCTCAGTGGCGATACCCGCCTGAAAGAAAACATTGAGTACCCCCTCCACCGCTTCACCAGTAGCCGGGTCAATCTGAGTGAGGGCCGACGAGAGAGGGATGTTCACCAGGATGGCACCAAACCCCATTGGCAGGAGCAATGTCGGCTCATATTTCCTGGCGATGGCCAGATAGATGAGGAGTACTCCTACACCTATCATGACCAAATGTTGCCAGGTCATGCCTGCAATGGCAGGCAACAACTGTTCCAGGCCCATTGCTGTGACAGTTTTGTTTTTTTATCAATAGAGGAAGCCCAGCATGATACCGGCCGCCACCGCTGAACCAATCACACCGGCCACATTGGGGCCCATGGCATGCATCAGCAGGTAGTTGGAAGGATCATATTCCAGCCCAAGTGACTGTGAAATACGGGCAGCATCGGGAACAGCAGAAACCCCTGCGTTACCGATCAGCGGGTTGATCTTCTTCTCCTTCGAGAGGAAGAGGTTCAGGAACTTCACAAAGAGCAGTCCCGTACAGGTGGCAATCACAAAGGAGAGCGCACCGATGGCAAACACTTTCACAGACTCTACACGCAGGAAGGTGGTAGCTTGCGTAGAAGCACCCACGGTGAAGCCCAGCAGGATGGTGATGGTATCAACCAGCGGTCCGCGGGCTGTTTCTGCCAGACGACGGGTAACACCTGACTCTTTCAGCAGATTGCCGAAGAAGAGCATCCCCAGCAATGGTAGACCGGAGGGTACCAGGAAAGTGGTGAGTAACATACCCATGATCGGGAAAAGGATCTTTTCGGTCTGTGACACCACACGAGGCGTTTTCATCTTGATTACCCGCTCTTGCTTGCTGGTGAAGAGTCGCATGAAAGGAGGCTGGATCACCGGCACCAGCGCCATGTAGGAGTATGCCGAGATGGCTACAGCCCCCAGCAAGTGGGGTGCCAACTTCGAGGTGGTGAAGATGGCGGTTGGTCCGTCAGCGCCACCAATGATGCCAATCGCGCCTGCTTCGTTGGGAGCAAATCCCATCTGAAGGGCAATGATATAGGCACCGAAGATTCCAAACTGTGCCGCGGCACCGATCAGGATCAGCTTCGGGTTGGCAATCAGTGCGGAGAAGTCGGTCATAGCCCCGATACCCAGGAAGATAAGCGGTGGATACCATCCTTGGGCTACACCCTGATAGAGGATGTTGAGCACCGATCCCTCTTCGTAGATGCCGATCTGCAGGTTGGCTGCCTCGTTGAAGGGTATGTTTCCCATCAGAATACCGAAGCCAATGGGAATCAGCAGCAACGGTTCATACTCCTTGGTGATGGCCAGGTAGATAAAAACCAAGCCGATCAGGATCATGATGAGGTGTCCCGGTTCCGCGTTGTAGAACCCGGTATAGCTCCAGAAGGTGCGCAGGTTGTCAGTTAATGAGATTAATGTATTCATCGTATGCGACAGCTTTTATTCGATTACTACCAGATCCGCGCCCTCGAGCACCGAATCACCTTTTTGCACAAGAATTTCGGTTACTTTACCGTTCTTGTTGGCCAGGATGTTGTTCTCCATCTTCATCGCCTCGAGAATCATCAGGGTTTGTCCCTTCTTTACCGAATCACCCACCTTACAGCGGAGATCCAGGATGACACCCGGCAATGGTGATTGTACCGAACTCTTGCCAGCGGCAACGCTCGGCTTGGTCACCAGCGGCGTGGAGGAGCTCTGTGGGGTAGGTGAGCTTACTGTACTAGGTCGTTTCACTCCCGCCAGGGATTTTTTCTTTTTCTGTGCGAGCTCAACGGTAAAAGGGGTGCCGTTTACCTCCAGCTCTACAATCTCGCTGTCTGATTTGTTGACCACCACTCTGTAGGGGGTACCGTTGATTTTATAGTTGAATTCTTTCATACGTTTGTTCTGTTTTTCTTTTTGTAACTGATTATCTGGGTAATTCCCGCATCGATTGACGTTTGGTACTCCAGGGTGAGAAGTTGCGTTTCACCTGATGGATGGTGAGGATGGTAGACTCAATATCATGCTGATCTTCCTTCAGCTCATGAATAGCTGCCGAGATGGCTGCCAGCACTTCACCCGAAAGGTGCGACTGGCTGCGGGCAGCTGATAGGGTACCGCTCTTTGCCACTTTCTTTTGGGTCATACTCTTGGCAATATTGCCGGAGAGCTTGAAGAAGAAATAGAGTGCGATAAGCCCCAGGAATACCACCAGCATCGATGTGAAGGTCAGCAGTCCTCCATCGGCATCATTCTCTTTCAGATACTTTACTTTGGGGTTCTCCTCCAGAATGGCGTTGTTGCTGCTGGGGGTCACACGTTCCAGTAACTGAGCTGTGTGAGTGCCTTCTTCATTATACTTGAATCCATCCTGGTCATACCCGAAGGTCTGGTCGGCCAGCATGCCGGCGGGGACAGTGATCTCATCGAGCAGTGTCTTGCCATCATTGTCATAGAGTCCAATCCAGTTCTCTTTTGCTGGGTCAAGTAGGAAATTGAGATGGAAGGTGCCGTTTATAGGTTTCTCATCAGCAAAGAAGAGTGCATGTTGATGTGGTTTTACACGGGTGAGCACATCTCCGCGTGGGATTGCATATTTTTTTGGATTATTAGGATCGTTGCTTAAATAACGACCCCCTAAGTCCATCGTCTTGGCGGTATTGTTGTAGATCTCGATCCAGGCATGGCGCTGGCCATAACCGTCCATGAAACTGCTCTCATTGACAACCATCACCTCGTTGATCACCCATTCCGGGTTTTTCACCTTGGAGGAGCAGCCGCTGAGCAATGCCACCGTAGCAAAAAGAAATATTATTTGTTTGATAACTCTCATACTAAGCTGCATTTAAAGTGGTAAATTGTCGTGCTTCTTGGGCGGGTTCTGCAGTTTCTTGGTCTGCAGCTGCTGCAGTGCACGGATAACCCGGAAACGGGTGTTGCGCGGTTCGATCACATCATCGATGTATCCATAACGTGCTGCCACATATGGATTGGTGAAGAGGTCGTTGTACTCTTTCTTTTTTTCGTTCACCAATTCAGCCAGTTTCTCCGTATCTTTTTCAGCGCCAATCTCCTTGCTGTAGAGCACTTCCACTGCCCCTTCAGCTCCCATTACCGCGATCTCGGCAGTAGGCCAGGCATAGTTGATGTCACCACGAAGCTGTTTGCAGCTCATAACGATATGGGCTCCTCCGTAGGACTTACGCAGTGTGACGGTCACTTTGGGTACGGTGGCTTCGCCGTATGCGTAAAGCAGCTTGGCGCCGTGGGTAATCACACCACCGTACTCCTGACCGGTTCCGGGAAGGAAGCCGGGCACGTCTACCAACGTTACCAGAGGGATGTTGAAGGCATCGCAAAAGCGTACAAAACGGGCAGCTTTACGGGAAGCATTGATGTCGAGGACACCTGCAAGGAACTTGGGCTGGTTGGCCACGATTCCCACCGACTGACCGTTCATGCGGGCAAAACCGACGATGATGTTCTTGGCATAGTCGGCATGCACCTCGAGGAACTCACCATTGTCGATGAGTGCACCAATCACCTCATACATGTCATAGGGTTTGTTGGGGCTGTCGGGGATAATATCGTTCAATCCATCTTCGAGACGATCGATGGGATCATCGTTGGGGTATAGCGGTGCTTCTTCCAGGTTGTTCTGGGGGATATAGCTGAGCAACTTTCGGATCAGCTTCATGCCATCCTCTTCGGTCTGTACCTGAAACTGTGATACGCCCGATTTTGAAGAGTGTACAGAGGCGCCACCCAGCTGCTCCTGGGTCACATCTTCGCCGGTGACTGATTTTACTACCTTGGGACCGGTAAGAAACATGTAGGAGGTGCCCTGGCTCATGATGATGAAGTCGGTGAGAGCCGGTGAATAAACCGAACCACCGGCACAGGGGCCGAAGATGCCGGAGATCTGAGGAATCACTCCCGATGCCAGGATGTTGCGTTGGAAGATCTCTGCATAGCCTGCCAGGGCATTCACCCCTTCCTGGATGCGGGCTCCACCCGAGTCGTTGATTCCGATCAGGGGGGCTCCCATCTTCATGGCCTGGTCCATTACCTTACAGATCTTTTGTGCATGCATCTCTGAGAGGGATCCACCGGAGACGGTGAAATCCTGTGCGAAGATGTATATCAGGCGTCCTTCAATAGTGCCGTAACCGGTTACAACGCCATCGCCAAGGAATTTGGTTTTTTCCATGCCGAAATTGTAGCAGCGATGTTCCACGAACATGTCGAACTCTTCGAAGCTGCCTTCGTCAAGCAGCATGGCAATTCGTTCGCGTGCCGTATATTTGCCTTTCAGGTGTTGTGATTCGATTCTCTTCTCACCCCCGCCTATGCGTGCTTTTTCGCGTAGTTGGATAAGCTCTTTTACTTTCTCGAGTTGGTTGCTCATATGAATGCAATTATAATGTGATGTGTTATTTGATGTTGCGGTTGTTGGTCAAATGGCAGTTGCGGTTATTCAGGATGTTCGCACAGCTCGGTCAGCACGCTGCCGGTAGATTTTGGGTGCAGGAAGGCAATGTTGAGCCCCTCAGCACCTCCGCGCGGTTGCTGATCAATCAGGCGCACCCCTTTGGATTCCATCTCCTTCAAAGACTCTCCAAGGTTCTTGGTGGCATAGGCGATGTGGTGGATCCCTTCACCTCTTTTTTCGATGAACTTGGCAATGGTACTCTCTTCACTGGTTGGTTCCAGCAACTCTATCTTAGTCTGGCCGACCATGAAAAAGGCTGTTTTTACCTTCTGATCTTCCACTGTCTCAATGTTGTAGCATTTCAATCCCAGAATCCCTTCGTAATAGGGCAGTTGTTCTTCAATGCTCTTCACTGCGATGCCGATGTGTTCAATGTGTGTTATTTCCATATATAATTAATTGATTAATTTGTCTATAAGCTACAAAAGTACCGCTTTCAATTCGGAAAATATGTTAAACGTGGAGATTTATTTTCCTTCTCGTCATTCATCTCTGCGCTCAGATTGATGAGATGCGCAGCACTTCAAGCAACTCCTCGCTGATCTCTCTTTCTTTACGGATGGCTCGCTTGAAAGGCACATAGTCAATCTCATTCTCCCTGATGCCAATCATCACATTACGCTGGTGTTCCAGCAATGCCTGGATGGCGGCAATACCCATGCGGCTGGCCAGAATGCGATCCTGCGCCGTAGGTGACCCTCCACGTTGCAGGTGCCCCAGGATAGAAACACGTACGTCGTACTGTGGATACTCCTTCTTCACCCGCTGTGCAAGTTTCATGGCGCCACCGGTCACCTCGCTCTCGGTAACCAGAACCATGCTACTGCTCTTTGATTTGCGGAATCCCTGCTCAATCAGTTCACCCAACTGGTCTTTCTCAATGCTGATCTCCGGGATAATAGCTGCCTCGGCACCGGAGGCGATGGCACTGTTGAGTGCCAGGTAGCCACAATTTCGTCCCATCACCTCTACGAAGAAGAGTCGTTCGTGTGAGGTGGCAGTGTCGCGTATTTTGTCCATCGACTCCATGATGGTGTTGAGTGCAGTGTCGTAGCCGATGGTTGTATCAGTGCCATTAAGGTCATTGTCGATGGTACCGGGGAGACCAACCACCGGGATGTTGAACTCGTTTGCAAAGATACTGGCACCGGTGAGCGATCCGTCACCACCAATTACCACAAGGGCATCGATACCATGCTTCTGCATGTTCTCATAAGCGATCTTTCGTCCCTCTTCGGTCATGAACTCGAGTGAACGAGCTGTTTTCAGAATGGTGCCTCCCTGCTGGATAATGTTGCTGACACTGTTGGTCTTGAATTCAACAATCTCATCTGTGATGAGGCCCTTGTAACCTCTATAGATGCCGTAAACACGCATTCCGTTTGAAATGCCGGCGCGGGTGACTGCGCGAATGGCTGCGTTCATACCCGGGGCGTCACCTCCGGAAGTGAGAACCCCTACGCTTTTGATATGTGACTCCATAATGATTGTATCTATTCGTAAGATTACAGGTTACCTGCGTGATAACCCTCAAATCAACAAGGCGCAAAGATACGTTTTTTTAGTGATGACACAAAAAAAGCTGCTTCAAAAAGCAGCTCTTTCAGGTTCTGATTGTGGCATCAGTTTTTTGACAATATCGGCAACCGCTTCCATCTGCCATTGTGGAGTGGAGGTAGCACCACAGATGCCGATGCTAATCTCTTCCCGGAGCCACTCCGGGTCCACCTCTTCGGGAGTGTGAATGAGGTAGGAGTTAGGGTTCCTGCTCTTGCATTCATCAAACAGCACCTTTCCGTTTGAACTTTTTTCACCGGCAATGAAGATAATCAGGTCGTGACTCGACGCAAACTCCCGGATATTGGGTACCCGGTTAGATACCTGTCGGCAGATGGAGTCGTTGAAAAAGAAGGATGCTCCCTCCTCCATCCTTGCTTTGATCAATTTACCGATTTCATAAAAACCCTCCAGCGGCTTCGTGGTTTGTGAGAAGAGGCTGATGTCGCGTGAGAAATCGAGTTTATCAATCTCCTCCTTGCTCTCAATAATGATGGCTGACTCGCGGGTCTGACCCATCAACCCTTTCACCTCGGCGTGTCCTCTCTTCCCGTAGATCACTATTTGAATCCCGTTGTCAACTCCAAGTTCATATTTTTTCCTGATCTTCTTCTGCAGTCCCAATACCACCGGGCAGGAGGCATCGATCAACTCAATGTTGTTCTGTTTCGCTATCTCATAGGTGCTGGGGGGTTCTCCATGTGCGCGTAGCAGCACCTTGACATTTTTTAGTTCCTTCAATTGTTCGTGATCGATGGTGATCATCCCCATCTTTTCCAGTCGTTCCACTTCGATACTGTTGTGGACGATATCGCCCAGGCAGTAAAGAAACCCATCTTTTTTCAATTCCTCTTCAGCCCGGGTGATCGCTTTGGCAACTCCAAAGCAGCATCCTGACTGTCGGTCTATCTCAATTTTGTTCATTGTTCGCTGTGATTTTGTGATACATATCCAGTGCCCACCGCAACTGCTCATCAATGCCGATATGAGAGTTATCCAGTTCCAGGGCATCGTCTGCCTTGCGCAGAGGGCTCTCCGCGCGGGTGGTGTCCCGCTGGTCCCGCTCTTTCACGTTGGCAAGTACTTCGGCAAAAACGGGATTTTCTCCCTTCCCCTTCATCTCGTCAAAACGACGCCGGGCTCGTACCTCGGGTGAGGCGGTAAGATAGAGTTTTAGCTCTGCATCCGGAAAGACTACCGTGCCAATGTCGCGGCCATCCATTACCACACCCTTTTCTTTGCCCATCAGTTGTTGCTGTCGTACCAGTTCGCGCCGTACGAAAGGGAGGGTGCTGATACGGCTGGCGCCGTTGGCCGCCTCCAGGGTGCGAATCTCCTGCTCCACGTTCTCACCATTGAGGTAGGTCTCCTGCTCTCCCTGTGAGTTCTTGTAGAATGTAATCACCATGCCGGAGATATGTTTTTCCAACTGCTCCTGATTCATATCCTCTTCTGTGATCCAGCCGTTGCGGAGCGCATGGAGGGCAACGGCACGGTACATGGCGCCGCTGTCGATGTAGGTGTATCCCAACTCTCTTGCCAGACCTTTGGCAATGGTGCTCTTGCCACACGAGGAGAAACCATCGACGGCAATGTTGATCTTTTTGTTGTCCATTATTTGATCTTCGTTCCCTGCATAAACACCCCACAAAGGTAGATTGTTTTTTCTTGAAGTTCATTTAACAGATGCAAACAGAATGGAAAAAGAGGCCGTCTCAGGTTTGCAGGATTTTGGCATCTATTAGGAAGCTCTTCTTATATTCTAAGTTAATTGCATCTTTATACCCACTCCGATAAATATTGGAGTGGGTATAAGGGTGCAATAAGGGTGCAATAAGGATAGAGACTCTGTGAACCCTGTCTCGTCCTGAAATAGGGTTAGAATAATGGTGACTTAAAACAAAAAAAAGGCCGTCTCATGTTTTATGAGACGGCATCTTTCTTACGAGGGTATCCGGGATCAGTTCCGCATGATTACTCTTCCAGGAAGTTGGGATAGAGATAGTCGGTAGCAGGTACAAAGGTCTCCTTGATGCATTGTGGTGACACCCAGCGTAGCATGTTGAACACTGAACCTGCCTTGTCGTTGGTCCCTGAGCCGCGGCCACCGCCGAAGGGCTGCTGATCAACCACCGCACCGGTTGGTTTGTCGTTGATGTAGAAGTTGCCGGCGGTGTGCATCAACCGGGTGGTCATCTTTTCAATGCGAGCCCTGTCGGCTGAGAAGATGGCACCGGTGAGTGCATAGTCGGTGGTGGTGTCGAGGATGTTCATCGTTTCCTCCAGTTTGTCAGGTTCATAAAGATAGACAGTGAGTATGGGGCCAAACAGTTCTTCTCGCATGGTAATGTAGTCCGCCTTTTTCGCCAGGATTACGGTGGGCTGGATAAAGTAGCCTTCCGTTTTGTCGTATGTGCCGCCACAGACGATCTCCGCATCAGGGGATGCTTTGGCATCATCGATTACGGCTGCCAGCTTGTCGAACGACTCTTCGTCGATCACGGCGTTCACAAAGTTGCTGAAATCGTCCACCACACCCGTCTTGATTCTGGCGAGGTCATCAGTGACATAATGCCTTACCTCCTCCCACATGTTGGTGGGTATATAGGCGCGTGAAGCGGCTGAGCATTTCTGTCCCTGGTACTCAAAAGCCCCACGGGTGATGGCGGTGGCCACCTGCTTCGCGTTGGCGCTCTTCTCGGCCAGTATATAATCCTTGCCACCAGTTTCACCCACGATGCGCGGGTAGGATTTGTAATGTCCGATGTTGCCGGCGATGGTCCCCCACATACCGTTGAAAACAGCTGTCGAGCCGGTGAAGTGGAGACCTGCAAAGTCGCGGTGATTGAACACCACTTCGGCTGCTTCCCTGCCGCCGGCGTAGACCAGGTTGATCACCCCGTCAGGGAGTCCCGCCTCCTGTAGGACCTTCATGATGAGGTGCGCCGACCAGACAGCAGTCTTCGATGGTTTCCATACTACCGTATTGCCCATCAGCGCGGGAGCTCCTCCCAGGTTGCCTGCTATTGAGGTGAAGTTGAACGGGGTAAGTGCGAAGATGAATCCTTCAAGTGGCCGCCATACCATCCTGTTCCAGATGCCGGGTGATGAGTTGGGTTGCATCCCGTAGATTTCAACCATGTTCTTTACATTGTATCGGTAGAAGTCCACCAGTTCACAAACCGCATCGATCTCCGACTGATAGGCATTTTTCGACTGTCCTATCATGGTCACGGCATTGAATTCACTGCGGTAGGGACCTGCAATCAGCTCGGCAGCCTTGAGGAAGATGGCTGCTCGGCTCTCCCAATGCATTGCCTCCCAGGCCGGCTTGGCTTTCAGAGCTGCTTCGATGGCCATCTGCACATGACTCTTGTCTCCCTGGTGGTAGTGTCCCAGTAGTTGCCGGTGATTGTGAGGAGGGCGTATGTCATGGAGGTTGCCGGTACGTATTTCATTGCCACCGATGATCATTGGCAGGTCGAGCACGCCACGGTTGAGTTCATCGAGTTTGCTTTTCAGCGCTGTTCTTTCCGGTGATCCGGGTGCATAACTTTTCACCGGCTCGTTTTTCACGTCGGGAAGATGATAAATTCCTTTTGGCATAATGATTTTGTTTGTGGTTTCTGACTGATACAAATATATTGAAAAAAGTCGGATGAAAATAGATTGTAAAAATATATTTTAATCACCTTGAATTGTTTTTTTATTATTTTTGTGTCAAATCTAATTACTTTACTAGCACACATGCAATCAGGAAAAACCAATCATCTCGATTTCAGCAACTGTGAAACCGCATTCCGTGACCAATCCAACAACAGCCTGTGGCAAGCGTATCAACTTTTTAGGGTGATGAACAATAAACAGCTGGTTTGCCTGGGAAAGAATCTGGTCAACATTTCGCTTGCCCTCCACCTGCCTGTGAAGGGTGTCATTCGCAATACAATCTATCGTCATTTTGTTGGGGGGGAGTCGATTGATGACTGCAGCCGTACGATACAGCGATTGAGTGAACGAAACGTACAATCGATCCTTGATTATGCTTTGGAGGGAGAGGAATCAGAGGAGGTGTTTGATGCCACCTGCAGGGAGGTGATTCGAACCGTTGAATATGCCCACCAAAACAAAAGTGTTCCTTTTAGTGCATTTAAAATTACCGGTCTTGGATGTTTCGACCTGCTTGAGAAGGTGAGTGCCCGGTTGCCGCTCACGAATGAGGAGAGGGATGCCTACAGAAGAGTGGAGGAAAGGGTGGAGTCTATCTTTCGACGGGGTTATGAACTGAATGTTCCTGTGTTGATCGATGCAGAGGAGAGCTGGATCCAACCCGTGCTTGATGAGATGGTGATGCGGTTGATGGCAAAGTACAACAGTGAGAGGGCAATCGTTCAGAACACCTACCAGATGTACCGTCACGACAGCATCGATCGGATCAGGAAGCATCATTTGATGGCACTCGAGGGAGGATTCCGCTTCGGGTTGAAGATCGTCCGGGGGGCATACATGGAGAAGGAACGGGCACGTGCTCTTGAGAAAGGATACCCCTCTCCAATCCAGCCGGATAAGGATGCCACCGACAGGGACTTTGATGCCATCATCCGCTATTTCATGGAACATCACGCTACCATCGAATTTATGGTGGCTACACACAACGAGGCCAGCTCAATGTTGCTTGCTTCGCTGATCGACTCCGTAGGCCTGCCTCGCAATCAGCAAGGCATTTACTTCTCACAGCTCTACGGAATGAGTGACCACATCACCTTTAACCTGGCGGAGATGGGTTTCAACGTGGCTAAATATGTCCCGTACGGCGAGGTGAAGACGATGATGCCCTACCTCTTCCGACGAGCCGAAGAGAATTCATCGGTGAAGGGACAGACCAGTCGCGAGTTGAAGATGATCCGGGAAGAGATCCGGAGGAGAAAGCAGGCCGATTAGCACATCATTTCACCTCCCAAACGTTGGAAGAAGATAACAGGAAATCGGTGAAGGATCTTTTCGGGTTTTTCTGCTGTACCTCCTCTATCTGTTGTTCGTAGTCCTTCTCATAGGTGGGTGCCTCAACACTGCGGATCACCCCGAGTGCCACGGGCAGCTCGTTGGTAGTGTCCATCAGCGCCAGTTTCATCTGCAGGGTATTGTCCTTCGAAGTAGCGTCGTGTACCAGTACATCCTCCAGTGTATAGCCTTCCTCGCCGATGGTAACTGCTTTCAGGTTCCACCCCTCGAGTACCAATCCCTTATCATTCTCCTTGCCGAAGAGCATCTTCTCACCGTGACGCAGGGTGATGGTGTTGTCTGCTTTCCAGTTGCGATCACTAATCTTGTTGTGGATGCCGTCGTTGAAGATGACACAGTTCTGCAGCACCTCCACAACGGAGGTTCCTTTGTGACGGGCGGCTTCTACCATCACATCCACCTGGGTCTTCATGTCTACGTCGATGGCACGGGCGAAGAAGGTTCCCCTGGCACCGAAGCAAAGCTCTGCCGGGTGAAAGGGATCTTCCACCGTACCATAGGGGGATGACTTTGAAACGAACCCACGTGAGGAGGTGGGGGAGTACTGTCCCTTGGTGAGTCCGTAAATTTTGTTGTTGAACAACAGGATGTTGATGTCAACGTTGCGGCGGACAGCATGGATGAAATGATTGCCCCCGATGGCGAGTGAATCTCCGTCACCGGTAGCTACCCACACGCTCAGGGCGGGATTCGCTACCTTCACACCGGTGGCGATGGCAGCGGCACGGCCGTGGATGCTGTGAAACCCGTAGGTGTTCATGTAGTAGGGCAATCGCGAGGAACATCCGATACCTGAAATGACAGCAGTGTTGTGAGGATCTACGTTCAGTTCTGCCAGTGCTTTGTGTAGGCAAGTCAGGATGGCGTAGTCGCCGCAACCGGGACACCAGCGCACCGCATTTTCGCTCTTGTAATCCTTTGCGAGATATTTCTGATATTTTATTTCTGTTGCTTCCATGCTTATTTTCCTTCCATCATTTGGGTAAATGCTTCAACCATATCACTCACCTTGAAGGGTTGACCCTCCACTTTGTTGTACTTGCAAATGTTATTCAGATCGGCGAACTGACCGTTGAGGTAGTTGGCGAACTGGCCGTTATTCTGTTCAGCCACAATGATTTTCTTGTAGCGTTTTAACAGTTCGTGGCTGTTGGCAGGGAGGGGGGAGATGTACCGGAAATGGGCATATGCCACCTTTTTACCGTTGTCGCGCAACCGCAACATGGTCTCCAGGAGGTGACCATGGGTGCCGCCCCATCCGACAATCAGTGTATCTGCATCGGGGTCACCCAGCACCTCCTGCTCGGGTATGAAGTTGGCTATGTTGTCGATCTTCTGTTTACGGATGTTGACCATTCGCTGGTGGTTCTCCGGATTGGAAGAGATAACTCCGGTGAGCAGATCCTTCTCTAAACCGCCGATGCGGTGCATATAGCTGGGTGTTCCGGGTACCCCCCAATATCTTACCAGTGTGTCTTCGTCACGCATAAATGGTTTCCATTCACCGGCATCCCCATTGAAGTGGGTTTGAACAAAGTGAGGGTTGATGTCCGGATACTCTTTCATATCGGGTATCTTCCAGGCAGAAGATCCGTTTGCGATGTAGCCGTCAGTGAGCAGTATCACCGGTGTCATGTGCTCCAGTGCAATCTTGCTGGCAGCGTAAGCGCTTTCGAAGCAGTCAATAGGGGAGGCTGCGGCCATCACTACCAGGGGACTCTCACCGTTGCGGCCGTAGAGAGCCTGGTTCAGGTCTGTCTGCTCACTCTTGGTGGGCATCCCCGTGGAGGGACCACTACGCTGCACGTCGATCACCACAAGGGGTAGCTCGGTCATCACCGCCAGTCCCAGTGCCTCACTTTTCAATGCCAACCCCGGTCCTGATGTGGAGGTGGCCGCAAGGCTACCGGCAAATGCAGCACCAATGGAGGAGGTGATCCCTGCAATTTCATCTTCCATCTGCAGGGCTTTCACGCCGAAGTCCTTCCTCTTGGCCAACTCCTGCAGGATGTCGGTCGCCGGTGTGATGGGGTAGGAGCCCAGGAAGAGCTGTAACCCTGCCTTCTCAGCGGCCGCAATCAATCCGTAGGCAGTGGCGGTGTTTCCGTTCACGTCAGTATAGAAGCCTTTTGTGGCTTCGATTGGTTCGATCCGGTAAGTCGAGGCGGTAAGGTGTATGTTGTTGCCGTAGTTGTAGCCGTCGGTCAGTGCTTTGATGTTGGCAACGACGATCTTCGGCCGTTTGGCAAACTTTTGTTCCAGTAATTTGTCGGCGATCTCCAGTGGTCGGTTGAAGAGCCAGCAGACGATGCCCAGGGCGAACATGTTCTTGCAGCGCAGCATCTCCTTGTTTTCCAGTCCCGAGTCTTCCAGGGATGATTTGGTCATCGAGGTGATGGCTACCCCTATTGGTTGTATATCCTGCAGGTTTAGTTCTTCAAAGGGATCCTGCGTCTTGAAGAGTGCCTTGTCCATATCTTTCTTCTGAAAGGAGTCGGTGTCGAACAATACGATTGAACCCTTTTTCAAATAAGGAGCATTGACTTTCAGCGCTGCCGGGTTCATCGCCACCAGCACATCAGTTTTGTCACCAGAGTTATAAACATCTTTCGCACCGATGCGTACCTGAAAACCGGATACACCATGCAGCGATCCCTGTGGTGCCCGGATCTCAGCCGGGAAATCGGGGAAGGTCGCTATCTCGTTGCCGAAGATTGCTGAAAGGGTGGAGAAAAGGGTGCCCGAGAGCTGCATCCCGTCGCCGGAGTCACCGGAAAAACGGATGGTTACTTGTTTAATGTCGGTTACGACCGCATTCGTTGGCATAATTACTAGTTGTGGTTAATGAGTCGTTATCACTCTGATTTGTGTTCAGGGGTCAGCAAGCAACATTTGTTTGTTGATCTCTTCAAATGAATCTGCAAAGTAATAAAAGAGTGACCTAAAAAGCAAATAAATCGTGCAAACAGCCACTCAATTTTTTTGAACCTCAGAACATTTATCCCGATTAGACCATTAAGTGGGCGTACCGGATATGTTATATGAATCATCAGGATAATCGTTCAATCTGAGCTCCCAATGCATTCAATCGGCGGTCTATCTGCTGATAACCTCTGTCAATCTGGTCGATGTTGTGAATGGTGCTTTTCCCTTTTGCACTCATTGCTGCAATCAGCAGGGAGATACCGGCACGGATGTCGGGCGAGGTCATGGTCGTCCCTTTCAGGTAAAAAAGGTTGTCCAGGCCAATCACCACTGCCCGATGAGGGTCGCAGAGGATGATCTGCGCACCCATGTCGATCAGCTTGTCGACGAAAAAGAGACGGCTCTCGAACATCTTTTGATGGATCAGCACGCTCCCTTTGGCCTTGGTAGCCACCACCAGCATCACACTCAGCAGGTCAGGGGTTAATCCCGGCCAGGGGGCATCTGCGATAGTGAGGATGGACCCGTCGATGAATGACTCAATGGTATAACTTTCCTGACGGGGGATGAAAAGATCATCTTCCTGTTGTTCAATGGTGATGCCGAGTCGGCGGAAACTATCCGGAATGATTCCCAGGTTGGCTACAGAGGTGTCCTTGATGGTGATCTCAGAGGCGGTCATGGCTGCCATGCCGATGAAGCTGCCAATCTCAATCATGTCCGGCAGAAGACGGTGGCGGCAACCTGACAGTTGTGAGACACCCTTTACCGTCAACCTGTTGGAACCGATACCCTCAATGCGTGCGCCCATGCGCACCAGCATACGGCTCAGTTGCTCCACGTATGGCTCACAGGCCGCGTTATAGATGATGGTCTCCCCCTCTGCCAGTACAGCTGCCATCAGTAGGTTGGCGGTGCCGGTCACCGATGCCTCATCGAGCAGGATATAGGAGCCGTTTAGTTTTGATGCGGTGAGGGTGAAGAGTTTTTTTTGCTCGTTGTAGATCATGTGAGCTCCCAGTTTCATGATACCATTGAAATGGGTGTCGAGCCTACGGCGTCCGATCTTGTCACCACCCGGTTGGGGGACTACCGCCTCTCCAAATCGGGCGAGCAGGGGACCGATGATCATGATGGACCCGCGAAGAGAAGCACTCTTTCGCATGAAGTCATCAGACTGGATGTAGGCGAGATCGATCCGATCGGCGCGGAAAGCGTAGGCGCTCTCGTTGAGCCTTTCTACATTTACACCCATCTCCTGCAGCAACCGTATCAGGTTGTTGACATCCAGGATGTCGGGAATATTTTCAATTATGACCTCTTCACTTGTGAGCAGTGTTGCGCAGATCACTTGTAACGCCTCATTCTTGGCTCCTTGCGGGGTGATGGTTCCGCTTAAACTGTGTCCGCCTTCAATGATAAATGATGCCATATTCAATCGTTTTTTTCTGTTCTTCTCTGTTCATCCGGTTAAAAAATCCATACTTCAGGCACCAGCATCACTCCATACTGCCGGAATACCTCCTGTTGTAGCTCTTTTATGAAAGCTGCTATCTCTTTGCCGTTGTCGGTCCCATAGTTGACAATGATCAAGGCATGCTTTTCATAGACTCCCACAAGCCCTTTTCGCATCCCCTTAAAACCTGCTTTTTCTATGAGAAAAGCTGCCGATGTCTTGTATTGGTTGTCGCCGAACGTATAGAGTGGCATGTCGGGCAGTAATTGTAACAGGGCATCCTTTTCCTGTATCGTCAACAGTGGGTTTTTAAAGAAACTACCGGCATTGGGCAATATCTCAGGGTCAGGCAGTTTACGGGTGCGGATACGGATGATTGCTTCCCGTACCTGAGTGAGGGTAGGGTTTGTAATACCATCAAGCTCACGGCTCAGGTCGGCATATCTCTCGCGGTAGGAATAACTCTTTTCCAGACGAAAGCGTACGGAGGTGATTAGGTAGTGTTGCGTCTGTTTGAAGAGACTGTCACGGTAAGAGAAGTTGCACTGTTCCGGGGTGAAAGATTTCATTTTGCCTGTCTGCAGATCCACCGTGTTGACCAGTGTGATGCACTCACTTACCTCCCTGCCGTACGCTCCTATATTCTGTACAGGACTTGCCCCAACGGAGCCGGGGATTAACGACAAGTTCTCAAGACCTGCATACTCTCTTGCAACAGCCCACTCAACCAGTTTATCCCAATCTTCCGCAGCACCTGCCTCCAGCTCCACCTTCTCTTCATCCTCATGAACAAGGTGAATGCCTTTTATGGCAGGTCTGATGATCAAACCATCGAAATCTTGGGTGAAGAAGAGGTTGTATCCGGCACCCAGGACCAGCTTTTTTTCCAGAGGAAAGCGGTTAAATATCACAGACAGCTCTTCTGAACTCTCCGGTTCAGCGAAAAGTCTGGCAACCGCTTTTGTCTTGAAAGAGTTGTAGGGCTGTAACTGTATGTTTTGCTTAATATTCATGATCCTTTATAAATCAGAAAGACACAGGGCTTTTTATGCATCTCAGGTAGTTTACCTTTCCATTCTTTCACACTTCGTGTGACAATGTATTCATCTTTACACGAAATATTCATTGCAATACAGAGTTTCGTTGCCGGATTACAGTGCTGTAGAATGTCTGCAGCCATTTTATGGTTCCTGTAGGGGGTCTCAATGAATAGCTGTGTCTGATCTTCACTGTAGGAGCGTGCTTCCAGTTGCTTGATCCTTCGGGCTCTATCATTTTGATCGATGGGCAGATAGCCGTGAAAAGCAAAGCTCTGACCGTTGAAGCCGGATGCCATCACCGCCATCAGAATGGAGGAGGGGCCTACCAACGGAACAACCTTATATCCTTTTTGCTGGGCAATAGCCACCACATCAGCTCCTGGATCCGCCACGGCGGGGCATCCCGCCTCGGAGATCACGCCAACACTTTCACCTTTTTTCAAGGGTATCAGGTAGTCTGAGATGCTGTCTTTGTCAGTGTGCTTGTTCAGTTCATAAAAGGTAAGAGCGTCAATCTCTATGTCAGGGTTGCACGCTTTCAAAAAGCGACGTGCCGAACGCACATTCTCCACGATGAAATGTTTCAGATGAGATATCACCGTCATGTTGTAGGATGGGATTACTTGATCAACTGGGGTATCACCCAGCATCACCGGTATCAAAAAAAGTGAGGGTTTGTCCATTTCGCTTGCAGACCTTTTGTCTACAAAAATAGACAAAATAAGGATAAGAAACGAGGCTCAGCCTATTCTATTTCTCTTGCATCGCTATATATCTCCACAATGGTGCTGCCATCGTTGCCTGGATGATCTGATCGCTTACAAGAAGTGCCTTCACCTCATCGAATGAAAAGAGATGCACCGTGATGTCTTCCGACTCTTCCAGTGCCTGATCGCCGGTTTTCTCCACACCTTCGGCGATAAAACACCAGGAGTAGTTGTTGGCAGCGCTGGCATTGGGGGCTACACGCATAAATTCCTTCCAGTGGCCCCCGCTGTAACCGGTCTCTTCCAGCAGCTCTCTCTGTGCAGAGGCAAGTGGAGAGAGATCATCCTCTTCACACACACCGGCACACAGTTCAAAGCAGGTTTTGCCGATACCGGGGCGGTATTGTTCCACCAATATAAACTTGCCTTTCCTCGTGATGGCGATGATATTTACCCAGTCGGGGTATTCCAGAACATAGTAATCCGGTACCACATTGCCGTTGGGCATTTCCAGTTTCTCTTTTCGCACAGTGAGCCAGGGCCTCTTGTGCAGGTATTCACTTTCCAGCACTTTCCAGGGAAGGGGGGATGAATTCTTATTCATTGCACACAATTTTCAATGATGATTGGATAAGATGAGACAAAGATAGCTTTTATTGACGACGTGTAATAGGGAATCATTTCAAAACGATTCTGCAAAAATCCTTTATCTTTGCAGGTAAAAGATCTGCTCAATGAAACTCCCTGAAGATTTCATTCTCTCCATGCGGTCGTTACTAGGGGATGAATCGGCGCAGCTGTTTGAGGCACTGGAAAGCGAAGCACCAGTAACCATTCGGCTGAACCCGTACAAGTTGAAAAGAAATCCATTGGATTTCAATCTGGCTCTGCAACCGGTACCGTGGTCGGATTGGGGCTTTTACCTGAAGGAACGTCCGGCCTTCACCTTCGATCCACTCTTCCATGCCGGCTACTATTACGTGCAGGAGGCCTCCTCCATGTTCGTGGAGCAGGTGGTGCGGCAGCTGGTAAAGGAGCCGGCAATTTGTCTGGATCTTTGTGGTGCTCCAGGCGGAAAGTCGGTCAGCCTGTTGTCGGCATTGCCGGAGGGAAGTCTGCTGGTGAGTAACGAGTTGGTCAGACAACGGGCAAACATTTTGTCAGAGACATTGACGAAGTATGGAGTCTCGACCAGTGTGGTTACAAATAACCATCCCCGTGATTTCAATGCTTTTCCGGAACTGTTCGATCTTATTCTGGTAGATGCTCCCTGTTCGGGAGAGGGTATGTTTCGCAAGGATCCAGTAGCCATCGAGGAGTGGTCGACGCAGAACGTGGCGATGTGTGCTACACGGCAAAGGGATATCCTCGCTGATGTGTGGTCCTCACTGAAACCGGGAGGGGTGCTTGTGTACAGCACCTGTACCTTTAACAAATTCGAGAATGAGGAGAATGCACTCTGGGCGGCACACAGTCTGGGTGCATCGTTTGTTGAGGTAGAGATTAAAGAGGAGTGGGGAATCACTCCCTCCTTTGTTCACGATGCGATCTGTTATCGTTTTTTTCCGAACAGGACAATCGGGGAGGGGTTGTTTGTTACCCTCTTGCGAAAAAGAGATTCAGCTGAACCTGAAATTGATCAGAAGGCTCTTCACTCCGTTAAAAAAGGAAGACAGAAACCTTCTCCATTTATGAAAGATATCACTGACTTTGCCACATGGGTGATCAATCCGGAGCGGTTCAGATTCATAGAGTCCGACAATCGCATCTCAGCCCTTCCCGTGACTCATGTGGAAACAATGCTCCAGTTGAAAGAGCGCTTAAAGGTTCTCTCCATGGGTATTTCAATCGGAGAGAGGAAAGGAAAAGACCTGATTCCCTCTCATTCACTTGCGATGAGCAGTGAGCTGAATCGAGAAGCATTTGTCTGCTACGAACTGTCATACAGCCAAGCAGTGGCTTTTCTGCGAAAGGAGGCCATCACACTTTCGGATGCAACGAGGGGATTTGTTCTGCTCACCTATCACCATGAACCAATTGGATTTGTTAAGAACATCGGAATCAGGGCGAACAACCTTTATCCGAACGAGTGGCGCATACGAAGCAGTTACTTGCCGGAGACGAAACCGGAAATATTGACCGACCGTTCAGCTAACTGAAATTATTGATTATTGATTTAAAACGCGATGGTTCCCCGGAAAACTCTTACTTATCTTTTTGTGATCCTTGCAACGTTTGTAGGGGTACTCTCCCTGTTGCTGTCAGGTATGCTGGTAAAGGAGTTGTCGCAGGAAGAGAGGCAGAAGATGGAGGTTTGGGCCAAGGCTGCGGAGTCGATTTCACGTGATGAGCCTGACGCAGATATGTCGCTGGTGTTGAGTATCCTGCAGGGTAACAGCTCCATTCCTGCAATACTGCATGATGAGCAGAGTGACAGGTTGGTGTCTCACAACATCCGTTTACCGAAAGAGGATACTGCTGCCGTGCTTCGTGAAAGGATGGTACAGTTTAGCCGCAGACATGAACCTGTGAAGCTTACAGAGCTGAATCAAACACTCTATTTTGATGACTCCTATACGTTAAAGCAGTTGCAGCTTTTTCCCTATATACAACTTTTTGTCATTGCCCTTTTTGTAGCCCTCGCCTTTTTTGCGTTGAACCGCTCACAGCGGGCCGAGCAAAACAGTGTATGGGTGGGATTGTCGAAGGAGACAGCCCATCAGCTGGGAACACCCATCTCTTCACTTGTGGCATGGACGGAGTATATGAAACTGAAAGAGATGGATGCAGAGCTGTTGGCCGAGATTGAGAAAGACACAAACCGTTTGCAGATGATTGCGGAACGCTTTGCCAGGATTGGCTCCGCAACCGACCTGCAGGTGACAGACGTGCGGGAGGAGGTGAAAGAAACACTCTCTTACCTTGGAAAAAGGTTGTCAGATAAGATCACTTTTTCGTTGTTGTTTCCCTCAGAACCTGTTCTGGTATCAATCAACAAACCACTTTTCGGCTGGGTGATTGAAAATCTCACGAAGAATGCAGCGGATGCCATGAGAGGAGAGGGAGCAATCACATTTAGTCTCACTGAGAAGAAAAACCGGGTTATGTTTGATGTCACAGACAGTGGCAAAGGTATCCCACGAGCAAATCAAAAAAAAATATTCACCCCCGGTTACACCACCAAAGAGCGTGGGTGGGGACTTGGCTTAGCGCTCGTGAAAAGGATTGTGCAGGTGCAGCACAAAGGTGAAATATTCGTGTTGAAATCGGAGCCGGGAAAAGGTGCTACTTTCAGGATCATCCTTAGAAAAACAGAATGAACCCTAATCCTTGATCATGGTTTCATCTCAATTGAAGCGAATGTGACTTCAACAGATGTTGCATCGACAAACCTATTCAGGAGGTTGATGGAATATGCCACCGCCTCCTGCAGGCCCTCCTTACCGGAGTAAGCGTTAATGATCATCAAGAGGTGGGCCGTGTTGGTTGTGATTTTTGTGCGCTCTTCATCACTTGTGGGTGTGCCGATACTGCCCTTGTCGTCGCGGTAAACCGGCAACCCTTCAATATTCAGCAGACCACGGCCGATAGCCTCGAACCGTTCATTGGCTTCACCCACACCGAGTATCAGGTTACCTCCAATCCTGTCAAGATCGAATCCGCCAATCGAGTAACCTGTTTTCAGGGAAACAAGGTTAATCAGATCCACTAAAGTGTTGATCTGATATAACTCCTGTCCTTTCAAAATGCGTCTGCAAAGTGCTTCCGCAGAGGGGCGGTAGCGATTGGGGTCCTTTCCCAATCGCTTGTATGCTTCGCGGGTGGCACGAATGGCAGGGTGTAGCTTAACCTTTTCCATACTGTTAGATGAGGCAAACTGTGCTGAATAGTGATTGATCTCTTTCCACAACTCCTCGTTGTAGTCATTGTTCTTCACCTTGCAGGAAATCGCTGCCAACCGAAAATCAGGACAAGCTCGAAGAATTGCGTCGCTGATCTCAAAAACGATTTTTCTCATGTTTTTCTTATTTGCATCTATCCTTAAAAGAAGACCAAAGATACAAAATCTCAACCACAAGAGCAGAAAATGGCCATAAAGGGATGAATGTTTGAAAAATAAAAAGATTTCACTTGTAAAATTCTTTCACAATTCTTATATTTGCCTGAATTTTTGTTTTCATGCGATTATTTCATTTGTTCACTTTTTGGTGTTTGGAACTCGCAGGCATGATGTTCTGTAGTGGAATAATTTAGAGGCACGTTTCATATGACAGATGATAATAAGAAGCTGCTGGTCGATCTGGAAGTACGTATCAAACAGGTGATGTTCTTGTGTGATTCGCTGAAAGAGGAAAACGCTTTGCTGAAAACAGAGCTGAAAACCAGGAAACAACAGATCGATGAAGCTGTCTTTGATCTGAATCGCCTGAAAACAAAATATGACAGTCTGAAGGTTGCACGAACAATCACAGCGGCTTCAGTTGATGTGAATGCTGCCAAACAGAGACTGTCAAAACTGGTGCGAGAAGTTGATAAATGCATAAATTTATTGAAATAACCTTTTAAAAATTTATGTGATGGGCGACGAAAAGTTAATATTGACATTGGAGATAGCCGGCCAGAGATATCCCTTGAAAATCAGGAGATCCGAGGAGCAGGCTTATCGTGATGCCGCCGCCAGGATAAACAGAAAGATAAACCAATACCGCGTTGCCTACGGAGGAGAAAAATCCGGAATGACGACACAGGACTTTGTGGCGATGACAGCCATACAGGCATTGGCTGAGAATTTTTCTCTCGGTGATAAAAATGATACGAAACCCTTTGAAGAGAAGATTGGGTCGTTGATCAACGACCTGGATCATTATCTTAAGCATTGACTCATCTTGCTGTTTATCAGAAGTCGACAGACGCACCCTTTCTGGTTGGATGGACGATCCGCCCGGATGAGTGCGTTTGATGTTTTTAGTGAATGGGTAAGGTTTCGCCGTTAACTCCTAAGATGGAATGTGGTGGTGATGACCAATGGAAAAGAAGAATTATTGAGACAAGTCATATAACAAGAGAACAGAACATTTCCGAAAGGCAACGGATTGTTGCTTGGAGGAGAATATTAATCATTAATAAAAATTTGTATGGAAATAGTTATAGGGATTATCGGACTGATTGCCGGAGCGGTGATCGCCTGGTTCCTGACCGGTAAGGCTGCTAACTCCCGCGCACAAAAAATATTGAGCGATGCGGAGAAGGATGCCGATGTGATCAGGAAGAAAATGCTGTTGGAAGCTAAGGAAGAGACCATGGCTTTGAAAGCTGAGGCGGAGAAGCAGGCCAATGCCAGGGTATCGAAGATACAGGTGACAGAAAACAGGCTTAAACAAAGGGAAATGTCGCTCAACCAGAAGCAGGAGGAGCTCAACAAGAAGTCTACTGAACTTGACGAGATCAAGCAGAACATCGTCAGTCAGCAGGAGTTTCTGGAAAAGAAAAACAGCGAAATGGAACGTCTCCATCGTCAATCTGTTGAAAAGCTGGAGACAATCTCAGGACTGTCGGCCGAAGAAGCAAAAGAGAGACTGGTTGAATCGCTCAAAGAGGAAGCCAAGACCGGAGCCCAGTCCTATATCAACGACATCATGGAAGAGGCCAAGATGACTGCCAACAAGGAGGCAAAGCGCATCGTGATCCAGTCTATCCAGCGTGTGGCCACTGAGACCTCCATCGAGAACTCAGTCACTGTCTTCCACATCGATTCGGATGAGGTGAAAGGACGTATCATCGGTCGTGAAGGACGTAACATTCGTGCATTGGAAGCAGCTACAGGCGTGGAAATCGTGGTGGATGATACTCCTGAGGCGATTGTTCTCAGTGGTTTTGATCCTGTGCGACGTGAAATCGCCCGTCTTTCACTTCATCAGCTGGTGGCTGATGGACGCATTCATCCCGCACGTATTGAGGAGGTGGTGTCGAAGGTGAAGAAACAGATTGAAGAGGAGATCATTGAAACAGGAAAGCGAACAGTGATCGATCTGGGCATTCATGGCCTTCACCCCGAGCTTATCCGCATGGTGGGTAAGATGAAGTATCGTTCTTCATATGGCCAGAATCTCCTTCAACACTCCCGTGAGGTAGCCAATCTCTGTGCCATCATGGCTTCCGAACTGGGACTCAATCCTAAGAAAGCGAAACGTGCCGGCCTGCTGCACGACATCGGCAAGGTGCCTGATGATGAACCTGAGTTGCCGCACGCGGTGCTGGGTATGAAGCTGGCAGAGAAGTACAAGGAGAAACCGGATATCTGCAATGCCATTGGTTCGCACCATGACGAAGTGGAGATGAACACCTTGCTGGCTCCCATTGTTCAGGTGTGTGATGCCATCTCTGGTGCACGCCCCGGAGCGCGCAGGGAGATTGTGGAGGCTTACATCAAACGTCTGAATGACCTTGAGAATCTGGCGCTCTCTTATCCCGGTGTGGTGAAGACCTATGCGATTCAGGCTGGACGTGAGTTACGCGTGATCGTAGGTGCTGATAAGATTGATGATCAGGATACTGAAAAGCTGTCTGATGAGATTGCACGTAAGATCCAGACCGAGATGACCTATCCCGGCCAGGTGAAGATCACTGTGATCCGTGAAACCAGAGCGGTCAGCTATGCAAAATAAATGGTTTGCACAAGATTCAACCAATCAAAAAAAGGAGCTTTCGGGCTCCTTTTTTTGATTGGTGATATTTACTCTATTTTTCTTTTTCAGCTTTCTGACTTTTCCCTCTCGCCACCAGGAGATCCTCATTGCTGCCAATCACGGTCTTCAGCTCCAACTGAAGCCGTTTAATTTCCATCTCCTGATTGTGGATGGTGGTGAGCAGCGCATTCAGTTCTTCATTGTCGACCGTGTCGGGGTACTGTGCCCTCACACGGGCAATGAAATCGCTCAGCACATTCATGTAGTTGTTGAATGCGTCGTAGGGCGACATGTAGGGACTGAATTGGCTCTGCCCCGTGCCAAAATGTTTGGTCGACATGTAGTAGAAGTGATCGCTTGACTGGAGGTAGATCCAGTCTTGTTTGAGTCGCCTGTCGGTGCAGAGTCTTACCCTTTCGCCCACCTCGTAAAGTGATTTGAGCGCACTCTGTTGTAGCTTGTTGCCCAACCAGGCACTCACATCACGTTCTTCGTCCGACCAGGAGATGGTGTTGGGTACGAGCATGGTGCCAATGGCTTCGTGACTGTCAAGGGCTTCACCCGGTGTGGTGAACCCAATGCCGTTCTCTATCGCAAACCGAGGAAGTGCTTTGAAAAACTCAAAGATACCGGTGTGTGCCGGCTGTAGATTGCCCAATGTCTCATAGTTCATGAAGAGGTTGATCAGTTCCTCGTCGGGAGGAGTGGCTGCAATCCACGAAATGAATTTCTCTGCAGTAAGCGGATACTCGTTCCAACTGTAATTGGAGAAGCGATAGGTGATGTCATCGCTGAAACGGCTGTTCTTGAGCAACAGCTTCATCTCCGGACGAGTGGCAGCCTGATAGACGTAATTGGGACTCTTCCATCCCAGCACATGTTTGGCTCCTTCTGTGATCATCCTGGTATAACCCATGTCGTAGACCATTTCGGCAATCTCGTCGGAATAGATCAGTTCCGTATTGCGTACCACTGTGGGCTTTATACCAAAAAGCATTTCGATGCGTTGAGCATGCTGTTGTACCTGATTGCGAAATTCCTCCGGATCGAAGAGGCTCGAGAGTGAGTGGGCGTAGGTCTCGGTCAGGAATTCCACATGACCGGTTTTTGCGAGTTCACGGAAACCATCTATCACCTCGGGTGCAAAGATCTCCATTTGTTCCAGCGCTACTCCGGAGATGGAAAAGGTGACCTTGAACTTACCCTTGTACTGATTCACCAGATCCAGCAACATCCTGTTAGCCGGTATGTAGGAGCGGGCAGTAATTTGTTGGAGGATCTCCTCATTGGCATAGTCGTCGAAGTAATAGTGATCTCTGCCAATATTGAAAAAACGATACCTCTTCAACCGGAAAGGCTGGTGAATCTGAAAGTAAAAGCAAATATTTTTCATATGATGTTGTATTTGTTTGTCTACATTAGACTGTCGTAGATGTGACGAATCTTCAGTCCGGCATCTTCCCATTTGATGTTGTCCACCTCAATCTTTCCTTCTTTCTTGAGATGTTCCGCCATGGCGGGATAGGTGCAGATCGAATAGATGGCGTCGGCCATCGCGTCTACATCCCAGTAGTCGGTTTTGATCACATTGTGCAGGATCTCAGAACAGCCTGATTGGTATGAGATGATGCTCGGAACGCCACATTGCATCGCCTCGAGGGGTGAGATGCCAAAAGGTTCAGATACTGAGGGCATCACATAGACGTCGCTCGATTTAAGCATCTCATACACCTGTTTGCCACGCAGGAAACCTGTGAAATGGAACTTGTGGGCAATCCCCCTATCGGCTACCAATCGGATCATCTGATCCATCATATCCCCGCTGCCGGCCATCACGAAGCGGATGTGATCAGTCTTGCGGATCACCTGGGTGGCTGCATCCACAAAAAACTCCGGCCCTTTCTGCATGGTAATCCTTCCAAGAAAGGTTACGACCTTCTCCGATACGCCTGATTGACGTTCAATGGCATCTATCTCAGGACTGAGGGGGTCTACTGCATTGTGTACGGTAGTTACCTTCCAGTAGGGTTGGTGGTAGTTTTCGATGACGGTCTTACGCGTCAGATCGCTCACACATACAATGTGGTCGCAGTTGTCCATTCCATCCTTTTCAATATTGTATACTATCGGGTTGGGTTTCCCACGGCTCCGGTCAAATTCGGTGGCATGTACATGGATGACCAGTGGTTTACCGGTTACACTTTTTGCATGCAGACCTGCCGGATAGGTGAGCCAGTCGTGGGCATGGATGATATCAAAGGCGTAGGATCGGGCAATCACACCTGCAACAATGGAGTAGTTGTTGGTCTCCTCCAGGATGTTGTTGGGATATCTGCCGGAGAACTCAAGACAACCCAGATCGTTGGTGTGCATGTAGCTGAAATCTGCATAGATATGGTCTCGCAGTTGAAAATAATCTTTCGGATCCATGAACTTCTCCAGGCGTGCTTGTGCTCTTTCCCAGTTAATGTCGTGCCAGACGATGGGGGTGTTGTTTGCCCCTATGATTTTAAGGAAGCTTTGGTCTTCATCCCCCCATGGTTTGGGAATCACGAAGGTGATCTCCATATCCTCTTGTTGTGCCATCCCCCTTGTAAGCCCGTAACTGGCTGTTCCGAGGCCTCCCAATATATGTGGCGGAAATTCCCAGCCAAACATTAATGCCTTCATGCGTACTTTTTTTATGATTGTAGAAGTCGTTGCCGACTCAATCTGTTCGGTTCTTTACTTGTATTTATTGATGATTCTTTGTGCTCTCAACAGTTCCGCGACACTCATAGCAAATGAATATCCACCGTGTGCCATGAAGGGCGGGTTGGAGTCATAAAACTCGGAGATGGTGCCGATGCAGTCGTTTTGCATCTCTCCCTCCATCTCCACCATGATCCGGTCTGCCAACGACAGGCCACTCCTTTGGAACAGCTTGAGATAAGCTTCTATGTAATGGCCCACTAGCCAGGGAAAGGCCATCCCGTTGAAATAGGCTGTTTTTTTCTCCTTCTCATTTCCCCGGTAGTGAGGGTGAAAACGAGAACTCTTGGGGGTCAGTGAGCGGATGCCACAAGGAGTAAGAAGCTCCTTGGTGACAAAATCGATTACCGATTTCTTTTGGTATCTTTCCAGTGGTGAATAGGTGAGAGAGATGGCAAGAAGCATATTGGGACGTACATCCGGATCCTTGAAGTTGCCATCTACGTAATCATAAAGATATCCCGCATCGTTCATGAATTTCTCCTTGAACGAGTTGCCCGCAAGCCGTGCTTGCTCTTCCAGTAAAGCTGCCTCTTCCTCGTTACCGGCATTGCGTGCGATCTCTTCGGCGAACTTCAGGGCATTGTACCATAGTGCGTTGAATTCCACCAGAAATCCCGATCGGGGTATGACAGGCTTGCCATCATGTAGAGCATTCATCCAGCTTACTGCGACATCCCTTCCGTAGGTGCTGAGCAGTCCTTCCTCCTCTTGGTATGCCAGGTTGGGATGCTTTCCTGCTGACAGATAATCAATGATCTCGAATAGAAATGCTGAATACTTTTCTCTGAAACTTTCTCGCTGCTCATTGTGGTATTGTTGAAGCGCCCATACTACCCACAACAACACATCCGGATCATCTATCTGCTTGAGGAAGCTTTTGGAAGGTTTGTTATTCATGAAGTTCCTGAGATGTGGAATCGCGGTATCCATGATTTTCTCAAAGTCATCAGATTTGTCAATTGCCAGCGTGCAGCCGGGAAGAGCAATAAACTGATCCCGTGCCCGTACTTTGAACCAGGGATATCCTGCCAGGAGGTAATGTTCATTCTTGCCGGGGATATAGTAAAACTGGTGACTTGAATTTTTCAGGCAGTTGAAGAAACTTGATCTGGGTGTCCGTTTCTGGATCTCGAATTCATATTCACCAGCCAGATTGGCAGGATCTACCATCATATCTCCTGCTGAGAAGATGATCGATTCGTTCTTCTCTATCGACATCTCAAAATATCCCGGTACATAAAGATCTTCCTGGTAGGTATCCCCGTTAAGCAGGTCCTGCAGGTATTCAATATCCTTGTACCAATCGGGATGATATACAAATTCCGGTTTCTTGCTGAACTGCATGTATAATTCAGGGTATCCGAAATACATGCAGGTGCTGATGCCATTCTCTACCTCCCTGAAAGAGCGGTCCACCTGGTCGTTCTCCCGTGTAAGCTGTGATATCTTGCGGAACGCCAGGAAGGGGCGAAAGCGGATGGTGGTAGGAGAGTGGGCATCCAACAGGGTATAACGGATCATTATCCGGTTCTCCTTCGAGGAGAACATCACCTCTTTCGAGAGAATCACCCCCCCGATGCGGTAAATGGTCTTTGGTATACTGTCAGAGTTGAACTCCCTGATATATTTATGCCCCTTTGGACTGTAATTATCGCCGGCATACCGGTGAATGCCCAGGTTAAACTCAGCCCCGTGCTGGATCACTGTTTCGTCGAACGAGGAGAGGATCAGATGGTTCTCATCGTCCATGTAGGGTACAGGCATCACCAGTAATCCCTGGTACTTGCTGGTATTACACCCCGAAATCGAGGTGTTCTGGTATGCGCCTTTACGGTTGGTCCTTAATATATTCCGGTAGAGGGAATATTCAAGGTTAATCATCAGCTCTTTGTCAAATTTAAGATAACTCATCGCCAGTAACAATTTAGGGTAGGGTGCCTTCCGTTGAATTCCTGCGAAAGATAATAAAATTGCCTCTATCGAACAAACGAAAAAAAGAATTAATTGATTAATCCCGGTCTAATTTACTCAACTGCGGAAATGTTAGTACTTTTGTTGCTGATCAGTTTGAACAAGAACCATTGAAAATGGAGCAGCTGGAAACAGATAAGGTGACACTGGTAAAGAGACGGATATGGCTTGCATCAATCCCGGCCATCCTTTTTTTGGCTCTTTTATGGTTGATATTCCTGGTAGGTCAGACCCTCCTTGACCAGCATGAAATCATGCAATTGGGAGTCACACCCGGAGAAATGAGAGGTCTTTGGGGAATCTTCTTTTCCCCTTTGCTACACACGTCATTCTCTCACCTTTGGTCAAACAGCCTTTCATTGTTCATCCTCACATGGTTTCTCTTTTATTTTTACAGCAAGATAGCCTTTAAAGCCTTTGTAGCCATGTGGTTCATCAGTGGAATGATCACCTGGCTGATTGGCAGGAATGCACTCCACGTGGGTGCCAGCGGACTCATTTTTGGGATGCTTTTCTTCCTGTTCTTCAGTGGCATCATCCGTAAATATACTCCGTTGATAGCGGTATCCCTTATTGTGGCTTTTATTTACGGAGGCTCTGTTTGGAGCATCTTTCCGGTTACAGAGTTGGTCGATCCTTCAATATCCTGGGAAGGCCATCTCTCCGGGGCACTCACCGGATTGATCATGTCAATTGTTTATCGCAAGGAGGGACCTCAAAAACCGGAGGTGGTATGGGATGAGGAAGAGGAGATTGAAGATGATATTTGATTTGAGAAATGGGATTTAGGAATAATGCACATTTTTCCCTATTTTTGCAGGATTAAGATTGACAATCAAAACAACAATTACAAATATTTGATCAATATGTCAGAAAAAATCAGAGCTGCCGTAGTAGGTTACGGTAACATCGGAAAATATGTGGTGGAAGCACTAGAGACAAGCCCCGACTTTGAAATAGCGGGCGTGGTAAGACGTGATGCAACAGAAATACCGGTTGAGCTTCAATCTTACCCGGTGGTAACGGATATTGCCCAATTGGAAAAGGTGGATGTCGCGCTTCTTTGCACGCCTACCCGTAAGGTGGAAGAGTATGCCAAGAGCTGTCTGGCGAGAGGTATCAACACCGTTGACAGCTTCGATATCCACAACCAGATCGTGCCGCTGCGAAGTGCTCTCGATCTCACGGCTCGCAAACATAACGCCGTCTCGGTAATCGCGGCGGGCTGGGACCCCGGTAGCGACTCCGTGGTGCGTACGCTCCTGGAGGCATTGGCCCCGAAAGGAATCACCTACACCAATTTCGGCCCGGGCATGAGCATGGGACATACTGTGGCTGTGAAAGCCATTGAAGGAGTGAAAGCGGCACTCTCCATGACCATCCCCACCGGTACCGGCGTACACCGACGCATGGTTTATATTGAATTGCATGAGGGTTTTGATTATTCATCCGTTGCAGATGCGATCAAAATAGATGACTATTTTGCACATGATGAAACCCATGTCTTCCAGGTTGAAGATGTGGAAGCCCTCAAGGATATGGGGCACGGGGTTCTGATGGAGCGTAAGGGGGTGTCTGGCATGACTCAGAATCAGCTTTTCAGTTTCGATATGCGCATCAACAATCCCGCATTGACTGCACAGGTGCTGGTCTCCGCTGCCCGTGCCTCGATGAAGCAGCAGCCGGGTGCCTATACCCTGGTGGAGATTCCCGTTATAGACTTATTGCCGGGTGATAAAGAGGAGTGGATCAGAAAGCTGGTCTGATTTTTTATTATCTTTGTCAAAAATCTGAATCACGAATGGACTTACTATTATCTGTTACCTGGGATGTGGACCCCACACTGTTCACCATTTTTGGAAGGGAGATTCGCTGGTACGGCCTACTCTGGGTTGTGGGACTGATTGTAGCTGTATCAATGGTGCAGCGCATCTTCAAACATGAGGATCTGCCCGAGAAATGGTTCGACTCACTCTTCGTTTATATGATGGTGGGCATCATCGCCGGTGCACGCCTGGGGCACTGTCTCTTTTACGAGCCTGGCTACTACCTTGCCAACCCGGTGGAAATCCTCAAGGTGTGGGAGGGCGGTCTGGCCAGCCATGGTGGTGTGATCGGTATCATCATTGCAGTGTGGCTCTATTCGAGGAAGGTGACAAAGCAAAGCATGCTCTGGACCTTCGACCGGGTGATGGTTCCTACCGGCTTTACTGCCGCCATGATCCGTCTGGGGAATCTGATGAACCACGAAATCTACGGGGGGCCAACCGACCAGCCCTGGGGTTTCCGCTTCGTAGATAACATTTATCAGTGGATGCAGGGTGCTGAGCCGATTTTCACCGAACCGTCGCATCCGACACAGATTTACGAAGCTGCGGCCTACCTTGTGGTATTCGGCATCACTGTCTGGCTATATTGGGGCACTGATTCCAAAGACCGAAAAGGGTTGATCACCGGGGTGGGGATCCTGATCATCTTCCTCTTCCGCTTCTTCGTAGAGTATATAAAGAATGTACAGGTGGACTCCGAAAATGCCATGCGGGAGAGTACCGGTCTGATTCTCGGTCAGTGGCTCAGCGTACCATTCATCATCTGGGGACTCTGGCTCATTGTTGCAGCACTGAGACACCCGGCAGTGATGGCAGACACGCCCCGCCAGTCGGAGATGGCAAAGCCCTACACACCGAAAAAGAAGAAATAAGCTTCCGACTTTCAGCTATATTCTCTCAGCGGGACACTTAATAACGTACAAACTTACCAACTTAATAACTTCGAACCTCGAACATTTTCCTATGTCCAAACCACTTGAAATTGCCAAAGATGTCTATTACGTGGGAGTGAACGACCGCACAAAGCATCTCTTCGAAAACCTTTGGCCGCTGCCCTACGGAGTCTCTTATAATTCCTACATCATTGACGACGAAAAACGGGCTCTGATTGATACGGTAGATGTCTGCTACTCCGATCAATTTTTTCAAAAAATTGTGACTGCAATAGGCGATAACCCCATCGATTACCTGATTGTCAATCACATGGAGCCGGATCACTCCGGCTCGATCGGATTGTTGCTTAGCCGCTACCCCGATATTCAAATCGTGGGGAACAAGCACACAGTGAAAATGCTCAAGGGATATTACGGCATATCAAGAAATGTGATCCAGATTGAGGATATGCAGACACTGAACCTCGGCCGCAATACTTTGCAGTTTTACCTGACGCCAATGGTACACTGGCCGGAGACCATGATGACCTACCTGCCCGAGAAAAAGATGTTGTTCAGCGCCGATGCGTTTGGCACATTTGGAACGCTTGACGGTGGTGTGATGGACAGTCAGTTGATGCCCGAGCGCTACCGCAGTGAGATGATTCGGTACTATTCCAACATTGTGGGTAAGTTTGGTTCACCTGTCCAGACAGCCCTGAAGAAGCTCGCGGAGGTGCCAATCGAAGCAATCTGCTCCACCCATGGGCCCATCTGGACAGTGAAAGAGAACATCGCGGAGGTGGTCGGTCTTTACGACAGATTGAGTCGCTATGAAGGGGAAAATGGACTGGTCATCGCCTACGGGAGTATGTATGGCCATACCGAGCAGCTGGCAGAATTGATAGCTGCCGAAGCGGCTGCAAATGGAATCCGGAACATCGTGATGCACAATCTTGCCAAAAGTCACATCTCTGATGTCATCCGTGATGTTTTTACCTATAAAGGGTTGATCGTAGGATCTCCCACTTATAACAACAAACTTTATCCCAGCGTGGAAAGCCTCCTCTCCGCCCTGCAAAACAGATCCCTCAAAAACCGTTTCTTCGGCTATTTCGGCAGCTTCACCTGGGCCGATGCCTCGGCCAAGCAGCTGGCAGCCTTCGCGGAAGAGTCGGAAGTTGAGTTGGTGGCCGATCCGGTTGTGATGAAGCAGGCGATGATGGATGAGGTGGAAGAGAAAGCGCTTACATTGGCCAGAAGCATTGCCTGTAAGCTGTTGACGGGTGCAGCCGTTACATCCGGCAAGAAAACCGATTGTCACTAAATAAGATATTGCAACATGAGACTGATTATTCAACCCGATGCCACTCAGATGGCACAGTGGGCAGCGAACTATATCGCTGCAAAAATCAATGAGGCGGCTCCTACAGCCGAGAAACCTTTCAAGCTGGGACTTCCCACCGGTTCATCTCCCTTGCAGACCTACAAGGGCCTGATTAAACTCTATGAGGCAGGAGTGGTGTCGTTTGAGCATGTGATCACCTTCAACATGGATGAGTATATCGGATTGCCGAAGGAGCATCCCCAGAGCTACCACACCTTCATGTGGGACAACTTCTTCCGGCATATTGACATCGTGAAAGAGAATGTGCATATCCTGAATGGGATGGCGGACAATCCTGAGGCTGAATGCGCCGCCTATGAGCAGGCGATTGCAGATGCCGGCGGAATTGATCTCTTCCTTGGAGGGATAGGCCCTGATGGGCACATCGCTTTCAATGAGCCCGGCTCCTCCCTCAGCTCACGTACACGCATCAAGACACTCACCACCGATACGGTGATAGCAAACTCACGATTCTTTGACAACGATGTGGACAAAGTACCCAAAACCGCACTTACTGTTGGTGTAGGGACGGTGCTGGATGCCAAAGAGGTGTTGATCCTGGTGAATGGCCACCACAAGGCCAGGGCGCTCTATCACGCGGTGGAGGGTGCAGTCACACAAATGTGGACCATCAGTGCTCTGCAGCTGCATGAGAAAGGGATCATCGTTTGCGACTATGATGCCTGTGCCGAACTGAAGGTGGGTACCTATAAGTATTTCCTGGATATTGAGCATGACAACCTCAACCCGGATTCGCTATTGTGACATTCGTATAGAATTAGTTGCCACCACACGATCTGTCGATGTGGCATCAAGGTGAGTAAGAATAGAGAAAAAGAGTGTGAGCGGTTTATGCCGCTCACACTCTTTTTCTGATCAATTTCCTATAGGCGTAGCGAAGTAGCAGGATCATCACAACCACCAACAGCACAGCAACCAGGATGGGGGTGAAGAGCGACATGACGGAGAACCCGGTTGCTGCCACCCCCTCACCGGTGGAGACAACCGGATTCCCAAATCCGGCTGTGAGGCTTGTCGAGGTGAGACGTGTCATGGAGCTGGCACTTTGGATGGTGGCGGCAGCACTACCCCCCACCACAAATCCCATGACCCAGCGTATCCACTCGCTTTCAGCGGGGAAGACAGATGTCATCAGCAATGTACCGGCACCTACCGACAGGGGGGTGGCAATGCTATCCAGCAGGTTGTCTACAAAAGGAATGTAGTAGGCCATCACTTCTACGATGGCTGCTACACCGAAACTTATGATTGCAGGCATGGATCCCATCCATGCAAAACTTTCACCCAGTGGGATGAGGCCAATGCGTGATGCGATGCCCGCTACCAACAACGGGATAAAAACCCTGAAGCCGGTACTGGCACTCAGGCCGATGCCCAGGGCAATGGCGCTGATGGTTTCGATGTTCATCTCCATGTGATGTTTTTTTTGATGTCGCGATTTTAGCTGTAAGACAGTTTGCTACCCTTTAGGTTTAATACCGCAGGCCTCGCCGGTTGGTTCATCATCCAGGCGTTGCCAGATATCGGCATACTCTTCGGGACGTCTTTTGAATTTCACCATGATATAAGAGCAGGAGGGGATCACTTTATATCCCTCTTCGCGGGCAAAAGTGATCATCTTGTCGAAGAGACGGGCAGCGATGCCCTGTCCTTCCAGTTCAGGGCGTACCCCGGTGTGATAAGCATTCAGAAGCTTATCCTTTACTTCGAAGTCCAGCTCTGCAATCTGTCGTCCATCTTGTTCAATAAAGAAACTACCCCGTTTCTTTTCATCCATCTTGAATTGTATTTCCATTATTTTGCTTGTTTACGTTTGATTTGTTTAAAACGTTTTTACCCTCTGAATTGTTGTGTCAGGTTGATGGTCACCAATGAAAGTCAAATCTCATACAAGTAAATGGACCGATATTGTTTGCAGAAACAGTACTGTTTTTTTGTAACTTTGCACAATAACACAAAAAATCGATCCTATGAAACGTTTTTTTCTTTCGACACTTTTGGTTGTCAGCACCATCCTGGGCCTCTTTTCTGCAACTGTCGATACCGTAAAAGTATTCAGCCCTTCCATGAAGAAGGAGATCAAAACGGTGGTGATTAAACCAACCAATACAAGCGAATCAACAAAATTCCCAGTGCTCTATCTGTTACACGGTTACAGTGGTCGCTATGATGGCTGGATCAACGAAGCACCCCACCTTGCCGGTCTGGCTGACCGTTACGGCATGATGATTGTGTGTCCCGATGGTGGTTACGGCAGTTGGTACTGGGACAGTCCGGAAGATCCTGCGTTCCGTTACGAAACCTTTGTTGCAGGGGAGCTGATCAGGTACATTGACAGCCATTACAACACCATCCCTGCCCGCGAAGGAAGAGCCATCACAGGACTGAGCATGGGTGGGCACGGAGGGCTCTACCTCGGTTTCCGCAACCAGAATGTGTTTGGAGCTTGCGGGAGCATGTGTGGAGGCGTGGATATTCGTCCCTTTCCTGAAAACTGGGATATGGCTGATCGTTTGGGGAAACTGAGTGATCATCCCGAGAGATGGGAGGATTACAGCGTTATGGGACAGTTGCATCTACTCAGACCGGGAAGCACAAAGATCATCTTCGACTGTGGTACGGAAGATTTCTTCCTGGAGGTAAACCAATGGCTCCACAATGAATTGCTCTATCGGAATATTCCGCATGATTTCATTGTTCGTCCGGGAGGACACAACCCTCATTACTGGGGAAATGCGGTGAAATACCAGATCTTGTTTTTTCATGATTTCTTTGCGTCAGCGAAGTAAGACAAGCGACCGGCTCCTCTTCCCACATTACACGGGGAGCAGGTGCCCTGTTTTCATGTAGAAGAGATAACCCTTTACATTCCCGAATCCCATTTGGCGGATTGTTTGGAGGTAATGCTGTACCTGTCGGATATGTTTTGAATCCTCCAGCTCGCCGAACTTGTAGTCGGCAACAATCACTTCACCATTCCCGATCATCACTCTGTCCGGACGGCGAAACCCCCATTGGGGATGCAATAGTTGCATTTCATTTAATACCGTGTACCTGCCATCAAACCAGTCAGCTACCTCCGGCAGTGACAACATGGCCTGCAGCTTGCGGAGGGTTTCATCGCGATTCGCTTCCGGCAGCTCACCTTCCGACACCTTCTTGTCAACGGCCAACGGCAAATCGGACAATGTCACCACGTCGCTGACGATGGCATGCATCAACTTGCCATAATCACGACTGCCATCATCGGAGAAGTAGCCTATGCCATTAAGACGTAGCTGCAAACGATCTTCAATGGGTATCGATTGCCACTTGCCAGTTTTGGTTACGGCTACCGGGTGAATCCCTTTTTTGCTGAATGGTGTGGCATCGCCATACAACAGGGTTTGCTCATCAGCCGAAAAATAATCCCTCAGTTGCACCTGTTCCCTCTTCTCATCTGAAGGAAGAGGGTCCTCGTTGATGCACCTCCAGAGAAGGGTCGCCACATCAGAAATGGACTCAGATTTCCCGGGCTGCGGGGCAAAAGCTATCAACCGGTGTTTGGCTCGGGTGAAAGCCACATAAAGCATGTTGAGGTTGTCAATGTATGTGAACAACCGCTCTTCCAGGTATTCCTCCCGGAAGATGGTCTCGGTCAGTCTCTTTTCATATTTAAGTGGCGCGATGCGCAACCTGTCAAAGGGAGCCACTTTGGGTTTGCACCAGATGATGTTGGTGCTGTTCGCTGAATGATCGGTGTTCCAGCTGAGAAAGGGCATGATTACCGCTCCGAATCCGAGCCCTTTCGATTTGTGAATCGTAATCAGTCGAATCGCATCCTGGCTGTCGGGTGAAAAGAGTGCTTTCTCGTGACCTTTCTCATCCCACCACTCCAGAAAGCTGTTGAGGTCACTCGAACGACTGGTGCCAAAGCGGAGAGCGATATCGAGGAATGCCTGCACATGGGCGTTTTCCATCTCATCTATGGCATCAACAGAGAGCGCGAAGAAAGACTCTATCATCTCATACAAGGGGAGTGTTGCCAGTTCCTTGAAACGAGCCTGTAACTCGTCTGGAAATTCGCCGTTGGTTTCTTCCGTGTAACTTCTGATTGCCTCTTCGGGTGTTGTCCGTTCATGAAAGCGGAGATACTCATAGTGGGCCATCATGCGACGTGTGTTGTCGTTTGGATGTTGAAAATGACGCATCATCGCTATCACCGCTTTCACTGCCTGCGCCTTCCCAATCTGTAATGCTTCGTTAGAGATGATGTCGTAGCGGTAGGGGCTCTCAGGATGTTGTTCCGCGTAAGCCAGCAATCTTTCGGCTACCTCTGCTGCTTCCTTGTTGGTACGCACCAGGATGGCAATATCCTTCAGCGCAAAACCCTGCTCCCGGAGCTTATCGATCTCACCCGGAAGCTGTTCCAACGCTTTCTCTTTCCATTTTTGATCCTCATCGTTGTTCAGAAATTGCACCTTCACCTGGCCACCGCTCCCCAGTTTGTGAGGAGGCTGCTCCTGATAAACCTCTGCGTAGGCGTCAATGATCTGTCTGTTGGGAGTTGCATCCGTGTTGGCTTCACTCCCTTCGCGTATCAGGTTGTTGACCTCCTCTTGCAGGATAGTTGCCGCGGTGGTGAAGAATGCATTGTTGAACCGGATAACATGGGTGTCGCTCCGCCAGTTGGTATCGAGCAGGTGATTACGGATATTCTCTCCATGAAGATCCACTTCCACCGTTTCTTCCAGCAGGCGCCAATCGGAGTTGCGCCAGCGATAGATGCTCTGTTTCACATCTCCCACAATCAGGTTGAAGTTGCCGGAGGCGAGACTCTCACGGATCAGCGGCATGAAATTTTTCCACTGCATGCGTGAAGTATCCTGAAACTCATCAATCATGTAGTGCGAGAGAAGGGTTCCGGTTTTCTCAAAGATGAAAGGTGCATCGGCACCGGCAATAATCTGATTCAGTAACTCGGTGGTGTCGGAAAGGAAAAGGGTGTTGTTCTCCTGCTGGAGGTTGCGCAAGCGATTTTTGATGTCACTCAGGATGCCGAGGGTGTAGAAGTTCTGCAGGATCGCCTTGGCCGTATTGTAAGCAATATTCTCCTTGTAGAGTCGGATCACATTCTTGATGGTCTCATTCAAACCGTTGTCATAGGCTGCCTGAATTTTGGATACCCTCTCAGGTTTACAATTCTTCGCACTCCATCTCTCCGGTTGGTCTGGAAAAGACAAAAATGTGGGAGTCAACTTAGGCAGCTCTCCCTGTGCCATCTTCGTCAGTTTGAAAAATTGGGATTTGCTGCCCCCGATGAATTCGGATGGTTCTAAACCCTCTTTTTGCATGATGGCAACAGCTTTGGCCCCTTCTTCCCTGACTTCGGCCTCATATTGTTTGATGATGCGGAGCAGCATCTGTCGGTACTCCTCCAGAAACTTTTTGTCGCGGATCATTGCAAACTCTTCCGGTGTCAACGACTTGTAGGTCTCATTCGACAGCTCCCCGGCAAGTTTATACACCTGGCTTTCAATCTTCCACTTTCCTCCCTCCTCGATGCTATCCTTCATGAATCGCAGCAACCAGTCGGAAAGGGATTTGTTCTCCGGTTTGTCCAGTTCGGAAAGCATCAGGTCCACCGCCTCTATCAGCATGGCAGATTCCTCCACCTCGATGTTGTAACCACCGGCCAACCCGATTTCACGGGTGAATGCCCGCATGGTGCGCTGGAAGAAGCGATCGATGGTGCTTATGTTGAAGGCTGAATAGTCATGCAGGATTGTCTCGAGGATACTTCTCGCGAGGCCCCGGACACGCCCTTCATTCATCGTGAACTCCTGCATCAGATCCTCTAGGTAACCTGAGGGATCACCGGCGCTGAGGTGGTACAACTCCTCCACGATGCGTGACTTCATCTCTTCTGTGGCCTTGTTGGTGAAAGTGACCGCCAGGATGTGAGAGTGATTGTTGGGACGGGAAAAGAGCAGACGCAGGTATTCACCGGTGAGGCGGTGTGTCTTACCCGATCCGGCGGAGGCTTTGATCAGATGGAGCAGCTCCCGTTCAGATGATGCGTGCCTTGGCATATCCCTCATTCTGGAGAATATCCAACACCTTCGTGCGGTGGTCGCCTTGGACGATGATCTCTCCCTCTTTGGCCGAACCTCCCACGCCGCATCTCATCTTCAACAGCTTGCCCAACTCCTGCAGATCCTCATCACTTCCCCTGAAACCGGTGACCAGTGTCACTGCCTTCCCCTTGCGGTTTCGCTTGTCAAGGCTGATACGCAACAACTGTTTTTCCTTCGGCAGGGTGGTTTCCGTCTCTTCATCCTCTTTCTGATAATGGTAATCAGGATTGGTTGAGTAGACAATGTCGAGTCGTTTCTTCCAGTCGTTCATGGCTGCTAATTCTGTTTCTTCTCAAGCGATTCAATCACGTTGATGATGTAATCACCCATTCGTTCACACTCCGAAACGATGTCGATGTAGAAGACTCCGTTTTGGTAAGAATAAAGTTTTTGGTTCAGGTTTTCCACGTTCTCCCGTTTCAGCAGGTTTCGCTTCTCGTTGATGCTGCTTTCGATGTGCCGGCTGTTCAGCAGATCACTCTCGGTGAGCTTGTGTTCTTTCAGCAGTGCCTGCATGTTGTCGAGGGCTTTCTCTATCTCTGCATACATTGAGTTGATGTTTTCAACGATGCTCACCTCAAACTCCACACCTGCTTCCATCTTTCGCTTCAGGTGACGGGAGATGTTGCAGATTGAGTCGGCAATGCTCTCGATCTCTGTCACCGCGCGCAGAATGGAGCGTACCCGCTCTTTGCTCTGGTTGCTCAGCTTACCCTCTGCCACCTTGCTCAGGTAAGATCCAATCTCCACCTCCATCCGGTCGCAGATCTCTTCATATTTTTCGGTGCGATTGTAGAACTTGAGAAACTTCTTGTCTTTGTTTTTCAGGTTGGTCATCTTCTTCACGAAGCCGAACATCTTCTTCACGCGGGCAGCATATACCTCTACCTCTTTTTCCGCCTGCAGGATGGAGAGCTCATCGGTTGAGGCCATCCCGGTGGAGATATACTGCAGGATGAATTCTTCGTCCTCCTCTTCTCCCTTTTTCGGGTGAATCACGGTAAGACATATCTTTTCATAGAGCTTCACAAACCAGATCATCAGGGCCACGTTGGTGATGTTGAAGAGGGTGTGGAAGAGCGACAAACCGTAAGAGGTTGCTGATTGATAGCTGTGATACTGATCCTGCAGTGCTGCCAGTTCCGGAGACAGTTCTGCCCTTGAGAGGGTGGTGATCTGTGAGTAGGTCTCCGGTGAGAGTGAGGTCACAAAATTTGTGATGCCGGAGGGGGGGACCGATGCAAAGCTGGGAACAATGTTATCGACCAGCTGTACAAAATATTTGAACACGAAGAGCATCCAGATCACCCCCAGCACGTTGAAAATAAAATGGGCAAAGGCGGTCCGCTTGGCGGAGAGGTTGGCCGGAATGGCGGCCAGGTTGGCGGTGATGGTGGTACCGATGTTTTCTCCCATGATCATGGCTGCGGCACTGGGAAAGTCAATCCAGCCCTGTACCGCCATGATCAGCGTCAGCGCTACAGTGGCACTGGAGGACTGTACAATGATGGTGAGCACGGTCCCCACCAGCAGGAAGAAGAGGGTGGAAAGGAGGCCCATGCCTGTGAAGTTCTGTACGAAGGCAAGTACTTCCGGATTGTTCTGCAGGTCCGGCATCGCCCCCTTCAGGAAGTCGAGTCCCATAAAAAGAAAGGCAAATCCGAAGATGAATTCGCCCAGCGATTTGTTCCTGCTCCTGGAGGAAAAGATCAGCGGCAATGCGACCCCCATGAGCGGGATGGAGAGGGCGCTGATGGAGAATTTACCAAAGCCGAAAAAGGAGATCATCCAGGCGGTCACCGTGGTACCGATGTTGGCGCCCATGATCACACCGATCGATTGGATAAGGCTTAAAAGCCCCGCGTTCACGAAGCTCACCACCATCACCGTGGTGGCGGAAGAAGATTGTACCAGGGCGGTGATCAGTATGCCGGTGAGAACCCCCATCAGCCTGTTTTTTGTCATCGCCGACAAGATATTCCTCAATTTGTTGCCTGCCAGTTTCTGCAGACCTTCGCTCATGATCTTCATCCCGTAGAGGAAAAGTCCCAGTGAGCCTACAAGCTTTAAGAAATCAATGATTCCGTACTCCATTTTCCAAATTTTTACATAAAAGAGTCTACAAACTTAAAAAAAATAAGTGAGAATGGAGGCAGTGAGTACCAAAAAAAAGAGGATACACCTCCCAAAATTTGGGTAAGGTGTATCCCCCAACGCAATGAAATATCTATTGCCCCTTACAAGCCAAGCACCTCATAACCGGCAAGCTGTTTCGACAAAGCATAAGCAATACCATTCTCTACCACCTCAATTTGCGGTGGAAGCTGGCTGCGATCCACTTTTTGACCATTCACTGAGAATCCGCAGGCTTTCACCTGCAGGTTGGCATCGGCAACTGCTTGTAGGATTGGTTCCATCACTTCTGGCTTGGTAAGTTCAGTGACTGTCTGTCCGCATATCACCACCTCCATGCTGTTGAATTGATACTTTTCATCCTGTTGCATCAGGCTTACCGCATGAGCGATGGCTCTGATCTGTTGCACATTGCTGGTCAGGGTAAGGTAGTCTTTTTTCTTCACTTCGGCTGTCTCAGCAGCTGCAATCGGCTCATTGTTTTGTTCAGCTGTCTGTGTGCATGCTGCGAGCAGCAGGGCTGAGATAGCCACTATCATTAGTTTGTTTATTTTTTTCATAATGCTTTTTTTTTAAAATTGTTCATTTAGTTAATGCTTCTTCTCATTTTTAGAATCTCCGAATGCTCAATTCGATGGATTCCCCGGAATTGATAATGGGTCCCCGGAAGGGAGGAGAAGGTGAAGGGTCCCTGGTCGTTGGCGATTGCCCTGCCGTCGAGGGATGGCTTTACGGGTGAGAAACGCTCCAGGTACTCCATCACCGCATCATGCATGGTGAATGGTTGCGTTTCCACATCCTCTACATCGCGCATACGGCAGAGCATATCCTCCGGATCTCCCTCACGGGTGCAAGCCGAGATGGTGTAAATCCGCCCGGGCTCCAGTGGTTCGCCATTGATCCGCACAGACTGCACACGACTTCCTTTTTCAGCGGTGCTGTTGAACTTCACCTCCATGCCTGAAAAACGAACAAACCAACCGCCAAATCGTTCCGTTGGATTCTCTGCAAAAACATTGTGGGCCTCCTTTTCCAACCACTCCATCAGCTGGCTCCCCCTCACCTTGCCGGTCTTCACGTAATCATCGATGGGAAGCATGTTCCATAAGTCGTTGCGCGTGATGAGTGCCGGTTTGCCCTGTTGTGGCACGATGGGATTGCCGAAGCGGAAACCATTGGAGAAGGAGATATCCACCCCTGTCTTCCACCGCATGGCATCGGTGATCATGTTGTCCATCGCATTTTCCACCACCAGATAACGGTAGAGGGGCTCAGCCGTGGAGCCAATCACTCTCTCCAGTTCAGCACTGTATGGTGCCTTCTTCTCGTCGATAAGCGCCTGTAGCCCTTTGTCGGCAGGGTACCGATGCGGGTCTGTTTCGATCAACTCATATTGATCCTCCACCAGTCGGCCCTGTTCGAAATGAAGCGTCAGCTTGCCCACGAAGGAGCCGAAGGCACCCGGCTCCACCACCTTGGCATACTTGCCCTCGATGGGTTTGCGCACCCGTTCATGGGTGTCGTTGCCAAAGATGTAATCGGCATGCCGGCTGATGGTGTTGTTGGCCAGCGCCACCTGTTTGGCCAGCCCGATATGGGTGAGCAGGATCACGAAATCTGCCTGCTCATCGAACTTCACCTTCCTGATAACCTCCTCCACGCTCTTATCCAGGTCGTTGAAGAGGATCCCATTGCTGTAACTGGGCGCTTGCCGGAATGGGATGTCCGGGTCGTTGATGCCTATGAACCCTATCCGGATGCCGTCGATCTCCCTGATCCAGTAGGGTGGGAAGAGCTGTTCACCGCTCTCCTTATGACGCATGTTCTGCGCGATCACGTTGGTATGGTAGTTGTTCATCACCTCCATCATGATCTCCTTGCCGTAGACAACCTCCCAGTTGCCGGGCAGCAGCAGGTCATAGTTCATCTCCCGGACAATATCGGGAAAGATTTTGCCTTTTGAGGCAGCAGCGTAACCGCTCCCCTGAATCAGGTCACCCCCGTCCACGATGATGGTACGACCGGGATTGGCTGCCCGCTCCTCCTCGAAGATGGTTTTGATGACAGCCATTCCTCCCCGTTCACGGAAAACCGCTTCTCCGTTTTCCACGAAAAGCTCCTGGTGGGTGTCCAGCTGCCCGTGGATGTCGGCTGTCTGAAGGATGGTGATGGTGGTGCGCTCGTTCATTGTTCTGTTCTCATTGTCTATTGTAGCTGCCTCTACTGTGACAAACATGGTTGACACAGCAAGTGCAATGAATAATATCTTTTGCATTGTTGTTTTTTTTTCGGGTGAAAAATGAATTGTCTGTAAATGTGTGGATGTGGAGCCGTTAAGCCCTGGGAGGACGCCCTGCATCCTCAAACCAGACATCTTCCCGATGGAATGTGTAGCAGGTAAAGTGAAAAGGAGTTGGGTTGAGCAAGGAATGGTAAGGTGCCAGTAACTGTGGTTCTGCAAAGGTGCAGAACTTGGTGAGTTGCAGTCGCAGGCTCTCAGTCTGGTCACCGTCAGCATGAAAGAAACCCTGGTCGGTATCACCCTGGTTTTTCTGCGCCCGCTTGCAACTTCTTGTTAGGGTAACCGTCGACTGATCACCTTTCCTGATCATGTCCCAGGCATGCATTTCGCTTGCCGTGAGGCTGACCAGGAAAGTGATCAGTAAACCTATGGTGATGCTCTTTTTTCTCAGCAAAACAGTTTCTTTCGTTTGTTGTTCCTGTACACTTAACAAGAGTCTGCATGAAATGTTTCCCTTCTCATGCTTTTTGGGAATTTTTCACAGTCACTTCCCTAAAAAGGAGTTCCATCTGCAAAAAATGGCGTATATTAGTCTCCCCAAAAATGAATGGATATGACGAGTGATACCGTAAAAGTTTTTTGTCGCAATACAGGTGAAGAGAAAGAGGTCCGCATTGGTACACCTCTCACTGAGTTGATTGCTCATTTCGGAGTGAAGATGCCCTACCTGATTGCCAACGCCAAGGTGAACAACAAAACAGAGTCCCTGGAATACCGGGTCTACCGGCCCAAGACCATTGAATTTGTCGACCTGAGCGACTCCTCAGCCATGCGTACCTACGTGCGGTCGCTCTGTTTCATCCTGGCCAAGGCGGTGGATGACCTGCTGCCCAACGCGGAGATGTACATCGAGCATGCTGTCTCCAAAGGATATTATTTCCAGATCGAGTCTGATCTGCCGGTAGGTAAGCCGGAGCTGGATGCCATCCGCAACCGCATGCATGAGATTGTGGCGGCAAACATCCCCTTTGTACAGGTGGAAGAAGAAACCGGAAAAGTGGTTCAGCTCTTCCGTGAACGGGGTATGGAGGACAAAGCCTTGCTACTGGAGACCTCCGACCTGCTCTATGCCCGTTATTCGAAGCTGGAGGAATACATCGACTATTTCTACGGTTGCCTGACCCCCTCCACCGGTTACATCACCATGTTCGACATCCAACCCCATAACGGCGGATACCTGCTGCGGGTCCCCAACCGGGAGAATCCCGTAGAACTGGAACCGGAGATCAGGCAGGAGAAGCTGTTGAACGTCTATCGGGAACATTTAAAATTTCTGAAGATCAGCCGCCTCGACAACGTGGGAGACCTGAACAAGGCCAAACGGGAAGATCGCATGTCACCGGTGATCCAGGTGGCGGAAGCATACCAGGCAAAGCAGATCGCCGATATCGCTGAGGAGATCACCCGCAGGTTCGCCGAGGGGGTGCGTGTGGTACTGATATCGGGACCCTCCTCCTCCGGGAAAACAACTTTCCGCAAACGCCTCGAGGTGCAGCTGATGGTGAATATGCTGAAACCGGTGGGTCTCTCGCTCGATGACTATTTCATTGACCGCGACAAGACTCCACTCGATGCCTATGGCGAGAAAGATTATGAGTCGCTTTACGCCCTCGACCTGCAGCTGTTCGAGGACCATATGCTCCGGCTGATGCAGGGAGAGGAGGTGGAGCTGCCCTCCTACAATTTCGTGACCGGCACCCGCGAGTACAAGAAGCATTTCCTGAAAATGGAGGAGAACAGCATCCTGATCGTGGAGGGAATTCATGGTCTCAATCCTGAGCTGACAGCCCATATCCCTAGCGAAAAGAAATTCATGATCTATGTCTCGGCGCTCACCTCCATCTCGCTCGACGACCACAACTGGATACCCGCCTCCGACAACCGACTGCTGCGGCGCCTCGTGCGCGATTATCGCTACCGTGGCTACTCGGCTGAGCAAACCATCTCCCGCTGGGAGAGTGTGAGACGTGGTGAGGACCGCTGGATCTTCCCCTATCAGGAGAATGCAGACGTGATGTTCAACTCGGCAATGATCTATGAGCTGGCTGCCATCCGCCGTCACGCCGAGCCAATCCTGATGCAGGTGCCCCGCACCGCTCCGGAATACTCCGAAGCCTACCGCCTGCTCAAGTTCCTCAGCTATTTCAATTACATCACCGACAGGGAACTGCCTCCCACCTCGCTGTTGCGCGAGTTCCTGGGTGGCAGCAGCTTCAGATACTAAAAACAATGTCAGAGGTTATTTGTGCCATCTCTACCCCTCCCGGCATGGGAGCCATCGCCGTGATCCGTCTCTCGGGTGAGGGATCGGTTGCCTTGGTGGATGCAATCTTTCAGGCTGCTTCGGGGAAAAAACTGGAAACAGAGGCATCCCATACCGTCCATTTCGGACGGATCAGCGATGGGAAGGAACTGCTGGACGAAGTGCTGGTGACCCTTTTTCGCGGTTCTCGCTCCTTCACCGGGGAGGAGAGCGTGGAGATCTCCTGCCACGGTTCGGTATACATTCAGCAGCGGATCATGGAGTTGCTGATAAGCCGCGGGGCACGAATGGCTGCGGCGGGTGAGTTCACACGGCGCGCTTTCCGCAACGGGCGCTTCGACTTGAGCCAGGCAGAGGCGGTGGCCGACCTGATCGCCTCCTCCTCGCGGGCCTCCCACCGCGTGGCAATGAATCAGATGCGGGGTGGATTTGCCCGTAAGCTGGCTGAGCTGCGCGACCGGCTGCTGCAGTTCGTCTCCCTCATCGAGCTGGAGCTGGACTTCTCGGAGGAGGATGTAGAGTTCGCCAACCGGGAGCAGCTCTCCCTGCTGACCGACACCATCGAACAGGAGATCAGCCGCCTGGCAGGATCCTTCCGCCTGGGAAACGCCATCAAGAGCGGCATCCCGGTCGCGATCATCGGTGAGACCAACGCCGGCAAATCAACCCTGCTCAACCTGCTCCTCAACGAGGAGAGAGCCATCGTGAGCGACATCCACGGCACCACGCGCGATGTGATCGAGGACCTGGTCAACATCGGGGGTGTCACCTTCCGCTTCATCGATACGGCCGGCATTCGCCACACCACCGACACCATCGAAGCAATGGGCATCGACCGCACCTACCGCAAGATTGAACAGGCCTCCGTCATCCTCTGGGTGATCGACCTTCTCACCCCTCAGAAGCAGTTGGAGTCAATGGCGGCAACGCTGATCCCACGCCTTACGGGTAAGAAGGTGATCCTACTCTTCAACAAAGCCGACCTGGTCGCAGACAGTGAAAAATCTGCCGCGCTTGATCTCTTCCCCCACCTGGATGCGAACCGCCTCTTTATCTCGGCGAAAAAAGGTGAGAACACCGAACAACTGCAACAGCTGCTGGTAGAAGCAGCTGCCATGCCTGAGATCGCGGAGGAGGATGTGATCGTGACCAACCTGCGGCACCTGGAAGCACTCAACCGTGCCCACGAGTCGATCCTCCGCGTGCAGGAGGGACTGGCCATCGGCATCACCAGTGATTTCCTCTCGCAGGACATCCGCGAATGCATGTTCCACCTGGGTGAGATCACCGGCCAGATCTCCAACGACGAGATCCTGGGAAACATCTTCAGCAAGTTCTGCATCGGGAAATAACAGAATAATCTAATCATAATCATAAAAACATGAAGAAAACGTTTTTTTAGCTGATAGCTGTGTTCTGTTTATCAGCTACAGCCAAGAATGAGCCAAAAGACTCCAGGACAAGTTATGCAAAAACAGTGCTGCAACCCTATGTGGATAGTGGTCAGTTGGCCGGTGCCATTAGTGTATTCTACAAGGACGGCGTGCAGGAAACCTGCTGCATAGGCTATGCCGCCGCATCGCCCATCATGTTCGAGCCCGGTACCCGCGAGCTTTATTCTAACACAGGAATTGACATTGGTGCTGCTGTTGTTGAGGTAGTCACAGGGATGAAGTGGGAGGCTTATCTCAAACAGGAGGTGCTTGATCCCCTGGGAATGAAGTCCACATGGTTCTGGCCTACCGACGAATAGCTTAAGAACAAGATAGAGCTCTATTTGAGCAAAGAGAATGCTCCAGCCGAGTGGGTTGCCGAAATCGACAAAGCTGCCGAGAAGTTCTTCGCACAGCCATTAAGCAAATCTGGTGTTGATGTATATACCGGAAGAACTGAGTAATTCATTTCATGAGCCATACCCACGTTTATCAGGGACTTTTAACATACTGTCTCATCCTGAAAGAACGTTACGCCAAATAGTGAACATGTTCCAATATATTGGGAAGCTCTTGTTATATTCTAAATTAATGAGGCTGTCTCAATATTGAACCGACCCCCAAAAGTTAGACAAAATACTTTTGGGGGTTATTTTTATGTCTAAACACACGTTTGAAAAGAAATTATCAATTGTATTCCGGGTAAGGAACGGAACGCCCATATCTCACCTATCCAGAGAATACGGTATTAATGAAAGGATGATATTGGAATGGGTGCGCAAACATGACCGTTTTGGGGATCAAGGTCTGCAAAAGCGGCCAAATGTTCGTGCTAACGGTGAGTTTAAAGAGGCAGCAGTAAGACTCGTAATTGAAAATAAATTATCTTTACGGGAGGTTGTTTTACAGTATGGTGTAAGTATGACTGCGCTGGAAAGCTGGGTAAGGGCCTTCAGGAAAGAGGGTTATCAAGTACTGCACGTACAGAATAAACAGGGACGACCGATAAAGGATATGAGTCGAGCAAAGAAGCAGGAACCGAAAACAGAACTGGAGAAACTTCAGAGCGAGAATGCCAGGCTGAGAGCCGAGAATGCATTATTAAAAAAAGTCAAAGCTTTAGTCGAGGAAAGAGAAGCCCACGAATGCATGACTGGGCGGAAGCCATCGAAGGACTAAGGCAGGAACATGATCTTACAATCCTGCTGGATTGTAAACAGATGGCACGTTCTGTCTTCTACTATCACCGTAATCGGCTGAATTCCGCCGACAAATACAAGCGTGAGAAAATGGAGATCAAGAACATATACGACCTGCACAAGGGCAGGTACGGTTATCGACGCATCACGGCCGAGATGAGGAATAGGGGGTATGTGATAAATCACAAGACGGTACAAAAATTAATGGGGATATTGGAGCTGAAATGCAGGATTAGGAAAGTCCGCTACCGTTCATACAGGGGCGAAGTTGGCAGAATTGCTCCCAATGTGCTTGAAAGGAACTTCAAGGCAAGCCGGCCCAACCAGAAATGGACTACGGATGTTACACAAGTAAAGATTGGAGATGAGAAAATATATCTGTCGCCAATACTTGACATGTTTAATGGCGAGGTAATATCCTATAGTATATCCAATAGTGCGAATATGAGAATGATAAATGAAATGTTGGACAAAGCCTTTGGTAAAGTGCGGAAAACCAGTGGGATTATCTTTCATTCTGACCAGGGGTGGCAGTACCAGCAATATAGTTACCGCAAGATCCTTGAAGAACATGGGATTATCCAGAGCATGTCCCGAAAAGGAAACTGTCTTGATAATGCAGTGGCAGAAAACTTTTTTGGAATCATGAAAACCGAATTGCTATATGCGGAAAAGTTTGAATCGTCCAAAGAGTTTATAACAGCTTTAAAACAATACATTAATTACTATAACAATGAAAGGATAAAAAACAGGTTAAATGGAAAGAGCCCGGTGCAATACCGAGCTCTGTTACAAGAATCTTAATTTAAAATCTTGTCCAACTTTTTGGGGTCACTACATATGCTAATGAGATGTTTTTTTTCATCCCACACACTAAGATTCGCCTTATATGGCTTTTTACTGCGTATCAATTCAGTCGTAACTGACTCTAATCTGGTTCGAATCTATTAGAACCATATTAGAACCATATTAGAACGAGATTAGAACGAGATTAGAACCAGTAACGAAGAAAATAGGCTGTCTCGTCCTGAAATAGGGTACACAATAAGTAAATTCAAAACAGAAAAAGAGACCGTCTCACGTGAAATGATGAGACGGCCTCATGAAGCTATTGACGCACCGGAATCAGTGATGTGAAGTGGCATCACCGTTTTGGTTCGCTCAGATTGCAGGCAGGATGCGCACCATGCAGACTCCGTCGATCGCTTTCAGCTTTTCGCTGATTGACGCGTCTACTGTTTTCTGGGTGACATCAATGATGTTGTAGGCAATGCCATCGTATTTGCGGTTCAACATGCTGTCGATGTTGATGTGTTCGGAAGCCAGGATGCTGGAAATCTGGCTTACCATGTTGGGTATGTTCTTGTTGGCGATTGTGATGCGGCAGCCGTCGTGCCTTTCCATCGCGGCAGCCGGGAAGTTTACCGAGTTGGTGATGTTGCCGTTTTCCAGGAAATCCTTGACCTGGTTTACCGCCATCACGGCGCAATTGGTTTCCGACTCTTTGGTGGAGGCGGCCAGGTGAGGGATGACAATCACCTTCTCCATCTCCAGCACCTCTTTGTCGGGGAAGTCGGTGATGTATCGGGCTACTTTCCCCGATGCAATCGCCTCTTTCAGATCCTTCAGATTGACCAGGCCCCCGCGTGCGAAATTCAATATCCGCACGTTGTTTTTCATCATCTTGAGTTTGTCTTTGTTGAGGTAACCCTCCGTCTCGGGTGTAAGGGGGATGTTGAGCGTGATATAATCGGACTGTGACAACAAAACTTCAATCCCTTGCACCCAGTTCACCTCGTTGCTCAATTTCAGGGCCTGTTGCACGGAGATGTAGGGGTCGTAGCCAATCACATTCATCCCCAGAGACTTGGCGGCATTGGCCACCAACACGCCGATTGCGCCAAGGCCGATCACGGCGAGTGTTTTGCCTTTGATCTCCTGTCCGGCAAACTCCTTTTTGCCTTTCTCTACGAGTGCCGGAATTTCATCTCCTTTGCCGACCAGTGATTTAGCCCATACTGCACCGTCGATGATGTCGCGCGAAGAAAGCATCAATCCGGCAATCACCATCTCTTTTACACCGTTTGCATTTGCACCGGGAGTGTTGAACACCACGATCCCTTTTTCTGTGCATTTCTCAATTGGAATGTTGTTGACACCTGCACCCGCTCTTGCCACGGCTTTCAGTGACGAGGGTAGTTCCATGTTGTGCATTTTGAAACTGCGCAAAACAATTGCATCGGGGTTGGGGAGTTCGCTGGCAATCTCATAATTGCCCAAATGGAAGATTGATAAACCTTCAGGATCGATTGCGTTTAACGTTTGAATCTTAAACATTTGGATTGATATCTTTTGAAGTTGTTGAATTGTATTTTCCTAAAAAGAAACAAAGATCACTATTTTATCTGTTGTGGGTGCAAAATTAATGAAAATTGTTGTGAAATAGCTCTGTTTTGTGAACAATTGAAACTCAGTTCGGGGAATTGATCAGACGATTGATTTAATGAGTTGAAAAACCCTCGGACTGCTTCAATAATTATTTGTACATTTGTTGAAAAGGAAATATCCGGCAATGATAAGCGCATTACGTTTTTTGAACAAACCCTATCCCCTGAATGACGATCTGAAACACAATGCCAAGATCGTTTTGTTTCTGAGTATAGGCGTGTTTGCGTTTTTATCTCTCTTTCAGCCGATTGGCATTAGTGCTTTTTCAAGAAAAGAAATCATCTATCTGGTCTTTGGGATTGCAGCATCCCTGTTTGTGATCCTGACCTTGAATCTGATTGTTTTGCCAAGTGTCTTTCCCCGTTTTTTCAACAGCAGCAGATGGAACATAAAGAGAGAGATTGGCTGGGATTTGTGGATGTTGCTCTCAATTTCAAGTTGTGCGTTGTTGGTCTACTCAAAAATATTGGGCCCGATTGGCATTGCGTTCACTGATGTGTTGAAAGTTATTTTGATTGGTTCTGTCCCGGTGGCGTTGCTGATTATCATCAATTATAACCGTATGCTGCGATCCAATTTGAAGTCGGCACAGCTGCTCAACCAAAAGTTGATCGAAAAAAGAGAACAGATCCGAAGACTGATTCATTTTGAGTCGGAATACAAGAACGATGAGATTACGCTTAATCCTGCATCGATATTGGCGATTAAATCGGCAGATAATTACGTCGATATCTATTACGAGCGGGAGGGATCACCGCGAAGACATACCATCAGGAGCACCCTGAACAAAGCAGCAGCAACAACAGAGAACTGTGGCTTTCTCTTCAGGTGCCACAGGAGTTTCATCGTGAATATTCATCGTATCACGGAGGTACAGGGGAATCCCCAGGGATATACCTTGTACATTGACAATCTGGATTTCCCCGTGCCGGTTTCACACATGTATATCATGGAATTCAAAAGACTCTTGATTTAGTTTATTGGCCACTCTATTCCCTTTTTTCACCCCTTAATCATCCTTTCATCCCTAATTGAGCGTGAGGCATCCCCATTCTTTTGCTGATCGCAATTTCATCCCTAATTTTATTGGTGAATTATCACTATTTGCTTACACAAACTATTGTGCAAGCTCGTTTCACATTATCAAACAAAATAAAAATGGAAGAATTAAAAATAGGAGATCTGACAGCCAGGCTGCCAATCATACAGGGAGGAATGGGTGTCTGTGTCTCCATGTCGGGACTGGCTTCGGCCGTTGCAAACGAGGGTGGTATTGGGGTGATTTCTGCTGTTGGGATTGGCATGTCAGAACCCGACTACAGGAAACATTTTCGGGAATCGAACAAGATCGCGTTGCGAAAAGAGATCCGGAAAGCGCGTCTGAAAACAGAGGGGATCATCGGTGCGAACATCATGATGGCTGTCTCCGATTTCGATGAGCTATTGACAGTGGCTCTTGAAGAAAAAATCGATGTTGTATTTATCGGTGCCGGATTACCCCTTAAGATCCCTGCATTCCTGGAAAGCATCAACCAGGGTGATACCGCGACCAAGATCGTTCCCAAGGTCTCCTCCTCCAGAGCAGCAAAATTGATTTTCAGACACTGGCTGGAGAAATATAACCGGATACCCGACGCGGTGGTGGTGGAGGGCCCCCTTGCCGGAGGCCATCTCGGTTTTGGCAAGGAGGAGCTGAAGGAGAGCCGGCAATCACTCTATACGATCGTGAAAGAGACTGTCGCGGAGATGGATCTTTTTCAACAGGCAACAGGCCGGGAGATACCGGTGATTGCCGCCGGAGGCATCTATACCGGTGGTGACATGTACAACATATTGCAGTCGGGTGCCAAAGCCGTGAAGATGGGTACCAGGTTTGTAACCACCACTGAGTGTGATGTCTCAGAAAAATTCAAACAGAATTATATCGACTGTAACAAAGAAGATATTGTGTTGATCGATAGTCCGGTCGGTTTACCCGGCAGGGTGATCGTCAATGACTTTGTAAGGGAGATCCAGCAAGGTGCACAGAAGCCGGTGCGGTGTCCCTGGAAGTGTCTGAAGACATGCGACTACAAGAAAGTTCAGTTCTGTATTTCCGAAGCACTGTTCAATGCTGCACAGGGTGATTTCGCACATGGATTTTCCTTTGCCGGTACAAACGCCTATATGGCCAAGGCAATCATCTCAGTGAAAGAAACGATACAACAGCTGAAAGAAGAATATTACAAAGAAGAGGTGAGGTACCAACAGAATGCTGTTTCTGTATACTAATTTGTCGTAACCAACACCTCCATATATCCCGAGACAGAAATCATCCATTCATTTCCGGGGCGACAGGGCTCTGCCGCTTCTGCCTGTATATGCCCTTCAATCGATGTGCGATTTATTTTCAAATGTTCCTCGGCTCTAGGTGAAAGTGAATCAGCCAATTATTTTATTTGTGTCAATGTTTGTACCCCTTGTGATAAACTATTTGTGGGTGTGACTGTTATATTGAGTGCAAATAATTATTTGAACTGGTTCTAAATAGACAGATTAATGACCCAAGACGATTTACCTGCGGTTTTCAGTGACTTCAATCCACTGGAAGATAAAATGCTGCAAATCATCGACAAAGAAGGTGAAATGATCCGCAAGGATTTGATGCCTGAACTGGACGATGCCTTTATAGTTGATGCCTACCGCCAGATGCTTTACGAACGGACTGCCGATGAGATGGCGGTCTCCTATCAGCGTCAGGGAAGGATGTATACCTTTACACCCAACCTGGGACAGGAGGCGATTCACATAGCCGCCGGGATGAATATCCGGCATGAGGACTGGCTTGTACCCGCTTTTCGCGAAATGGGAACCCTTCTCTCAAAAGGGGTGACCATGAAGGAGATGTTTCTTTTCTACCTTGGCAACGAGTGGGGCGGCAGCTTTCAGCAAGCGCATCACACGCTCCCCATAGCCATCTCTATTGGTACACAACTTCAACACGCTACCGGCATTGGTTACTCGGTGAAGTACCGAAAAAAAGATGAGACGGTCTTCACCTTTATCGGCGACGGCGGTACCTCAGAGGGCGACTTCAGTGAAGCCCTCAACTTCGCCGGCGTCTGGCAGGTGCCTGTGATCTTCACCGTCCAGAACAACCAGTATGCCATCTCCGTGCCGGTACAGAAGCAAACCAACTCGATCAACCTCGCGGTCAAGTCGGTTGCCTTCGGTATCCCCGGTATCAAGGTGGACGGCAACGATTTCTTCGCGATGTACCTCGCCTACAAGACCGCAGCCGAGCATGCCCGGTCGGGCAGGGGACCGGTACTGATCGAGGCGCTCACCTACCGCCTGGGTGCACACACCACCTCTGACGACCCCTCCAAGTACCGCAAGAAGGAGGAGGAGCAGTTGTGGGGCAAGAGTGACCCGCTGATCCGCCTGAAGCGGTACATGCAGGATGCAGGGATCTGGTCCATCGATGAGGAGCAGCTTCGGGAACAGTACAAAGCAGAGATCGACCGGGAGTTCACAGCGGCGGAGGATGAGAAATCTTATCCACTGGAGGATGTGTTCAGACACATGTACAGTGACATGCCGGATGAACTGAGAAGACAGAAGAGCGAGTATGAACAATTCTTAAGCTGGAAGGAGAGGAGAGGATGAGCGTGATGACCATGGTGAAGGCGATCAACAATGCGCTGGACATCAAACTGAAAGAGGATGAGAATATTGTAATCTACGGTGAGGATGTAGGCGTGGAGGGAGGTGTCTTCCGCGTGACCGAGGGGTTGCAGCAGAAATATGGAACAGAGAGGGTGTTCGACTCGCCCCTGGCAGAGTCGGGAATCGTTGGTACGGCCCTGGGGATGGCAGTCTCGGGACTTCGTCCGGTGGTGGAGCTGCAGTTCGAAGGGTTCACCTTCCCTGCCTTCAACCAGATTCTCTCAAACGTAGCCCGCATACAGAACCGCTCACGGGGCAAATACAAGGCTCCCATGGTAATCCGCTTTCCCTACGGAGGAGGTGTGAACGCCCTGGAGCACCATTCCGACAGTCCGGAGGCACTCTTCGCCCATATCCCGGGATTGAAGGTTGTGATTCCCTCCACCCCGCACGATGCCAAAGGGATGATGATCGCTGCCCTCGAAAGCAACGATCCCATCATCTTCATGGAGCCGAAACGGATCTACAGGGCCATCAAGCAGGAGGTTCCCGATGAGAAATATACGCTTCCCCTCGACAAGGCCAGGGTGGTGCAGGAGGGCAGCGACATCACCCTGGTAGCTTTCGGCGCCATGGTCCGCGAATGCCAGAAGGCAATCGTGATGGCGGAGGAGGCAGGCATCTCGGTGGAGCTGATCGACCTGCGCTCCATCTATCCGATCGACCGGGAGGCCATCCGCACCTCGGTACGGAAGACGGGGAGGATGATCGTGGTGGCCGAGGCACATGAGTCGTTCAGCGTGGGATCGGAACTGCTCGCCATCGCCAACGAAGAGGCATTCCTCTACCTGGAGGCTCCCCCGCGCAGGGTGGGCGGCTTCGACACCATCGTACCCCTGGCACAGGGAGAGCCCTATTACATCATCTCTCCCGACCGTATTTTCTATGAGATTGAGAAAACCATTCATTTTTAAACGATACCCCTATGAACCATATTTTTAATTTTCCCGATCTGGGCGAAGGACTCGAAGAAGGTACCATCCTTGAATGGTATGTGAAAGTGGGGGACAAGGTGAAAGTAGGTGATCCGCTGGTACAGATGGAGACCGACAAGGTGGTGGCAGATATTCCCTCCCCGAAGAATGGGGTCATCGTTGCCCTCCACGGGAAGCCGGGAGATGTGATTGCTGTGGGGGCTCCTCTTGCCGAAATCGACTTGACAAGCAGTGGTAAGATTTCAACGGGTGCAAAAGTAGACACTGCAGTCGCAGCACCGGAAGCATCTGTGGAGCCGATAGTAGAGGGTGAGGATGCCGCTGCTGTTGTGGGTACCATGGAGGTGGCCGGCAGCGACGGACTTCTTGCTGCGAGCAATGAGGGAGCACCCTCAGCGAAAGAAACAGGTGAGCCGCAACGCAAAGCACTGGCCACGCCCGTGGCACGTGCACTGGCAAAGGAGATGGGTATCGATATCAACAGGGTACCCGGGAGCGGTCCCTCCGGCAGGGTGAAACGGGAGGATATCCTGCAATTTGACAGTGGTGTTGTTCCCCAGCCGAAGCCAAGTGGTGCGACAGAAAACAATGCCGCTGAGGATGTGACTTACCTGCCGCTCACGCAGATACGCAAGACCATCGCCCGCAACATGCTGCATGCCAAGCATAACGCAGCACATATGTCGGTTTTCGAAGAGGTGGAGATCTCAGCACTCAAAGCCGTGATTGCAAGATACAAGCCCCTGTATGCCGAAAGAGGGGTGAAGCTCACCTACCTTCCTTTCATCGTGAAGGCAGTGGCTCAGGCGTTGAAACACCATCCGCAGCTCAACTCTCAGATCGATGCCGAGAACAACAGGATGATCGTCCGCAACCGACGGCATATTGCCATTGCGGTGGATGCTCCCGATGGCTTGGTGGTGCCGGTGATCCGTGATGCTGACAGGATTTCAATCTTCGAGATTGCAACTCAGATTGGTACCCTGGCTGAGAAAGCCAGAAACCGCAAGCTTACCCTCGAGGAGATGAAGGAGGGTTCCTTCTCCATCACCAGCTTCGGCTCCATCGGCGGCATATACGCCACCCCGGTGATCAACTATCCTCAGGCGGGTATTCTGGGTATCGGCCGCATCATGAAAACACCCATCGTGAAAGAGGATGAGATCGTGATCGGCAACATCATGCCGCTCTCCCTCTCGGTGGATCACCGCATCGTGGATGGCGGTGAGACTACCCGCTTCCTCGCCAGGGTGATGGGCTACCTCTCCGATCCGTTGTCGTTGATGATGGATGAGTCTTGATTATTTTATTTATTTAACAAAATATCTGCTTGAAGCGCTCATAATTTTGTTACTTTTAAGGATTGAACAGGGATGATGCAGTGAAAAGAGACATTTGCTGCATTTGGGAGTATCAGTTTACCTTTTGATATTTACTCACTTAAATAACCTTATCATGAAACATGTTATGATTTGCTTCCTGCTCACATTATTTGTTTGTGGGATTTATGCACAGGCTCCTGTTACAGAGGCACCGGACTATGAGTCAATCAAAAATGAAATTGTTGACACAGCCTCCGATCATTATTATCCCCGGCTGTTGGAACGGTATGAATCTTTTGATTCCACACTGACGTTACCAGATTACCGCCATCTCTATTATGGTTACATCTTTCAGGAGAATTATGATTCCGACTGGAAATCAAGAGATGAAAAGAAGATTCAGAAATATTTTCGGGGTGCGAAAGAGGATGAAAGTAAATTAGACAAGGTGATTGAACTGGTGAGCAAGTCACTACAGGAAAACCCCTTTGATTTGCGGACCATGCAATTTCTCTGTTTCCTCTATCACCAGAAAGGAGATATGGAGATGGGGAAAAAAGCTTCTCACCGGTTTATCTCGATCATAGGGGCAATCCTTTCGTCAGGAGACGGTGAAAGCTGCGAGACAGCCTACCACGTGATCTCTCCACGCCATGAATTCAGCATCCTTAAGATTTTTCAGTTTGAATCGGCTGCACAAAAGAATGTCAACGGCTGCAATTACCTTGAATTGAAAGAAAATAAAAGGGGGATGGAAGGCATCTATTTCAAGGTGCCAACCAATCAGAAATAATCATTCAATGGAATCGACAGTACAAAATTGTGGTGACTGCCCCTTGAGGGCAAAGTATGACCGCAACCCAAAGTCCTTCGCAGGACGTTTCTGGCGATGGCACATCAATTTCTGTCCGGGATGGAAAGCTTATTTTTCCTCCCTGACACCCGAAGAAAAAGATTTGCTAAGAGATAAGTATCATTACAAAAAGCAGACTGCCTGAGGGGCAGTCTGCTTTGTATTAACCAAGTCAAATTATCTGCTTAAAATCCGAAATCATCAATCACCACTTCATCTGCTTCTACTTTTTCGAGCTCTATTCTGTTCTGTGTTGACAATCCTTCGACGTATATCGCCTTAAAGGGAATTGCCGGGCATACATACTCACATCCGCCGCAACCAACACATATCTCAGGTCTGATCTCGGGGATGGTGAGCGCTCCCTTGTAGGGAACCATGTGTACCGCCTGGGTGGGACAGTGTTCCGAGCAGGCACCGCAGCTGGTTTCATCGTAGTAGACGATGCAGTTCTCGATGATGAACTGTACCTGTCCCATCTGGGTGTGGTTCTTCTCCTCTTTGGTCAACGGCAGGATGGCCCCGGTAGGACACACCTCCCCGCAGATGGTGCAGTCGTAATTGCAGAAGCCATGGTCGAAGTAGAGCCGGGGTTGCATCATGCCCCCCAGTCCATATTCCAGGAATGCAGGTTTAATCACATGCGACGGGCACTTGGTCACGCAGAGGTGACAGGAGATGCATTTCTCCCGCAAGTGATCGAAAGTGGGGACCCCGGGAGGAGCGATGGGGATCTCTCTGCTCAGGTCCTGCTTGGGCATCAAGCCGTTGGTTGCGCCCTGTGCCAGCAATTTTCCGGCAGCCAGTCCGGTAACCAGCGATGCGGAGAGAAAACGTCGCTTGGATGGATCCTGTGGTCGCGCTTCTTTGATGTAGGTGAAAGCCGGAACCTCTTGTCTCTTTTTGTTTTGCCAGGGCAATGCAAAACGGTATTTCATGGCATCACGGTTGCAGCTCTCAATGCAGTTGAAACAGGTGATGCATCGGCTCTGGTCGATTTCCTTGTTCTTCGCGTCGATGCAGGAAGCTTTGCATTTCATGCTGCAGAGGCCGCAGGAGTTGCACTTCTCATCATCGAAAGTGATCTGGAAAAAGGAATACTTGCTGATAAAACCGAGGAGGGTCCCCACGGGGCAGATGGTGTTGCACCATGTCCTGCCGTTCCGCCAGGCCAGGATGCCGATCACCAGCAGCATGGTGAGGGCGATCAGGGTGGAGGAGATGCCCAGCAGGTAGATGCTCACCCGGTAAAATGTGTAGTTGTCGAACGATGTGAAGATGGTAGCTAGTAGGTTGTTGCCTGCAAGGTAGGCGGGACGGAACAGGTGGGTTACCATTCTGCCGTATGCGCCGTAGGGGTCTAAGAGACCCGCTAGGAAGGTGAAACCGAAGATGAAAGCGATAAGCGTAACAGTCAGGACACTCCAGCGGAGTACGGTCTTGGCTTTGCTGTAGCGATATTTTTTCTTCCTGATAAACCGTTTGGAGAACCATGCCACGATATCCTGGTAGATTCCCATGGGGCAGAGGGAGGAGCAGTAGACTCTTCCAAAGAGTAGTGTAAGGATCACCAGTCCGGCAAGGATCACCAGGTTGGCGGCCAACAGTGCCGGGATAAATTGCAGTTCTGTAAGAAATTGCAGTTGAGCAGGCAGCAGCCCCCTGAAATCAAGGAAATAGAGGGTGATCAGGGTGAAGAGAATGAGTGAGGCGATGAGTCTTGTTTTTTTCAGCATAGGGTTGGTATATGACGGTTGATCATCAGTAAATGGGCGACTGAATCCGGTGGAGGGTGCCGGATTCTGTCGCAATCATCTGTGTTGTTTGAACACGCTGCTCTGGTTCAAATACGGACTCTGCGGATCTTCAGTTTGTCGAGGTCCATGGTGCCTAAACCGTGTTCCTGCGCCTTGGCCAGGTGTCCCACCTTCTCAAGCGGCATCTCGCGTGCCTGGTTGAAGAAGTTGGCTGCAGCCGTGTCAGCAGCTACGATATCCTGTGAGAGAAAGAGCCCTTTGGAGAGTACCACATCGGAGAGTGAGCGGCCGCGGGGACCGCTGGTCTTCATCAGCCGGTAGGCATCCACCACGTTCAGCACGGGCCGTTTGGCATAAGTACATACATCGGCAATGCACTGTTGCAGGTCGTTGGCATGGAAGTATCCCCTGTCCCATACGATGCCCATGTAGTTCTTCATCGAGATGGTGAGCTGTGCACCGCCATGATTCTTCAATACCGGTACATTGATCCATTTATCGCTGTCGACGATTGCCTGATGGATCTTGGCACTTTTGAGGCTTTTGCCCTTGGGAAGGGAGACCGATTTGTAGTAAGATTCCTGGTGGGCGGGAACAACCTTTGCTCCGGCAGCTTTCGCGGCTGCTTCAATGCCGCTGTTGCTGTAGCACTTGCGCCAGTCGTCACAGGTATGGTCGAACACCGTTACCTCTGCAGCTCCGGCATCGAAGCACTGCTTGATGATTTCTGTGATCAGCTTGGGATTTGTGTTGGCAGCCATCTCCACCGGCTGGTCCCATCCGATGTTGGGTTTCACGCAGACCTTGTCGCCTTTGCTGATGAAGTTTTTCATTCCTCCCATCTCGGCGATCGCCTTGCGGAACATCGCATCCGGCTCGCCACCCATCACCGCAACCAGGTCGTATGCCGTGGCCTGTGCGGATGCGAACGACTGGGTGAGGATGCTCATAGCTTCTGTCTCTTTAACCGTAGTGAGCGCTGCTCCCGTAAGGGCTACCGCTCGTAGGAAATTACGTCTGTCCATCTGTTTATCAGTTTAGGGTTGATTTGTTATGCTGTTTCTGCAGGGCCGATGGATTTGGTTCACCGGCCGTGACAATGTTTAAAAATGAAAGTTGATACCTCCGAAGAGTGATCTGCCCGGCATCGGGTATCCGGCATTGATCTCATATTCCTCACCCAGCAGGTTTTCTCCTTTCAGAAAGAGATCAATTCCTTCGAGGAGACGATATTGTGCCCGTGCGTTCCAAAGCAGGAAATCCTCTTGCTGGGGTGTCGGGTTGAGCGTGGTATGGAGTCCTGAAACTGCCATCAATCCCGAAGAGAGACTCCACCTTTCCTGCGTGAAAGTGCCGCCTGCATACAACTTGTGTTTGGGGGCAGCGATGATGGGGTGTACCATATCCAGGTAGCTGTAATTGGCAGAGAGCTGCAAATTGGTCGTAGCTTGCCAGGAGATCTCCGTTTCCACCCCCCTGTTATCCACCTCGCCGCTGTTGCTCCATTTGCCGATTCCCGGTTCCACCTGTTGGATCATGTTGTCTCCCTTGATCCAGAAGAGGTTCAGTCCGAAACGGAGGCGGTAATGCGGAATCATCTGAAGCAGCGACAGCTCGTAATTCATCAACCGTTCCGGCTGCAGATCAGGGTTCTGCGGCGGGAACATGTACATCTCCCGGATGGTGGGGTTGCGGAACCCCTTGCTCATGATTGCCTTCAGCACGGTGGTGGTGGAGGGGGTATAGGTGAGCCCTAACTGCGGGATCCATTCCGACCCGTTTTTCTGGTGGTGGTCCAACCTGATGCCTGCATTCAGCGTGATCCTGTTGTCAAAAAGAAACTGCCTCAGGTTGAGGTAGCCGGCGGTGGAATTGAGCCGCATATCGGCCAGGGTGATGTTGTCCGACGCATCTGGATAACGGTTCCATGCTTTTCCGCCAAAGCGAAAATGATCGAAGCCGGCGGTGATCCTGTTGCCCGAGAAGAAGGCATAGGACTGATAAAGGGAAACTCCCGCCATAAAGTCGTCTGAACGGAAACGGTGTTCGAGCGGAATATACGATGCAGATGCAGGTACCCCGTCATTGATCTCGTGCGATCCAAAGTTATAGAACAACTTTACAGCGCCGGAGGTGTTTGTGTAGTTGTTCTCAATCACCGCTGATCCCACTCCTCGGGTGATATCGGCATCATTGTCGAGAATGGGATTGGAAATCTTTCCCGGATTAGAGGAGGTGCTCCGGGCGAGGTTCAGGTCAACCGAACTGTTCCAGTGGGATGAGAATTCATATCCCATCCTGGCATAGCCGTTCAGTTGTTCGAACTCCATGTTGGGCCTGTGCCCATCGGAACGGTTGTAACCGATACCGGCGTTGCCATAAAACGGTTGCTGTTTCCATCCTGTAACAGCGTCAGCCGAGAAGCTGTTGAAGCTTCCGTACATCAACCGGGCATTGTTGCGGAAACCCTCTTCACGCTCTTTTTTGGTGATGATGTTGATCACTCCTCCCATGGCGTTGGAACCGTAGAGCATGGAAGCGGGACCTCTCACCACCTCCACCCGTTCGGCCATCATCGATTGGTAGCTGTCGGCGAGTGGATGTCCCATGAGTCCCATGTACTGGGGGTGTCCGTCAATCAGCACCAGCACACCCGAGGTGGGTGCACCACCGATACCACGGATGCTCATGCCGCCTGCCGCCCCGTTGGCTACACCGTAACCCATTATCCCTCGTTGCGTGATAAAGAGTCCCGGCACCTGCTCAGTAAGCAGTGGTAAAAGGGAAGGCTCTTTTCGTTCCTCTATCTTGTTGTTTCCGATAACCGATACCGTCATGGGCAGTGTGCGCAGGGTGATGCCGGGCATCGAGCCGGTCACGATCAGCTCATCGAGCTGCACGGTGTCAACGACCGCGGGTGTTACATCGTGAGCCGCAGCAAGTGCAAATGCGAGGGTTAGGGCAACGAACAGCAGGAACAGTTTTCTCATTGTATCCAGGGAAATTTGAAGCAATCTTCGTCGTAAAGTGAATAGTCAGCCTTGCCGTTCACGGCAAAGGTTTTGATCTCTCGGGCATCATGCAGCAGGTCGATGGCAAACTGAACGGTTGCTCCTGTTTTAATCCGATCTTCCACCAGCAGAATGGTTTTCCCCTTGATGTCGAAATCGATGGGCGAAACAAGCTGTGGCCGCTCGAATTTGGGCTTTTGAGAGGGGTCCCGCAGGTTGATGCGGAGCAACTCCATGCGCAGGTTGAGCCGTTGGTTGAGGATGGCTGCGGGAATGATGCCACCGTTGGCGATGGCAACAATCAGGTCGAATTGCTCTTGAAAGGTGATCTCACGAAACCGTTGCATCACCGTTTCGAATGATTTTTGTTCACTCATCACCCTACACTTTTCTGACAGCTTTCAGCAGGAAGTAACCGCCAACAAGCTGGATCAGCATTCCGGGCAGTCCGATGCGGAAATCCTGCAGTGCTGTATAGAGGCTTCCGCTCATGGCCCACTCAAGACCGGTCCCGATTACCTGATAGGCCAGAATGGTCAAAAGCAGTGCCAGGATTGAGATCTTTCCGAAATGTTTGGCGGCCATGGCAGCAGCGATGGCGAGGATCACCGATTTCACGAGGATGGCGGGCAGCACGGCTGCGGGGGGCATGCCAAAGAGAAGATGATTGGCCAGCGGTGAGAGCAGGGCAGTAAGAATCCCCACATGGATACCGTATTTGTAGGCGGCAATCAGCGTGAAGAAGTAAATCGGCAGGAAGATAAATCCACCCTGGGGAATGAGATGTGCCAGTTGCGGCAACAAAAGATTGCCCACGACAAAAATTGCAGCAAAGAGATAAGTCTTGCTGTTGTTCAGGCTGTAGGAATAGAGTTGCGTTGTTGTAGACATAATGATGCAGTTTTAGGCTTGATATTTAGGTTTTGTTTGGATCCACCAGTAATTGGGGCAGTTTTCTTTCGCAAATATAGGGAAAAAGATCAAAAAAGCACCATCCGGATCACAACAGGATGGTGCTTTTTCTCAAATTGTGAGAAATTAACTCTCTTTATTGCAGTTCCCTGATCCTGATGTTACGGAACTTAACGACCGAACCGTGACCCAGGAAACCGAGGTGTCCCTTTTTGTTGAAGAGTCCCGGATGTTCCTTGCCATCGGCTGTCCCGTTTTTAGTGGCCTCACGGATGTTGCCGTCGAGGATGGTGGTGCCGTTGAGGATCACTTTGATGTTGTCACCGTCGGCAATCACCTCTTGACTGTTCCATTCACCGTTCGGCTTGAGGAAACCTCTTTTTGCGGGAATCACTCCGTATACAGACCCGTGGTACTGATAAACTTCAAGATTCTCATAGATGGGGGCATCGTTGTCGAGAATCTGGAGTTCCATGCCTTGGTAGGCAGCATCACCCTCCATGGGTGTGCGGATGCCCAGTCCGTTGTTGGCTCCTGGTGTGAGCATGAACTCAAAACGGAACACGAAATCGCCATATTCCTGAAGGGTGTAAAGGTTACCGCCGAAGTTTTCACTGGGGTAGAGCACGATCTGTCCTCCTTCCACGGCATAGTCCCGCTTGTTGCCGGTCCACTCATCGAGGTGTGTGCCGTCGAAGAGGATTTTAAAACCATCCTTTTCCTCTTCCTTCGACAGCTCAAAAGGTTCCGGTTTTGGTATCTCCTTGATCAGGATGTCGCGGTAAGCCACCTTGCTGCCGTGCGCCTGCAGTTCAATCTGTTCAGTGGGGAAGATGGGTATTGTTCTGTCCCAATAGTTCTCCAGGATCACATTGTCGGTCACCAGCTCTCCATTCAGCCAGACAGAGACTCTTTGCCCAGCCATGCGGATGCGGAAGGTGTTCCATTCCCCCACCTTCTGGTCAGCCACCTTGAGTGGCTTTGAAGGGTTTTGAGTGTTGTTATAGAGCCCGCCGGACCCCACCTGGGCACCCACGTCCACACGTGCGGTATCCCAAATCTGTACCTGGGGCGTTCCGCGCAGGTAGATGCCTGCATCAGGCTCGGGGCCTTCGTATAGCTTCCAGTCGATCAACATCTCGAAGTCACCGTATTGCTTCTCAGTACATAGGTTGTCGCCCTTCCCGGTGAAGAGCAGTGCACCATCCAGAACGATCCAGCTTGCAGCAGCCATCTTGTCGGCCTCCTGTTGTGCCTTGGAAAGCTCCTTCACGCTCATCTGGTTTCTCTTGATCGGGTTGGCCACCAATCCTTTCCATCCCTCCAGGTTCTTGCCGTTGAAGAGGGGGAGGTATCCACCCTCGACAGGGTTCTCCGACAGGTACTTCTGGATGGATTGACGCTGGTAACCGGCATCAGGGTTGCTGAGCGTTTCACTTACCTTTTGCAGGATGGCTGAGGTTTCTTCTCCGGCATAGGCAGGGTTGTTCAGGGCGATGGCCATGGCTGCCTGGGCAGCAGCCTCACTCAGTTGTGGGTCATCCATGAAAGGAACCACATAGCGCATTGCCTGGTATTGTCCTGTCTGACCCAATAGTTGCAGGATACGGTTCCTCTGCTCAATTGTTTGGGCAAACGGCATGATCTCCCGCAAGTAGAGATATTGTACCGCTCCGGTTTGACCGGAACGGCCAATTAGGGATATCAATGCGTCAGATACCCTCGTGAGCTCCATTTTGCTTGAACTGCTCCTGGCAATCTCCAGTAAAGGGTGGATTACTTCAAACGATTTCCAGGTGGTCAGGGCGCTTAACGCCGCTTCTCTGATAGTTCCTTCTTCCTTGTGAAAGGTGGATGTGATGCGATCCAGTGCCTCCTGCGATCCACTGTTGGTGAGAGCACTGAAGTATAACTGCTTGTTCTGCGAACGCTCCATACGGGTGGTGACCAGTGCCAACTGTTCTGCAGCAGGGAGATGGTCCAGAGCAGCATTGATTGCCTTCTGCAGCGGTGTTACAAGTCCTTGCTCTGCCTGTTCCAGCAGTGTGAACAGGTCGGAGAGGTTTTCGGCGGTGACCACATCTTTCAAACTGTTTGCAGCAGTCTGTTTCACCGTTGCATTATCGGTAAAGAGCTGGTTATAGACCAAGTTGTACTGACTTGTCATCTTGCGCCCTGCAATCAGCTGCAGGATGGCTTTCTTCCCATCATTGCTGCTCTCCTCAAATACAGATGCCAACGTATAGGATATATCACCGGGGAAAGAGGCGAGGGCCTTCGTTGCCAGTGAGACCGTTTCGCTGTCGCTGCTCTTCAGCAGGGAGGCCAATGCGATCAGGGCTTCGTTACCACCCATGCGGGTGAGTGACTGCAGTGCTGCTTTTTGTACCATTTCATTAGAAGAGGCCGAGAGACGAATGATCACAGGAAGCAGTTCTTTCCTGTTGTTTTCAGCGACCCAGTAGATCAGTGCTGTTTGCACCTCGGGTGATTGTGTGGTCGCCAATTCTTTCGTGATCAGCTGCATCGATCTGTTGTCATCCGTAAATGAAATGCTATTGAGCAGTGGGGTAAGATAGCTGATCTCTCCCGAATTAAGGGCATCCTGTAGTAAAGATGCCTTACGTAATGAGGACTGTCCAGCCAGCAGTCGGGCTGCAACTACCATCAGATCGCTCTTCTCGTTTTTTCTTGCATGGGATAGTAGTCTGGTTGCTTCTCTTCTCACCAGACCTGGTTCTTCACTGCTGAGCCTCTCCAGAAGGGTGAGGTAGGAGGCTGTGGCATGGCCCTTATGATGGGTAAACCCGGTTGCTTCTGCGGCTCTTTTCAGGGGTTTCAGCGATGCCTTACCACCAGTGTGGGCAAGTGCGTTGAGCAGTGCCTTCTCCATCTCTCCGGTAGGTTTGAAGCGGAGCAGGTCGAGCAGCGTCTTCTCGGCTTTGTGATACCCCGTTTGTGCCAGCGCATTGATCAGCTGTAGTCTGATCTCTTCGCTTCCGGAAGAGCCGACCCCTTGTAGGAGTGCATCGCAGGCCTTTTCACTGCCAATTGAGATCAGTGCCATAGAGGCAGCAGATGAGAGGTGAAGGTCGGAAAGAAAACCTTTCAATAAGGGTACCTCATCATCGCCGGCTATGGTGCGCAGGTTCCGAATCAATGTTGCCTTCACTTCATTGTGCAGAGGTCTGCCAAGTGCTTTGCCGATGGCCACAGCAGCAATCTTTCGTTGTGTTTTATCGTTTGCGACATAGTGAACCCAACCGTTGATGGCAAAATCAAGGGTCTCGTTGCTCTGGCTTCCCGGAGGGTTTAGCCGCCCGATCAGATCCAGCAGTCCCTCTTCACCGGTCGATACCAGTTCGGTCATCACCCTGTTGTACTGTTCCTGCGTATCCGCCGGTAATTGGGCCAGTGCATCGGCGATGATGGTATTTTTTGTTCTGCCCTCTGGCAGTTGCGCCTGGATACCGGATACGATTAACAGGCCCAGGAGTAATATCAAAAATCGTTTCTGTTTCATTGCTTGGGAATTGGGGTTAAATGGTCCAGGGTGCACGCATCGGTTGATCAACAAGCTTGTTGGCCTCTGCATCGTTGATAAACTCTTCCTTCACCGGATCGAACTCAAGGGTTCTGTTCAGTTGAAGGGCTACGGCACCCATGTTAACGATGGTACAAGAACGGTGACCGTTCACCTCGTTCAATGCAAACTTCTGTCGGTTGCGAATCGCTGCGAGGAAATCGGTCTGCTGTTCAACTGGCTCGGGATAGTCGGCCAGTTTCTTTTCCCAGTCCGGGATGTCACAAACAAAGTTCCTGTACACATTACCCTTGGGTCCAGCAATGTAAGGTGTGTCAGGCTCACCGTAGTCACCGCCCCAGAGGATGATCTGGCACCCATCGGCATAGGTGTAGGTGATGGAACGCCAGGTGCCTACAGCATCGGGGTGTTGTTGGGGTGCATCGACCTCCACCTTCACGGGACTGGTGTCATCCTTGCCCAGCATGTACTGTACCGGATCGATATAATGCTGTCCCATATCGCCGAGACCACCTCCGTCGTAGTCCCAGTAGCCACGGAAGGTCTGGTGGACGCGATGTGCATTGTAGGGTTTGTTTGGAGCCGGCCCCAACCACATATCATAATCCAGTTCCTCAGGTATGGGTTGTGGTTCAAGATGGTTTTTACCCACCCAGTAGAATTTCCAGTCAAAGCCTGTATGCTTGCTGATGGTCACCTTCAAAGGCCATCCCAGCATGCCACTGTCGATTAGTTTTTTCAGGGGTTTCACCGGCGTACCCAACCCGTAGAAGGGATCTTTAAAACGGAACCAGGTGTTGAGTCGGAAAATGTTGCCATGTTGGGCAATGGCTTCTCGTACACGCTTTCCTTCACCAATGGTGCGTGTCATTGGTTTCTCACAAAAAATATCTTTCCCTGCCTTCGCGGCTTCCACCGACATGATGCCATGCCAGTGGGGTGGGGTGGCGATATGAACGATATCCACATTTTTGTCGAGGATCAGATCACGGAAATCATGGTAGAGACTGATTTTGTCTTTCACCATTGAAGCTGCCTGTGAGAGATGATTCTTGTCTACGTCACACATGGCAACCACGCGTGTTTTGTCGTATGGAATATGGCTGCGACCCATTCCTCCCACACCGATGATCCCTTTGGTCAGTTCATCGCTTGGAGCAAGCATGCCATTTCCCAGCACATTGCGGGGAACAATGGTGAGCAAGGTCACTCCTCCCAGCGTTTTTAAGAATTTTCTTCTGGTGGTCATTAGTAAAATAATTAATTAAAATAGCCGTTTTAAACTCAATATATTGCAAAAGTAGTGTTTTTTTTGTGAATTATCACAATATCATAGGTTGTTGTTGAGCAGCAAGAAGAGGAGACTATTACGGAAATAATATTTCCAGGGAAAATGGTTGCGATAATTGTTAAATTTTTAGGAAAATCTTTTTCCTGAATAAGAGATAGAGGAAGAGCCAGCCAATGGCTAATAAGTGAACACTTTCCCTCCGGCAATAACCTGTTTTGTTGCCTTGTCAAAGGTCGCCCGCTGACCGGTGCGCAGGGCGGCTGTCACCATGATGTCTGCGATAGAATGGTTGTAACCGGCCTCAACGGGAGCATTGGTTTTGATGTTTTTTTCTCGTACACAATCCATCCAGTTTCTCATGTGTGCATTGGTTAACGGGTCGGCACCGGTGTCGGCACCACTCTCTGCTTTCAGTTGTGGCAGTTCAAACCGATCCAGTTCAAAAGGTTTCATCCCTATGGCAGAGGCAAATCTTTCTGTTAGGCCTCCTTCATCGGTGACCAGGTTGCTCTCCAGGTCCAGCTTGCCCCCGTTGGAGAAGTACCACTCTTTGGTGCCTCCCGATGCGTTGTGCTGCCGTGAAGAATAGATCACCTGAAAACCGTTTCCCGGCTCTTGATTGTCATGTTCACCGTAATCGAACACGGCAGTCATGGTGTCGTAGTTGGTTCTGCCGTCGTTCCACATATAGATTCCGCCATTGGCCACTACGGAACGGGGGTAATCTAGTCCGCTGAACCAGTGCACCGTGTCAATCTGGTGTGCCATCCATTGCCCGGGGATGCCAGAGGAGTAGGGCCAGAAGAGTCGGTATTCCAGATATTTGCGTGGATCCCACGGCTCATAGGGGCGGTTCATCAGGAACCGTTTCCAATCTGTATCTTTCTCTCTGATCTCTTTGGTGAGTTCCGGCAATCGCCAACGTCCCGGCTGATTGACATTCCAGGTCATCTCCACGGTGTTGATCTTGCCAAACCTGCCCGATTGGATGTAATCGTGTGCTGCGTGATAGTTGGGTCCACTGCGACGTTGTGATCCAATTTGTATTACCTTACTGGTCTCTTGTGCCGCACGCAGTGCTACATTCGCATCCTCCATGGTTTCAGCAAACGGTTTTTCCACATAGACGTCACACCCAGCCCTTACGGCCTCGGCCGTATGAAGTGCGTGCTGGAAGTCGGCCGTGCTGATGATGACTGCGTCCGGCTTCTGGCTCCATAGCTCATCGGTGTTACGGGCTGTACGAATTGAACCTCCGGTCTGTTCCTTGTACCATGCCACTCCCTCCTCCCTGCGCCGGTTCCAGATGTCACAGACTGTGAAGAGTTCAAAGTTCATATCAGGTGCGTACTTGAGAAAAGCTTTTCCCAGTGAGTTTTTGAATCGATTGGAGAAACCCAGGATACCCACCTTGACCCTATCGTTCGCCCCCATGATGTTGGCATAGCTTCTGGCTGACATGTGAAGGTTGCTGCCGAGAGTTAATCCGGCAGCTCCCATGGCTGCTTTCTTGATAAATCCTCTTCTTGTTTCCATGTAAATAGTTGTATAAATTTTTGGGATAAACTCCTCGAGTCTGTTTCTCCTCAACGAATTCAGAATTGTTTACAAACAAATTAACATCATTTTTTTTTGAAACCAAATATATCAAACCGTTTTGGGCCGTTTGAAGCAATCTTTTCTTATCTTACTGTAATGTTTGGCGACTCAATCCAGGGTGGTGATGACCAATGAACACAAAAAAAGTTGAAAACAACGAACCTAATTACAATTTTGCTATATTTGTCATTCGAGTCAGTAAGAAATGTTATTTTAAGTTGTGGATATTCCATCAAAAAAAATATCGCTCACATCCCTGTTCTTTTTTCTCACTACTCTGATTCTGGCCATCTTATTATGGGTGAACAACGTCAATAGTGATAAAAAGAGAGGTTATGACAGTTCGTCCGTGATGAACAGGATCACTTATCTGCAGGAGCTGGCACTGGTGAAGCACAATTACACCGGTGTAATCAGCTATAAGGATTACATGAAGATTCTGAATGTGAATGTACCGCTCACCGATAAGTACTTCTTACTAAAATACCATGGTTACATTAAGGCGGGTGTTGATTTCGACCGAATTACAGTGAAACCTGAGAACGACACCACTATTTTGGTAACGCTCCCAAAACCGCGCATACTGGAAACGGTGATTGATGAAAACTCCATCGAGGTTTTCAATGAAAGTGACAACGCATTCAATCCTATCCGTATTACTGATTACAACGAAGCTTTGATTCGCGAAAAAAAGGTGATGGTGAACGATGCACTCGAGCAGGGGATCCTGGAGGAGTCGACACAACAGGCTAAAACGGCAATCCGTTCGTTGTTGAGAGAGATGGGTTACCGTGACATCCGGATCACCGAACAGCTGGTGTTGCCCCAGCTACATTAGTTTGTCAGCGGAGAAATGGCTTTTTAGTCGTTTAATGACAGTTACGATATGTTTCGAATATCAAATACCAAGACATACATATGCGATTTACAATTCGTCTTTTTCTTTTCTGGGTTTCTGTTTTTCTGGTCTTTTTTCTGGCTGTGTTGGGGGTTGTATATCTTTTCTGGAGAGTACAATTTGATTTCTGGCAGGCGAGTCTCGTTTTTTTTCTGGTGGGAGTGATCCCTCCCGCTCTTATCACCGCCTATTTTTTCAGACGATTGGATTATATGGAAACAGAACTACTTACGCCTCCCTCCTTCTCTGGTCAGAAGAAAGGACGATTCAAATTCAAGGCCAGAAGTAGTTGTCCATTCGATGAGGTGTTGCAGCGTATCGACCGGCAATGGATTATATCCTTTTCAGATCGAAAAAACAAAGTGTTGAAGTTCAGGACCGATGCCAGGATGATGTCCTGGGGATTGGGAGGTTATCTCAGTATGCCGGAGGATGATGCCATTGAGGTGATCGTTTATCCGATGCACCCCAGGTCCAAGCGCGAGAATTTGATGCTCACGCAATTGCTGCGCGCGATCTCTTCTGTGCTGGGGAACTGATCATACTGCCCGGTGCTCTTACTCGACTGGTTGTTCACAGTAGCGTATCACCTCCTCATTCACAAACTGTAAAAAATCTTTGTGAGCCTCTTTTGTGATCATCCGCGGATAGCTCAAAATTAGAAGTTCCTGAGGTTGTGCCTCAAGACGGTACGGAAGATGCACAAAACGATAGGGGGTGAGTGTAAAGCCAGCCCTTTCATAAAACTGGAGCCTGCGCACTGATAACTCATTGACAAGTGGGTCTATCTCAAGGATAATGGTCTGTTCGCTGTCACGCAGGTAGCGAAGCATCTCTGATCCGTACCCCTGTCCGCGTAGTTCCGGTGTCACAGCAAGATGTTCCAGGTAACGATAACCCTTCCACTCCCAGAAGAAAAGGAGACCTGCCAGTCTGCCTCCATCCCAGGCTGACAGGGGAAAGAACCGTTCATCGGTACATGCCAGCAGATGATCTTCCATTTTCCTCCGCTCTGCAACTGGGAAACTCTCTTCGTAGAGATTCCATACACTGTTCCATCTTTCTTGTTCTTCCGGGTCGATCCGTAGGAATTCCATTCTCATCTGTTTAAATCTCACATACACCGTCGGCAGTACAGGATTTGCCCTTTGTCACCGTCAATTCATTCTCTTTTTCGGTACGGTTCTTCCAGTGACTGTATGCTTTTCTGAGCACTTTAAGGAAGAGTTCCTCCGGTTCGGATCCAATGATGGCCTGTCTGCGGTCCATCAGGAAGGTTGGTACCGTGTCAAATCCCAGGTTGGCCATTTCCTGGATGTCCTGTTTGATCTCATACAGGTAATCATCACTCTCCAGCATCGTGCGGATTGACTGTTCTTCGAGTCCGGCATCCACGCCGATTGATATCAGCAATTCCCTGTCGCTGTAGTCTTTTGCTTCCTCAAAATAGGCCCTGGAAATGCGTCGCAACACCTCTGACTCAACTCCCTTCGTTGCTGCCAGCTTGATGAGCCGATGGGCATCACTCGTGTTCGCAGCAATAGCATTTGGCAAATTGAATCCCACACCGGCATCATCAGCAAGCTGTTTCACCCCTGCGAACATTTGATTCATCTTCTCCTCCTTGAGACCCGCTGTTTGGGTCAGATATTCGGTTACGGGATAACCTTTCCCAAGACCCGGCAACTCCGGGTTGAGTTGAAACGCTTTCAATTCAAGTTCCACTTCATCAGCATGTTCAAACTGCTGCAGCGCTTTTTCATAATGAATCTTCCCTATATAACAGTATGGGCACATGATGTCGGTCCATACTTCCACTTTCATCTTTTGTTCACTCATTCTCGTTTGTTGTATTCATGATGATTTGCTGCTTTTCACTGTCGAAGTCAACCTTGATGGTATCTCCTTCTTTCACTCCTGTACGGAGAATCTGTTCAGCCATCTCATCTTCAATATATTTCTGTATTGCTCTTTTGAGCGGACGGGCACCGAACTGCACGTCGTAACCCTTGTTGGCGATAAACTCTTTAGCTGGTTCGGTAAGTTCCACCTTGTAACCAAGGTCACTGATTCTTATGTAGAGCCCTTTCAGTTCCAGGTCAATGATCTTGTAGATTGACTCACGACTCAGTTGGTCGAACATCACGATATCGTCCACCCTGTTCAGGAACTCCGGTGCGAAGGCCTTGTTGAGGGCTTTCTGAATGATGTTTCGTGAGTATTCGGCATCGGTCAGGTCTTTGTCGGTATGAAAACCGATTCCCCTGCCAAAATCTTTCAACTGCCTCGTGCCGATGTTGGAGGTCATGATCAGGATGGTGTTCTTGAAATCAATTCTTCTTCCCAGGCTGTCGGTGACACGCCCCTCATCCAGTATTTGAAGAAGGATGTTGAAGACATCGGGATGTGCTTTCTCAATCTCATCGAGCAATACCACGGAGTATGGACGTCGGCGTACCTTCTCGGTGAGCTGGCCCCCTTCCTCATAACCCACGTATCCGGGAGGTGCACCCACCAGCCGGGAGACGTTGAATTTCTCCATATACTCACTCATGTCTACCCGGATCAGGTTCTCGGTTGAGTCGAACAGGAACTCGGCCAGCTTCTTGGCTAGGTGGGTCTTGCCCACACCTGTGGGACCAAGGAACATAAAGGTGCCAATCGGCTTGTTGGGGTCTTTCAATCCCACACGATTGCGTTGGATGGCCTTCACGATCTTGTCAACCGCCTCATCCTGTCCAATCACCTTCTCTTTCAATTCTTGCCGCATCTCCAGCAGCCGTTGTCCCTCGGCCTGGGCGATGCGTTGTACCGGAACACCTGAGATCATCGCCACCACTTCTGCAATTTTCTCCTCGTCCACCAGTTCCGGTTTCTCCTTGATCTCTTTTTGCCAGCGTTCCTCTTCGGCTTCGAGTGCCAGCAACAGTTGCCGTTGCTTGTCACGGTAGCTTGCTGCAAGCTCATATTTCTGTGCCTTCACGGCATCTGTCTTCTGCTGTTCCACCTCTTTCAGCTCTCCTTCAAGATGTTCGATGGTCTCAGGAATCACGATGTTGGAGATGTGCACCCTTGCACCCGCCTCATCCAGTGCATCAATCGCCTTGTCGGGGAAAGTGCGGTCGGATACATAGCGGTCGGTGAGCTTCACACAGGCCTGTAACGCCTCGTCTGTATATCGCACGTTGTGATGCTCTTCATAACGCTCTTTGATGTTACGCAATATCTGAAGGGTCTCATCGGGGGTAGTAGGATCTACAATCACTTTCTGAAAGCGACGTTCCAGTGCTCCGTCCTTTTCGATGTTCTTACGGTATTCATCGAGTGTCGTGGCCCCGATACACTGTATCTCACCGCGAGCCAGTGCCGGTTTCAGCATGTTTGCCGCATCGAGCGAGCCGGCAGCTCCGCCAGCACCCACGATGGTGTGAATCTCATCAATGAAAAGGATGATGTTGGGGTTCTTCGACAGTTCGTTCAGGATTGCTTTGATGCGTTCCTCAAACTGACCGCGATACTTGGTTCCTGCCACTATCGATGCCATATCGAGGGCGATTACCCGTTTGTCGAAAAGTGCCCGTGACACTTTCTTCTGGGTGATTCGCAATGCCAGACCATCTACGATGGCCGATTTGCCCACACCGGGATCACCAATCAGTACCGGGTTGTTTTTCTTGCGACGACTGAGAATCTGTGCAATTCGTTCAATCTCCTTTTCTCGTCCCACTACCGGATCAAGCCTGTTCTCCAGTGCGGCACGTGTGATATCGGTTCCGAAGTTGTCCAGAACGGGTGTGTCGGAAGCATTGCTCTTTGCCTGTGAAGAGGTGCTTTGTCCGCTCCCCGGATTGAATGATGATTTGTCGTTCATCTCATCATCATCATCGTCTGTGAAGTTTGCACCCCCAATGGGAGGGTTGGTTTCATCTGTTTCACCCCTGTTTTCAAGTATGCTTTTCACATAGAGAAATGCACTGGAGTAATCCAGCTGAAATTTGGTGAGTATATCGTTGATCAATGTGTTCTTTTCTTTCAGCAAGGCCAGCAGGATATGTTCAGATCCTGTCTCTTTGCTTTTGGTCAGACGAGCTTCCAGAATGCTCATCTTTAACGCTTTTTCCGTATTTTTATTGATCACAACTTCGCTGGTGCCATCATATGGCTCCTGAATGGTACGTATTTGCTTGTCAATATATGCTTTCAACATTTCCAGATCGATGTCGAAATCCTGGAGCACCTGGATGGCCAGTCCTTCGCTGTCACGCAGGATGGCCAGCATCAGATGTTCTGGTCCGATGTAGTTGTTCTGGAGCCTTCCTGCTTCCTCGCGGCTGTAAGCCATGATCTCTCTGACCCGTTGAGAAAAATTGTTATCCATTGTTTTTGTTCCTTCTTTTACCAACTATATTTCTTACAAATATAGAATTTATTTTTTGAATCACTCCCGTTGGGAAATTTCAGCCCATGAAAATTAACGTTCGTCAGTATTAACGCAAAAACAGTGCCATAGTTTAATTTTGGAACGATCAAACTACAGCGGTTACTTTAAAGTTTCTTTCTTTTTAACACGACCCAGACAATCATCGGAGCACCGAAGAGAGCGGTTACAGCATTGATGGGGAGGGTGCGGTTGGTGATGGGGATTTGTGAGATGATGTCACAAATCAGCATCAGGATGCTGCCGAGCAGAAGGGTTGCCGGCAGGATGCTCCTGTGGTTCACCGTGCCGAAGAATGCTCTGGCGAAGTGTGGGATCACAACCCCCACAAAAGCAATGGGACCGGTGAAAGCAGTCACAGTACCTGTGATAAGTGAAGCAATGGCGATAATCAAAAGACGTGTCCGTCGAATGTTCAGTCCGCCGCTTACCGCGTAATGCTCACCTAACAGCAGACTGTTCAGCGCTTTTATCAAAAGGAAGCAGATCAACACACCCGCCACAAAGAGGCTGAGCAGTATGGGCATCTTCTGCCAGGTCACACCTCCCAGGCTGCCAAAGGTCCAGGTGACAAACAGCTTGAGAGAATCAGGATCAGCGAAGCTCTGCAGGATGGTCACCACAGCACTGGCCACATACCCAAAAATCATCCCTAGCACCAGGATGGTGATAGAGTCTTTGATTCGTGACGATACACTGAGGATTAGCAGCATCACACCTGCAGCACCTGCTACGGCGGCAATCACTGTGGACATGCTGCCCAATGAGGAGAGAATCGGATAAATCGCCGTACCACTCAACATCGTGAGCAGTGCTACCCCAAGACCAGCTCCGGCACTCACACCCAGCACATCGGGACCCGCAAGTGGATTGCGGAACAATGTCTGCATCAACAATCCCGATAACGAGAGTGCAGCTCCTGCGATAACCGCTGTGATCGCTTTCGGCAAGCGATAATTGAGGATGATCTCGTTCACAATCAGATCATCTGATCCGCCCCGTAATGCCTGCAAGGCTTCCAGGAACGGTATGTCTGCATTCCCGCTGAATATATCGGCCAGGAATGCTGTTGCAAGCAGCAACAACAAGAGCAGGAATAGGGCAGGTTGTTTATTCACGGAATGGCTCCTCCTCCAGTGGTTTGATGTAGGTGAATGAATATTCGGGCAGTGCCTCCGGGTAAACTGCCCGAATCAAATCGGAGAGCACCAGGTCCGGGTGGGCCGCTCCACTTTCAAAATAGTCATTTCCCCCGTTCAAGGTGATGCGATTGTGGTTGTTGAAGACCTGTCTTTTCTTCACTGCGTTCAATAATAGGTATTTGGCATCCTTCTCTGCCAACTCGGCATAGCTGTCTGATTCGCACCCAAACCAAAAGTCGGCAGCTGAGAATTGTGTCAATACAGACTCAATGTCGAGCCCGATGCTGCCACTCTCCCGATTGTCGCTGTAACGATACTGGAGACCGGCATCACGAAAGAGGGCTGCGTTGAAGCTCTTGCCACCGGGCACGTACCAGGTGCCCTGAAAATTGTCACCCGCCAGCAGCGAGGGGGGTACTGGATTCGTTGGAATTTGCTCACGTGCAAAGTTGTACCGTTGTTCAATTTCAGCAAAGAGTGAGTCGGCCTGCAGATCCTTGCCGAAAAAGGCGGCAATCATCCTGATCCACTCTGCCCTTGCAAGTGGTTCATTCTCCATCCATTCCAATGAATAGATGACAGGGATGCCGGCCCTGGTGAGTCGCTCGCTGTAACTGTCCACCTGGGCATATGCTGAGTTGATCACCGCATCAGGTTTCACCGTCATCACTTTTTCAAGGTTTGGTTGAAAGGGATCACCCATGTCGCTGATCACTCCTTGTTCAATTTTTTCAAGTATCAAAGGGTTGTAGATCCGGAATCCGTCGGTCACCCCTTTGATGGCATCCGTTTCACCCAGCAGGGAGAGAAACTCGAAATAGGAAAAGCTATTCACCACCAGTGAACTGACAGGTATTTGGATGGAGATACCGTCGGAAGGTAGTTTCTCCGGTAGTGTAGGGTAGAGATAATAGACCGCATATGGTTCATCATCTTTCGACCAGGGGTTGAGAATGGTGAGGCGGGTATGATCATCAGCACGATCTATTTGAAATCCTTTGGCATGGCGTAGTTCCACATGATTAGTGTAGGGTTCGAAAAATTCATGATGCTCTCCTTTTTTCCCGGAGTGACAACCCGAAGTAAACAAAATGAGAATAATCGTGAGCAGATAAGGAGTGGGGTTATTCATTCTTGGGAACATCAATCTTCTTTTTTTTGCTTTTTACCGGTTTGTATCCCGGAATTGATACCTTTCTGGCTTTCATCCGTGTGGTGACACGTGGCACCGCTTTCGAACCCTTCACATACTCGTGGCGGTACATATTGAAGAAGAGAATGAAGAGTGATAAGAGGAGCGGTCCGAAAATGATTCCCCAGAATCCGAACATGGGGATTCCGATCAGCACCCCAAATACGGTGATCAGCGGATGAATATCTGCCAGTTTCTTTTGTAGCAGAAAACGGGCCACATTGTCCACACCACCAACGATGATAAGCCCATAGATGGCTAACCCAATGCCGTTCACATAGTCTCCGCCAAGAAGCAAGCCGATGCTGATCGGCACCCAAACAATCATGGTCCCTACCAGTGGAAGTATCGTAGAAAAGGCGGTCAGGATGGCGTAGAGTAGTGCACTCTCCACGCCGAAAATAAGATAACCCATGTAGGCGAAGATGCCCTGGATAATTGCCATCAGTGGAATACCAATGGCGTTGGCCTGGATGATGAGACGGGTCTCTTCCCCCAGGATCTGCTTGTTTTCCTCCTTGAAAGGGAGTATCTCACGAATCGACTTTTCAAACTCATCGTTGCTGAAGAGCATGTAATACAAGACGAAGAGGATCACGACAATGTTGATCGCAAAGGAGTAAACACTGTTCCCTACAACCTGTAACAGGTTTGTGCCTATTTTGGGGAGACCCGACAGATTCTCCGGCGTGAAGAGATTGAAACCAAGCCGTTCTTCAATTGAGAGGATGAATGCGCTCACATCATCGAGAATCACCTGTGGATCAAAAGTGATCCCTGAAAAGGTATCAATCACCAAAAGCGTCAATCCGGAGAGCGGTATCAGGATAAAGAAGAGAACCTCAAGCATGATCAGTAACGCACTGAGAGATTTGCGCATCCGCCACCTCTGTGTCAGAAATCGCTGTTGGCCACTGACAATCACATAAAGCGTAGCGGCCCCCAGGAAACCGCTCATATAGGGACGGGTGAATTTGAAGATGATCAATCCCAACAGGATCAATGCCCCTATCAGGATATACTTGTAACGCAGGTTGTTCCTTTCTTTTTCCGCCTGTTCAATCATGTGGTATAATTATAACGGAAAGTTACTGAAAATCTTCCGGTTTGGCAAATCCGCCCTCTATCAGCGCCTCGCGGGCTTTCTCATAGTCCGATTGCTTTACCTGCATCTCAATATCCCCCAGGGTGTATGCCAGCCGGTTAGAGACCATATTCTTCATGTAAATTTCAATCCCCCTCATTTCCATGAATGTTTGGACGATGGTGGCATCTGCCGGGAAATTGAATGTTTTCACAGTGATAAAACTATCTTCCTTCATATTGAGTTGTGTTTGTGAATGTAAAAATACGCTTTTTTTCAGATATTCCCTTCCCTGAACTTTTTTTTGGCTATTTTTGATCATTCAATCATAAAATTTAAGCTGTTATGTCAAAAATCGCACTTGTCACCGGCGCAACTGCCGGAATTGGTGAAGCAACTGCACTGATGCTGGCAGAAGAGGGTGCTGCCCTGATCATCACCGGGCGCAGGGAAGAACGCCTGCTGTTACTGAAAAACAAACTGGAGCAATTAAATGTTCGTGTGTTGCCGCTCTGTTTTGATGTGAGTGATGAGCAGGCAGTAAAACAATCGTTGGGATCACTGCCGGAAGAGTGGCGTGCGATTGATATCCTGGTAAACAATGCGGGTCTGGCTGCGGGTCTGAGCTCCTTACAGGAGGGAGACAGCGACGACTGGAACCGGATGATTGACACCAATGTGAAGGGGTTGCTTTATGTCACCCGTGCTGTGACTCCAGGCATGGTGGCAAGGGGTAGCGGACAAATCATCAATATCGGATCCATTGCCGGCAAGGAGGTTTACCCCAACGGAAATGTCTATTGTGCCACCAAGCATGCGGTTGATGCCCTTACAAAGGGATTGCGCATTGACCTTCTACCACATGGCATTCGTGTCACGCAAGTATGCCCCGGTGCGGTGGAGACCGAATTCTCACTGGTCCGATTCCATGGTGATGCGGCTCGTGCCGGAAAGGTGTATCATGGTTTTGAAAATCTCGTCGCCGGTGATATTGCCGAATGCATTCGGTTTATCATCAACCGTCCTCTCCATGTGAACATCAATGATATGGTTGTGATGCCTACGGCGCAGGCAACAGCCACTCTTTTTCACAAAATTGATAATCTATAAATCTAAACAGGAATCAAATGAAAAAACGAACTTATCTTTTTACACTTTTATTGACAATGACAACCACGATGTTACAGTCACAGGAGAAGATCACTTTTCAAACGCCTCCCCGGGAGATACTGGAGTTGGTAGATGTTGAAAGAGCCCCCGCTGTTAATATGGACAGTAGGCAAGAACAGATGCTTTTCTATTATCGAAACAGCTTCAAGTCGCTGGCTGAACTCAAACAGCCGGAACTGCGATTGGGGGGACTGCGCATCAACCCCGATGCCAACATATCGAGCACTATCACCTATTACAATAACATACGTTGCAAAAGAACGGTTGAAAATGATTTGCACCAAATTACCAGGTTGCCTGCAGATGCACGCATGGCCTATTTCTCGTTCTCTCCCGATGAAACAAAATTGGCATTCACCAACACCACCGATCAGGGTGTCGAACTTTGGGTGATCGATCTCACCGATCTCACCGCACGCAGAATCACACAGGCTATCCTGAATGCCAACGCCGGCATGCCTTACAGTTGGTTCCCCGATGGATCGTCGCTATTGGTGCAGATGTTACCCGCCGATCGCCCCTCTCTGATAGATGCAGGGAAAGCACTGCCGGAAGGACCGATTGTGTCGGTCAGCGAGGGCCAGATCTCACAAAACCGCACCTATCAGGATCTGCTTAAAAACCCTGTCGACGAACTCAACTTCGAGCGGCTCATCACCTCTGAACTGTATCGTGTGGATCTTAACGGTGATGTTGACCTTTGGAAAGAGGCAGGGATGTATGTCGATCAGGAGTTCTCACCCGACGGGGACTATCTGCTCTTAACCACGCTCGAGCACCCATTTTCATATGTGGTGCCCTGGTACAGTTTCCCCAACAGAACCGATCTCTTTCATGCCGATGGTCGTTTTTTGAAGAGCTTCAGCCATCAACCATTGCTCGACAACCTGCCGGTGGGGTTCATGGCCACCTGGCAGGGAAAGCGCAACATCCACTGGCGGGGCGACAAGCCGGCAACGCTCGCGTGGGTGGAAGCGTTGGACAATGGTGACCCGGAAGTAGAAAAACCTTTCCGCGATGAACTCTTTCAGCTGGAGGCCCCTTTTACCGGTAAGGCTCAATCATTGATGAAGACCATTCAACGATTCGCAGGGGTGATATGGGGCAACGAAAGCTATGCAGTGGTACAGGACAGATGGTGGAACACACGCAACAGCAAAACTTATCTCTTCAACCCTTCCGACACCAGTCGTGAACCCCACATCCTCTTCGACCGTGATTATCAGGATGCATACAGCCACCCGGGAACTTTTCAGACAGAGAAGAATGAGCTGGGCAGCTACACCCTTAAGATTGATGATGGCAACGCTTACCTGTTTGGTGAGGGTTTCACGCCCGAAGGTCAGTTTCCATTCATTGACGCTCTCAATCTGAATACGCTTCAGAAGAAAAGGATTTATCAATCTGACCTCAAAGGAGAGGTTGAGAGTCTTGTAGCTTTTGCTGACAGCAAGAAAGGAGAGGTGATCACCCGTCTTGAATCACCTGTTAATTATCCCAACTATTACATTCGGGATATCAAACGAAAAAAAGATTTAATTCCGCTTACAGACTTTGAGAATCCATTCAAGAGCATCGAGGGGATTCACAAGGAGGTGATCAGCTACCGCAGATCCGATGGTGTGACACTTACCGGCACACTCTACCTGCCTGCTGATTACGACAAAGAAAAGAAAGAGAAGCTTCCCATGATCATGTGGGCTTACCCTACTGAGTACAAGGACAAGAGCAGTGCAGGTCAGAATACTTCAAATCCCAATACTTTCACCTATCTATCTTACGGCAATCCCATTTACTGGGTAACCCGTGGATATGCGGTACTTGATGATGCCGCTTTCCCCATCGTGGGGGAGGGTGATGAGGAACCCAACGACAGCTTCGTGGAACAACTGGTGGCGAATGCCAAAGCAGCTATCGATGCGGTTAGTGCGATGGGATATATTGACCCTGATCGGGTTGCCGTGGGCGGACACTCCTACGGTGCCTTCATGACCGCCAACCTGCTCACCCACTCCGATCTGTTTGCTGCCGGTATTGCGCGCAGCGGAGCCTACAACCGAACACTGACACCATTTGGCTTTCAGAGTGAAGAACGTAGCTACTGGGATGCACCGGAAGTATATCAGTCCATGTCTCCTTTCATGCATGCCGCAAAGATGAAAACACCGATGCTGATCGTGCACGGTGAGGCTGACAACAATTCAGGCACCCATACCATGCAGAGTGAACGCTATTTTCAGGCACTGAAAAGTTTCGGCGCTCCGGTACGTCTTGTGATCCTTCCGATGGAGAGCCATGGCTATGCTGCCAGGGAAAATGTACTGCATCTGCTGTGGGAACAGGACCAGTGGCTGGAAAAATATGTGAAGAACAGGGTAAGGGAGATGAAGCGGGCAGACTGAAAATTTGTCAGTCATCTTGTCAGTTTCTACATCTGCATCCTTTTTTTTGTTTGCTTTGTGGCATAAATAATTTTTGGCACAGATTTCGCAGTTCTGCTGATGTCAATTTGATCCATAAAAAGTTAAATAGTAACATCAATTTTAGTAGTATGAACATTAAACCATTGGCAGACAGAGTGCTGGTAAAACCAGCCGCTGCAGAAGAAAAAACAGTCAGCGGAATTATTATTCCCGATACCGCAAAAGAAAAGCCCCTGAAAGGTGAAGTGATTGCCGTAGGTAAAGGTACTAAAGACGAAGAGATGGTCGTGAAAGAAGGCGACAAGGTACTCTATGGTAAATATGCAGGTACTGAAATTGAGGTCGATGGTGTGCCGCACCTCATCATGCGTCAATCAGATATCCTGGCGGTTCTATCGTGAGAGAATAAAAAATGATTGAGAGTGATTGAATCAATCCAGATCAATCCGGAATTAAAATCAAACAACAAAACAATTAGACAATATGGCAAAAGAGATTAAATTTAATATGGATGCCCGTGACCTGCTCAAAAAGGGTGTGGACGAACTGGCAGATGCTGTGAAGGTGACATTGGGACCCAAAGGTCGCAACGTGATCATTGACAAGAAATATGGTGCACCCCAGATCACCAAGGATGGTGTGACGGTTGCCAAAGAGGTGGAACTCGAAGATGCTTTCCAGAACATGGGAGCTCAGCTGGTGAAAGAGGTGGCCTCCAAGACCAACGACGATGCCGGTGACGGTACCACAACCGCTACGGTGTTGGCTCAGTCAATCATTGGTGTGGGTCTGAAGAATGTGACTGCCGGCGCCAATCCCATGGATCTGAAGCGTGGTATTGACAAGGCGGTGGCCAAGGTGGTAGAGAACCTCCGGGAACAAGCCGTTGAAGTGGGTGATGACCTGAAGAAGATCGAAAACGTAGCCAAGATCTCCGCCAACGGTGACGAGACCATCGGCAAGCTGATCGCCGAGGCGATGCAGAAGGTGAGCAAGGAAGGTGTGATTACCGTGGAGGAATCGAAAGGTACCGATACCTATGTGGATGTGGTGGAAGGTATGCAGTTCGACCGCGGCTACATCTCTCCCTACTTCGTGACCGATACGGAAGCGATGGAGGTGGACTTTGAAAATCCGCTCATCCTGATCCACGACAAGAAGATCTCGGCCATCAAGGATCTGCTGCCCATCCTCGAAAAAGGGGTACAAACCGGCAAACCGCTGTTGATCATCGCCGAAGATATCGACTCGGAAGCACTCACCACCCTGGTGGTGAACCGTCTGCGCGGATCTCTCAAGATCGCTGCCGTGAAAGCACCCGGCTTTGGTGACCGCAGAAAAGAGATGCTTGAAGACATCGCCATCCTTACAGGAGGTGTTGTGGTTTCAGAAGAGAAGGGACTCACCCTTGAGAATGCCACCCTGGATATGCTTGGTAGCGCAGAAAAGGTGACCATCGACAAGGATACCACCACCATTGTGAACGGTGTGGGTGAAAAAGAGGCAATTGAGAGCCGCATCGGACAGATTCGTGCCCAGATTGAAAAAACCACTTCCGACTACGACCGCGAAAAACTGCAGGAGCGTCTTGCCAAGCTGGCCGGCGGGGTAGCAGTGCTTTACGTGGGAGCCGCCTCAGAAGTAGAGATGAAAGAAAAGAAAGACCGCGTGCAGGATGCACTTTCAGCAACCCGTGCTGCGGTTGAGGAAGGTACTGTTCCCGGCGGAGGTGTGGCTTACATTCGTGCCATTGATGCCATCGACGGCATGAAGGGTGAGAACGAAGACGAGACCACCGGTATCGAAATCGTGAAGCGTGCCATTGAGGAGCCGTTGCGTCAGATCGTTGCCAACGCCGGAAAAGAAGGCGCCGTTGTGGTACAGAAAGTACGCGAAGGAAAAGCTGACTATGGTTACAATGCGCGTTACGACCAATATGAAAACCTCTATGAAACAGGGGTGATCGATCCTGCCAAGGTGACCCGCGTGGCACTGGAAAATGCAGCCTCCATTGCCGGTATGTTCCTCACCACCGAGTGTGTGATTACCGACAAGAAAGAGGAGAACCCTGTAGCACCGCAGATGCCTATGGGCGGCGGTATGGGCGGCATGATGTAATTGGCCCGATAACATAGACAATTACACTCTTTAAAAGTTGAGCGTATAACTGAAAATGAAAATGAGTAAGTTATACGCTTTTTTTATTGAAAAATTGGTTAATACCTCTCTTTGGTTACAATTTGTTTTATTTTTGTGCCGCTCTCTGTTATTTTGATTATTTTAAGTACATGAAAATCAGTTCTCTCGATATTGGGGCCCAAAAGAAAATCGTAACATTAATGTAACACGATTTAAAAAAAAATGTACTACTTTTGTGCAGAAATTCGTTTCAGACATTCACAACTTATAACTAAAAATTTGAATTTATGGTGAAAAAACTGAGGTCTATGGCAGTAATTCTTTCATTGCTGCTGTCTACAGTATTGAGTGCGCAGGTAACCACCTCCAGTATGAGTGGACGGGTTACCGATGCTGAGGGGACCGTGATTGGTGCAACGGTGATTGCCACACACCAACCTTCAGGAACAACTTATGGTACGGTAACCAATATGGAGGGTCGCTTCAACCTGAACGGTATGCGTGTAGGCGGACCCTATACCGTAGAAATTTCATACATAGGATATGGTACGAGCACTACCAGCAACATCACGTTGAGCCTGGGTGAAAACTATGTATTGAATGCGGTGCTTTCAGAAGAAACCACCTCATTGGACGAGATTGTGGTGACGGCACTGCGCACCAAGTTCTCCACAGAGAAAACAGGTGCTGTGACCAACATCACCAACGATCAGATCGCCAATCTGCCAACAGTTAGTCGCAGCATCATGGATGTGACCCGCCTCTCGCCTTATGGTGGTGATGGTATGAGCTTTGCCGGTACCGATGGCCGTACAGCCAACTTTACAGTAGATGGCGCCAATTTTAATAATAACTTCGGTTTGAGCGATGCTCTTCCCGGCGGAGGAAACCCGATCTCTATTGAAGCAATCGAAGAGATGCAAGTGGTGATTGCCCCTTACGATGTGCGTCAAACCAACTTCATTGGGGGAGGGGTAAACGCGATTACCAAATCGGGTACCAATACCTTCAAGGCCAGCGCGTACGTGTATCACAGAAATGAGAACCTCAGAGGTGATGCTGTTAGAAACAAACAAATCGAAGGAGCACGAGAGAAAGACCGCAACACTACCTACGGTTTTACTTTAGGTGGTCCCATTATCAAGAATAAATTGTTCTTCTTTGTGAATGCCGAAATGGCGAAAACGCCTACCATTGTCAATCGTTGGAGAGCTTCGACCAATGGTGTGGCTGTTCCGGAAAGCTATATCTCCCGCACCACTGAAAGCGACCTGAAGCGGGTTTCTGATTTCGTGCGGAGTGAGTATGGCTACGAAACCGGATCCTACACCAACTTCCCGGCAGATGAAAGCAATGACAAACTGCTTGCCCGTTTGGACTGGAACATCACCAACAAGCATCGTCTGGCGTTGCGTTACAATTATACAAAGAACCTACGGTGGAGTTCTCCTAATGCTTCATCTATGGATGGGGGTACTCGTATGTCTGAAGCCAGAATGTCACAGGCCTCCATGTCTTTTGCAAACTCAATGTATTCGCAAGACAACCTGGTGCATTCCTTCTCTTTCGATTTGAACAGCCGATTGTCAAATAACCTGTCGAACCAGTTCCTGGCAACCTTTTCAAAGCTCGATGATATCCGCGGATCGAGTTCGTCAGAATTCCCCTTTATCGACATCCTGAAAGATGGACAGGCCTACATGTCACTGGGGTATGAGCTTTTCACCTGGAACAACGGTGTACACAACAATGTGCTGAACATTAAAGATGAGTTGACCTACTATATGGGCAATCACAAGATTGTGGGAGGTATTGCCTACGAATACAAGATGGCAGACAATGCCTATATGCGTAATGGTACAGGTTACTATCGTTACTCCAGTCTCGATGATTTCCTGACCGGAGCAACCCCTGAAGTTGTAAACTTAACTTACGGTTACGATGGTGAAGCAAATCCTGCCGCTCGCGTGAGAAGCAACAAGCTTGGCGTTTATGCACAGGATGACTGGAGTTTCAGTGAAAAATTCAAACTTTCCTATGGTATTCGCATCGACGGATTGTTCTTCAACAACAATGACCTGATGACCAACAAGGCGATCCAGGAAATTGACTATTCCGGTCGTCATATCGATACCGGCAAATGGCCTTCTGCAAGTGTGATCTTCTCTCCCCGTGTCGGTTTTGTATGGGATGCATTTGGTGACAGGAACCTAAAGGTACGCGGAGGTACCGGTCTCTTCTCCGGGAACCTGCCGCTGGTGTTTTTCACCAACATGCCTACCAACGGTGGTATGGTACAATATCAGGCGCAAATCAACGCTTCAAATGCTGCTAAGAGAGGTTTTTCAATGGATGAGTTTGCCGGCGGCCTGGTAACAGATGCCAACGGAAACGCAAACATCTCAGCCCTGTACGACAAGCTGGCCGGATTGGGATATCCAACCACCATCTCCCCCGAAGATGGTACGGTGCCCTCTGCTATTGCGGCTGTAGATCCGGACTTCAAGATGCCCCAGGTATGGAAAACATCACTGGCGGTTGACTATGCCTTTCCAACACCATTCCCCTCCTCGGTAACGGTGGAAGGAATCTTCAACAAAACCATCAACGGTGTATCCATTTCTGACTGGAGCATTCCGTCGGTTGGCGGCTTTGCCCGCTTCAACGGTGCAGACAACAGGCCGATTTATCCCGTCGGTTATCGTACCGGTACGAAGGCGTTTGTGCTGGAAAACACCAGCCGCGGATATGGCTGGTCAGGCAACATCACGCTCAATGCACAACCCACAGAATTCATCAGCCTGATGGCTGCTTACACCCACACCGTGGCCAAGGATGTAACCGGTATGCCCGGCTCGAATGCGGAATCTGCATTTACCTATGTGCCCACAGTGGAAGGCCCCAACCACATCAAGCTGCACAACTCCCAGTACACCACACCCGATCGTCTTGTGGCTGCACTGACTACCCATGACAAGAGTGGCAATCACTATAGCTTTATTTATGAAGGCTGGCGCGGTGGAGCCAAATACTCCTACATGACTGAGAACCATCTCAACGGGGATGAATACAACTACGATGCCATCTACGTGCCAACCGACGAGGAGGTAGCTAACGGACAGTTCCGCTTTGTTACGCCCGACGACCAGGCCCGTTTCATGGATTACGTGCATGGCAGCAGCTATTTGAAGAACCAGCAAGGCAAGTATGCAGAACCCTACAGCGTTTACTCTCCCTGGGTACATCGCATCGACTTCAGCTACAAGCACGATTTCGTGCTCAATGCAGGCAACAACGAACACAAACTGCAGCTGAGCCTGGATATCAAGAACGTGATGAACCTGTTCAACTCCAGCTGGGGTGTAGGCAAATACCTGAACCCGGAAATTGGTTCGGAAGCCCGCATCCTCAAATATGAAGGAGTGGATGCTGAAGGTGTTGCAACCTTCTCTACACCCGCTTCCATCCATGGTGAGACCGAGACATTCACGCCAAGCTACTCACTGGGTCAAACCTGGTACGCTTCGATTGGTGTCAAGTATATTTTCAACTAATTAAACGTAAAGTCGATATGAAATTAAAATATTTATTCCCTTTCTTCATCGCGATGCTTGCACTGATGACAAGTTGCGACGATGAAGCATCGATGACCCTGCTGGATGAAATTCAGGTCTCCTCCTCATACGTCTCTATTCCTGTGGAGGGAGGTGCTACAACCATTACCGTAACCACGCAGGATAGCTGGACAATTGAGAAGGTAACCACCGATAAGGACAAGGTCGAGTGGCTCACAATATCTGCCACTTCAGGCAGTGCCGGCGAGTCTCAAATTACCTTTGAAGCCCCATCTGCCCTTGATGGCCGCACTGCAGAGGTGCTGCTTAAAAGTGGTGACAAAACGCAACGCATCAATGTGATTCAAGGACTGGCTGTAATATCAGAGGCTTCGGTTTCAGAAGTACGATCAGGTCCCGACGGTAAAACGTTCCTGGTGTCAGGTGTGGTTACTGCCATATCCAATACTTTGTATGGTAACTGGGATTTGACCGATGAAACCGGTACAATCTATATCTATGGTACGCTTGATGCGAAAGGTGCCACGAAAAACTTCCTGAGCCTTGGCCTTGAAGTGGGTGATGAGGTGACAATACAAGGACCAAAATCTACTTACAGCGGATCACCCCAAATGGTGGATGTAACGGTACTAAACATCAACAAATCGCTTGTGAAGGTTGATTCTGTTGAAAACGCACAGCTGCCTGTTGAAGGGGGCGAATTTACCGCTTACCTCACCTGCAAGGGTGAAGGTGTATCGGTGGAGATTCCGGAAGATGCCAAGTCCTGGTTGTCTATCTCATCCATCGAATCGGCCGGTACGAACGCGGTGGTGAAATTCAATGCCGCTGCCAATGAAGGGGGCGACCGTGAAACCACCCTCACCTTCCGCACCACCTTTGAAGGCAAGAACTACAGCACCGAAACAACGCTGACACAGAAAGGTGCGATCGTTGAGGTATCGATTGCCGAATTTCTAGCCGCTGAAGTAGGCAACATCCCATATCGTTTGACCGGCGTAATTACAAAAGTTGATGAAAAATATAATAATAATTTATATCTAAGGGATTTCTCCGGCGAAACTTATGCGTATCGTCTCGATTTGCAAGGTAAAGAGTGTAAAGTGGGTGATATCATTACCATTGTTGGTAAACGTGCCGAATACAAAGGGACTCCCCAGGTCGCCGGTGCCGTGCTGGAAAGCGTGATCCCGGTAACTCTTGCTACCATCGCCGAGGTGCTGACCAAGCCCGATTCAAACACAGACTACTTTATGGTATCAGGAGAGGTTACCTCGATTGTCCATGCAGTATATGGTAGACTTAATTTAAAAGAGAATGGCAGTGAGATTTATATGTATGGCTGTTCTCCGGGTTTTGGAGCAACTGGTAGCGATAGAGATAATATGTTGTCTATCCATGGTGTTGAAGTTGGGGATAAACTAACGGTTATTGCTAAGAAGGGTTCATACCAGGGAGAACCCCAACTTACAAATAGTTTCTATTTCAGCCATGAGAGTGCTGCTCAGTAATTTCTGAAAGTAGCCTGTATGCAACAGAGCAAACAGTATAGATTGAGCGAAACATAACTGCAATTTATCCTGATTGAATTTAAGACGAGGCTGTGCTGAAAAGCACAGCCTCTTTTTTTTGCCTGCTTTTGGGAAGCTCATCCTATATTTTTTTTGTTTGTATGTTACAGTTTGAGTAGCCCCATTTCATGAAGAGACAGCCTATTTTCTTCGTTACAGGTTCTAATCTCGTTCTAATCTCGTTCTAATATGGCTCTAATATGGTTCTAATAGATTCGAACCAGATTAGAGTCAGTTACGAATGAATTGATACGCTGTAAAGAGCCAATTAAGGTGATTCTTAGTGGGTGGGATGAAAAAAACCATCTCATTTGCATGTTGAGACAGTCTCTAGGGTTAGAGGCACCGAGAACCTGCAAAGACCCTCCAAAAATCTGTGAATTGGAGAAGCCTCCCTGTCGTTTTTCAGGTGATTTCTTCTATTGAATTCCTGCTTTCGTCAGTTGAATCCCATATTATTTGTCGGAGTGGCCCGAAAACCATATCTTTGATAAAATTTTTTAGGAAATGAGAAAATTGCATGTTCCCCTGATTGAACTTTCCGCTGTTGAACCTGTCACATCCCGGATTGACCAGTTGCTTCGCTCTGGGGCTGTGGCTCAGATTGACCGGCTGAACTGGCCGGAAGCCTATCCAAAATCTTTGCCTACTACCGTGACGGCTGCCCATGATGGCGCCAGGCTCTATCTCTGCTTCAGCGTGGAGGGGGAACAACTGCGGGTGCTGCACACCCGTGATTTCGATCCTGTTTGGCAGGATAGTTGCGTGGAATTTTTCATGCAGCGTGAGGGTGAAGATACTTACCGCAACTTTGAGTGCAATGCCCTGGGGGCGTTGCTGGCTGCCCACCGGGAGTCGAGGGAGTCGTTTCAACGGCTTACCGAAGAGGTTAAAACGGTTTTTCGGTACAGTTCAATTCAACACTGCTACGAGGGTGACCGGCAGCTCTCCGATTGGCAGCTCTACCTGGAGATTCCGAAGGAAGTCATGGGGTTCGCATCGGAGGAGTTACTCTCCGGTCAGATAATACGGGCGAACTTCTACAAGTGTGGTGACGAAACAGCAGAACCGCACTACCAGAGCTGGAATCCTATTGAACTGCCCAAACCCGATTTTCATGCTCCACAGTTCTTCGGATCGCTGGAGCTGGAGTAGTCACTTGATCAAAATTACCAAAACAGATACAATGAAAGAGATAAACAAACTGAACGAGATTGTCATCCCATTCCTGGGAGAGAAAAACAAGACGGAGGTCACCCCCCTGGGAAAAGGCCATATCAATGATTCCTACAAGGTGGTTGCAGGTGAAAGTGAGTATGTGTTGCAACGCATCAATCATCATATCTTCCGGAATGTGGAGCAGTTGCAACAGAATATTTCCAGGGTAACCGGGCACATTCGGAAAAAGCTGGAAGAGAAAGGCCTCACTGATGTGGATCGGAGGGTGCTGACGCTTGTTCCCACGCAGGAAGGAGCGCTCTTTCACCGTGATGGCAACGGCGACTACTGGCGCATGATGCTCTTTATCGCAGAGAGTAAAAGTTATGATGAGATCAATCCGGAACTGGCCTATTGCGCCGGACAGGCCTTTGGTGAGTTCCAGCAGATGCTGGCCGACCTGCCGGGAGAGCCTCTCTTCGAGACCATCCCCAATTTCCACAACATGGAATCACGTCTGCAGACCTTTCGTGAGTCTGTAAAGGCTGACAGGGCCGGAAGGCTCAAAGAGGTGTCTCATCTGGTGGAAGAGATCGAGAAAAGGGCAGAAGAGATGTGTAAGGCAGAAAGGATGCATCGCGAAGGGAGCCTCCCCAAGAGAACCAACCATTGTGATACCAAGGTAAACAACATCCTCTTCGACCAGCAGGACGAAGTGCTCTGCGTGGTGGACCTTGACACGGTGATGCCGGGGTACGTGCTTTCTGATTTTGGTGATTTCATCCGTACCGGTGCAAACAACGGTGCGGAGGATGACCAGGATCTGGACAACGTGTCGCTCAACCTGCCCATTTTTGAAGGGTATGCACGTGGTTACCTGCAGAAAGCAGCCTCCTTCCTGACAGAGGTGGAGATTGAACATCTGGCCTACGGAGCCAAGCTGCTCACTTATATGCAGACGGTTCGCTTCTTCTCCGACTACCTGGATGGTGACACCTATTACAAGATTGCCTATCCGGAACACAATCTGGTACGCACTAAAGCACAGTTCAAACTGTTGCAGAGCCTCGAAGAACACTATGATGAGATGCAGCGCATTGTACGGGAAGCTGTTGTCCGTTGATAAATTAATATGACAAAACAAGCGGTGTAAAGAAATATTTACTATCTTTGCACCGCTTTATTTTGAGGAAAAAACGTGGCAAAGTTTAGTTTGTACAATATTTCCCTGAAAAACCTTTCCTTCGGAACCCATACCTACGCGTATGATCTGGACCGAAAATTTTTCGAAGCCATTGATGGTGACGAAGTAAGGAAAGGAAATGTGAAGGTGATGGTGACCGTGAAGCGAACCTCATCAACCTTTGAGTTTGATTTTGAACTGAAAGGAGTGGTGCAGGTGCCCTGCACACGTTGCCTCGACGACATGAACCAGGAGGTGGATACAACAAACCGTCTGATTGTGAAGTTCGGTAAGGAGTATTCAGAAGAGAGCGATGAGATTGTGATCATCCCCGAAGAGGAGGGAGAAATAAACATCGCATGGTTTCTCTACGAGTTTGTTGCGCTGTGCATCCCCATCAAGCATGTTCATCCCGCGGGTGAATGCAATCGCGCCGTTTCATCAAAACTGCGCAAGCACAGGGCTGTCAGCACCGATGAGGAGGACGCCGATGATGAGATCGCCGATGACGATGAACTTGCAAGTGAAGAGGATTCACAAACAGGCGATCCGCGATGGGATGCCTTGAAAGGGCTCAGTTTTGAAGACAATGATTGATATAAACAGTAAAAAGTAAATAATAAAATGGCACATCCTAAAAGAAGACAGTCTTCTGCAAGACAAGGTAAAAGAAGGGCACACGATCATGCGAAAATGCCTACCATGGCTATATGCCCCAACTGCGGTGCATGGCACATCTACCACACCGTATGTGGTGAATGTGGCTACTACAGGGGTAAGCTGGCAATTGAAAAAGAGGTGACAGCATAAGGTACTCTTGGCGATACATGAAAAAACCCTGAAACAATCTGATCGTTTTCAGGGTTTTTTATTCATTCAACTCTTATTTGAACGATGATGAGACAACAAAATGCAGTAATCACCGGTATCGCGGCCAGTCTGCCGGACTATATACTCACCAACGAGGAACTTTCAACCATGGTCGACACCACCGATGAGTGGATCATGACGCGTGTGGGAATCAAGGAGAGGCGTATCCTCAAAGGTGAAGAGATGGGTATCTCGGTGCTTGGCACAAAAGCTGTGGCAGATCTGCTTGCCAAAACAGGTACCGCGCCCCAGGAGGTGGATGCGGTGATCTTTGCCACCTCCACTCCCGATCACTTCTTCCCGTCTGCCGCATCAATCGTTGCAGAGAACAATCACATTAAAAATGCCTTTTGTTTTGATATGGAGGTTGCCTGCTCCGGCTTTGTGTATGGACTGGAGATCTGCAACGGACTGATCAAAACGGGGAAGTACAAGAAGATTATCCTGTTGGCAGGCGACAAGATGTCGGCCATTACCAACTACAACGATCGTACTACCTGTCCGCTTTTCGGAGATGCCGCCGCGGCTGTGCTGATTGAACCGACAGATGAAGAGCTTGGAATCATCGATGCAGAGTTGCATTCTGACGGAGTGGGATACAAACCTTTGCACATGAAGGCGGGCGGAAGCAAGTACCCTGCCAGCCATGAGACGGTCGACAAGAATGAACATACGGTCTACCAGGATGGCAAGGTGGTTTTTAAGTACGCCGTGTCACGAATGGCTGAGGTTTCGGAAAGCATCATGAAGCGAAACAACCTGACAGCCGATGATGTAGATTGGCTGGTGCCACACCAGGCCAACCTGCGGATCATAGATGCCACCGTGGAGCGTACCGGTTTGTCGACTGACAAGGTGATGGTGAACATCGAACGCTATGGCAACACCAGCGCAGGTACGATACCGGTCTGCCTGTGGGAGTGGGAATCAAAACTCCGAAAAGGAGACAACATCATCCTCACCGCCTTTGGCGCCGGTTTTTCCTGGGGGAGTGTCTACTTGAAATGGGGTTACGACGGAAACAAGGAAACAGATAAAAAGTAACAATGGAACAGAGGAAGCATCGTTCCGGCTTTGTCAACATCGTTGGAAATCCCAACGTGGGTAAATCGACCCTGATGAACCGACTGGTGGGGGAGAAGATCTCGATTATCACCGCCAAGGCACAAACAACGCGCCACCGGATCATCGGCATCGTGAACAAACCGGGGTACCAGGTGGTCTATTCCGATACACCCGGCGTGTTGCGTCCCAACTACAAGCTGCAGGAGCAGATGCTGACATTCTCGCTTTCGGCCCTGCAGGATGCTGATGTACTGCTCTACGTGACCGACGTGGTGGAGAAGGTTGACAAGAATGATGTGTTCCTCGCGAAAGTACAGCAGTTGGATCTGCCGCTGCTGCTGTTGATCAATAAAATTGACCAGACCACGCAGGAGGCGCTGGAGCAATTGGTAATGCAATGGCAAACCCTGTTGCCCAAAGCGGAGATCTATCCCATCTCGGCGTTGAACAACTTCAGTGTGGACCTTGTTCAGAAAAGAGTCCTGGAACTATTGCCTGAGTCACCTCCCTATTTCGAGAAGGATGCGCTGACCGACAAGCCGGCCCGTTTCTTCGTGGCAGAGATCATCCGGGAGAAGGCGCTTTTGCTTTACCAGAAAGAGGTTCCCTATGCCATTGAGGCCATTGTGGAGGAGTTTCTGGAAGAGAAGGATATCATCCGGATCAGGGCGATCATCCTGGTGGAGCGCGATACCCAGAAGGGGATTGTGATCGGTCACAAGGGTGAATCGCTCAAAAAACTGGGAACGATGGCCCGCAAAGATATAGAACGTTTCTTCGAGAAGAAGATTTACCTCCAGCTCTATGTAAAGGTAGAGAAGGACTGGCGCAACCGGGATAACCTGTTAAAAACCTTCGGATACAAACTGGACTGAAGATGATTAGCAATAAGCAAATCCTCAAATTCTCAAATCAACTCATCAGCGAATCAACAACATTATGCAAAACTTAGTAGCGATTGTGGGACGTCCCAACGTGGGAAAATCCACCCTTTTCAACCGATTGACACAAAGCCGTGAGGCTATTGTGACGGAGACTGCCGGCACCACCCGCGACCGTCAGTACGGCAAAGTCAACTGGAACGGGAAGGAGTTTTCACTGGTCGATACTGGTGGATGGGTGGTCGACTCCGATGATGTGATGGAGGATGAGATCAACAAACAGGTGCGCATTGCGATGGACGAGGCAGATGTGATTCTCTTCGTAGTGGATGTGATGAATGGGTTGACCGATCTTGACACCAGTGTGGCACATATGCTACGTCGATCCGGCAAACCGGTAGTGGTGGTCTCCAACAAATCAGACAACTTCGATCTTGGACACCAGGCAGCCGAATTTTATACACTGGGTCTGGGTGATCCATTCAGTGTCTCTGCCATCAACGGATCCGGCACCGGTGATCTGCTCGATCATATTCTCACACTTTTCACCAGTAGCGGCGAGGAGGAGGTGCTGGATGATGTCCCCCGGTTTGCAGTGGTGGGACGTCCCAATGCCGGAAAATCTTCCATCATCAATGCATTGATAGGTGAGGAACGGAGCATTGTAACTGACATTGCCGGCACCACACGCGACTCCATTTACATGCGCTACAATAAGTTCGGCATGGATTTTTATCTCGTCGATACTGCCGGTATCCGTAAGCGGGGAAAGGTGAACGAAGATCTGGAATACTTCTCGGTTATTCGCTCCATTCGTGTAATTGAGAATGCGGATGTTTGTATCCTGATGCTGGATGCAACCCGCGGCATCGAGAGCCAGGACCTCAATATCTTTTCACTGATTCAAAAGAACCGCAAGGGGCTGGTGGTCTTTGTCAACAAGTGGGACCTGGTGGAAGGCAAAGATAACATGGTGATCAAGACTTTTGAGAATGCCATCCGCCAGCGACTGGCACCATTTACCGACTTCCCCATCATCTTTGGTTCGGCACTTACAAAACAGCGAATCTTGAAAGTGATGGACCTTGCCAAGGAGGTTTATCTGAATAAAAAAAGAAAAGTGGCTACCAGCAAGCTTAATGAAAAGCTGTTACCCATCATTGAGCGTACTCCTCCTCCAGCCATCAAAGGGAAATATATCAAGGTGAAATACATCACCCAACTGCCCAAAACACAAGTACCTTCCTTTGTCTTTTTCTGCAATTTGCCACAATGGATCAAAGAGCCCTATAAGCGGTTCATCGAGAATCGCATGCGTGAGATATGGGACTTCTCAGGTACACCCATCAACATCTTTTTCAGAGAAAAATGAGCTGTTGTACAAGCATACCCGCCGGTTAACCACTGGCGGGTTTTTTTTTGTCTTCACAAATCAACCCTTCAGCACTACCCCATATCCGGTTTACAGAACGTTAACTAAACAGTTGCATGGTTCTATCTGCAAAAATAAATCAAAAAAACAGATGTTTTCCCAAAAATAATGCGTTAATTTGCAGTTATTGAAAAAAAAAGTGGTTGGTAAAAAACTACTATCGTGTTATAAAAAACTAAAAAATGAACAGCAACATCCCAATCGGATGGTTGGGGTATAACGAAGGGACTACTGATGAATACGAACAACAATCTTGATGAGAAAAATTTAACCATCGAAACTGAAAACAAAGAGATGCATCCGGAGCCTGATGTGCCGGTCCAGGAGTCTAAGGTAGATACCCCTCAAGCTGAAGAGGTTCAGGAAGCGGATCAAACCGCAGAAACCGATGCAGATACTCTCCCGGAAAGGCAGGAAGTTAATGAAGACTCTGACCAGAAATTGGTCGGGGAAACTGTCGACTCTACTGTTTCCGAAGTTCTGCCTGATGTTGCAGCATCTGTCTCGGAAGAGACTGATGAACAGCAGGAAAAAGAACAGGAGAAAATTGATTACCATTTGGAAGATGGTGATACAAGTGAGTCGGATGAGACCGGTAGTGAGGAAGAAGAATCGGATGATGATTCTGAATCAGACGATCAAACCGGTACCCTGTTAACCGTTGATGAAATTGTACTGAAGCTTCGGGGATTGCTGGATGAAGAACGTCCTCAGAGAAAAGATATCGATGAGTACAAAAATCAATTCTATCGCACGCTGCGCAATGAAATTGAGGGTCAAAAACAAGCATTTCTCTCTGCCGGAGGTGAAGAGATCGATTTTGTAGCCAACGAGCCTGCCCTTTTCGTTGAAGGGAAAGAGTTGTTGCAGAAGATCAGAGAGAAGCGATCAGCCATTACGGCCATGGAAGAGGCCGAGAAAGAGAAGAATGTAGCCAGGAAACTGGCCATCATTGAACAGGTAAAACAGTTGACACAGAACCAGGGTCAGGAGGATTTCAACAAGGTTTACCAGGAGTTCAAATCACTGCAGCAGGAATGGAACGAGATCAAGATGATCCCCCAGGCCAGGGTGAACGAGCTTTGGAAATCTTATCAGCATTACGTGGAGATTTTTTATGATCTGGTTCGGATCAACAACGAGTTCAGGGAATATGATTTCAAGAAGAATCTTGAATCGAAAACCGAGCTGTGTGAAGCCGCCGAGAGACTTGATGAGGAGTCTGATGTGGTTTCTGCCTTCCATCAGTTGCAGAATCTTCACCAGGAGTGGCGTGAGATTGGACCGGTATCCAGGAAGGAGAGGGAAGAGATATGGAATCGATTCAAAGAGGCCTCAACCAGTATCAACAAGAAATACCAGGCACATTTTGAGGCACTCAGGGGCAAGGAAGATGAGAACCTGGAACTGAAGACATCGCTCTGTGAAAAGCTGGAGGCAATAGACTACAGCCAGATTAAAACAATCAGAGACTGGAACAGCAAGGTGAAGGAGGTACTGGAGATTCAGACGCAGTGGCGCCAGATTGGATATGTACCACGCAAATGGAACACCAAGATATACAAACGTTACCGTGCCGCCTGTGATTTCTTTTTCCGTTCGAAGAATGAATATTATAAAACGCTGCGGAACGAGATGGAGGAGAACCTCCGGAAGAAAATGGAACTTTGTGAGCGTGCGGAGGCGATGAAAGAGAGCCAGGATTGGAGGAAAACCACCCAGGATTTTATTGAGATTCAGAAAGAGTGGAAGAATATTGGCATCGTGCCGCATAAATATGTGGATTCAGTTTGGAAACGATTTATCGCTGCCTGTGACTATTTCTTCGAACAGAAAAAAATACATACCTCTTCACAGAACGAAGAAGAATCGAAGAATCTGGATGCCAAGAAAAAAATCGTGGAGAAGATCAACCAGCTCGATCCTTCGCTTTCTGCCGAGGATGCATTGTCGTTGCTGCATAATCTGATGGACGAATGGTACGCCATCGGACATGTGCCCTACAAGATGAAAGATCGTGTCTACAGGGAGTTCTACGATGCTACTGAAGCTCAGTTTGACCGACTTAACATCGACAAAGAGGAACGCAAGTTGGAGAGCTTCAAATCCAATATTGCTGACATGAGTCGTTCGGGAAATGCCCAAAGCCAGCTGCTGCGTGAGCGTGAAAAGTTGATGCGTCAGTATGACCGGATGAAAAATGAACTGCAAACCTACGAGAATAACATCGGTTTCCTCTCCGTTTCCTCCAAGAAAGGCAATCATCTGGTGGATGACATGAACCAGAAGGTGGAGAAGATCAAGACTGAATTGCAGATGATCTTAAAAAAAATTGAGACCCTCGATAAGGAACTGTAACAAGAGCTCCATCTAAAATGAATTTATAAACAGCAGCCGTTGAATGCGGTTGCTGTTTTTGTGGATAAAATGATGAGATTTGGAGTGAATTGATTTAAATCGTAATTTTACCTTTCCAAATGATATTATGTTGAGGTAGATTGCGACAATAAAGTCTATTTGAGATGCTTATTTTGAACACTAATTTTAATGAAAAACAGATGAAACTTAATCGAATGATCTGGCTTATGGCGCTGATTGCCGTGGTTGGATGTACAAACAAACAGAAAGAGGCTCCCGCTGAGCAAACAACGTTATCGGGATTGAAGAAAACCGATTTTCAGTCGGAAGTGAACGGCGATTCAACAGACCTGTATCTGCTGATAAACGCTAATGGGATGGAAGTTGCAATCACCAATTACGGTGGACGCATTGTCTCAGTGATGGCGCCCGATAAAGAGGGCAATATGAAGGATGTCGTGCTGGGGTTCGATAACATTGAGGATTACATGGCTGTCAACAATGATTTCGGTGCCACGATCGGACGCTACGCAAACCGTATTGCAAATGGGAAAGTGACGATTGATGGTGTCGAATATGATTTGCCTAAGAATAATTTCGGACATACCCTCCATGGTGGTCCGAACGGTTTCCAGAAGCAGATTTTCAAAGCGTTGCAACCTGACAGTCAAAGTGTGGTGCTTACTTATCTGTCTGTAGATGGTGAGGAAAACTTCCCTGGCAACCTGAATGTAAAGGTGACCATGACGCTTACCGACAACAACGCCATCGATATCGTATATGAGGCTGAAACCGACAAGGAGACCGTAGTGAACCTTACCAACCACTCCTATTTTAATCTAAGTGGTGATCCCAGTCAGACCATCCTCGATCATATGTTGATGGTTTATGCGGATGAGTACACTCCTGTAGACGAGACATTTATGACAACTGGCGCCATCGAGAAAGTAGAAGGCACACCCATGGATTTCAGAACAGCGGTTGCCATTGGAGAGAAGGTTGATCAATATGATTTTGAACAGTTGAAGAATGGTGACGGTTACGACCACAACTGGGTGTTGAACACCAATGGTGACGTGTCGATGGTGGCAGCTTCTGTATGGTCTCCCGTGACTGGTATCAAGCTCGATGTTTATACCAACGAGCCGGGCATTCAGATCTATTCAGGCAATTTCCTTGATGGCACTGTAACGGGGAAAAAGGAGATCACCTATCAGAAACGTGCTGCTGTCTGTCTGGAGACGCAGAAATTTCCCGATTCGCCCAACAAGCCGGATTGGCCCTCTCCCTATCTGAAACCGGGTGAAAAATACAGCAGCCGTTGTATTTATCAATTTTCGGTAATAGACTAATCGATTCTTAACAGATCAAGCATATGGAAAGCTTATCCAATCTGCCCGAATGGCTGATCATCCTGATCGTCATACTGTCCCTGTTCGACTCAGTGTTGAAACTGATCGCACTCTGGAGAGCAGCCCGTAACAATCATCTGGTCTGGTTCATTTGCCTGGCTATTTTCAATACAGTGGGTATTCTACCCATTGTGTACCTGGTATTGAATAAGAACAAAGCGATTCCCAAAGCCGAATAGATTTTTCGTGAACAAAGAGTGAGGGTGGAGCCGGCAACGGTCCACCCTCTTTTCATTTTGCATGCGTTACGATAATTCAGATTCCTGTGATCTGATGCTTTGCATAATAGCTGCACCACTCCCTTATTCCACAGCTCTCGCATTTGGGCTTCCGTGCCACACAGACATACCGGCCATGCAGGATCAGCCAGTGATGCGCTTTTGAGAGGAGTGGGGCAGGGATATGTTTTACCAACTCCCGCTCCGTCTCCAGCGGTGTTTTTGAATTGCGGGTGAGACCTATACGGTTGGCCACGCGGAACACATGGGTGTCCACCGGCATGGCCGGCTTATCGAATGCCACGGCCAGTATCACGTTGGCTGTCTTGCGTCCCACTCCGGGAATGGTGAGCAACAGATCGATATCGGCAGGCACCTCCCCGCCGAAGTCGGCTACCAGCTTTTTGGCCATTCCCACCAGGCTTTTCGCCTTGTTGTTGGGATAGGAGCAGGAGCGGATATGGGTGAATATTTCATCGGAAGAGGAGGCGGCCATCACCTCCGGTGTGGGAAACGCCTCGAAAAGGGGAGGGGTGATCTGGTTCACCCGTTTGTCGGTACACTGTGCCGACAGAATCACTGCCACCAGCAACTGATAGGGAGTCTGATAGTGTAGCTCTGTCTCTGCCGACTCGGCGTTGGCTTCAAACCAACCGATCACATTTTTATATCGTTCCTTTTTGGTCATATTCCACTTTTTGGCCAAATTATTGAATTTCCCTATTTAACCATCCTCACTTTCTTACATCAGCATTATTTATCCGCCAGTGGGATAAAACGTGCACTCAGGTCGGGGTCCTCCATGTCCGGATCGAGAGGATAGATGGGACGTGGTACTCGCTGATAGGGCAATCGAAGCAGATCCTGATCCACACCTCCCGGTGTGAGCGCCATGATCCAGTCGCCACGCATATCGTATAGTTCGGGCACCAGATATCCGATTTTCACCACCAGGATATCGGTCTCCCGGGGGATGAGGCCCAGATCGGCGAACTGCTTCTCGTAGTGATAGGCATTTCGTTTTTCGGTGACGATGGTATAGATGTTACCGCTCTTCACCACAACCTCGCTGTTGTGCTCATCTTCTTTGATGTGCGTAACGACTCCCCTCAAGCGGAGGGGTGGGGCAAACCGGTCGTCCACCTCCGCACCAGCGGTGGCGTCGACAGTGCCGCCCACACCCGCTTCGATAGCTTTCTTCACCAGTTCCGGATCGGGTATGGAGGCATAAATCAGCGTCTTGCCGCTCTTCTGCAAGGCAGAGTGTTTGAAAAGCTCATGCAGTGTCCAGGTCACATCGCCTGCGCCACCGGCAGTGGGATTGTCGCCCATGTCACTGATGATAAACGGCTGCTTGTCGCTGGCCAGCGCTTTTTCCAGTGCTTCCTCCAGGTAGGTGGTGGGTGCCACGAATTCGAATTCTCTTCTCACATCCCAGAAACGATGAGCCAGTTTCTCTGCTGCTTTACCTACAGCCTCCTTGTCGTCACCGTAAGCCATCACCACCCCGTGGTTGCGTGGTTCATCGGCCCAGGGATAAGACATCCAGATGGCGGCATCGATCACCCTGTCTCCATCCAGTAGGCCCGGTATTTCAGCATAGAGGCTCTTGCCCGGCTCGATGCGTGTGCTCGTTTTCTCTCCCGGCAGGAGGATGGGAACCGGGATCCAGGCTTTATAAGCCGGCTTTCCTTTCCCGCTTTCCAACCTGTCGAGCAGGTTGGTCACAGCCCTTTTCTTCGATTCAATGGCATCCTCGTGCGGAGCCAGACGGTAGCATGTAATCAGGTCGGTGTGCTGTGCCAGTCGCGGAGATACACTGCCGTGCAGGTCCATCGAGGTGGAGATCAGCACCTCTGTGCCCACCAGCTCACGGATGCGCACGATGAAATCACCTTCAGGGTCGTCCAGTCCCTGAACGCTCATCGCACCATGGATATCAAAGAAAAGCCCGTCCAGGGGTAGTGTTTCACTCAGCATCTCCAATGTTTGAGTCACCAGTGACTCATACGCCTCGCGGGTCACGATACCCCCCGGCATGGCATGACCGCGCAGGGTGGGGAGCCATACTGCCCGATCGATGATCCCTGAGTCGGGTGCCATGAAGGGGTAATAGCTGAAAACCTCATCACCCACTCTTGCCCTGAAGGCATCCTCGTGGGAAACTGCGGGTGAGAAGGTGCTCGACTCGATGGCGATACCAGCGATGGCAACTCTGGGTTTTTCACTTTTGTTGCTGTTGCTGCACGATAGGGCAATGATCATCAGAAACAGTGGGAGGACTAATACTATTTTTTTCATTTGAATCTATGTTGATGTAATTTGGTTCAATACATGGATGGTATGTGTGGCAACCAAACAGGCTGTCTCCGTGCGAAGGCGGGTCTCTCCAAGGCTCACAGGCTCAAATCCGTTGTTGATGGCTTCTGCCACTTCCTGCTCACTGAAGTCGCCTTCAGGGCCAATCAATATCAGTACATCTTCACCTTTCCTGTAAGATTGTGCCAATGCAGTTTTGGGCAGATCATAACAGTGGGCAATGAACTTTCTACCGTTAAAAGGTTGTGCAACAAACTCACTAAAGGAACGCATCTCGTCGATGAGGGGCAGCCGGGCCTGTTGTGACTGTTTCATTGCCGAAATCGCAATTTTGGTCAATCGTTCTCTTTTGATCTCCTTCCGCTCGGAGAAATTGCCAAGGACTGGCGTAAACCGATCAACCCCTATCTCGGTTGCCTTCTCCACGAACCACTCGTTGCGGTCCATCTGCTTGGTCGGTCCGAAAGCGAGCTGAATCATAAATGATCTCTTTCGGGGTTCTTCCCATTTACGCAGGATGGTCACCACGCTTTTTTTCGGATGGGAAAGTAGCAACCTGCATTCGTAAAAAGAACCCTCACCGTCCGTGACGGTCAGCAGGTCACCTTCTTGCATGCGCAACACTTTCGCACAGTGCTGCGATTCCTGTTCCGGGAGAATAGGGTTTTCCAGGATCTCGGGACAGAAAAAGAGATTTTCGGCCATTATTTTCAGGATTTATTCTCCCTGCGGTTTATCTCATCACGCAGACTGGTTGCAAGTTCATAATTTTCCTCATTCACTGCCTCCCTGAGCCTCTCTTTAAGGGCATCCAGCCGCAAATCGGTCAACTCCTCCTCTCTCTTCTTAGTGGGCTCCTGTAATGGATCTGCTGCACTTTGTTCGTTATGCTCATCAAAGACAACAGCCATGTTACGCATGATCTCCTCTGTGGTGAAGATGGGAGAATTGGTGCGGATGGCAAGGGCAACAGCATCCGATGTGCGAGAGTCGATGCGATATTCAGTTCCGTTCTGCTCGATTAGCAGCTCCGAGAAAAAGGCACCCTCTTCGAACTTGTATATTACCACCTCTTTAAGCAGAATGCCCAACTCCTTCCAGATGGAACAGATCAAATCATGTGTGAGGGGTCTGGGAGGAGTGATTCCTTCCATCACGATGGCAATCGATTGTGCTTCGGGCGTACCGATGACAATGGGAAGCCGTCTGATTCCCTCCTCCTCAGAAAAAACGAGTGCGTAGGCGCCAGCTTGAACCTGACTGAAAGATATCCCCAGTATGGAAAGTTTAATTTTTTGTGACACGACAGTTTGCAATTATCCGAATCAACCTCAAATATACGAATTAATCGTGAGAGATGGTTGTCAGTCTCATTTTTTTTGATTTTTTCTCCAATTTTGATTGAATGTGCGAAAAATATTGTATCTTTGCATCCGGAAATTCAATATGGTGGTTGTAGCTCAGTTGGTTAGAGCGTCGGATTGTGGTTCCGAAGGTCGCGGGTTCGAGCCCCGTTTTCCACCCCAGTCTCATTCATTTTGAGATTTTTATTCTCTTCAGATTTGTTTTAGGTAATCACGTATTCTCATACGTGATTTTTTTTATCCCCGTCTTCGACGAAACTCTGCGCATACTACTGCTGCTGCGGCAGCTACGTTCAATGATTCAGAGGTGATTCTGCCGAACGGGTAACTGGGAATCAACAATCTCCTGTTAATCAATTTTTCCGTTTCCCTGCTGATGCCTTTCCCTTCACTGCCCAAAACGATTACTCCCTCGGTGGAGAGTGGTTCACCATAGATGTTGGCGCCATCCAGAAAGGTGCCGTATACAGGTAAGTCGCTTTGCCTGGAGAGCAGGGAAGTGAGTTCCCCTTGGAATCCTCTCACGCGTGCAATGGCCCCCATGGTAGCCTGCACGGTCTTGGGATTGTATAGATCGGCTGTGTCGGGAGAACAGAGGATTTGATCAATGCCGAACCAATCGGCAATGCGGAGAATGGTGCCCACATTGCCGGGATCCTGCACACCGTCGAGTGCCAGACTCAGTTTGCCACGCAATTGCAACTGCTCGGAATGCTGTTCAGGCTGATAAAATACTGCGATGACCTGGGGGGCAGTTTGCAAAAAGGTTGCCTTGCTCAGTTCGATTTCAGTTGCATCAACTATTTCATCTGCTTTCATTTCCGGATACGCATGCAGGACTTCAGGCAGTGCTGCCAAAAACTGACAGTGACAGGTTGACATCAAATCTGTGACCAATTTGATGCCCTCCGCAACAAATGCGTTGTGCAGGCTGCGGAATTTTTTCTCTTTCAGTGATCGGATGTATTTAATCTTGTTTTTGCTCAGACTCATATAGGTTTGGTTTTCGGCAATCCCGTTCAACCGGATCGACATTTCGATTGAATCAGCCTATTGTTTACAAACCGTAAAAATAGCAATTTAATCGCGCAATCTTCCTATTGGCAAAATGATAATCTTAAAATCTGGATAAGTGTCTCATCAATTACCGTAAACATATCATTCATTAAGGGTGAGGATTTCAAAAAAACATTATCTTTGCATTCCATACACCTGGCATCTCTATGCTGACTCATTTTATGCTAACGAATTAAATAACTATAATATTACCGATATTTTTATGAACGAAAATGCAATCATGAACAAAGCAGCCGACAACATCCGTATCCTGTCGGCATCTATGGTAGAACAGGCTAAATCCGGACATCCGGGTGGTGCCATGGGTGGGGCAGATTATATCAATGTCCTTTTTTCTGAATTTCTGGAATATGATCCTGAAAATCCGGGATGGGAGATGAGAGACCGTTTCTTCCTTGACCCAGGACATATGTCACCCATGTTGTATTCGGTACTCTGTTTAAGTGGTAAGTTTTCGTTGGATGAACTGAAAGAGTTTCGTCAGTGGGGCAGTCCTACACCCGGACATCCCGAGATTGACATCAACAGGGGCATTGAAAATACCTCAGGTCCGTTGGGACAGGGTCATGCCTATGCAGCCGGTGCAGCCATCGCCGCGCGTTTTCTTCAGGCTCGTCTGGGCGAAGGGATGGATCATACCGTTTACAGCTTCATCTCCGACGGAGGTGTGCAGGAGGAGATCTCTCAAGGAGTTGGCAGGATTGCCGGTCACCTGGGACTTAGCAACCTCATCATGTTTTATGATTCCAACAATATTCAGCTTTCCACCACTACAGATGCCGTGACCAGCGAGGATGTTGCCGCCAAGTACAGAGCCTGGAACTGGCGGGTGATCTCCATCGATGGCAACAATGTGGATGAGATCCGCAAGGCTCTCACTGAAGCAAAAGCAGAAAAAGAGAAACCGACGCTGATCATTGGTAATACAGTGATGGGTAAAGGGGCGCTTGCTGCTGATTGTACTTCTTACGAGTGTCAGGTCTCCACACATGGTCAACCCCTTAGTGCTGCCGGTGCCGATTTCGGACAGACAATCAATAATCTGGGTGGTAATCCGGAAAATCCCTTCTCCATCTTCCCTGAGGTCGCTGAACTCTATCAGAAAAGAAAGGAAGCGTTGAAAGTGATTGTTGCAGACAGGAATGCCAAGTTGCAACAGTGGACAGCTGCCAATCCTGAAATGGCTGAAAAGAAACGCAAATGGTTTTCCCGTGAATTGCCTGCAATTGACTGGAGTGCCATCACTCAGAAGGCCAACAGTGCCACGCGTGCTGCCTCTGCCGCAGTACTCTCAGAGCTGGCCAAACAGGTTGAAAATATGGTTGTGGCATCTGCCGACCTCTCCAATTCTGACAAGACCGATGGTTTTCTGAAACATACAAAAGCACTGACCAGCAATGATTTCTCCGGTGCTTTCCTGCAAGCCGGTGTATCTGAATTCACCATGTCCTGCCTCTGCATCGGGATGAGTCTCCATGGCGGTGTCATCCCAGCTTGTGGCACCTTCTTTGTCTTCTCCGATTATATGAAACCTTCAATACGTGTGGCTGCCCTGATGCAGACACCGGTGATCTTTATCTGGACACATGATGCCTTCCGTGTGGGAGAGGATGGTCCCACTCATCAGCCGGTAGAACAGGAGGCCCAGATCAGGCTGTTGGAGAAACTACAGAACCATCATGGAAAAAATTCCGTACTGGTACTTCGCCCTGCTGACGGCAATGAGACCACCGTAGCCTGGAAGATGGCAATGGAGAACAGTGAAACACCTACCGGTTTGATACTTTCACGTCAGAACATCAAGGATCTGCCGGCTGAGGGATCGCGTTACGAGGCTGCATTGCATGCTGACAAGGGTGCTTATGTGGTTCAGGATGAGGAGAACTTTGATGTGATCCTGCTCGCCTCCGGATCAGAAGTCTCTACACTGGTGGAGGGAGCTTCTCTGCTTCGGGCCGATGGGGTTAAAGTGCGTATCGTATCGGTACCTTCTGAGGGTCTTTTCCGTTCACAATCAAAAGAATATCAGGAGTCTGTATTGCCAAGAGGTTCTAAAAAGTTTGGCCTTACTGCCGGATTACCGGTTACCCTTGAAGGACTTGTAGGTGCTGACGGTGCTGTATGGGGAATGAACTCATTCGGGTATTCTGCACCCTATACGGTATTGGATGAGAAACTTGGATACACCGGAGAGAACGTGTATGAGCAAGTAAAGAAACTGTTGTAACGATATAAAGGAATTATCATGTCATTGTTCACAAATGCTGAAAAACCGATTGGTATTGCTTCTGATCATGCAGGTTATGAGATGAAGCAATACCTGACCGGGGTCCTCGAGGAAAAGGGGATCCCCTACAAGGATTTCGGGGCCTATTCCCCGGAAAGCAGTGATTATGCTGATTATGCACATCCCCTGGCCACGGCTGTGGAAAATGGGGAGTGCTATCCGGGTATTACTATCTGTGCCACTGGCAACGGGATCAGTATGACGGTCAACAAACACCAGGGCATCCGTGCAGCCCTCTGCTGGAGCAAGGAGCTCGCCTTTTTTGCCAGAGCGCACAACGATGCCAATATCCTTTCTCTACCGGGTAGGTTTGTGAATCAGGAGGAGGCATATGAGATTCTGGTCACTTTTCTCAATACACCTTTTGAAGGAGGACGTCATGAGAGAAGGATCGGCAAGATCCCCTGCGGATAGAAATTGACAATGGTCATGAAAATTGTCAAACTGCATCGCTGGCTACTTCTTCTTACCCTGTCTATCCTTTCAGGGTGTGATGATCCTACCATGCAGTTTGACAATCATCCCAAAGGAAACTTTGATGCGTTGTGGACCATCCTCGACCGGAATTACTGTTTTTTTGAGTACAAAGAGATTGATTGGGATGCTGTGTATCTTGATTATAGCAGGCGCATCACCTCCAACATGGGGAATGATGCCCTCTTCAAGCTGATGGGGGAGATGCTGGCCGAGTTGCAGGATGGGCATGTCAACCTGGTAGCATCACACGATGTAACCCGTTACTGGAAGTGGCAGGAAGATTATCCGGCCAATTTTGATCCTGCAACACAGAAACATTATCTTGGGAGTGACTACAGCCGTGCATCCGGTATCTGGTACAAAATCCTCGAGGACAATGTGGGTTATCTCTATTACAACAGCTTTACGAGCGACCTAAGTGATGGAAGCCTGGATGAAATCCTCAACCGCATGGCTATCTGTAAGGGGATCATCATTGACGTGCGCAACAACGGTGGGGGAAACCTCACCAACGTGGAGAAGCTTGCCAGTCGTTTTTTTAACAAACGGACCCACGTCGGTTATATCTCTCATAAGATTGGTCCCGGACACAACGATTTCTCATCCCTTTATCCCAAATATCTGGAGAGTTCCGACAGGGTGCGTTACCAGAAACCGGTCGTGGTACTCACCAACAGGGGATGTTACAGCGCTACCAACGAGTTTGTAAGCATCATGAAGATTGCACCTTTAGTAACCGTGATAGGCGATAAAACAGGTGGCGGTAGTGGTCTGCCCTTTTCTTCTGAGCTCCCCAACGGCTGGTCGGTACGCTTCTCTGCATCCCCCATGTTCAATGCCGAGAAGGAGCATATCGAGTTTGGTGTGGAACCTGATTTCTTTGTTTCAATGCTCGATAACGACAAGGATAAGGAGAAAGATACCATCATTGAAACGGCTCGTGCGCTACTAAAACAAATGTGATTAATTGTTACCCAATTTTTAATTACCATATATTTTCGTACTTTTATGAGCTAATTGGGATAGCTGATAGATAACAGCTGTCATTGCTGCTTTAATATCATCGTGTAGAATAATGCCAAGAAGATCAAGAAGGAACAAACAACCTGCGAAAAGATTATACAGGAGAAAGGGTTTTATCCTGTTTTTGGGTGTTTTAATAGGGGTGCTTTTTATTGCATCCCTTTATCAGACGTCAGTTTATTTCTCCACCAATGAATCATGTATGATGTGTCATGTGCATCCCCACGCCGAGGAAAGTTGGCGCTTGTCGACCCATGTCAACAACGGAAGCGGGGTGATGGTCAATTGTGTGGATTGTCACCTGCCACCCAAGGACAACACCTGGGAACACTACTCAGCCAAGGTGGTACTGGGTGCCCGCGACCTGTGGGGCTACCTCACCAAGGATAGCACCGATTTCGACTGGGATAGCAAGTCTGAGCTGGAGCATGCTGTGAAGTACATCCCCAATGAATCATGCGTCAAATGCCACCAGAATCTCTTTCCCGAAGGGGTGACGGATGATGCGGTGACTGCACATCTCTATTACGAGGAGAATGCTGAAAAGCTAGACCTGCAATGCATCAGCTGCCACCTTGATGCCGGACACTACAATCCCGACTACGCACATGGTCAGATGACCGGCATCCCCGGAATGTCGGCATCCTACGATGTGGACAGTAGCCTCTTTTACAAGGATCCAACACCGGTAAACTCTTTTGCCGACTTCAGGGAGCAGATACCCGGTACCGCAGTCTCTTTTCAGATGAGAGCGATAGAGGGGGGTACCTTCAGGATGGGAAGTCCTGAGAAAGAACCTTTCCGTAAGGAGGATGAGTCTCCTCAACATGAGGTGTCACTTGACCCCTTCTTCATGGCTGAGGTGGAGACCACCTGGGACCAGTATTGGGCGTTTTATGCAGAGACGATGAGCGAAGGACGTACACCCCCCGAGGTGGTGTATCAGAACAACATCCAGGCGATGGGGGTGGATGCGATCTCCGGACCCACCTCCCCCTTTGGTTATCCCGATCAGGGATGGGGGCAGGGAGACCGACCGGCCATCACCATGACTCACTACGCAGCGGAAACCTTCTGCCAGTGGTTATCTGAAAAGACCGGAAAGAAATACCGCCTGCCGACAGAGGCAGAGTGGGAGTATGCTGCCCGTGGCGGCACCGAAACAGCCTATTTCTTCCCAGGCAGTCCGAAGGCCTTCTCGGACCATGGCTTCATGCGTAATGTCTTCAAACCGAAAACAGATAGCATCAGCGCATATGTGATATACAACAAGAACAGCCACAGTCGTACACAGCCTCCCTCTTCGGTGCTTCCCAATCCCTTTGGCTTGAAAAATATGCTGGGGAACGTGATGGAGTATTGTGCTGACAAATACGACCCACAGGCTTACGCTAACAGGAGTGGTGAAACCCACAACCCCCTGGTGACTGAGGGGGATGAATGGGTGGTACGTGGAGGACTATATTCCTCTGATGCCTCCGATGTACGCAGTGCTGCGCGCAGCCATACCCGTCACGACGACTGGCTCAGAACAGACCCGCAGCAACCCAAGAGTATCTGGTGGTACTCCGATATCAAGGGTATTGGCTTCCGTGTCGTTTGTGAGCCTGATTCAACCCTCTTTTGAGAGAAGGTTGATAAGCCCTCTCTCTCAGTGACAGACAAATCTTATCTAGAGAAAACAAAAGAAAACATATTCAATCTATCGACTAAAACAATCTGAGCAATGAAAAAAGAAAACAATCTGACCAGACGGTCTTTTCTGAAGACATCTGCCGTAGCAGGTGCCGTAGGTGTGATTGGTGCAGGTTCAGCAGGTCTGCTGACCTCTTGTAGCGGAAAGGAGAAATCAGGAAACAATCCCCTGAAGGAGCCGGGAACCTACTACATTCCGGAACTGCCTGACCTGGCTGCCGATGGCAAAGAACTTAAAGCAGGTGTGGTGGGCTGCGGCGGTCGCGGTTCAGGGGCAGCCATCAACTTCCTCAACGCTGCCAATGGTGTTACCATTGTTGCGCTGGGTGACGTGTTTCAGGACAGGGTCGATTCACTGGCCGACAAGCTGAAAACAGAGAAAAACATCGATATACCGGCTGAAAAACGATTCGTGGGGCTTGATGCCTACAAGCAGGTGATCGACAGCGAGATTGACATCCTGATCGATTGTACACCTCCCTTCTTCCGCGCAGAACACTTTAAATATGCCGTTGAGAAAAACAAACATGCTTTCCTCGAAAAACCGATCTGCGTGGATGCTGTGGGATACCGCACCATCGTGGCGGCTGCCAAGCAGGCACAAGCCAAGAACCTGAGCGTGGTGACCGGTACGCAGCGCCACCACCAACGAAGCTATGTGGAATCCTACAAGCAGATTATGAATGGTGCCATCGGTGAGATCACCGGAGGAGCGGTCTATTGGAACCAGAGCATGCTCTGGTATCGTGACCGTCAGCCTGGATGGAGCGATTTTGAGTTTATGGTGCGTGACTGGGTCAATTGGAAATGGTTGTCGGGAGATCATATCGTTGAACAACATGTACATAACATCGATGTCTTTACGTGGTTCTCCGGCCTGAAACCGGTGAGTGCAGTCGGATTCGGCTCCCGCCAGCGTCGGGTTACCGGCGACCAGTACGACAATTTCAGCATCGATTTCACCATGGAGAACGGTATTCACCTGCACAGCATGTGTCGCCAGATTGACGGCTGCGCCAACAACGTCAGCGAGTTCATCCAGGGCACCAAAGGTTCCTGGACAAGCAACGGTGGTCATGTGATCAAAGACCTGGACGGTAACGTGATCTGGCAGTACGATGAGGAAGCTGAGAAAACCAATTTCAAGCAGACCGATCCTTACACGCTGGAACATGTGAACCTGATCAATTGCATCCGCAGCAGCAAACCAATCGAGCAGGCGTCTGAGACCGCTGTTTCAAACATGGCTGCCATCATGGGACGTGAGTCGTCCTACACCGGTCAGCAGACCACATGGGATGCAATGACCGCTTCTCAACTGAGTTACATACCTGCCGACCTGAATATTGGTCAGATGGATATGTCCGGATTCAACGTGCCTGTACCGGGCAGTGGTAAATAAAACAGGAACTGTTATGACATTCGACAGAAGAAAATTTCTCAGAACTACCCTCGCCGGGACGGCAGCGCTCGCCGCGGCGGGGTGTGGCTCTTTTGCCGCCGCCAAAACGGAAGAGAGTGCAACAACCAACAAGGCGATGCTGAACATCTCCTTTCAGGAGGGCACGGCACCCGGTGAGACGCTGAACGAGAAGTTCGATTTCATGGAAACACACGGTGTGACCGGCTTTGAACCGCATGGTAAACCAATGCTGGCTAGGCTGCAGGAGATGAAAGATGCTCTCAGGGGGCGCAACATCAAAGTCAGTGCTGTCTGTGCAGGCTTCGACGGCTTTATTCTCTCCACCGATCCGGCCATACGCAAGCAGTGCCGGGACTCCATGGCCCAGCTGATCGCTGCTGCCGGTGAACTGAACTCGACCGGCGTGATCATCGTGCCTGCCTTTAACAACCAGCTACCGGTGATGCCCCACACGCAAGAGACACGCGACTTCCTTTGTGAGCAGTTCGATGAGATGGGTACTCTTGCCCAACAGCATGGAACCACGGTGATTTTTGAACCGCTAAACCGCAAGGAGGCGTTTTACCTCCGTCAGGTGGCCGACGCCGCCTCCATCTGCCGCGACATCAACAACCCCGGTGTGAAGTGCATGGGTGATTTCTGGCACATGACATGGGAGGAGAACAGCGACATGGCTGCCTTTCTCTCGGCCGGCGACCACCTGCAACATGTACATGTGGCTAGTCGCAAGCGTCGCAGCATGCCGGGTGAGGATGGGGATGCCGACAACTATGTAGATGGTTTCAGGGGCCTCAAGATGCTGGGTTACGACAAGTATGTAAGCTTTGAGTGCGGGTGCCAGGGCGACCGTGAGGTGGTTGTACCTGCAGCTCTCGATCTGCTGCGCAAGCAGTGGGATGAGGCTTGATCTCTTTTATGGATAAGCTGATTCGCTTGTTGTCATCCTATAAAACATCCATTATCCTGCTGCTGATCTTTGCAGCAGGAATGGCTGTTGCAACCTTGGTGGAAAAGATGATGGGGACGGTGGCAGCAAAAATGCTGATCTACTACTCACCCCTGTTTATGTTTCTCCAACTGTTGCTGGTGGTCAACTTCCTCCTGCTGCTGAATCGCTACCACTACATCCGTAAAAAAAAATGGACCCTGATGGTGATCCATGCTTCCCTCATCATCATCCTGGGAGGAGCACTCACCACCCATCTCTTTGGGAGAGAAGGTCAGGTGCACATCCGCGAAGGGGAGAGCAGTGATGAGATGGTGATCCGCACTTCACGCGGCACCAGGGTGGAGAAGCTTCCTTTTCAACTGGAGCTGACCGACTTTCGGTTGCATCGCTATCCCGGCTCTGAAAGCCCCTCCTCCTACGAAAGTTCACTTCGGATACACATCGACGGAGAGGTGCGGGAGGCAGAAGTCTTCATGAACAATGTGCTGGACCTGAAGGGATATCGTTTCTTTCAGGCTTCCTATGATCCGGATGAGCAGGGTACAGTTCTCTCGGTGAACAGGGATCCGGTAGGACGAGCCGTTACCTATTGTGGATACCTGTTGTTGCTGTTGGGTTTTCTGATGATGTTTCTGATGCCGGGTTCTCGCTATCGGAAGCTGATCCGCAGTTTAAGGGAGCTTCGGTTGTCCGGGGGTGCAACAATTCTCCTGCTCTCTCTCCTGCTGCTGTCCCCAAGCGATCTGGATGCCTCGGAGGTTACACATCCTGAGACTCTCCTCAAGCATAGCGTGCCGGTCACACATGCTGCCCGATTCGGGGAACTGCCTGTGCAATTCCGCGGTCGCATCATGCCGATGAACAGCTTCTCCTCCGAGATCTTGCGTAAGCTTCACAAGGAGACCTCCATCGTTGGGCTCAACAGTGATCAGTTCCTGCTGGGGCTGCTTTCCCAACCGGAGCAATGGATGGAACTGCCGTTGATTGCCCTGCCGGAGAGAGAGATCAGCCGCCGCTACCAACTTCCGGATGGGTATGGAGCCTATACCGATTTCTTTGATACGGAAGGGACCTACCGACTGTTGCCGGTGCTGGAACAGATTTTTCATCGAACACCGGCTGAACGCTCTACAGCAGACAAAGAGCTTATAAAGCTGGATGAAAGGGTGAGCATCCTTTACCAACTGTTGCATCAAACCATGCCGTCCATCTATCCTTTGTTGGGTGATCCCGGTCACACCTGGTTAGCACCGGAAGATGATCTCTCCCTTTTTACCGGTGAGGACTCACTCTTCGTAACGAATATTTTCAACCGTTATCTGACTGCCGTGAGGCAATCACTGCAGAGCGATGACTGGCAGGAACCGGATCGCTTGCTGCGTGAGCTTGCTGCATGGCAACGTGAAAATGACACAGCCTCGCTGATACAGCCGGCAAAGATCGAAGCGGAGATCCGCTACAACCGTTTGCAGATCTTCGCTCGTGCCAGGGTAGGCTATTTTATGTTAGGGGGTCTGCTGCTTCTTATTTCATTCCTGCGTCTACTGAGAGAAAAGAGAGGATTGTACCATGCCGGCAACCTCCTGACCATAGGCATCATCGCTGTTTTTCTCTATCATCTATATGGCATGGGACTCCGCTGGTACATCGCCGGGCATGCTCCCTGGAGCAACTCCTATGAGACCATGGTCTACATCGGCTGGGTCACGCTGCTGGCGGGACTGATCTTCGGACGCCGCAACAGCCTCACCCTCGCCCTGGCTACACTCTTCGGAGGGGTGATTCTCTTCGTTTCAGGCCTCAACTGGATGGATCCACAGATCAATACGTTGGTGCCGGTATTGAAATCGCCATGGCTGATGTTTCATGTGGCGGTGATCGTGGCTGCTTACGGCTTTTTTGGCATCAGCTTTCTGCTGGGAATGACCAACCTGCTGCTGATGAGTTTCCGGCATGCCGGGGAGCAAATGTCCCTCCGCATCAGGGAACTGAGCATCATCAACAATCTATCCCTGCTGTCAGGATTGGCACTGATGACCATCGGCACCTTCCTCGGAGCGGTCTGGGCCAATGAGTCGTGGGGGAGATACTGGGGCTGGGATCCCAAGGAGACCTGGGCACTGATCACCGTGGTGATCTACTCCATCGTAACCCACCTCCATCTGGTGAAGCGGTGGCAGAGCGAGTGGCTCTTCAATTTTCTCTCGGTGCTGGCTTTCTCCTCCGTGCTGATGACCTTCCTCGGAGTGAATTACTTCCTGAGCGGCATGCATTCCTATGGTCAAACCGATACTACATCTTCAATTTTTCTTTACATTGCGGCTGCCTTTGCTGTGATCGGAATTCTGGGAGTTGTCTCCTACAGAAAAACAGTAAGCAACCAGTTGTAAATATCTATTCTGAATTGCTCGCCGCATATTTCATGTTCCGGCGGTTTCAGACATGCAACTAACTTGCCGGAATCAGACTGCCTCTTTTTGATTTCGAAAAGAGATCACGGGCTGCAGATGAACCTGAAATAGACCTATTTTTGCTCGTATCTGATTCTTTACTGCTTCTTTACTGGTTCTTTACTGGTTCTAATCTATTAACGTGAGTTCGGGATAAGAAAAGCATAAAAAAAGTTGTGATATAGGGAGATTATTTGTATATTTATAGCTGATAATCAAACAAATAACAAACATCAGCCCTATGATCACAACAGACAAAGTTATTGAAATATTTTGTATTGCCGACGATTTTTGTGCAGAATATGAGAATGAAATTCAGAATCATCAACTTCAAGCCGGGGGTACAACTAAAAGGAGAAACAGGAAAACGCAAATGTCCCAGAGCGAGATTATTGCCGTGATGGTCTGTTTCCACTGCGGAACCTTCCATAATTTCAAGAATTATTACCTGTTTTATATTTGCAAACACATGAAGAGCTATTTTCCAAATGCCGTTTCCTACAACCGTTTTGTCGAGTTGCAACCCAGGGTGATTGTACCTTTCATGCTCTTGCTCAAACTCTTTGGATTTGGTGAATGCACAGGCATTACATATGTGGATAGCACTCCCATTAAAGTATGTCATAACAAGCGTATACACTCGAATAAAGTATTCAGGGATCTGGCACAAAGAGGGAAAAGTACGATGGGCTGGTTTTTTGGATTCAAGCTTCATCTGGTCTGTAACGAAAAGGGTGAATTGCTGAATTTCTCTCTCACAAAAGGCAATGTCGACGATAGAAACCCTGACGTAATCAATGTTCTTACCAAAGATCTTTTCGGTAAACTATATGCAGACAAGGGTTACATCAGCACAAAGCTCTTCGAGATGCTGTTTGACCAGGGTGTTCATTTAGTGACCGGTATACGCTCAAATATGAAAAATTCCCTGATGTCATTCCGCGACAAGATTCTCTTACGCAAAAGATCTGTAATTGAGTCCATCAATGATGAACTGAAGAATATCTGCCAGATAGAACATTCAAGGCATCGTTCCACACATAATTTCATCATGAACATAATTGCTGCATTGGTGGCATATTGTTTCTTTCCCAAAAAGCCTTCAATCAAATTTGAAGTGGAAAAGTCAAGTCAATTAACCATTTGGGGATAATATGTTATCCCGAACTCACGTTATTAGAACCATATTAGAGCCATATTAGAACCATATTAGAACCATATTAGAACGAGATACGGATTTGTTAGCTCTCACTGAACCGGATTTGGATGAAAAACAGCTAAAACAGGAGGAGGAAGAGAAGAATCAACAATTATCCGGACGAATAGAACGCTCAAATTGTCCAAGAGCAGTAAAAGACGGAAACTTCTGTATCTGAATGAATGAAAAAGTATAACTTTGGATGTCCGAACTCACTATGTCTTTGGATGCGAAAATTGAATCACAAACTCACAAACATATCAACATGGTAAACTGGGGATTTATTGGTTGCGGAGATGTTACGGAAAAGAAAAGTGGTCCCGCATTCCGGAAGGTGGCTGGATCGGACGTGGTTGCAGTGATGCGGCGCAATGGTGAGAAGGCGAGAGAGTATGCAGAGCGGCATGGCATCGGGAAATGGTACGACAGCACTGAGGCGCTCATCAATGACCCGCAGGTTGATGCGGTCTATGTGGCAACCCCTCCGGGATCGCATGCTGAGCATGCCATTGCCGCCATGAGAGCCGGTAAGCCGGTATATGTAGAAAAGCCGATGGCTGCCACCTGGGCTGAATGCCTTGAGATGAATCGCGTATCGGAGGAGACAGGAGTACCCCTCTTCGTGGCCTATTACCGTCGTACGCTGCCCTATTTCCTTCGGGTGAAACAATTGATTGAGTCAGGAGTACTGGGCGAGCTCTCAACCGTTGAGATACGATTTGCGACCCCACCTGGCAGAGGTGATCATGACCCGGCAAATCTGCCCTGGCGGGTGAAAAAAGAAATTGCCGGTGGTGGCTATTTTTACGACCTGGCATCGCATCAACTGGATCTGCTTGATTTTCTCCTGGGAGAAATCACCGGAGCTGCGGGGTTCTCTTGCAATGTGGGTGGATTGTATGAAGTTGAAGACAGTGTTACGGCTGCATTTCGGTTCCCATCCGGGCTGCCTGGCAGCGGCTCCTGGAGCTTTGTAGCACCCTCCGACACCCGTTTCGACCAGATTCATTTTATCGGTACAAAGGGAAAACTCACCTGTTCCACCTTCCTGTTCACCCCCATCCGTCTGGAGACAGCCCATGGGGTTGAAGAATTTGAGGAGGAGAACCCGGAGAACATACAGCATCATCTGATTGAGAGTATTGTCAACTACCTCAACGGCAAAGGGAAGTTGCCGGTAAGTACGGGGATCACTGCTGCCCGTACCAACCGGATCATGGAAATAATCTTGCGTAAGATGCCCGGGTAATCATTCTTTTCTATTGATGTTATCTCCCGAATAGGAGTGAATTCTAAGATCAAAGAATTTGATTGAAAAGAAGTTTTTTTTTTTTAAGCGGGAGAGGAATGACCTGCTTATTTGGAAACTTCCTCCGCTTTTTTCTTTTTCCAGATCTGCCAGGAGTTGACAAGGTTTTGCCAGAGCACGTATAATCCAGGCCCCAGTGTGGCAAGAGGATTCAGGTAGGTTTGCGTGAGCCAGATGGCCAGTACCGTATTTTTCTGCCCCAGACTCTGACCTCCGGCAATGGTGCGTCCGTAGCGTTTTCCGATTTTTCTGCCGAAGAAGAACTGTGCCAGGCAGATCACCAGTGAGACACCTGCGATGACCGCTTCCAGGGTGTAGTTTCCGTCATCCTGCATCTTCACGAATTGGGTAACGTTGCCAATCACCACGGTGAGGGCGGCAGCCCATAAATAAAAAGAGAGGATCTGAGCGGAATAGATCTTTCGGTGAAGTGCCGGTACACCCTTGCGGATGAAGAGTGCCACAAGGAAAGGTCCCACCAGGATGGGCATCACGCTGAAGAGGATGTGCCAGAAAGTGGTGCCAAAAGAAACAATCTCACCATTTTCACCGACCAGTGAGAGGAAGATTGGCGCTACAAACGCCACCGAAAGATTGCTTACAATGGAGTAGGCAGCTGTCACCGAGATGCTTCCCCCCAGGATGCCGGCAACAACCGGTGCCGAGGTGGCTGTGGCAGTCAGTACGCAGATCATCGCCGCCTGTGCCAGCACTTCATTGAAAGGCCGAAGGGAGAGGTAGATCAGTGCGCTCCCCCCATACTGGATGGCCAACAGGATATAATGAAAGCGGGTGAGTCTGATGTCTGCCCACCTCACGCGGCTGTAGGTGATGAAGAGCATCAATGCCAGCAGCCAGGGGATGATGGGAGAGAGAATGGAAAGTTGACGATGAAAGGCAATACCCAGCAACATGGCCACCGGAAGCAAGTATTTCTCGAGATGCTTCTGCATGTCAGTCGTAATAGTTTGCAGGGGTAGAGGAAGTGTCTGATTGCCGCAGCAGATCTTTGTGGTGAATCTCGGTCATCCACTGCTTACGGTCGAGTATCAGATCGTTGATAAATTTTTCGATCTCTGGCAGGTATTCCTGCATCGGGTACTCCGCCACGTCGTGTCCCACGTCTTCGATGCTGTAAAAGATGAATGGATAATGATCCTTTCGGAACCGTTTCACCAGTTGCCGGCTGCCATACATGCCCAGGTGGAACAGTTCGGTTTTGTTGTATGGCACCAGCCTGTCAGCAGTCCCATGAAAAAAGAGGGTGGGGGCGGGTGCTTTTTTGTAGGTCGGCAGCCCTTCTTTGCTGAAAATTCCACCGGCAAAGGAGATGACGCCGGCATAGCGGAACGACTCCGGTAAATCTTTCGCCAGGGGTTGGTTGTTTTGTTTCATGTAGTCAGCCTGGAGCACCGTAATGGCACCGGCACTCGATCCACTGATGATGAAGAGCGAGGGGTCGATTTGCAGCTCAACAGCATGTTCCAGCAGGTAACCGGTAGCAGAAAAGAGATCTTCTACCGCGAGGTGGATTGCGTTGAGCAGCGGCTTGTAGTTGAGCATGCCGGGTGCTTCCTCACCCTTCATGCCCAGGCGGTAATCAATGGCGGCCACGGTGAACCCCTTTTCTGCGAAAAAATGGTAGTAAGGGAGGTAAAGCGCTGCATCCCGTTCTCCCTCTTTGAAGCCCCCACCGAAAACAAAAATCAGGCAGGGCTGTGGCAGAATGGAGGCGGAGTCACTGCGGTATAGATCCATCTTCAGTTCCACATCTTCAGTTACGGCGAAAATGCGGGTCTCCTTCTCCACGGTGGCTGCGGTAATTGCCACCGATGTCAACAGGAGGAGGAATAGCGGGAGAATTCTTTTGAGCAACATTATTTCTGGTTGATAAAATCGGTAACCAAATTCAATATTTCAGTCTTGGCCCTGTCGTAGTCGTCATTACAGACCGTCACGTCGAATTGAGGGGCGAAGCTCATCTCATATTCAGCCTTTGCCAGCCTGTTTTCAATCACTTCCGGGGAATCTGTTCCTCGTTTTTCAAGCCGTTCACGCAGCACCTCTACCGAGGGGGGCATGATGAAGATGCTCAGTGCCTGTTGGCCATAAATCTTCTTGATGTTGACCCCACCTACACAGTCAACATCGAAGACCACATTGCTGCCTTCCGCCAGGATACGGTCCACCTCACTTTTAAGGGTTCCATAGAATTTGTCGGTGTAGACCTCTTCGTGTTCGAGGAAATCGTTGCGTGCAATCCGCTTACGGAATTCGTCGGGAGTCAGGAAGTAATACTCTTTCCCATCCTTTTCTTCTCCCCGGGGTGCACGACTGGTGGCAGAGATCGAAAACCGGAGGTTCAGTCCTTGTGAAAGCAGGTAACGGACCAGTGTCGATTTTCCGGCTCCGGAGGGTGCAGAGAAAATAATCAGTTTAGCCATTGCAGATGTTTTTTGTGACAAATGAGTCAGGAGGGACAACTCAGTTACAAGACGTTCAAAATCTGTTCCTTGATCTGTTCCAGCTCATCTTTCATCTGTACCACGATGCGCTGCATACCCGACTGGTTCGATTTGGAACCGAGGGTGTTGATTTCGCGACCAATCTCCTGGGCGATGAATCCCAACTTTTTGCCTTGTGAACTATTTTCGCGAAGTGTTTCCGTGAAGTAATCGAGGTGATGGGCAAGCCGTGTTTTTTCTTCAGTCACATCAAGCTTTTCCAGGTAATAAATCATCTCCTGCTCAAGACGGTTCTTATCCAGTTCTACTCCCTCCAGACTGGCCAGCGATTCGTAAAGCCGGCTTTTGATTTTTTCTGTTCGCTCTGCTTCGTAGGGCTCTACAGCTGCCAGTAACGAGCGTATCGCTTCTATGTTGCCGTTCAGCACCTGTTGTAACATCTCTCCTTCTTGCCGACGGAAACGGATTACTTCTTTCAGCGCTTCACTAATTGCCACATCTATGCTGTTCCACTCCTCTTCGCTGAGTGTTTCGTTCTCCTGCCTCATCACATCCGGTAAACGGAGCAATACGGGTAACCAGTCGGCCGGTGTTGCCACACCCATCTCTGTTGCCAGAGAGCTGAGTTCACGGTGATACTGTTGCAGTACAACGGGATCAATCTTCGATGAGACATCCCGGTTGAGCAGATCCACATTCATCGTCAGGTCTACCTTTCCTCGTTCCAGGCGGCGGGAGAGCATGTTGCGCAGGATTAGCTCCTTTTCCCTGTAAACGGAAGGGATGCGGGCTGAGAGATCAAACTGCTTGCTGTTGAGAGATCTTATTTCTACTGTGACTCTTTTATTTGGCAGCTCGGCAACGGCCTTGCCATATCCGGTCATTGAGTGTGTCATTGTTCCTCTTTTCAATAAATTTAGACTATTTCATGCCATGGCATCGTGCAATCATGCTTGACGCTGCTTATTGGCTTAACGAAATAGATTCTGCAAAGGTAGCAATTTTTGACAAAATGGTGGCCGGGGTAGTCAGGCATTCTCCTTGTGTGTCGTCTGTTTTTCCTTCTCTTTGGCCAGTCGGTCTTCACTGTCGCGTGCATCGGCCAGGATCAGGAGCTTCCGTGTCTCTGCAAAATTGGAGATCAGGATAAAGAGGCAGGCGGCAGTGGCCAGGTACTGGATTGATCCGGGAAGGAAGACCTCCACGGTAATAAAGGCAGCAAGCAAGAGTCGTACCTCTGTGGGGCCGAAGATGCCGGAATCGATGGAATATTGTCCGCCAATCTTGTAACGCAACTGGGCGGTGATCATTTCCCACCCGTAGAGGACGACGAACATGAATCCGGCATATTTCCAGGCTCCCGGTGCGTAAATACTGAACCCAAGCCCTATGAGGATGGTGCCGATCCAGTCGACAGTCACATCAAGCGAGAAACCGTACCATTTGCGGGGGGTGCCACGATAATAGGCGAGCCTCCCGTCGAGGGAGTCACCAAACCAGTTGATGAAGAAACCCAGTAGAGACAACAGGAGCCAGTAGGGGCTCAGGTAGGCACCCATCACGAAACTTGCAGCAACCATCAGGTTGCCGAATGAGCCGATGGCTGTGAGCCCGTCGGAAGAGATCCAGGAGGGAATTTTTTGTACCAGGTAGGCAATGGAGTTCTGTTCCCACGCACGGAGGATATTGGTCCTTTGGCGATCAGTGGCAATGAGTCTGAGCGACTTCGCCATGTTTTTTTTTGATGTATTCATCTCCGTCACTTTTATGTGATTTTTCTATCCTGTTACAAATGTAGCCATTAAATTTTTATGTTACGAATTTGTTTCCAAAAAAAACCACAGCTGTTCATTTCATCAACAATTTTAAAAAAAGCCGCCTTCCGAAGAAGACGGCTCAATATAAAGAATAAAAATTACGGTCTTATTGTTCACTGTTCTCAACATCTTCGGTGGGGACAATCAACTTGTAGCCCTTTCCGTGGATGTTGATGATCTCAATGTTGGGTTCAGGTTTAAGGAGCTTGCGCAGTTTGGTGATGTAGACATCCATGCTGCGGGCGTTGAAATAGGTGTCCTCCTCCCATATCTGTTTCAGTGCATGGTTGCGTTCCAGGATATCGTTGGCATGAGCACAAAGCAATGAAAGCAATTCCGACTCCTTGGTGGTCAGTTTTGTCTGTGTTTCACCGATGGTGAGGATCTGCTTTTGTGTGTCGAACGACATGTTGCCAAAGTTGTAAACCTGCTGTTCCCTGCTTTTCTTTCCCTTTACACGGCGAATAATTGCTTCGATGCGCAGCACCAGCTCTTCCATACTGAATGGCTTGGTGATGTAATCATCGGCACCGGCCTTGAAACCTTCCAGCACATCTTCTTTCATGTTCTTGGCTGTTAGGAATATAACAGGTATCTCGGTGTTGATGGTCCTGATCTCTTTTACCAGTGTGACACCATCTTTCTTGGGCATCATCACGTCCACGATGCAAAGATCATACTTGGTCTTTACAAACCCTTTGAAACCGGCTTCTCCATCGGGGAACAAGTCGGTGTCAAAACCTTTGGCCTGAAGATATTCCCTGAGCAGCATGCCCAGATTCTCGTCATCTTCACATAAAAAAATTTTTAATTTCTCTTCCATATCAATTTTCTGTTATTACGGGTAAACTAATGATAAATTTGGTTCCTTTTCCCAATTCGCTCTCGGCACGTATGGTGCCGTTCACGTCGGTCACAATCTTCTTCACGTAGGCCAGCCCCAGCCCGAATCCTTTCACATCGTGGCGGTTGCCGGTCGGTACGCGGTAAAAACGTTCAAATACCTTCTTTGCATCTTCCTTTCTCATGCCGATGCCATTATCCTCAATCGTGATGATCAGCTTGTTGCCCTCGTTTCTTGTGCGAATCATCAACTCGGGCGGGACATCTTTTTTGCGGTACTTCAGTGCATTGTCCAAAATGTTGAACAGTACGTTGGTGAAGTGCATCTCGTCAACCTTGATCGTTGAGTCTTCAGCTTTCAAGTCAATGTCGAGTGTACCCTCCAGCTTCTCCACTTTCAGTGCGTGTGTATTGGCGACTGTTACCACCAGGTCGTTGGCATCCATCTCCTTCATCTTCAGTGTTGTCTTTTGTTTGTCAAACAGAGACATCTGAAGTACCTTCTCAACCTGGAAACTCAGTCGCTTGGTCTCATCGTGAATTACGCCGGTCACATGTCGGAACACCTCCGGTGATTTCAATATCGACTCATCTTTCAGCATCTGTGATGCCAGGGAGATGGTGGAGACGGGAGTTTTCAGTTCATGCGTCATGTTGTTGATGAAATCATTCTTCATCTCAGACAATCGCTTTTGCCTGAAAAGAGAGACCACGGTGAAGATAAAGGTAATCAGCAGGATGAAAGTGAAAATCAGTGACGGGATGAAGAAGGTTAGTTCGCTGTACACATAATTCCTTTTGGTTGGGAAGTAAACCCTCAGCTGATTCAACTTCGCCGGCGGATCGTTGGGAAAGAGTATCTGTGTATAGATCGCATCTTTCTGTTTTGTCGAGAAGCCGCGTGTCGCGTGAACTACCTCGTTGTTGTAGTTCACCACCTGGAAACTGAAAGGTTCATTCAAACCATTGTAGGAAAGTTCGTAGCGAATGTACTGATCCACCTTGTCAAAATCGATTCTTTCTTCAATTGGTTCGTTGCTCGAACGGCTCAATATTTTGTAGATTACCTCATAGAGCAATGATCGTTCATGCAGGTATCTTTTCGAAAGCGATTGTTGCATGTCAAACTGTGTCTTGGAGATGGTACTCGCGCCCTGGTTGGGTGAGAGCAAAGCCTTCTCTCGCTCTGTTTCAGGCAGAAGCGACTGTTCGGTGACACTCAGGTTGATTCTTGACTTGCTTCCATCAGGATGAGTGATGACTGTTGTGGATTGTTCACTGATGATCTCCTGTGAACTCTGTGGCTGATTGTATTGGGAATATCTGTTTTCCGATTCAATCATATCTTGTTCCAGGTAATCGCGAGTCTGATCCAGTTCCAGATCTCTCATCACATTGTAGAGGCTTCGGTTCACCTGTTCGTCGAACTGTTGTGTCCTGATTGCCAGGCTTGTCCTCATGTACCGCAACTGGAGAAACAGCAACGCGAAAAATGCCGTGAACATCACAATGGCAAGCAACCAGATAGTTGATTTTTTCATACGCTATATTTCCATACCTCCTTTTAAGTGATTACGTTTTTTTATTTCAAAGATCACTTTTTTTTGCCTATTAATTTAACAAATAAACCACTTTTTTGTTTAACATATCCTCTTAAAATTAAAAAAAATCGAAAAAGAAGCCGATCACAACATTAATTAAGAGAAGAAACGGGTTGAATTGCTGTTTTTGAATTTGTTTAACAGCTTAGCTTAACCACTCAAAGAAAGTTGATCCGCATGGCTATGCCTGCATTACTGGTAGCGGTTGCTGAGGAGAGTGACGATACCAGCGGTTTTTGAACCATGCGGTCATAAAAGGCACGCAGGGTGAGTTGCCTGCTTATCGCGTAATCAGCCGTGAAGCGTATCGTTCCGTTTTGGATGCCGCTTGTGGGTTGATTCATTGCCTGTTCTATTCTCCTGATGAGTGTCTGCGTGTTTCTGAGAGAGATGTCGAGGCGCAACGTAAGATCGTTTCGAAAAGATGAATCTCCTTCTGTTCTATCATTCTCACGAGCTTGGCTCATGAGTGAACGACGACGTTGCTGATTGTGTGATGAGGTGGGTAAACCGATGAGTCGCCCGAAGTTGTTTATGCGGTAACCGGTGCCCAGAACCAGGTCGTTGTCACTCATCTCGATCAACTGATGAGAGGAGATGGCGAGGTTGAGGGATCTTGTTCGGTTGAGACGCAGGGAGAGACTCAAATTGTTGTGAAAAGTTGCACGCAACTCGATGAGCGGATTGAAGCTCTCCATGATACCAACAGATTGGATGTTATAGGGAGAAGAGGGAAGCGGATCACCGGAAACAGCATCACGTATAAACCCTAATTCTCCATCTGCTTTTACCCAACTGAGGTGTGTGTTGTATGACCCTATGCGGTATTGGGAAAGATATCGGTGAAGGATCATTAGCTCAGTAAATTGATTCCGCAATGCCGGCATGAGTGTTGTGAGGCTGAGCGACAGGTTCCAGTTGGGCATCATTGATGAGAGGGATGGAAATGGGGTGAGGGCAACACTCTCCGCGCTTTTGCCACTGTAGGCAGCCAGGAAAGCGGGAACCAGAACATCGGCTGAATAGTTCTTTACATCTCCGTTGCTGCTTGAGAAATTCTGACCGGCAAGAGAGCTACCGTTGAGAAATCCCTCATGGGGGTATGTCTTTTCAACATATTGGTTTCTGACACGGCTTGCAACAATTGATCTGTTCTCCAGAAAACGGTTAAAAGCCGCCGAATGGTAGTTTCGATCGGTACTGCTTCTTGTCTCGAAGGCGGAAAATAGTGAAATGATGCTCATGGCAAAACTGCCGCCACGTATCTCGGGCATCCCTTCAAACATGTATTGATATTCACTTCGCTGGTTTTCTTCGTGCAATGCGTGCAGGTCGATCCGGATGCCCGGGAGAGGTTCGATACCGGTTTCAATCCTCACATTTCTGGTGCGATTGAAAATTGCCGGCAATAGATTGTCTTGATTGATCACGAGCCGCTGATTTGACAGTGCCTCTTCCACGAAAGCTCTTCCTCCTTCAAACCCAAAGGCGAAGGGTAATCCGGGTAGCAATGAACCCTCAGCTGTCTTCTGTCCGAAGAAATCACCACTCATGGGGATGTAACCCGGCAGGTCCGTTCTTGTCTTATATGTGATGTTGAGATTGATCTGCCGAATCATTGCCAGGGACTGCGAGAGGAGGGTGGGACTGTTCGCCGATGACAATTTACGGTAGAGGGCTGAGAAGTTGAAGCGACTGTTGAAAATGAAGGATAGATCGTTCTGCAGATGGTTCCCTATCTTTTTATCATGGATGGTTGCACCACGTTCCCAGTGGTATTGTGAGTGATATGCCATGCTACTGCTGATCCAATCCAGCAGAGGAATTCTCTCAAAGGGAAAAGTATAGCTTAGGTCAGCTGTTTGATTGTACCTCAGAGGCCTTCCCAGTCCACGTAGGCTGAGCATCACCGAGTCCTTCCATATCTCATAGTCGCTGCGGTTAATCGCTTTGTTTACCTGTAAGTAGGGTTCCTCTACTTCTGCCAGGGTGCCGGAGTGAAAGGATGCATTCAGGTATTTGGTAAGGTTCCAGGTGAGGTTAAACTGTCGATCCCAGTAAAAATTGTGGCTGAAGGTCAGATAGGCTGAACGACTTTCATGTGCACCTTCCGCGAAGGTGTTCGGGTCACGCAACTGCCTCTCTCTATAGTTGCGGTGAAGCGTATTGCTGATGCTGAGGTGTTCAGGAAGAAAACGGAACTCAAGTAGTTTGAGCAGATTGTTGATGTTATTTTCTTTCAGACTTTGGAAGGGTTGCCAGGACTTGACATGGGGTGTGTACGCATATAAAACCTGAAACCGCTGATCACTTTCCGTGTCATATGCGATCTCCGGATTTTTCTGCTTTAACTCATTCCCGCTGTAGGAGAAGGTGAAATTCGCCGGATCATAGGGCATTGGGTTCTCGCTGCGAATATTCATCCTGAGGTTGTTCAGACCGATGGTTCGTTGTGACGATTCGGTAATTGCGATCTTTTCAACTGAGTCTCTTTCGGTTTGCGAGGGCAATTGCTCAATTGTTTTCGAGAGAAGGATATCCTTGTTAAAGGGATCATAAAGGGGAGTCTCCTGAAATTTTGAGATGGAATAGAAGAGGGGGGCTGTGATCTTTGCCTTTCGTGGGAGAAAGCGTCCCAGGTCCATGTTAAACGTGAGGTGAAATGAGGAGAAGTCGTTGTTGCGACGTTGCTGCAAACCATGGCTTAAAGCCCCGAAACCGGCGGTCTCCTTCCTGACCGAGAATTGTATGTTGCCTATATCGGAAAAGGTGATTCCAACATTACCTTCTGCTGCCCACCCACCTTTTTCATCAAACTCACTCAATCGTAATTCGTTCACCCAGACCTCTCCGGAGCTGGCGATGCTGCTGTTGTTGCGAATGCCAATCATCATCACTTTTATTTCAGCCAGCGAAGGATTCCCCATGACGGTAATCATGCTTCCCTCTTTTTCGGGATTGGCTTCACTGTAGGGCATATAATAAGCATCTTCTTTACCTGTCTGTAACAAGCTGTTTCTTTTTAGCTTAAGACTTGTAAACAACTCCAGCGGAAGGTCAATTCTGTTCGCTTCAGGCCACACCTTCTCCCTGTCTGACGTGATCTGGTTGTTGTAATGTCCTTCAGCTGTAAGATGAAGCGGAATTTCAATTTCGTAGTAATTGTTGCGATAGTCGGATCCAATTCGCATGAAAAGGGATAGATCACCATCTTTAAGAGTGCCAGGGTCCTCTTCTTTTTTTTCAGCATGAACGAACATTTGCAGCCGCTTGTAGCGTCGCAGGTCATGCATGGCACTTTTGTATATGGCACGACTATCTCCTGCCTCTAACTGATCAATCTTGAGCGAGAGTGCCTGTTCGTTCTCCTGCCTTAGTTGCGGTTGACTGGGGTCAATGATGCGTGTTACACCCGGCGGTAACACGTAATTGACCGGTGTTCTGTTACTGTTCTCCTCAAGGTTTACAGCCTCAGTGGTGAGTTGCCCCTGCCCGGTCTGACTGCCGCCGGTTTTCAGGTCTCCCTGGTAGCTGCGCCATTCACTGCGTACAAGACCCAGTGTAGCAAACCGCAGGAATGTAGGTTCTTCGAAGCCGGTCAGTAGCATTCGCATAAACCGTATGTTGTGGAATCCCTCAATATTTCCTGTTTTCGATTCAAAATCATTGATCGGGATTCTGAAGAGGTACCACGTCACTTTTTCCTGTCTTCCATTTCGTAGTGTCACGCTAACCTCTCTCTTATCAGCAATATGATTGCTACCCGCTTGCATCTCCTCTCTACGCAGGGAGACGCGATAGATATAATAAGCCTCCTGTTCGTTGAGTGTGTTGTCGCGGTCGATATCTTCCACATCAGGTGTGTTGCGTGAAGCCGAATGGAAATCGGCTTCCTTGTCGGGCGCCAGAGAGTTCCCTTCCGTACCGTTGTAATATTTGTATCGCTCGAGGATGCTTAATTGCATGCGATCCTGTTCTTCACCCCGATAATGTTGGAAACGATCACCCGCAGGGTCATTCAGCGGTGAATTCCGATCTGTAATCATTCGAGCCAGGGTTGTTTCAGATAGACGGGGTTTCAACTCCTCAAGGTACTGCACATATGTAGGGAAATTTTTTTCTTCTTCACTGCTTAGTCCGTTAAGACCAACATCCTGTTTCTCCCGATATTCTTCACCCAGGGAGTTGTCGAAACCATATACAGTGGATTGTCGTTTTGGATTCAGTCCCCATACGCTCTGCTCAACGCTGCTGCTGTCTCTGTCCACCGACAACCCATTCTCGAAGAATTTCTTGCCATCACGCAGTACATCTTCTGATATCTCTCCAAGATGAATGTAGAGATCACCACCGCCTGAGACTCCCAATGTGTCTCCTGCAAACGGATCCATGAGCCAGAACTCGATGTACTCGATATTGGCTGTCTCAAAATCACGAGTCTCAAGTGGACGCGTGATTCCTCCCCACCTGCTGCCGGGGTTAAGTAGATATCCTTCGCTGTCTACCTCTCTGTCGAGGTTGTAGGGTCCTCTTTCTGCCGGATAATAGGAAAGGTTGAGTATCGGGAGGGTCGCCGGTTGACCATAGAGGAGGTCTCTTTCCGGAAAGAGCTCCTGTTCGTAGATTTCCCTTACCCGGTGGTCGGAGAGCTGTTCGTGGTCATTTCTGATGTGAGTGGGTGTCAGTGACGAGTTCTTACGGGTAAAGATGCCATCGATTTGGTACCATGAGAGCAAGGCTCTGTTCTTGCCGTTTTCAATCTGATTGGTGAGTGCCCCCTCCGGAAAAAGAGCTCCTGCTCGATTGTCAACAGGTGTAGCAGCAAGTGACCAGGCATAAGGTGCACGTAGGTCGATCATAGAGGCTGCCGATTCGAAGTCATCCATGTAGGAATAACCTCCTGTATACCGGTTGCTGTAATGACCCGGAATCATCTGAGCGAATGCCAGATCTGCCGTGAGTTGTGAGGGTGCGGTAGCATCGGTGAAGGGGAGCAGGTTTAACAGGTTGGTTAGGGCGATTGATTCTTTTTTCCAACTCAGGTTTGACCCCCACAAAAGGTTCCTTGTTGCTTCATCACCATATGCTGTCTTGACAATCAGTGGTTTCTCGGTATAGTGCATCAGGGTAGCACCCATTGAGAACTCTTTGTTGAAGTTGTAGAGAAGGTTTACCCCCGTCATGGTCTTGCGCTGCATCTGTGAGAAGGTACGCTCTTCCAGTGTTATGTTGAGCGGAGTGCCTGTTTCCAACAGAGAGCTGTTCAGGATTGTTACACTTCCCGAGAGATAGTCTACCGTGTAGTCAACACCTTCCGTGAGGGTGATGCCTCCTGCGTTTATTTTAACCGATCCGTGAGCCACGTTCGTGGCGTTGAGACTGATCACGCCATTTGATGTAGCGCGGTACTCACCACTTATACGGTATTTGTTCTGCTCGGCATGTTGTCTCGCAACCGTACGGGTGGAATCATACAGTGACTGAAAGAGATAGCTTTCTGCAACCGCCTCATCCCCGATCACTTTCTTCAGGTGGGATCCAAATGGTTCCGTCACCGGGAAAATGATCCTCCCGTTTTGGGCATCCACCGTAAAGCCATCCAGAAAATCGAAAACTCCATCCGGATAGGGGTCATTCCGTTCGTTCAACCTGTCGAGTTGCATTACCCGCAGCAATAGCTTATCATCTATGCCACTTCCCGGCAGGTAGTTAAGGTATACTCCCGCCGAGTCGCTCTGGCGTGTAATCTCCAGCCGGAAGTGATCCTCCTCCAGATTGTAAGCTCCGTTGCCCAGTGAGTAGATATTTTTCATCATCAAGTCCCACACGGGTGATGAGGGGGAGAGTGAAACCGGTTTGAGAAGCTTCAGAAACAAGGCATCTTCTCCGCTTCCCTCACCAATGTCTGCGGCAAATTCACCTACCTGATAAACCTCTCCACCGTAGCTGTACTCAAAAGCTACTGCCAGCACCTGGTCTGGTTGCAGAGGCATGGAGAGGGAGAGATAGCCAAGTTCCGGCTGGTAACTATATTCTGAAGGGTTAAGTAACCGTGCACTTTCCAGCTTTTCATAGTCTGTTCCTTTCACCACATCACCCGGAAGCAGTGCTTCTCCCTGGCGAATGTTCCGTATCCCACCATAGGTAGTGATCATCTCATCGTAGAGTGTATTGCCGCGGTTGTAGGGGATCTCATCCGTTCCCAACGGTTGCCATCTGGGGTTATGAATGTTTTTGTGTTCACCCAGGTCGGCCAGCGCTACGATGTTTCTCACCTGGCTGTAATCACCCTGCCGGTTGGTGACCCATACTTCAATACGGGTGATTGTGATCGGCGAACGTACATAGGGTAGAGTGCTCGTGGCGCTGTCGTAGTTGTCCCGAAACCAGTATGAGAGGAAGAAATGGCGATTCTCATCGTAGTTGTCAGCACTGATTGAGAATGGAGTAATCTGTCTCCCCCCGCTGCTGTTGATGGTTTTTACTTCCGATTGTTGTCGTGAGAAGAGGGTATTCACCTGTAATTTGCCGAACTGTAGATCCGCCTTGATGCCGAAAAGGGCAGCACCGCCATCGATCAAAGGGTTCGATGTAGACATGGTGACGTTACCCGCTTCGATGTGTCGGATAATCTGGTCATCATCACCCCGATATGCCAGTTTGAGTTCTTTACTCCGGTAATCGAAAGTTGCTTCACTGTCATAGTTTACATTGAAGTCGATCTTGTCACCGACTTTTGCATTCAGGTTTAACTGTATCTGCTGGTCGAAATTGAATATGTTGCGTTTCCTGGCCCGTAGGGGAAGGGTGGGATTGTCGGTCACATCTCTTTTCATGCCGGCAATGATCTCCATCGTTCCCTGGCTGGAGAGCTGCACTCCACCCGGTCCGAAGATTGAAGTGAGTTTCTGAGGTTCTTTTCGCACACCCGTAACCGTGAAAGATCTATCGTGTGAAGTGATGTTATCGGCAGTAGCCCGGTCTCTTTCCCTGAAATAATCACCCTGCATCAGCCGCAACCGATAGGCCATGTATTCCTTTCGTGTCATGGTGGTGGGGGTAGAGAGCAGGTGCTCTCCAATTTTCTTTTCGAAGATATAGAGCCCCGACAACGGATCATATCGCACAATAGTTTTTACCCCGGCTGTTTGTTGCTGAGCAAAAAGCGACATCATCCCGTTCATTAGCAACAGAATGAGGAGCGTATATAAAAAGTTGTTCTTTTTTAAAGAGACCACTGCCTTTTACGATTTTTGTTGCCAAAAATGCGTATTACGTAACCGGCCACTGTCAGAGTCTCTTCAAAGCTTCTTTGATTATACCTTCTACCGGTAGGGAGGAATCTTCCCCGATGATTTTTGATACTACTTTTTGTGAGGCTGTTTGTACAAACCCAAGCATCACCAGTGCGGAGACCGCAGCCTGACCCGTTGCATTGAGCCCCTCTTTTGACGGGAGTGCCAGCGGACTGTTTTCGTCGTTGAATCGAATCTTATCCTTCAAATCCACGATGATTCGCTGTGCCGTTTTAGCACCGATACCTTTTACCGATTGGAGCTGAATGGCATCCCCCGAAGCGATCACATTTTCCAACTCACGTGAGCTCAGGGATGAGAGGATCATCCTGGCGGTACCGGGTCCCACACCTGAGACGCTGATCAAATGCTGAAACAATTCCCGCTCATGCTTTTCTGCAAAGCCGAACAGCAGGTGAGCATCTTCCCTGATCGATTCGTGAACATAGAGCATGGTCTCCCTCTTGCCATTGATGGCGGCAAAGGTATTGAGTGAGATGTGCATTTTGTAGCCAATCCCTCCACATTCAATTGTCACATCGGCGGGGGTCAGCTCAGCCACCGCTCCCTTGATATAATCTATCATCTTTCTTTAACAGTTGGTTGATTACGTAATACCGTTCATATAACGGTTGTGATGCCGGAAAAGTATATGAACGGCGAAAAAAGAAGGTTGCGGCAGAGTATCTCCGACAGCCATCCTCCATGGTTAATGGGTGAAGGTGTGTCCCCTGGCCAGTCCCCCCTCACCGGTTTCCTTGTAGAGCGACGGCAGGTCATGCCCTGTCTCCTTCATCACATTCACCACGCGGTCGAACGAGACACGGTGGATACCGTCAGTGAAGGATGCGTAGAGGTTGGCGTCAAGTGCACGGGCTGCAGCGTAAGCGTTGCGCTCAATACAGGGGATCTGAACCAATCCGCATACCGGGTCGCAGGTCATCCCAAGATGATGCTCCAGCCCCATCTCGGCAGCATACTCAATCTGGGCCGGACTACCCCCGAAAAGCTGGCTGGCAGCTGCTGCCGCCATGGCACAGGCAACCCCCACCTCTCCCTGGCATCCTACTTCGGCACCCGAGATTGAGGCGTTCTCCTTCACGATGTTGCCAAAGAGGCCTGCAGTGGCGAGGGCTCGCAGTATTCGGTTGCGGCTGAACTTGCGGATCTCTTCAAGATGAAACAGGACCGACGGTACCACACCGCAGGAGCCACAGGTCGGTGCGGTGACAATCTCGCCGCCTGAGGCATTCTCTTCCGACACCGCCAGAGCATAGGCAAAGACCAGTCCCCTGGACTGGAGTGATGCCTTGTAACCCTTTGCCTTGATGAAATAACCTGCAGCTTTGCGATGGAGAGCAAGGGGGCCAGGCAACACCCCCTCGTTGTCGAGACCGCGCGTCACTGCTGCCCTCATCACCTCCCAAACCTCGTCGAGGTATTCCCAGATGCCTGCTCCTTCACACTCTTCCACGTATTCCCAGTAGATTTTACCGGTACGCTCACACCAATCCATCACCTCCGTCAGCGTTGACATGGGGTAGATGTCCCTCTCCTGATCTTCGGAGAGGCCGATAATTTTCTGCCCATCCGAGAGAGCTCCTCCCCCCACACTGTATAGGGTCCATGTCTCGAGCAGCTTGTTGCCGGCATCATAAGCTTCCAGTTTCAGTGCATTGGGATGAAAGGGCAGGTAGGTGGATGGAAGCCATACAATGGTGGTTGGTGCCAATGGTTCCAGCACCTGCATGATCGCAACATCGGTAAGATGTCCCTTGCCGGTGGCGGCAAGGCTGCCGTAGAGGGTCACCGTGAAACGGGCAGCACCGGGGAAGGCATTTGCAAAGAGCTGTGCTGCTTTCCTTGGTCCCATGGTGTGACTGCTGGAAGGTCCGTTGCCGATGCGGTAGAGTTCTTTGATCGATTTCATTGTTTTCAGTTGTGTAACCGGATTATGTTGCTTCTTACAAAGATAGCGATAAAATTAATCCTGCACAACGCAACTGATTGAACCGGTTGATCAGGATGCTCTCCGGCAAATAATGCTTACATTTGCAGATCAAGTCAAGAAAAAATCTTATGAGTGCAAAGAAAACCTATCGTTACGAGATCGAAGCGCAGGATATAGACTTCCGCCGCCGACTCTCACTCAGTTCTCTCACAAACTTCGTGCTGATCACTGCCGGCCGCAATGCCGACGAGAACGGCTTCGGCTTGCTGGAGTTGCAAAGTGACAACTTCACCTGGGTACTCTCACGCCTGGTAATAGATATGGATCGGATACCGGATGAGAGCGACAGCCTGGTCATTGATACCTGGATAGAGAAGATTGGTACTGCTTTCACCACCCGTAACTTCCGGCTGTTTGATGGCTCAGGAAAGGTGATTGGCCATGCTGCTTCTTCGTGGGCGGTTATTGATATGGTTTCACGACGCAGCGTGTTGCTTGACACGCTGCCTGGAATGCAACATTTTGTGGTGAAAGAATCAACACCTATCGGTGAGCCGGGGCGCATTCCGAATGTTACGGGAGAGGAGGCCAATCATTTTCAGGTGAAGTATAGCGACATCGACATCAACAGCCATGCCAATAGCCTTAATTATATACAGTGGTTCTCTGATTGCTTTTCACTCGACTTTTATAGGTCTCATCATATCCGGCGATTTGAAGTCAATTTCTTGAAAGAGATTGTGTTTGGAGATGTGGGAGTGGTTTACAGGCAGGAGATGTCGCCAGGTGATTATCATTTCCAGATGGAGACCCGTGAAAAGGGGGTCGCATGTCGTGCACGTATTTTATTCGATGAGGTGCCACAACCGGGCCTATGAGTCAAAAATCAGTTTCAGCGCATGTAGGATATCTGATTTTTCGGCATGCTCGTTGAGGATCATTAACACCGTATCGTGACCCGCAAGAGTGCCCATCACACCTTTGATGTTATTGGCATCAATGTCACAGGCGATGCCTTTTGCATAGCCTGTCGGCACCTTGATCACCGCCATCTGACCGGAGAAGTCAATGCCGAGCAGTCCATGGCGTATGAATGGGGACATGATTCCCTGTTTAACCACTCTTGTTTGTGACAGTTGAATGCCCGGTAACCGATAGAAGTAATTGCCGGCATTGTCCGGGGTCTTGGCGATCTTCATCTCCCTGAAATCACGTGACAGGGTTGCTTGTGTCAGTTCAAAACCCTCCTCGGCAAGACGTTGCAGCAACTCTTCCTGACTGTCGATAGAGGAGCAGCCGAGGATGCGGGCGATGGCTTCCTGTCGTAATTGCTTTTGGGTTTTATCCATCATCAACCCTATTTGCCGCCGAAGTTGAAAACTACGGGTATGGGTGCCGGTACCTTCACCAGTGTTTCACCCACATAAAATTTGGGCCAGAGTTTCACGGATACCGATGTTTCGTTTGGTGTGATGCCGAGAAAAGCGCTCATCTCGCTGGTCACCCTCTCTTGGGAGTAGCGATTCATAATGCTTTTCAGGTCCACGCTGATGGGCACCCCTATCACCTTTGTTTCACCCGGTTCTATGCGGATTGGAATGTCCATCTTCCCCTCCACGAACTCCATATCGTTGATCTGGATGGCATAATCAAGTGCATCAAGAAAAGCGGCGGTGGTGTTAGGATTGGAGACATCCATGTTGAGTGTCATGCTGAAGGGAATGGTTTGCATTCCCGAACCTCCTGAGAGGATGGTGGCAATGGTGGCCAGGTTGGAGAGCGATATGCTGGATGCATCACCCAGGTTAAGGCCCGAGAGTTGTATGTTGTTGAGTGACTTGTAACGGTATTCACTTTGGGAAAGCTGATAAGCACCCCCAATCTTGTTCATGATATCACATCCTGACAACAGGATCATCACACTGAGTAAAAGGATTGATTTTTTCATATTCGTAGTTGTTGTTTACTTGATGGTGACCATGGTAGCTCCATAGCCATATTCCTGGAAGGATGCATCCTGATGGAAGCAGGTAGGATATCTCTTCTTCAGTTCACTCAGGATGGCTTTTTTCAGTACACCATCTCCTTTGCCGTGAATAAAGACAATTTTCTGGTTTTTGTTGTGTCGGTGTTCGGACATCACCTCATTGAACTTCTGCAACTGGTATTCCAGTACATCGGCATTGCTCATCCCGGCAGTGGTGTCGATCAGCTGATCGATGTGGAGATCCACTTCCACAACAGCATTTTTCTCTCTTTTGTCGATTCGTTGGATTCGGGGACGTCTTTCGGGAACTTCTTTCTCCCTGAGTGCTCTCTCAATTTCGCCTGCTGAGACCAGTATCTCCCGTTCGGGCTGATCGTTACGGATGAGGTAAAAGAGCAATGCATCCTCTTCAAAATAATCATTCTCGCGGAAGCTGTGCAGTTTGTAGAATTTCACTGTGTCGATGCGCAGCTCCACGGAGCAGGGATTTTTGAATCGGAACGGTTTGTTGTGTTTGAATGCGATGAATTGCACAGATACCTTCTCTATCTCGTTGAGTTGTTCCTTTCCGAACTCCTCCAGGAAGATTTTGGTGTTTGGTTCCACGCTGCCACTGTAACGACTCTTCCAACTGTTGTTCTCACGGCTCATGTAATTGAAGAAGAGCCAGTAATTGCTGTCGTTCACGAAGTAGCATTCATATCCGGTGGTAGTGAGATTCTTTACATCGGAGGGTAGGAATGCCAGGCAAGCTGTGATCTGTTCTCCTTCGCGGGTCTCTTCCGGGATGTCGGTGACGGTTACCCTCGCTTCGGGTGTCTTTTGTGCTGCCTCTTCTTTTGCAATCAGTTCCTCTTTTTCGGCAACCTGACCCATCTTTTCGTTGCCTGAAGCCTCCACCACCACACAATCAGAAACCAACACCGGCAGGTCGAACCCATGTTCGTCCTCCACCATTACCAACTGTTTGTTGAGGAAACCTTTGACGGTACCCCCCCCCACGGTGCTGAGAAACCGTACTTTGTCGCCTACCGATAATTTCTTCATTTTTCTGATTTTTCAGTTACACGTAAGTCCATCTTTTTCGGGTTGGAAAACTCCGTTTGGGCTCTCTTATGTTTGTTAGCTGTTACAAAGATGACTAAATTTGCAGAATAAATGAATTAATAAAAAAGAAAAATCCTTTTTGCGTTAATAAAAAATGAAAAAAGAGGAGATTGTCCATCTGCCCATATCCCGTTTCCATTACGAACTTCCCGAAGATAAAATCGCCAGGTATCCGCTTCCTCAACGGGATGCCTCCCGGCTGTTGCTGTATGAGGAGGGAGAGATCAGTTCCAACGCATTTGTCGAACTTCCCGACAGGCTTCCTAAAGGCAGTCTGTTGTTATTCAACAATACCCGGGTCATCCATGCCCGACTGTTGTTTTATAAGCCGGGTGGAGCCCGCATTGAGATTTTCTGTCTCACACCCTCCCTGCCGGCCGATTATGCGATCAACTTTCAGCAGCGTAAATCCTGTGCCTGGCAGTGCATGACCGGAAATGCCAGAAGGTGGAAGGAGGATCCTCTTGAGATGAAGGTGCCAACTGATAAAGGGGTGGTGACGCTTCAGGCTGAAAGGTGTTCACGCAGCGGAACAGAGAGTGAGATTCGTTTTAGCTGGGATGATGATCGATTCACCTTCTCCGAACTGCTGGAAGCGGCGGGTAGGTTGCCTATTCCTCCCTATCTGAACAGGCCTACCGAAGAGAAGGATGAGGTAACATATCAAACCGTTTATTCTCGCATTGAAGGCTCTGTTGCGGCACCTACGGCCGGACTACATTTCACCCCACAGGTGATGGAGCGACTTCACACCAGAGGGATTGAGACTACTGAGGTTACTCTCCATGTGGGTGCAGGCACCTTCCGACCGGTGAAGAGCGAGACAATTGCCAATCATGAGATGCATACAGAGTTTATCTCAGTGGAGCGGGAAACCATCAAGAAGTTGTTGCACCATCAGGGCACGCTGGTGGTGGTGGGTACAACCTCTCTGCGTACGGTGGAGAGCCTCTATTATATTGGCCGGAAGTTGCAGGATCACCCAGATCTGCAACCTGATCAATTGAACGTGATGCAATGGGAACCTTATGAGGAAGAGACAACAATAACACCATCCGCTGCACTGCAAAACATTCTCGGCTATCTTGACCGAACCGGGGAGCAGCGCCTGATGGCCAACACCCAGATCATCATTGCACCGGGTTACCGCTTTCACTTCCCTGACGCACTTATCACCAACTTTCACCAACCACAGAGCACCTTGCTTTTGTTGATTGCCGCTTTCGTGGGGGATGATTGGAAGAAGATCTACGACTATGCCTTGCAGGAGGGGTATCGCTTCCTCAGTTACGGCGACAGCTCCCTGTTATGGAAAAAAATGAAAGAAGACTCTATTTAGGTTAAAAAATAGCACTGAAACAAAGTGCTATTAGCCATTTTTTCGTATCATTGCAACAGAAACAAATCAAGTCCTGAACCCTCAATTGGTTCCATCACATTGGTAAAGAAAACAGCCCGCATACTCGCGATCATCGTTGTAAGTGTTATATTGGTTAATATCATACTCTACATCGCATTGAGTGTTCCTGCTCTCCAGAAGAAGGCTGCGGGCATCGCCATCGGCAAGCTGAAACCGATGATCGGAACGGAGGCATCACTTGAGGGGATCCGTATCAAACTGTTCAACACGGTAGAACTGAACGGCCTATACCTGGAGGATCAGCAACAGGATACATTGCTCTATGCCGACAGGATAGCTGTGCGCATTCATGCACTGGAGCTGCTGAAAAAAAGGGTCTACGTACAGAAAGCTGGACTGGAGAATCTGGTGGCAAACGTGCATCGTCCGTCTCCCAACGAACCATTTAACTTTCAGTTCCTTATCGATGCATTCGCCTCCGAAAAAGATACTGTGAAAGTTGAAAAGAGCAAGTGGCGCATTACGGCTGAGGAGCTTTTGATCAAGGAGGCATCGCTCCATTACCATGTGGATTCGGCTCCCACTACCCCGGGACAGTTCAATGCGAACCACATCGACCTGCACCACTTCAATTTCAGGGGTAATGCGGATTTTGAAAGCATAGAAAAAATGCAGGCAGAGGTCGCATTGATGGTATTCACAGAGGTGAATGCCGGATTAACTCTTTACAACCTCAAGGCCTCCGTTGTGGGAAAGGGTACCAGGATTGAGAGTGATGGACTGCAGCTCCATCTCAACAATACTGAGCTCGAGGTGTCTGATGCCTCCTTCGACCGGAAGAGCCAGGCGTTTGCCGTGAAAGCCCAGAGTGAAAAGAGTGACCCAAGGGATATTGCTATCTTCTCTTCCAGATTGTTACATCTCCACAAACCAATCTCTTTTGACCTGAAAGCCGAGGGCGAACTCCCGGAGGCAACCGTTGATGAGTTCCTTTTCCGTTACGGAGCGGATACCCACATCAACTTCACCGGTAAGATTGAAGATTACCGTAATTTTGAACGGAGCGACCTTCAACTGTTGATTAGCGATCTCTCTGTGTCGCAGGAGGACCTTGAGTCTTTTATCCGTATAGGGCCTCCCGGTTTTGCATCGCCACAGCAGCTGTTGGCGCTAGGAGACATGGATCTCCGCTTGAAGGCCGATGGCCGGTTGAACAGTTTCCGTTATGAGGGTTCCGTCTTAACCGAACAGGGTGAGGTGAGCATGAACGGCAGGGGGGCAATCCGCAACGGTTTCAAGCTGATGACCTTCGAGGGGCCGGTGCGGGCTGATGAGATTCGTCTGGCAAATATCCTTGGTGAGAAGACCGGCCTGGGGGATGCATCCCTTTCGTCAGAAGTGAAGCTGACGATTGAGCCGTCACTGGTTACCGTGGATGCCAATGGCACCCTTGAATCGGCTTATTATAAGGGGTATCATTATACCGGGGTCAATTTTGCAGGCAGCTACAGCGGTGACAATGTCACGGCACAGATCAGGCGCGAGGGTGAACGCAACACGCTGGATTTAATGGGTGACATCACCTTTGGTGAGGAATTGCGTTTCGACGTGGAAGGAAGCGTCGATCAGCTTGACCTGCGTCCTTTTCTCATGATGGATCATTGGAAAGATCCGAGAGTGAGTCTTACCCTCGACGGTGAGTTTACAGGTCGCACGATCGACGAGATGGTAGGTACACTGGTGATCGACAACACATCATTGAGTGACAGCAATTTCATCTATAACCCCGGTCCCATCTACCTACAGGCTTTGGGCGACAGTGGTGAGGGGAAGAAGCTGCAGATTTATTCCTCCTTCCTGGAGGCTGAGATGAGTGGCGATTACTATTTCTCCAGCATCGGACGTGAGCTGATGCAGGTGCTGCAACCTCATCTTCCCTCCCTGATTACTGCACAGGATCAATCCGTGACACGGAATAACAATTTCCAGTTGGACCTGCTGATAAAGAACACCGAAGATCTCTCCTTTGCCTTTGGCTTACCGGCTTATAACGTAGAGCATGCCACATTGAAGGGCACGGTAAATATGGCGGCTGATGAGCCATTGCTGATTGAGGGCTATCTGCCGCGACTGATGATGGGCAACAGTGATATCCGTGAGACTCGTCTGGACTTGCGGACGAACGTCTCAAACGGCATTGGTCTGAATGTGAACAGCTACCTGGTGCAGGATAACGGTTTCATCAATGCCCGCCTTGACAGCGATGCCGCAGGCAACAAGCTTGATAACCATATTTTTATCGATCTCGAACAGGGTAAAACCAACGCGGAGGGGGAGATATGGATCTCTATGGATTTCATGCGTGATGAAGCCGATCAGCTTGCCTCCGATATCCGGATACACCCCACCAGCCTTATGTTCAATGGTAAGAGGGTGGATGTAAACGATGCAGCCATCACCTATCGAAAGGATCGGATCACCATCGATAACTTCGGATTGAGGGAAGATAACATGTTGCTGCTGGGTGTCGAGGGTGTTGCTTCGAAAAATGAGGCCGAATATGTAAGGGTCTTCTTCAACAACACTGAGCTGGCAAACATCCTTGCAGCATTCAACATATCACAATTTGCCGGTTCCATCAATGGTGATATTTATGTGCGGCAGATGCTGGAGAGCCCGATGGTGCATACCGAGGACCTGCGGATTGAAAATATCACCGTCAACAATGATACCATCGGTACCTTCACCATTGAAGCCAACTGGGACAACCTTTACTCCGGTCTTGACCTGAATGCTTACCTCGTCAACGGACAGAAACAACTGCTCGATCTCAAAGGTTATGTTCCCCTTGGTGAGAAGAGTCCCCTGCCGATGAATGTCAACCTCCATATTCAGGAGTTTGACCTGAAAGCTGTTCAACCACTTACCACTAACATATTCAGTGAACTGTCAGGTTCGCTTAATTCAGAAGTCACCATTACCGGCAAGCCCTCGGCCCCAATCACCCGGGGATGGCTGGGTATCGACAAGGGTGAGATGAGGGTGGCCTTTACCAACGTTGCCTACTCCATATCGGATACCATCGATATCAACCCTGACAACGTGGGATTGCGCAACCTGGTGATCCGCGACCAGAACAACAACAGCGCCATGGTTAACCTAAACCTGTCGCACGCCAACTTCGGGGGGATGGCTTACAATGCCTCCATCAGGATGAACGACTTCATGTTGCTCAACAATGAGAACCGTACAGATATGATGGCCTACGGCAACCTGCGTCTCTCTGGTGATCTAACCGTAAGCGGTTCCTCATCAGGGATATTCGGTAGCGGGAATCTTTACAGTACCAGCCGTTCGAATGTTACGGTAGTATTGCCTCAGACGGCTCGTGCCACTGAGTACAGCGGCATCGTGTACATCAACACCCCACAGGAGAACGACTCGCTTGCTTTCCTGAAAAAGAACAATGGTGAGAATGAGAAATCCCAGTCGCGCCTCAAATCAGGCATTCCCATCGTAATGCGTGCCACGGTCAACCTCACCCCCATGCTCGAGGCTGCGGTGGTGCTCGACCCAACTACGGGCAACGCGCTTGAAGTGAGTGGTGAGGGAGAGGTAAACGTGGATTTCAATTCACGGTCTACTCCACCGGTACGACTGTATGGTGATTATGTGATCAACAGCGGAAAGTTTCATTACAACCTGCAGAACCTGCGAACAATCGATTTTAACATCCGTGAAGGGAGCCGTCTCACCATGGAGGGCAACCCGCTCAACACACAGTTCAACATCACCGCGTACCTGTCGGTGAAAGCCGACCTTGCAGCACTCAGCCCCACCTTCACAACCGAGCTGGCCAATACCCGCGTGCCGGTGAATGCACTGCTGCATATCCTGGGCGACCTGGAGGCGATGGACTTGCAATACGACATTGAGTTGCCGGAGAGCTCGAACGACATACAGCAACGGGTGAACAGTTTCATCAATACTGAGGAGACCAAGATCCTGCAGTTCGCCTACCTCGCCACTACCGGCAGTTTCATCCCTTCCGAGGGATCACCGGATATGAATTTCGGTCCCTCTGTCTTCAGCCGTTTTGCTGCCAACACCCTCGCAAGGGGGTTGGATGCACTTTTTGCCAGTGCGCTGAGCGATAACTGGTCCATCAGCACCAACCTGGAGTCGGTAGATGGTACACTCGACAATGTGCGCATGGGGGTTGATGTCTCCACCCGTCTGCTCAATGACCGTTTGCGCATCACCACCAACCTGAGCTATGGCGACAACAGTATGTTGGCCACTCAGCAGGCTTTTATGGGCGAGTTTGAACTGGAGTATGACATCAACAACTGGTTCATGATCCGTGCTTTTAACCGTGCCAACGAGCGTTTCTACCGGCGGACACCCACCACGCAGGGCGTAGGGGTGGTGGTGACCAAGGAAGCCCGCTCGTTCCGTGAACTGTTCGATTTTCGTGTGACCAGAAGGAAGGAAGAGAAAGAATAGCGTCTTATGAGGAAATATGTCATTGTCATAATGTCTCTGTTGCTTGTCGCATGTAATGTGACGAAGAAGGTGCCTGAAGGCAGTTATCTCCTGAACCAGGTGAAGATTGAATCGGATGTGAACGGTATAGGGGGCTCTGAACTGAAACCCTATCTGCGTCAGCGCCCCAATTCCTCCATGCCGGTGATTGGCAAGTTCAAACTGCACATGTACAACATCCCCGACAACGACTCCACCTGGCTCAACCGTCAGCTCCTTCGTTACGGTGAAGCTCCTGTGCTCTTCAACGAGCAACTTGCTGAAATCTCAGCCGAGCAGATCCGGTTGCATCTCAACAACAAGGGATATCTCAATGCAGAAGTAGACACTTCCGTGGTGAAGAAGGATAAGAAGGCGGATATCTCCTTCCTTGTTACAGGGAATGAACCGCACCGCATCCGCTCGTTCCGTGACACCATACGCTCAGCCGATACCACCATCCATAACATCCTGCAAAGCAGCCGTAGACCGGAGATTATCAAAGAGGGTGACCTCTTCGATCTGGGGGTATTGGAGGATGGAAGGGAGAACCTGACAACTATCTTGCGAAACAGGGGTTATTACGACTTTGTGAAAGATGATTTATACTTCATGGCGGACACCACGGTGGGCGATCACCAGGTGGATGTAACAATGGCACTGAACAATCCCAGTGACACTACTCGTCATAAGCAGTACACGATTGGTGAAGTAACTGTGATCAACGGTGTGAACGAGGATATGTTGAAAGACTCCACCCGTCACAATCAACTAGACACAATATTATACAGGGGTTTACAGATCATCTCTGAAAAAGAACCTTTCCTCCTGCCAAAGGCGGTCTACTACAACACCTTCATCCGCCCCGGAAGGCTCTACTCCGACAGGATTGTGGAACGTACCTACTCCTCCCTCAATGGCATGGGACCGGTGAACCAGACTGCAATAAATATGCAACGAATGCAACGGAACGACTCAAGCATGATCGATTCGCGCATCACTCTCTTCCCGGGCAACCTCCACTACCTGCAGTTCGGGGTCGATGCTACCAACTCGGCGGGCGATCTGGGGGTGGCCAGCAATGTCACCTACGAGCATCGCAACTTTCTCAGGGGAGGGGAGACTTTCAGGGTGCGACTCAACGCTGCCTATGAGTTTATCCGTCCCACTGATAGTCTCGACCTGTTGGACAACAGTTACTATGAATATGGAGCAGAGGTGTTTCTTTCCATTCCGCAACTGCTGCTCCCCTGGATGTTGAAACGACTTCAGGACCAGCCTTCTGCCTCTACAGAATATGCCATAGGTGCCAATTTTCAAAAACGTCCCGAGTACTTCCGGCAATTCTTCAACCTTTCCACCCGTTTCCAGTGGTCTTCCATGGAGTGGAAGCTGTTGCATGTGCTGGAACCGATGGGCGTCACCTATGTGCGAATGCCCTGGTCGTCGGAACGTTTCAAGGAACTATACCTGAGTGAGGAGGCCAATCCGATTCTGCGTTACAGTTATGATGAGCAACTGATCGTCCGCACTGCTTATAATTTAACCTATACCAATTACAATCGCATCGGCCGACGTGCCATGCCCAAGATACCCTTCCGCATCCGCTCCGGAGTGGAGGTAGCCGGATGGCTGCCCCGCATCGTCACAGGATTGGGTGGGGGTGAGCAGAACAGCCGTGGCTTCTACGAGTTCTTCAAAATCCCCTATGCCGAGTACGTCAAGGGGGATATTGATTTCGCTCCTACCTACCGCATTGATGACCAGCGCACGATTGCTGCCCATGCCGCTATCGGTGTTGCCTATCCATACGGCAACTCAACCATCCTGCCCTTTGAGAAACGTTACTTCGGTGGAGGAGCCAACAGCGTGAGAGGCTGGAGCACCCGTACCTTGGGGCCGGGATCCTACAACAACGATTCCACTCTTTCCGATTTCGGGCGAAGGGTGGGAGACGTGAAGCTGGACTTCAGCGTGGAGTACCGTCGCAAGCTCACCAAATTGATCGAGCTAGCCGGGTTCGTAGATGCCGGCAACATCTGGACCATCCGAGAGTATAGCGAACAGCCGGGCGGCCTCTTTGAGTGGAGCAATTTCTACAAGGAGCTGGCCGTAGCCTATGGCCTGGGAATACGATTCGATCTCAACTTCCTGCTCATTCGTGTGGACGGTGGCATGAAGGCCCACAACCCCGCACTCCCGGTGGGTTCCCGCTGGACCATCTTCAAACCAAACTTTGGACGCGACTTTGCCTTCCATTTCGCCATTGGCTACCCATTCTGATTTTGCTCACAACCGCAAGATCTTCTCCATCTACTTTCCCTTTTCAAACTCTCCACCTGCTTGTCCATCACCCTGATCTATACGGATGAACAGATTGTCTTTTGCCTATATTTGGAGGAGAATCAGCGTGTCCACCTTCTTTGAGGCTGTCTTATATCATCGCATGAGATGACCTTTTTTTGTATTTACATTGTTTTTTTAGAGTAACCCTGTTCAGGACGAGACAAGGCCGAGACAGGGTATTGGGTGCCTCTAGCCTTATTGCACCCTTATTGCACCCTTATATCCACTCCAAGAATTATGGGAGTGGATATAAGGGTGGTATTAACTTAGAATATAAGAAGAGCCTTCAAAAACATGCGAATCGCAATTTCAGGATGAGGCATATTACATAAAAAAAAAGAGACTGCCTCTCTTTTGAGACAATCTCTTACCCTCCGATTTCTTGCCGATCTGAAAATAGGAATACTCTTAATATAAATTAAAAGAGTGTTGTAAACAATTCATTATTTTGCATGTTTAAAGTGTAATGTTTTACTTTGCGGAACAAAGTACTTTCAAATGGAAAAAGAAAAATACCTGAATGATTTGAGTGAGATACGGAAGATCATGAGTCGTTCCTCTCGCTTTCTCTCGCTGAGTGGTTTGTCGGGGGTGTCGACCGGTCTTATAGCGTTGGCAGGGGCATTGCTGGCAGGGCAGTTGGTTTTCAGTCGCGGCAATTATCTCCTGGGGGAGGCGGTGGTGATCAATGACGAAGAGTTGCGGGTTCTGGTGTTGATAGCATGCGGCACCCTGCTGCTGTCGGTAGTAAGTGCCTTGTGGTTTACCCTTCGCAAGAGCAGGAGGGAGAGCCAACGCGTGTGGGATGCCCAGGCCGAAAGGCTGCTGGTCAGTCTGCTGATTCCGCTGATCACCGGAGGCATCGTCTGTGTGATTCTGCTCCGGATGGGATATGTCGGTTTCCTGCCGGCTATGACGCTGCTCTTTTATGGGCTGGCGTTGGTGAACGGAAGTCACTATACCCTCAGTCACATCCGCTACCTGGGTTTGGCGGAGATTATGCTGGGGCTGCTGGCTCTCATTTTTATCGGTCAGAGCCTTTACATCTGGATGCTTGGCTTTGGCCTTTTTCAGATGGTGTATGGCCTGTTGATTCAACGCAAAAGGGGAGGGGTGTGAAGGAGTTTCTGAAAGATCTGGACAAGGCGTTCGAGAACAGGATCCGGCTGGGTATCATGTCAGCGCTGATGGTGAACGAGCAACTCGATTTCACCTCGCTGAAGGAGCTGCTTGGTGTCACTGACGGCAACCTGGCCAGCCACCTGCGCTCACTGGAGAAGAGCAACTACATCACCTTCTCTAAATCATTTCTGGATCGCAAGCCGCTGACCCGTTACAGTGCCACTCCCCTGGGTAAAAAGGCATTCACGAAACACATTCATGCCATTGAAAATCTTTTGCAGTCCTGACCCGGAGTTGAACCAGGTGCAGGCAGAGAGTGATACCAATTTCATAACATCACCTTTATCAGACAATAATTATGGAAACAGATTTAAGTCGTAAGGCAGAGTGGAAAGAGCTGCTGCCAATGCTCGCGGGCTGTCTGCTCGCAGCCCTGCTGGTGAAAATACCACTGCTGGCAGGCTTTGATCCCGACGAGGAGACTTTTTACGCGAAGCATATCGGAATCATCGTCTTTGCCGGGCTGTCGCTCTACATCTACCTTGCAGGGGAAAAGAGAAACTGGTTACAGGGAGTGGTCTCTTTTTTCGTTTTTGCACTTTCGGCACTCTATATCAATCTGCTGCCACCAGCGAAGGATAGAGATACGGTAGTGTTAGCCTACATCCATCTTCCCTTGATGCTCTGGTCCTTCTACGGGTTGCTCTTTATCGGGTTCGACCGGAAAGACCTTGCGCGGCGGGTCGGTTACATCCGCTACAATGGTGACCTGGCCATCCTGACAGCGCTCATCCTGATCGCGGGGGCATTGCTTTCCGGGCTGACCATCGGGCTCTTCTCCGCCATCGACATGCGGATAGAGGATCTCTACATGGAGAACGTCGCGCTGGTCGGTCTCGTGGCAGCCCCCATCGTGGCCACCTTTATCATAAGGAGCTATCCCTCGCTGACAAACAGGATTGCGCCGGTCATCGCCGCGATATTCAGTCCCCTTGTGCTGCTCACGCTCCTGATTTTTCTCGTTGCGGTTGTGGCGACCGGGAAGGATCCCTATTCCGACCGGGAGTTCCTGTTGATATTCAATCTGATGTTATTGGGAGTGACAGCGATCATCGTTTTCACGGTCACAGGCATGTCGCACCGTAAGCGGCAGCGGTTCAGCGAGTGGATTCTCTTCTTGCTTTCGCTCGTCACCATGGCCATCGACCTGATCGCCTTGTCGGCCATCCTCTACCGCCTCGGTGAGTATGGCTTCACTCCCAACCGGACAGCGGTGCTGGGTGCCAACCTGTTGGTACTGGTCAACCTGATTCTCATGACGGTCGACCTCTGGAGGGTACTGTTCAAGGGGAAGGAGATCCGGCGGGTGGAGCTGACCCTTGCCCGTTACCTGCCCCTTTACGCCCTGTGGACAGTGATTGTAACCTTCCTCTTTCCGTTGCTCTTCGGATGGCGTTAAGTTGTTCTATTCACTTTCATCAGCAGGCTGACCAAAAAGACCACCACCGTCAGCAGGGCTGCCGAGAGCATGACATGGCTTATTGAGAATTTGGTATCGAGCAGGGTTCCCAGTACCGGGGGGCCGGCGGCGGTACCCAATACCATGATGGTGGAGAGATAGCTGCGCACCTGGCCCAGCTGGGCGATGCCGTACACCTCCGCCTGCACTGCAGTCTTTATGGTGCTGCCCAATCCCGACGAGATCCCCAGCAATCCGTAGAAGAGCGGGAAGATCCACTTGTTGTCGAACAATGTCATCGCGGTGAATCCTGCCAGGGCTGGCAGGAGGTAGTATGGGAAGAGCCGGATGCCGCTGTAGCGGTCGATCAGGTCGCCGGAGAAGAAGATGGAGAGACCGTTGAAGATGGCGAAGAAGGAGAAGGAGAAGAGCACCCAGGAGGGATCCCATCCCTTCTGCTCCGCGATGGTGTACTGGTATAGCATGATGGCAGTGCTGAGGAAGGGCATCAGGAAGATGTTGGCAGCGATCTGCCAGAAGGTGCGGCTAAGCAAGAAGTGGTTCTTGCCCTCCCTTCCGGAACCATTTTGCGAAGTAGTGACTGCCTTCTCCTTGTCCGGTGTGATGCGTATGATCATCGGCAGCATCAGGAAGAGCGCGAGCAGTGCCAGCAGGATCAGTGAGAGGCGCCAGCTGACCAGTGCACTCACCAACGCGAAGAGGAAGGGCAGGATCAGCTGCGCGGCGGGATGCCCCAGGGAGGTGAAGGCGAGCGCTTTGCCCCTCTCCCTGTCAAACAGCTTGGCAATGCCGGTGGAGGCGGTGTGTGTCATCAGTCCCTGGCCGAAGAGCCTTACCAGGAAGAGGCCTCCCAGCAGCAGGAGAAAGCTGTTGGCAGCGGTAAGCAGGGCGACGGAGAGAATCAACCCGATGAAGATGATCAGGCTGTACCGGCGCAGTGGCATTAGGTCGATGTAGCGGCCGAAGAGGGGAAGGGTGAGGGCTGAGGTGACAGAGATCAGTCCGTACATGCTGCCGAATTCACTGTTGGTGATTCCTATCTCCACGATCCAGAAGGGAACGAGCAGGGAGATGAAAAAGGTCTGCCCGAAGGATGAAAAAAAGTTAAAGAAGAACCCGTAGGACATCAGCAACGGATGATTCTTTAATAGCTTTACCCACTCTTTCATTTGTACTGTTATTTTATCAGTTTCTTTGGATTGTTCACCGGGATCTTGTAAGTGGGGTCTTCCAGCACGTTTACATCAATGATTGCATCAGCGTTGCGCAGCAGCAGTTTGCAGTCGTCGCTGAGATGACGCAGGTGAACCCGCTTACCCTGTTTGCGGTAGCGTTCCGTCACGTTGTTCACCGCCTCTATGGCCGACATGTCGGTGATGCGGCTCTCTCGGAAGTCGATGATCACCTCCTGTGGGTCGTTCAGCGGATCAAATTTCTCTGCAAATGCTTTCACCGACCCGAAGAAGAGGGGTCCGTAAATCTCGTAATGCTTGATGCCCTCCTCGTCTACCCTCTTCCTGGCACGGATGCGCTTCGCATTCTCCCAGGAGAAGACCAGTGCCGAGAAGATGATGCCGGTGAGCACCGCCATCGCCAGGTTGTGAGTCACCACGGTGATCACTGTCACCAGTAACATTACGAAGACATCTGAGACCGGCATCTTGCGGAAGGTGCGAAAGCTGGCCCACTCGAAGGTGCCGATGGCCACCATGATCATCACACCGGTGAGACCCGCCATCGGAAGCTTCTCGATCAAGCCTGAGCCGAACATGATAAAGACCAGCAGCATCAGGGATGCAAAGATGCCGGAGAGTCGGGTGCGGGCACCGGATGAGGTGTTGATCAGGCTCTGTCCGATCATGGCACAGCCACCCATGCCGGAGAGAAAACCGGAGGCTATGTTTGCAGTGCCCTGGGCGATGCACTCCCTGTTACCATTGCCGCGTGTCTCGGTCACCTCGTCGATCAGGTTGAGTGTCAGTAAACTCTCAATCAGTCCCACCCCCGCCAGGATGGCTGCATAGGGTAGTATCAGCATCAATGTCTCCCCGTTAAACGGGATCTGCGGTATTCCGAAGGGCGGAAAGCTCCCCCGGATGGTCTCCCCCGGGTTCAGAGTGTCAGCCACCGTGGTGGTAGGGATCCCCAGGAAGATCACCAGTGTAGAAACCACCACAATGGCCACCAGTGAGGCGGGCACCGCGGTGGTGTAGCGTGGCAGCTTCCATATGATCAGGATGGTCAGCAGCACCAGGCCCACCATCGTGGCCAGCTCCCGCATGCCGCTGCGAAAGAGATCACCCCCGGTGATACCTCCTCCGGAGAAGAGCGATTGCAATGCTGCATTGTTCTCGATGATAGTGGTGAAGGTGGGCATCTGGGAGAGGAAGATGATGATGGCCAGCCCGTTTACGAAGCCGAACATCACCGGGTGGGGCACCAGGCGGATGAACTTACCCAGTTTCAGCAGGCCGGCAGCAATCTGGAAAAGCCCCCCCAGCACCACGGTTGCAAAGACATATTGCATGATCTCCGCACTGCCGATACCCGGCGTTGCCGTTTTCAGTTCAGTGATCAATCCCAGAAAGATCACTGCGATGGCACCGGTGGCACCCGAGATCATGGCGGGTCGTCCCCCGAGGATGGAGGTGACAAGACCCATCACGAAGGCAGCATAAAGGCCGGTGAGAGGTGAGAAGCCTGCGATCATGGCGAAGGCGATCGCCTCCGGTACAAGAGCGACCGCAACGGTCAGTCCCGATAAAATCTCTGTTTTATAGCTGACTCCCTTGTTGGAGCCCAGCATGGCGGAGAGTGAATAACCCATCTGTCAGTCAGAATTAAGGGGAGTGTAAACTGCTCCCCGATGTGAATGATAACCTAAAAACAGCTGCAAAGATACGAAAAAAAGAGAAAAAATCAGTTCGTATATTTGCGAATTGGCAATCTGTTCGTATATTTGCGAACTGTAATGTTTTACTCAATCGAAACAGAAACAATTAATATGTCAAAACAACCCTTTACAGAAGATCAGATGCAGTTGGCTCGTATCGCCAAGGCGCTGGCCCATCCGGTGCGCATCGCCATTTTGCAGATGCTGGCCGGTCAGAGTTGCTGTTACCATGGCGATATGTCGGAGGTGATCCCGGTAGCCAAGAGCACCCTTTCGCAACACCTCAACGAGTTGAAAGAGGCAGGGTTAATACAGGGTGAATTTACACCTCCAACCATCAGGTACTGTATTAACCAGGCCAACTGGGCGGCGGCGCGGGAGTTGCTGGGTGGCTTTATTGACCATGTAGCCAAGGTTGAGAGTTATTGTTAGAAACCAACAAATATCAATCCGATGAAACAAATTCTCTTTCTGATTTTATCCGCTTTTCTGTTGATTTCCTGCGGAAGCGGGAGCAGCAAGCAGGCGGGAACCAGTAATCCTGCCGCCGAGAGAGCGGCTGATCATTCAACAGAACAAACAGTTACACCTGCCGATCCTTTAGTGGTTTATGTCTATTATTTTCACGGATCACAACGCTGCAAGACCTGTATCGCAGTGGAGAAGGCAGCCCGTGAGTCGGTCGCCGCCATCTATGGTGAGCAGGAGCAGGTCCGTTTTGTCGAGGTGCCGACCGATGATGCCGCCAACAAGGGATTGGTGGAACAGTATGGTGTCACCTGGAACGCTCTCATCGTTGCGAAGGGTGATGACCACGTTGACATCACGCAGAAGGCGTTTGCCAATCCGGAAGGGGTGAGCGGGATGTTGCAGGAAGAGATTGAGTGTAGACTTTCGTAAAAACAGCGCATAACATGATGGAATTTCTGCAGAGTATGACCGAAGCCTCCGGCTGGCCGATGCTCACTGCGTTCCTACTGGGACTGATGACAGCCATCAGCCCCTGCCCCCTGGCTACGAATATCACTGCCACCGCCTATCTGAGCAAAGATATCGATATCAAAAGGCAGGTGCTGTTCAACGGCCTCTTCTATACCTTGGGTAGGATGTTCACCTATACCGCACTGGGCATTCTCTTCTATTTTGGTGCCAGCCAGTTCAGGATTGCATCTGCATTGCAGGGTGTTGGCGGTATCTGGCTCGGTATCGCCTTGCTGGTGATCGGTATCTTCATGCTCGATCTCATCCGGCTGAACCTGCCCGGGGTGGGGAAGATGACTGAGAGGATCGAAAGGAAAAAGGGAAAGAAAACCTTCTGGGATGCATTTCTGCTGGGACTCTTCTTCGCGCTGGCATTCTGTCCCTACAGCGGGATGCTCTATTTCGGCGGGTTGATCCCCATGACGATTGCCTCTGCATCGGGACTGCTACTGCCACCGATATTCGCCATCGCAACAGGGCTCCCGGTGATCATCATCGCCTGGCTGCTGGCATACAGCGTGAGCAATATCGGTAAGTTTTACAACAGGATGAACAGTTTTCAGAAGTGGTTTAAACGTGTGGTGGCAGCACTGTTTATCATGGTGGGCGTTTATTACATTATACAAAACATCTGAGAAAGATTTACAAGGAACAAATTATTGAACGACAAAAAAAATTAATTATGGAAGTATTGGTATTGGGACCCGGCTGCAAGAAATGTGTGTTGACGTACGACGCCATCAAAAAAGTAGTGGAGCAGTCCGGAACTGAGGTATCCCTCCGCAAGGTGGAGGATATCATGGAAATTATGAAGTATAACGTGATGACGACACCCGCGGTGGTGGTCGACGGAGAAGTGAAACTGAAGGGGCATGTGCCCTCCGAAGCGGAGATCAGGAAGGTACTGGGGCTTTAAGCCTCCTCTCAACAGCCATAACGCAACTGAGCCGTCTATATAGGGTCTGCTGAATAATAGATATTTATTCTGAAAATCAGCAAATTAAACGATATAAAATTTGCATAACTGCAAGAAATTGAGTATTTTTACTTCATAAACCTTGCATTTTATGATACGATACAAGAGCTCCAGACAGCTTTCAATATCCGAGTTCAAGATGCCTTTTGAGGCAAAACTGGATGAGAATAACCGGTGGGTTGTTCTTTCAAAAATAGTTCCCTGGGAAGAGTTCGCCCGGCTTTACTACAAGAACTTCAAGAGCAACCGTGGTGCCCCCACCAAGGATGCCAGGCTTGTGCTGGGAGTGATCATCATCAAGCACATCATGAAGACGGACGATCGCGGTGTGATAGAGATGATCCAGGAGAATCCCTACATGCAGTATTTTCTTGGACTCGAAGCTTTCACTTATGAACAGGTAATGACGCCCTCGCTGCTGGTTTCCATCAGGAAACGCATTGATCTGGATGTCTTTGAATCATTGACAGACGATTTAATAAGAAAAGGGTTGAAGCTGAAAGCCGGGACAAAACAAGAAAAGGCTGACACGGTTACGAAGGATGAAGAAGATGATAATGATGACGACCCTGATCCACATCCCGGGAACAAGGGGAAGCTTCAATTGGATGCAACGGTCTGTGATGCGGATATCAAGTATCCCACCGATCTGGATCTGCTGAACGAGAGTCGTCAAAAGGCCGAGGAGTTGATTGATGAGTTGTGTTTAAAACTGGGTATTAAAGATAAACCCCGTACATACAGAAGGGTTGCACGCAAGGATTTTTTGAATGTATCGAAGATGAAGAGAAAACCTGCCAACGTTTTAAGACAAGCGATACGCAAGCAAATCAACTACCTGAAGCGGGATGTACGGACTATCAATGAGATGCTGGACACCATAAAGGATGAACCGGTTCCTTTTAACAGGCGGCAACTGAAATATTTTTTTGTTATCCAGCATCTGCTGGAACAACAGGAGAGCATGTACAAGAAGAAGAGCCATCAAGTAGAAGATCGCATCGTGAGCATTCATCAGCCGCATGTACGTCCCATCGTGCGTGGCAAGGCCAAGGCCAAGACGGAGTTTGGCGCCAAGATCAACATCAGCCTGCTGGATGGATATGCCAGGGTGGATCATTTTGACTGGGATGCCTTTAACGAGGGGCAGGATCTTCAGGCACAGGTCGAACGCTTTAGGGAACTGACAGGGAAATACCCGGAGCTGGTTCAGGTGGATAAGATTTATCTCACCCGGGAGAACAGACGGTTTTTGAAAGAGAAAAGAATCCGCTACACCGGGGAACCACTGGGACGAAAACCGGTAAAAGAGATCAAGAGCAGATACCAAAAACGTAAAGAGCGACGAGAGGCGGCGGAACGCAATCAGGTTGAAGGAAAGTTTGGTCAGGGCAAGCGTGGATATGGTTTAAATGATATCCGCGCCAGATTGGCCACGACATCAAACAGTTGGATAGGGGCTATCATTTTTGTGATGAACCTGATCAGGTACATGAGGGATATTCCCCTTCCTTATTTTGTCTCGTTTCTATCGAAACTGATGAAAGTGAGAAATATAAACATTTATCCAGTCAAGCCACAAATGAAATTGTGTGCCTGATTAGGATTTAATAAGCAGACCCTATATAACTTGCAGTTGTGTTCTTAAAACAGATATCAATGGAATCAAAAAAAGAGTTGAAATACCTGGTCTGGATGGTCCTTATCTTCGGGGTGATCTTCTTTCTGCCCATCGGCAATGAGCGCTTCATGACCGCCATTGACGCCACGCTCGACCTCTCCAAGTGGTACGCGCAGGAGCATGTGCTCCTCTGCCTGCTGCCTGCATTCTTCATTGCAGGGGTGATTGCGGTATTTATCAGCCAGGGGTCGGTGATCCGCTACTTCGGGGCGAACGCGAAGAAGTGGCTTTCCTATACAGTGGCCTCCGTTTCCGGAGCTATCCTGGCAGTCTGCTCCTGTACCATCCTCCCTCTCTTCACCAGTATCTACAAGCGGGGAGCAGGATTGGGACCGGCAGTAGCGTTCCTCTACTCGGGACCGGCCGTCAGCATCCTCTCCATCATCCTCACCTGGAGCATTCTCGGCACGGAGATGGGCATCGCCCGCATGGTCGGAGCCATCCTTTTCTCGGTAGTCATTGGCCTGACCATGGCCTTTATCTACCGCAAGGAGGAGAAGGCAAAGCAGGAGGAGCAGATGAACTTCGAGGCCCCACCGGCCAAAAGGCCGATGTCGCAGACCATGTTCCACTTCTTCACGCTGGTGCTGATCCTGGTGGCTGCCAACTGGGGTGCACCTGCCTCGGGTGACCAATCGAGCGTCTGGTTTCATCTCTACACTTATAAATGGTATATCACCGGCTTCCTAGGGCTGATGCTGGCCTACTCGCTGATAAAGGTATTAAAGATAAAGTGGCAATGGGTATTGCTGGGTGTGGTTGCGACAGCGCTGTCGGCATTCCTTGCCAGTGAGTTCATTTCCAATCCCAGGATGGTGCCACTGGTACCCATGGTGGTGGGCATCGCTGCTCTCTCGCTTGTGACCCTCTTCGACCGGAACGATGAGGAGAACAGGGAGTGGACCCTCTCGGCCTGGGGTTTTGCCAAGCAGATCATGCCGCTGCTGGCCATCGGCGTGGTGACTGCCGGTTTCCTGCTGGGATCGACGCACGACAACGTGGCCATCCCCGGTGTGGTACCCAACGAGTGGATCGAGTGGGCAGTAGGTGGCAATTCGCTATTCTCCAATTTCTTCGCCAGTTTCACCGGGGCATTTATGTATTTTGCCACGCTCACCGAGGTGCCGATCATCCAGGGACTGCTGGCCAGCGGCATGGGCAAAGGTCCTGCACTGGCGCTGCTGCTTGCCGGTCCCTCGCTCTCACTGCCCAACATGCTGGTGATCCGCGGGGTGATGGGTACGAAGAAGACTCTCGTTTATGTGGTGCTGGTGATGATCATGGCCACTTTCACCGGGCTGGTCTATGGCACCTTCTTTTAAAAAACGTCTGCAACACGTTTCAGTTGCAACACATTACATTTAAAAAACCTATTAATCCAGAATAAGATGAAGATACTGATTTTATGCACCGGCAACAGTTGCCGCAGCCAGATGGCACATGGTTTTCTGCAGCATTTTGATGAGAAGTTGACAGTACGTTCGGCAGGAACCGAACCTGCCAGGCAGGTGAATCAAACTGCCGTGAAAGTAATGAAAGAGGCAGGGATTGATATAAGTCATCATATCCCCAAAATGGCAGACCTTTACATCAATGAGGAATGGGACTATGTGATTACGGTATGCGACCATGCCAACGAAACATGTCCTCTATTTATGGGTAAGGTGAAACACCGGTTACACATGGGTTACGAGGATCCATCCCATGCAAAAGGATCAGATGAGTTTATTCTAAGTGAATTTTACAGGATTCGCGATCAGATTAAGCATGATTTTTATCTGCTGTATGTTGAACAATTAAAACCTCTGTTGTGAAGTGTGAGAAAGAGAATATTAGAGAGTTGGTAAAAAAGAAATATGGAGCGATTGCCAATCGAGATATTCAAATGGCCCCATTATCCTGTTGTGGATCCTCTGGGTGTTGTAGCGGATTGGAGTTCAGTATGATTGGTGACGAATATCAAAATGTGGAAGGTTACAATCCGGATGCCGATTTAGGTTTGGGCTGTGGTATCCCTACACAATTTGCAGGCATAAAGAAAGGAGACCATCTGCTTGACCTTGGAAGCGGTGCCGGGAATGATTGTTTTGTTGCTCGAGCCATTGTTGGTGATACCGGCAAGGTAACCGGACTTGATTTCTCAGACGCCATGGTTCACAGAGCAGTTGAGAATGCCCAAAAGCTCGGATATTCGAACATTGTGTTTGTAAAAGGCGATATTGAAGAGATGCCTTTTCCCGATAGTACTTTTGATGTAATCGTCTCCAATTGTGTGTTGAACCTTGTTCCCGACAAAAAAAATGCCTTTGCTGAAATGATGAGGGTTTTAAAACCTTCGGGACATTTCTGTGTTTCCGATGTGGTGCTGAATGGCAATTTACCGGAAGAATTGAAGAGTGACGCAGAGATGTATGCAGGCTGCGTTTCAGGTGCTATAGAGATAAGTGAATATCTCAATATAATAGAATTGCAGGGATTTATAAATATCACCGTTCACAAACAAAAAGAAATCCGTATTCCTGATGAGATAATGGGTAAGTATCTATCCGTTGCAGAGAGTATCCGTTTTAAAGAAAGTGATACCGGTATCTTCAGCATAACGGTATCGGGTTATAAAAATTAATTATTAAATACAATATGAAGAAAAATCAAGGTATCAGCTTTTTTGAAAGAACGCTCACACTCTGGGTGGCTGTCTGTATTGTGGCGGGCATCCTGATCGGTCAATATATCCCATCCGTTCCGGCAATGTTCATCGGTTCGAATACGCCAATGTCTCCATCCCGGTTGCCATCCTGATCTGGCTGATGATCTTCCCGATGATGCTGAAGGTCGATTTCAAAAGCGTGAAGAACGTGGGCCGCAAACCGAAAGGTATCCTGATTACAGGGGTGACCAACTGGCTGATCAAACCGTTTACCATGTTTGGCATCGCCTGGCTTTTCTTTTTCGTGCTGTTCAAGTCGCTTATCCCCGCTGAACTGGCCGACCAATACCTGGCCGGTGCGGTGCTGCTGGGTGCCGCACCCTGTACCGCAATGGTGTTTGTATGGAGTCATCTCACTAAGGGAGATGCAGCCTACACGCTGGTACAGGTGGCGTTGAACGACCTCATAATTCTGGTCGCTTTCGTGCCGATTGTGGGGCTGCTGCTCGGCATCGGCGGGATTGCCATCCCCTGGGATACGCTTTTTCTCTCGGTGGTTCTCTTCGTGGTGGTACCGCTGCTGGCCGGCATACTCACCCGCATCTACGTGGTAAAAAGGCGGGGTATCGACTACTTCAACAATGTCTTTATCAAGAAATTCAACAACATCACCGTGGGGGGATTGTTGCTCACGCTGATCATCCTCTTCTCCTTCCAGGGTGACACCATACTGCAGAATCCGCTCCATATCCTGCTGATCGCCATCCCACTGGTTATACAGACAGTGCTGATCTTCTTCATTGCCTATGGATGGGCCAAGGCGTGGAGGCTGCCACACGACGTGGCTGCCCCTGCCGGTATGATCGGTGCCAGCAATTTCTTCGAGCTGGCGGTGGCAGTAGCCATCTCACTTTTCGGCCTGGAGTCGGGTGCTGCGCTGGCCACCACGGTGGGTGTGCTGGTGGAGGTGCCGGTGATGCTGATGCTGGTGCGTATCGCCAACAACACGAGGAGGTGGTTTCCCCGACCGTCAGCGTGAACCGGATCACGCTTTTCACTGTTGAATGAAGTGTAAATAAAAATTGAGAGAGATGAGAAAAAAGAATGAATTGCTGCGTGCACTTACGCTGAAAGATGCGGTGGGCGTTGGACTGGGTGCGATCATCGGTGCCGGCATCTTCGTGGTAACAGGTGTCGCTGCGGGCGTCTCAGGTCCTGCCTTTATCGTGGGACTGATTATCGCGGGCGTCATCGCCTCCTTCAACGGGTTGAGCTCTGCACAGCTGGCGGCGGTCTATCCCCACTCGGGGGGTACCTACGAGTATGGTTACCAGCTGCTGTCGCCCTCCTTCGGCATTTCTGCCGGTTGGATGTTCCTGATCAGCAAGCTCTCTGCCGCAGGTGTGGTGGCCATCGGCTTTGGCAGCTATTTTCACCAACTGCTGCCGATAGCTTCTCCTATGGTCATCTCAGTGGTGGCGGTGATCCTCCTGACGGTGGTCAACCTCTTCGGCATCAAAAAAGCAGGAGTGCTGAACCTGGTGATTGTGACCTTCACCCTGCTTTCCTTACTCTATCTTATCTTCAGTGGGATCCCTGCAGTGGAGAAGCGCAACTTCACCCCCTTCGCCCCCTTTGGTATTTCCGGCATCGCTGAAGCTGCCGCACTGCTTTTCTTCGCCTTCACCGGTTATGCACGCATCGCCACCCTGGCGGAGGAAGTGCACCGTCCGGAGAAGACCATCCCAACTGCAGTGATCATCACCATCCTCTCCGCCATCCTGCTCTATGCGGCCGTATCTGTCGTGGCCATCGGCGTTGTGGGAGCTGAACAGATTGCAGCCAGCACCTCGCCTCTGCAGGTGGTGGCTAACGCGTTGACCACCCCAGCGGTAAGCAGCGTGGTGACCATTGGTGCCTCGACCGCCATGCTGGGGGTGTTGCTGAGTCAGATACTGGGCATCAGCCGCATGATGCTGGCCATGGGCAGACGGAACGACCTGCCTCCCTTTTTTCAGAAGATTCACGGCCGCTACAAGGTGCCCCACCTGGGGATTCTCTTCACCGGTCTGCTCATTCTACTACTCACACTGACCGGCTCCTTCGAATTCATCGTGCGGGCGGCATCCTTCACCATCTTGCTCTATTACAGTATCACCAACATCTCCGCGTTGCGGCAACCGCGTACCGAACAACGTTACGGGAGGGTGATTCCCCTCCTTGGACTGATCGGCTGTTTGGTGATGTCGGTCTCTTTGCCGCTGAACGTGATCCTGGTGGGTGTCGGGCTGCTGATTACAGGTTTTCTGCTCCGGTTCCTGTTTCACCGGATCTGGAGATAACCTCTATTGTACCTGCGAATAGAAGCTTACGAACCATCGGTAAAAATGTGCCAGTCCGGTCTGGATGGGTGTGGAGGGTTGGTAATTGAAATTTTCCCGCAGCAGGGTAGTATCGGCAAAGGTTGCAACAACATCACCCGGTTGCATCCCGGTCATTTTTACATTTGCTTTACTGCCGGTGATTTGTTCGATTGCAGTCAGAAAATCGAGAATTTTCACGGGTGATGAGCAACCCATATTGTAAATTACATGCGGAGGGTCACACGATGGCGAAGCAGGGAGGAGCTGCAGGAGTCCCTCCACCACATCACCAATATAGGTGAAATCGCGCTCCATCTCTCCATGGTTGAACAGCCGGATGGGTTCACCTTTCAGCACAGCAGACATGAAAAGAGATGGAGCCATATCAGGTCTACCCCAGGGTCCATAGACCGTGAAAAAGCGGATGCCGGTGCTGGGAATACGATAGAGGTGTGCGTAGGTATAGGCCATCAGCTCATTGGCTTTCTTGGTAGCCGCGTAGAGGCTCACCGGATGGTCCGTCGGGTCTGTTTCCCTGTAGGGTATCTGCTTGTTCGCACCGTATACACTGCTGGAGCTGGCATATAGCAAGTGTTCGACGGGATGGCGGCGGCATGCTTCCAGCAGGTTGATGAATCCGGAGATGTTGGCATCGATATAGGCGTAGGGATTTTCCAGTGAGTACCTAACGCCGGCCTGCGCAGCCAGGTGAATCACATGTGTGAACCGCTCCTGGTGAAAGAGAGTCAACAGCCTCTCTCGGTCGTTCAGATCCATTTTTACAAAGCTATAGGAGGGGTATAGGTTGCTTTGCACTGCCTTGCCGGCAGTGATTTCTTCTTCGGTTATCCCTGTTTGGTGCAGCCGTGCATACTTCAACCGCACGTCATAATAGCTGTTGATGAGATCGACACCCACCACAAGATAGCCCTGCTGTGACAAGGCCCGTACCAGGTGAAAGCCGATGAATCCAGCAGCTCCTGTGACCAATATTTTCATATCTTTCATCATTGAAAAAGTACAATTGTGTAATCACCGATCTGGTACTGTGCATTGTTTTGAACAGCCATCCGGATTTCGTTGTCGCGATCTATCACTTTGGTTCGCAACAGTAAGAGCTTCTTCTCGACTGATGGTTCTATAATATCATCTTTCTCCACCTTGACGATATCTTTTCCTAGGTAGACATCCATATTCTCCGCGCGGGAAATACGGTAGACCCAGTATTCATTCATCCCCTGTTTCTCGTAAATATCATTGGCTTTCTCACACAGTGCCTTCCAACCGAGATAGGGGTTTAGCTTTGGCATTGACCAGCCTGCAACAAAAAGGGCAAGCAGGATACCCAGCGACATGCTCCTGATGGCTGTGACAACGCTGCTTCTTTTATAGAGTTGGTAGATGGTCACCACTCCCGAGAGCGAAAGGATTACTGCAGCGGCATATATGAGCGGTATTCCGAGGTACCGCATCTCATCGGAGCGAGAAAGCACGATGAGCACCGGCAGCGAGAGAATCAGTATGATGGCCGGTATGGCCAGGGAAAGGTTGATCCACCGGTTGCCGCTGCGAAACTTCGGAAGCAACATGATTGTGAGGCCAATCAGAAACGGGATCAACGGCAGGGAGTAGATAGCCAGTTTGGCACTGATGAGCGACAACAGCACCAGTGAGGAGAGCACGATAACGGCAAAGAACTGTTCCAGTTCGCTCCTGATTTTCCTTTGAACAAGCGAGGCGGCTACAATTCCAATGGAGAGGAGCGACCAGGGAGCCACCGCGTACCAGCTGGTGATGGCATAGTAATAGAAAGGTTCCTTATGATGGAAAGAATTGATTCCGCGTCCCACCGTCTGCCGAAAGAGCAGGTTGTGGATGTACTCCCTTCCCCCTTCCAGGTAGACCCCTGTAAACCATATCAGGCATCCAGTGAGAAGAATCGCCAGGCTTTTCCATCCCCAGTAACGGGGTAAATCGGACAACTTCTTCTTGTATGCAAGGAAGACCAGGGTGGAGACCAAGGGTATCAGGATCCCCAGCGGCCCCTTGGAGAATAGAGCCAGAAAGATATAGAGGGGAAAGAGCAGGCTGTTGCGTTTCAGTTTTTCTTCCTGGTACATCTGGTAGAAGGTGTAGAGCGACAGTACGATGAACATGTTCATCAGCATATCCATCCGGACGATGACTCCCACACCGACAAAGAGTCCCGTGGTCATCAGCATCATCGAGGTGGTGGTTTCGTCTGTATCCTGCTGGCGTCGCATCCAGCTGGTCATGGTGGCGATGATGACTATTGCGGGGATGATAGAGAGTAGGGCGTAGTACCACATCCGGTGTGCACCCAGGAGTTGTTTCCCTACCATCATCAGCCAGAAATGAAGGGGTGGCTTATCTGCATAGATCTCACCCTGGTTGGTGAAGGTGAAGATGTTGCCATTTTGGAGTGCCTCATCTACGATGTTCAGGTAGCGTAACTCGTTGGAAGGGGTGAAGTCGCGCAACAGCAAGATGGGTAGTAAGGCGACGAGCCAGACCAGAAAGAGGTGCGATTTCTTCATGATGTAAGTTTATTTTTCAGACCGATCATGATGTTACGGCTGTAGGCTACAAAACCGAATGCCTGGCCCAGGATCAGTACGGGATCCAATCGGAACAGAGCGTAGGCGATGATCATAGTGGAGCCCAGTAGGCTGATGATCCAGAATCCCACCGGAAGTTCCGATTTGTGATGTGCCGCGGAGTAGATGAACTGATAGAGAAAGCGCAGGGTAAAAATCAACTGTCCTGCCGATCCGAACAGCAATAGCCAGAGGGGTACATCCCTGTTGTTGAAAAAGGTTTCGATGAAACCGGACAAGTCCCCCAACATGATACCCAAGGCCGCAAGAGGCGTCAATAGCAGGATTGCACGGATCAATAGAAGGGTCTTTTTCCAGAGTCCCTGAATATGCAGGTTCCAGAGGTAGATGTAATAGGATATGAACTGTCCCAGGATGATGGCAAAATCATCACGGAGCACCCCGTAGATGAACAACAGGTAGGATCCCAGAATACTCAGGATCCAGAATGCCGGTGGTGAGAGAATTCTGCCTGCTTTTTCGGTGGCGATCCATTGGTATAGGATGCGTGCGGAAAAGAAAATTTGTGCCAGGAAGCCTATCGCAAATATCCAAATATTTCCTGTTTGCATAGGTTAGTCGAGGTTGTGCTCATTGATCTGGTAGTTGATGGCCCGTTTCTTCATCCAACGGTAGGCGAAGCAATCGATGAAAGGTCCTGATAATCGGTTCCAGAGGTGATACTTCGAGGTGCCGGCGTTTCGTGGGTAGTGGCGTACGGGAACCTGTTTCACCTTTCCGTTCTGCAACAGGATCAGTGCTGGTAGGAAACGGTGCATCCCGTTGAAGAGCGGTATGCGTTTGGCGGCATCGGTGTGCATCACCTTCAATGGGCAGCCGGTATCCGACACTCCGTCACCGGTCATCATGCGTCTGTAACTGTTGGCAATCTTTGATTGAAGCTTCTTGAAGAATGAATCTTTCCGGTTGGCCCTGATGCCGGTGACGATTTCATAATCGGTGATATCCTCCAACAAGAGGTTGAAATCTTCCGGATCGGTCTGCATGTCGGCATCCATATAGCCTACGTAATCGGAGCAGATATGGTCAATCCCTGCTTTCAGGGCAGCACTCAAACCCCCGTTTTGTTTAAGGTCGAGATAGAAAAATGAATCGTTGCGGGCAGTGATCTCACGGATTCGTTGCAGACTATTGTCCTTTGATCCGTCGTTCACGAACAATACAGCAGTGGAGATGGCAGCGTGTGGCAGATATTGTCGCAGTTTGTCTTCCAGGGCGTATATATTTTCTTCCTCGTTATAGACCGGTATCACGATTGTGAATTTAAACGATACCGTAGGATTGTTCTTTTCCTGCATTTTGCTGACTTTGTTAATTCGTCAAAAGTAAACATTTTTTTGCTTAACCGTTCAAATATGGCCTATTTTATCATTACATCAATATGGACCTATCTCTGTTAGTGATGGGCTTCAATATTGTTTCAGATGTACCCTGATTCTACTGATGTGATTCACATAAAACATAAGACCCACAACGGGAGGGATGTTTTGTTAGAAAACACTGTAGAAATCCGGTTTGATGCATATTCCTGCTCTGATCTGTAGATCTCTACGTTTGTAATCAAGCAGGCTGTCACCTGTGCCGCTATACAATTCCCCGAATATATATTGGTTGAATTTGTCCGAAATCTTAAAACCCGCCGTAAGTTTCAAATTTACGTCTTTCACACTTTTCCTGAGGCTGTAGGTGCCTGAGAGCCACCATTGGTTGTCCGATGTCTTGTAGTCAGCTGTAAAATAACCGGTTCCTCTGTAATCATACAAATCGATGTTCTCATCTTCATTCATGAAAGGGATTATTACCTTAAAACTGACCGCCAGGTTGGATGTGAAAAAATATTTTCCTGATAAACCAAGCCAGTTGGTACTCCTTGAATCAAGGCTGTCTCTACCGTTGGATTCATGTTCCAACTGCAAGAAGGCTGCACCGGTAAGACGGTTGTCGACAATGATGTATCTCCCCAGTCCAATTCCCGGATTGTAGTTACTGTCCCTGAAGGGAGCAGACTTCTGATAGATATCCCAAAACGACTTTTGTGTATAGGTGAGATAGAGAAATGAGTTGAAGGGTAGCCTGCTTGTGGTAAGCCTGTGTCTGATGCTTACCTGAAACCTGGCGTCGGCAGTCTCCCCGTCAATGCTTTTGTTCAGTGGGATACCGGAGATAAAATAATTATCCTTATAAATCGAAAATGGAGGCAACCCGTCCATCTGGTTAATAATTTCATCCTCTGTGATCGCTAACTCCTGCCACTCTTGTGCCATTTTTGATTTTGCACTCTCAATAAGTCCTTTAAGCGGCAACACTACAGAATCGGCAGGTGCTGTCTTTGACTTAGCCGTTATTTCCTGTGTGAATAAAAGCATCGTCAGGATAAAAGATGACAATAATAGATACTTCATTGTTTTAAAATTGGAATCACATTTTTCTCATCAAGTATGGTCAGTTTTTCTCGCATGGAATAGAAATTTATTTGTGCAAACTCATCATAAGTTATTGTTGCGATTCTCATATTCTTTTATTGTTCTCTTTTACATTCGTTCCCGATAATGCACTTTTACATCTTTTACTGTTTGTTCTCAATTACAACCGTTCCCGATTATCCTCTTTTCTTATAGCTGAGTATTGCCCAACTATTCAATACGATGGCAATCAGTGCCAATACAAATAAGTTGCCGGATACATCTGCCAGGGTGCTGCCGTTCAAATAGAGCATTCGAAAGGTCTCAGTGAGATAATTGAAAGGGTTAATGGTCGCAATCAGTTGAGCCCATGTTGGCATACTGGAAACAGGTGTGAACATACCACCCAACAGAACCAGAATGAGGATAAAGAACATCACCAGGAAGCTGGCCTGCTGCATTGTCTCAGAATTGTTTGAGATAATGATACCGAGTCCGGAAACAGAAATGATAAAGACAATCGCAGAGAAAAGTACGGCTATGGCACTCCCTGCCGGCCAGAGACCATATATCAGATATGTGACACTGATCGAGATGATCATCACCACGATACCCACGACCCAATAAGGAATCAGTTTGGCAAGAATGAAGTTTATTTTGCTTATCGGTGTGACATTGATCTGGTTGATGGTGCCGTTCTCTTTTTCCATCACAATGTTCAGTGCGGGTAAGATACCGCATATGATGGTGAGCAGCAGCACCATAAAGCCCGGAATCATGAAATTCTTATAATCCAGCTTGGGATTAAACTTGTATTGTGGAATAATCTCAATCTTTGGCAACCGCATCAGGGACGCCCTAGATTGTGGGGGGACGGTATGCATGAGTTCATCGCGCAGATCAGACGAGAAATCGTTTGCGATCTGCATGATGTAATTACTGCCCAACAGCCCCTGCGTACCATTTACGGCGTTCACTGCCACACCCACGCCCGATGTCCTGGCTTTTACCACATCCCTATCGAAGGAGGCCGGTATCTCAAGAATCATATCTGTCTCCCCCGTTTCCATATTCATCATTGCTGTCCGGTAATCGGGTGGCGTGTCGTTCAGATTAAAATAGTGTGAAGCGGCTATTTTGTCTGTCAGTCTCTTGGAATAGACACTTTTGCTGTGATCTACCACATCGATTTTGATGTTCTTTACCTCAAAACTTACTGCCCAGGGAAACACCAGCAACACCATGGTGGGAAACAGTACAATAAGTCTTGGAATCAACGGATTCCTGAACATCTGTTTAAATTCTTTTTCGATGAGATATTTTAATGTCTTCATAATTTTATGTTTAATCTGATCTTGGCTGTTTCTTTTCAGCGTTGAAACGTTGTAACAAGTAACGTTTAATCAAGTCGCTTTTTTGTTTTTGCAATGGTTATACCCAACAAGAACAGTGTCATCCCGATCATGATGAACAATTCTTTCCCGATCATGAGAAACCCCTGCCCCTGGATCATCACTTTGCGCACCGCCTCAATAAACCATCGTGCAGGGATAATCGATGAGAATGCCTGCAGTACGCGGGGCATATTGTCGACGGGGAAGATCATCCCTGAGAGCATCAGAACAGGGATCATGGCTGTGATGGCTGAGACGATTACAGCATTAACCTGCTTATCTACCAACGTTGAGACGGTCAGCCCGTATGTCAGTGTCAGTATGATATAGATGAGGGCTATCAAAAAGAGCAACAACAGGTTGCCGTTGACAGGTACACCCAGGATAAAGTAACTCAGGATGAGAATGATCAGGAAATCAACAAAGGAGATGATCATATAGGGAATGGTCTTCGCAAATATCATGGTCCCCTGTTTCAATGGTGATGCAAGCAGTACCTCCATGGTCCCTCTCTCCTTTTCGCGAACTATGGAGACTGATGTCATGATGGTACAGATAATCATCAGCACCAGTCCCATGATGCCCGGAACGAACATGTAGGATGATTTCATCAGCGGGTTGTAGATCATCCTGTTTTCCGTTTGAATCTGAAAGGGTATCTGCCTCAAATCTATTTGCTCCTGCTGAAATTTGGCGATGATAGCCGACGCGTAGGTGGTGGAGATGGATCCCCTGTTGGGATCGGAGCTGTTTGACAGGAGTTGTACAGCCGCTTCTCCCGAGTGCACAAGACTCTCCTGAAAGTTTTGCGGAAACACCACAGCCAGGTCTAGCTCTCCTTTTCGCATCGATGCATTCATCTCATCCATTGAGTACATGTTACCCTGGTGATTGAAATAGGGGTTTTGTCTGATACGCTCAGCGATGCCGGTCGTGAACGCATCAGGTGTTGGATCATAGAAAGCCACGCGGATGTCCTGCACCTCCATGTTAATGGCAAAGCCAAACAGCAGGATCTCCACTACGGGCATCCCCAGGATGATCAGCAATGTCCTGTTGTCGCGCATGATGTGGCGGAACTCTTTTTTTACAAATGCAATAAATTGTTTCATCACTCTCCCCTTTTAGCTTTACGTGCCAGTTGTTGAAAAACCTCATCCATCGTCTCGGCATTAAATCTGCGTCGTAGTTCAGCCGGTGTGTCCAGGGCATCAATGTGGCCATCAACCATGATTGATACACGGTTGCAATATTCTGCTTCGTCCATGTAGTGTGTGGTAACAAAGACGGTGATCCCTCTGTCGGCAGCATCATAGATCATCTCCCAAAACTGTCGTCTCATGGCCGGATCGACTCCTCCGGTTGGTTCGTCCAGAAAAACAATCCGGGGTTCATGAAAAATGGCAACGGAGAATGCCAGCTTCTGTTTCCATCCCAGTGGTAGATACTTTACCATGGTGTTGCGTTCCTGCTCGAAATTCAGTTGTTTCAACAACGCGTTGGTTTTTTCAGCAATCGCTTTGTCCGACAAACCATATATTCCCCCAAAGAGGCGAATGTTCTCCCATACTTTCAGATCTTCATACAATGAAAACTTCTGGCTCATATACCCAATGTTCCGTTTGATCTGTTCATTCTCTTTGATGATGTCATAACCTGCAACGGTTCCTTTGCCGGCTGTAGGCATGCTGATTCCGCATAGCATCTGCATGGCAGTAGTCTTTCCGGCTCCGTTAGCACCGAGGAATCCGAATATTTCCCCCTCCATCACATCAAAAGCGATGTGATCTACAGCTGTAAAGTTGCCGAACTTTTTTGTCAGATCTGACACTTCAATTACTTTTACACTCATACGTCTAATTTGTCAATGCCATAAAACAATCTTCCACACTAGGTTCGACAGGAGCAATGCGTACATCGCCGAATCCTTTATCTGCAAGGTGCTGCTTTAGTTCGTTGGGGTGTATTCCTTTTTCAACTGTAACATGATGCTTGTCACCAAAAGCAAAGCTCGTTTTTATCCCTGCATGGTCACGCAGGGCAGTCAGCAGGGCTGACATTTGAGGACCCTCGACAGACCACAAAACCTCTGCATAATCATCAATGATGCCCTGCGGTGTGTTGCTCGCTATGAACCTTCCATCACGAATCAGTGCGATCCTGTCGCAGCGACTTGCTTCGTCCATGTAGGCTGTGGAGACCAAGATGGTGATCCCCTGTTCCCGCAACCGTCCCAGCATATCCCAGAACTCCTTTCGCGATACAGGGTCCACACCGGTAGTAGGCTCATCAAGGATTAGTATCTCAGGCTTGTGAATCAGCGCACAGCTCAATGCCAGTTTCTGTTTCATACCCCCGGAAAGGGCACCTGCACGGCGATTTTTGAACGGTTCTATCTGTTGGTAAATATCTTTAATCAGATAATAGTTCTCTTCAATGGTGGTGTGAAAGAGCGTCGCAAAGAATGCAAGGTTCTCCTTCACGCTCAGATCCTGATATAGAGAAAAACGGCCGGGCATATAGCCAATGATTTGTCGTACTTTCCGGTAGTCTTTCACTACATCGAGCCCGTTCATGATTGCTATTCCGCTGTCAGGAAGGATCAGCGAAGCCAAAATCCGGAAGAGTGATGACTTTCCGGCACCATCCGGGCCGATAACACCAAATATCTCCCCATCATTCACCTGGAAGGAGATGCCGTTCAGAGCTTTTATGTTGCCCTTCCTGTAGCTTTTATTCAGGTTTTCAACTTCTATCATTTTCTTTTCTTGTTCATTGCTCCGTTGTGATTATTTAAACTTCACCTCCCCATACATGCCAATCTTCAGATAGCCATCGTTAGGAACAGCGATTTTTAGCGCATAGACCAGGTTGGCTCGCTCATTTTTAGTCTGTATTGTTTTGGGTGTGAACTCTGATTTGTCGGATATCCAACGGATCGTACCATTGTATGTTTTCATGTTGCCTTCACCGTTGTCCACCCTCACTGTAACCTCATCATTCAGTTTAATCTGTGCCAGCTGGTCGTTTGTTACGTATGCTCTCAAAAAGAGGGTGCTTGTATCTGCAATTTTAAAGAGGGGAGTACCCATGGTGGCTAATTCGCCCGCCTCGGCATATGTATTCAGCACTGTTCCCGAAATAGGCGAAACGATTTGTGTCTTTTCAAGCTGATCGTTCAGCTGAGCAATCTGTATTTCGAGGGTAGAGCTTTGCGCGGAGATACTTTTGCTGCTCTTTTCCAGTGTTGAGGTCAGCGCCAAAAGTTGCTTCTGCTGGACGTTAATCTGTGCCTCTATGTCATCGAGTTGCTTCTGGTTGGCTGCATTGGATGCAAGCAGGTTTTTTACTCGTGCCCGTTCTCTTTCCAGGGTTCTGATTTGTTCCTGAATTGCTGCCGTCTGCTTTCGAATATCAGGTTGTTGTGAGCGGATTCCTTCAGCATTTGAGAGAAGACTCATTTTCTGGAGGTAAAGTTGGGTGCTGTCTATCTGCCCCACCTTCTGCCCTTCATTCAACTGATCCCCATCCTCTACCGTCAGATCAAGTAATACTCCGTTGGCTTGCGACGATACAATGATTTCCGTGGCTTCGAATGACCCTGTGGCGTCATATTCTCCGCTGCTGTTGCTGCTGCATGAAAACAAGAGGTAGGTGAGAGAAAGTGCGGTTACTAATTTTAATGGCTTCATAGTTCGTTGTTATTTTTGCTTGTTACTTATTTCTGTTATCAAACGCTTCAGTACTGCTCTAATTTGTAGTCTCTATGATGGTTGTACGACTATTGGTTCACTGCATGTTTGAGTGAATAGATTGACATGAGGAATTGTATTTCGTGCAATGTCTTTGCCTGTTTTGCCGCTTCCTCCGAGTTAATCTCCTTCATCAGATCAGAGACAGTCATTGTGCCATTTTCCACCTTCACCTCAGCTGCTTCCCGAATCAGTGTTTGGTGACGTATGATCTCATCATCATCCTGCATTGTCTTTTGGAATTTTTCAACTTCTGTCTGCAGTTGTGGTATCTGCATCCTAAGGTTGTAGAGAAACGTTTTTCTTTGGCTATCAAGTGTCTGTTTTTGAAGATTGATCTTCTTTTTGTCGTTGTTGTACCTGTATAGATTACCAAAGTTCCATGATAAACGTACCCCCCCCAGGAAGTATGGTGAAAATTCGGTGTCAAACATGTTGAGCCCCGGCTTCCCATACCCTCCCTGTGCAAAAGCCGATAAGGTGGGCCTGTTTTTGGCTTTCAACAACGCATTCTGAATATCAATCACCTCCTCCTGTGCAGTGAACACCTGCAACTCGGGACGGTTGATGATTGGACTAATCATTTCAGTTTCCGGATTTGGTTTTACAAATACCATTTCTTTGGTGAGTGTTTGCCCCGTTACAACCGAAAGCATCCGCAGATAGGCATCCAGTGTTGCTTCCAATTGGATACGCTTTTGTTTTGCTTTGAGGATCTCTACTTTTATTGTACTCAGGTCGGTTTCATTTGCCAAACCGTGTAACTGGTAAGTTTGCACATTGTCATAGTTGCGCTGTAATTCTTTTTCCAGAATCAACTGTTGCTGCAGGCTTTCTTTCATCAGCAGGATGCCGAAGTAGAGGTTGTTCACCCGTTCTCTCAAGGCGTAGACCTCTGTGTCCAGTTGCTTCTTCTCCAATTCAGAATTGGCTTTCAAGCTTTTTTTCTGTGCTGAGACATTGCCGCCATCCCAGATCAGCTGATTCAGTTCTGCCACAATTCGGTACTGATCCTGATCCGGTACCGGAATCTCTAGAGGCGGCATCCCATCGGGTATGTCCAACTCTATTTGAGTCACATCTGATTGCCATGTTGCCTGTGATGTAAGGATGCCTTGTGGGAGGTACGCCTTGTTTGCATTTGCGAGGCTGAACGCCTTTGTTTTCTCAATGATATCATACCTGGCCATGGCAGGGTAATTTGCTTCTGCCATCTTCTGAACCTCGTTAAGTGTGATAATCTGTGCTTGTAAAAACAAACTGTTGACGCAGATCAATCCTATGCTCAAAAGAAGTTTTTTCGATTTCATATATTTATCTGTTTATTTGGTTATTGAAATAATCCATTCCGGGATCATCTCTTTGCGTTTTTCCACGAACATTGCAAACTGATCTTCCTGCACCAACCCCGAGGAAAGTATCATCGGCTTAGCTATAAAGGGGAACATGATCATGCCCAGCGTGTTGACTATCAGATCCTCTAGGGTGATCGCCATGTTACTCTCCCTGAGTTGTTTTTCAATCACCGGCTCCGCATGCTGACGGGTCTCCCGTATGAGGTCCGCAAACAGTTTTTTATTGACAGACCACTCGTTCAGGATGAAGAGGGGGAGATCCTCGTTTTCGAGCAGCAGCCGCGTATAGTTTTCTGAGATCATCCTGATTTTCTCATCGATGGGGATGGCTTCGTCCGATGCAATCGGTCCCATCGCACTCAGCAACATTTTCAGTTTCTCTCGCACCACGTTCTTGAACAGCTTCTCCTTGCTGCCAAAATAGTAGTTCAGTAACGCCAGGTTGGTACCCGCCTCCTCTGCAATCTCCCGGGTTCGGGTAGCTGCGTATCCCTTTTGGGTAAAGATTTTGTCGGCAGCACGGATTATTTTTTCTTCTGTCGAAATTGATTCCTTCATTACAATAATTTCTAATTGATGTGGCAATGTATGCAACTTTTTCGGGTTAAACAAATGATTAAAACAAATGATTAATGTGTTTGTAATATTTTAACATGAATAGATGTTTTTGATGATTGATTTTCATCAATATATTTTCAATTGGTTGAGGGTATATTCTGGAATTGATTAAGCCGTGTAGACTTGTAGCGTATGACGACTGACAATGATAATTATATCATTGAAAATGCTGAATGAATAGAATGAGCTGTACAGGAAACTGCAATTGGAATTGTATTGGTGTTGGAATTTCTTCCAGGAAGACCTGATAATATAAAAAAATGTCGGACCAATTAAAATCAGTCCGACATCCTTTTGTGCTCTTTCAAGCTATTGATTTACAGTTAATTGTGTTGTCTTGCCAGGACTCGAACCTGGACAAACAGGACCAGAATCTGTTGTGCTACCATTACACCACAAGACAGTTTGGGAGTGCAAAAATAGACAATTTTCCGAGAACAAAAAAATATCGGCTAAAGATTTATCTGTTCCGGCTCCAAAATCATCATTTTTTTTCCGTAATGGGTGAGTAACGAAGCGTAAACCGGGTGTTGCTGGAGGATGCTTGCGTTGCCTACAAGGAAAAGTTGCTGCCGCGCTCTGGTAATGGCTACGTTCAACTTGCGGTCTACCGTGGCATCGTGGTTGAGGTTGCAGAGGAACTGCATTTGATATGGTTTGTTTACGCAGAAGGAGAGTAGTATCAGGTCACGCTGACTCCCCTGGAATCGCTCTACCGTGTCGATCATCACCTCTTCTGCTCCGGGGAAGTCACTTGCTTCGAGTCGGTGTCGTATCAAGGCAATCTGGTTCCGGTAAGGAGCGATGATACCTACTCGCCCCGGGTGGAACTTTTTCCCGTTGGCATGATAGAGATCCCGTATTGATTGCAGCAAATGTACAATGACAACCGCTTCCGATTCATTAATTTTATCAGATGAGCAATTGTGGTTCAATTTCTCCGTGGAGAGGAATGCGGTGCGCAAAGAGCCGGCCAGATGTTGTATTGGATCGTTCTTCCCGGGAAACAACTGCCATTGTTCCGACTGCCATTCCGAGGCGGTGAAGAGGTTGCCTCCATAGAACTGCCGCGCGGGGAAGGCTGCGATCTCCTCATGCATCCTCCCTTGGTATGAGAGCTGTGCCGTAGCATGATCCCACCCCTGATCGGCGCAGCGGCGTATTAACCTTTCAAACAGCGACTCACGGCAGTCGGTGATACCTGCCTCCCGCAGCGGTACCTCTTCGACACGGGAGAGCGACGCTTGTTGCAGAACGATGGTGGCGAGCTGGTTGTGGTCGCCTATGAGGATGAACTTATCGAACCGTGGCAGGAGGCCGATTAGCTGTGGCTCGGGAATCTGGGAGGCCTCATCCACAAGAGCCAGGTGGAAATGTTTCAGGGTGAAGAGTTCCATCCGTCCCAGGATAGAAGCCAGCGTAGCCACATAGATGCGGGTCTCTTCCATCTCCCTACGCAGTGACTCCCTGTTGGGTGCCTTCTCTGCCACCTTCTGAAGAAGCCGGTGGCGATACTTGGGAGCACAGGAGAGCTCCGTGCCCACTCGAATGTAACTGTCGCACACCTCTTCATTGCATCCCAGGGCAGCGTGGATCGCATCGCACAGTTCATCCACAGCCCTGTTGGTGTAGGCCAACACCAGGATGTTGCATTCCGGTCGGCGATGATACTCTTCTATCAGTCGACGTGCGAAGATTGAGGTCTTCCCCGTACCCGGGGGGCCTACAATCAGGAAGTACTCCTCAGCCGCTACTGCACGACGAATGATGTTCTGCGGGTATGGCAATCTGTTTTCATCACTCAGAGACGGATTGACAGGGGGATGCAGTCCCAGCAAAAGTTCTTTCTTCGAAGGGGTGGCCCCGAGGAAAGCATAGAGGCTCCGATACATGCTGTTGAAGGAGCTATCGAGGCTGTCATGCTCAATGGCCCAGAGCCGGTTGTTATCGAAGTAGTGCCGGTTCCGCTGTTTGTAACGGAAACGTACTTCCACCGTTTCACTGTTGATGTGTACAAGAGTACCTTTTAGAATCTGTCTGTTCAGCACCGTGTCGCGGGCATCTGAACGCGGGTAGACAATGCAAATCTCTCCCTCGCGGAAGTTGGCAATCTCCTGGTCTTTGCTGTTGCGGGTAAAGAAGATGGTCATGTCACTACCTGCATCGTCGATTTCCAGGATGGTGAGATCGCAAAGCACATCGAGTGCGGCTGCTCGCTCACTGAAATCACTGTTCCAGAGCGATGCCAGTCCTGTGGGTGTTTCGTACGCCACATCGCCGATCTTCTGGAGATAGAGCTCACGAGACACGAAGCGTATGAAGCGATAGAAGTAGGCTTTTTCAAAGTCACTGCATCGGGCCAGCAGGTCACGCATCTCATTCACGCGGGAGCGATAGAATGCCGGCACCTTTTCTCTTTCGGCAGCCGTCGCAAACAGACCGTTGAACAACGCTTCCACCGTCTGATTGTCTCCCTGTATCAGAGCCTGCTCGTGGGCAATAATCCGGTTGCGCATCCCGGTGATCTGCCTCTCAAGATCTTGCCACACCGCGGCAAAACGCAGGTTGGTACCCGGCCGGTTGCCGGCAGAGTATAGGATCGCCGCATCAAGGGAATGACTGTCGAATCCGAAGACTCCTTCTATCATCATCCGGTAGATTGCCGTCTGTACCTCGTGATTGAGGGCTATCTTGCTGTCATCACCGGAAGGGTAGGGCAACCTCCCTGATTTCAGTTCCACAATCTTCGCTTCACCGCTGCCGGGGAGTAGGTGTAACAGGTCGAGCCGTCCCTGGAAACCATACCGCTCACTGAAGAAGGAGGGTTCCAGCGTACAGTGATGCAGGTCGATCTCCATACGTGGTAAATCGTCCCGCACAACCCTCCGGATGTTATCGAACTGGCTCCTTGCCTTCAGCATGAATTCGCGAAAATCGGCATTGGACTGAATGTCAGCACAGCTGGTATATTCGAAAGGGGATTGTTTGAAAGAGCGTAGAAAGATTTCGTCGAAGGTGAGCTGCTCCGGGTCAGTGGCGAAGACCAGCTCGTCCAGGAAGAAGTTGGCCAGGTTACCCAGTAGCAGGTAAGAACGATTCTCTTTCTCGCTGAACTTGTTGCGGAAGTAGTGAAAAGGAGTAACGGCATACTCCTGGAAACATTCGGCAAGGGCAGAGGCATCTACCAGGTAGTCCGGTTCCAGTACGATTAAGCGGGGAGTGAAAATACCTTCTCTGTCGGTCTTACAGTCGATCAGATTGAGTTGTGCCCCCACACGTAAAAGGTTGTACTGATCCTCTTCCGGTGCATCTGTCACCAGGTGTGTGTAACGCACCTGTATCTCGGCACCGGGGGGATCCTCACAACTGCAGAGTAACTCACCCCGTTCCGGATCGCACTGTAGCAGTTGAACCCGTAATGTGGAGGAAAGGGGAAGTGTTATCCCGGAACCCACTCCTTCACTTTTCACTGGGGCAGATGCTCCATCCTCCGGCGAGGAATCCCTTCCGGCAATCTCCAACAAAGTCTCTACCGCTTTTTTCGCTGACCGGTAGAGTTGCAGGGCAGACTGCTTATCTGGCTCGCGGCGCAACTCCTTTTCCCGTACCCGAAAGTGCTGCAGCTGCCATTCCAGCTGACGCGGCAGTTTCAGTTTCTGGGATATGAACACTATTCGCGAGAAGAGGTTGGAGAATTGCAGCGACTCTTCTTGGGTCATCTCTCTGCAGAGGCGCTCCAGGATCTTTTTTAATTGTTGCACTTTCTCTACTGCATCCAGAGGTGATGCAGAGAGTGCTTCAATCTCACTGATATAGGGGTTGGCGTCAATCATTCAAAAAGCAATACAATTCTGGGGAGAAAGATGGAAACACCGACTACAAGTGCTGCCATAGCCATGATCAGCACCGCTGCCGCGGAGAGATCTTTCACCTTTTTGATGGTGGGATGGATCTCCTTTCTGGAGGCATAATCGGAGAGATGTTCCAGGGCACTGTTGATTGCTTCCAGTGACAGTACCAAGCCGATCAACAGAACCAGAATCAGCCACTCCACTTTCGAAATGTGAAAAAACAGGCCCATCAGCAGTGCCGCTATTGCCGCACCCAACTGAATCAAAGCATTGGGCGTCTCCCGGAAAAGTAAGCCGATACCCCGGAAAGCACATCTGAATGAATAGATTCTGTTTTTAATATATTTCATTGCATATCTGCACTATAAATGCTGTTGTTGATGGAGTATTATTAACGTGGGTGTCCCCGAATGCGAACATCGATCCATTACATACGGTAAGATCAGGGATTCCGAATCTCAAATATACAAAATATAACCAAAACATTTTTATCTTTGTGAAAATGGATTTGCGTCCGAAAACTAATCGCACTATGTCTCACCACTGTCCTCTTTGTGGAAAGGAAAAATGCAAGGAATCACTTTTTTGTGATGCCTGTTCAAATAAAATTCGTACCGAATACGAGCTGGACCTTCCTCAAAAGGTGCAGCTCGCTCCTCCACGATCAAATGATAAGCTTTCCGATACAGGATTCGATACTTTTACTGGAACTGATTTGACAGAAGCACAAAATAAGGAGGTAGATGAAGATAATTCAGCTACATTGGTTAATCAGGTGAAAAGCATAAACCAAAAAACAGATAACGTTGAACCTGTTGTGAAAAAAGAAAGCAAAGGGAAAACTGTGCGACGAATAGGCCGCATCGTTACAGTGCTCCTTTTATTGGTTGTTGCCTTTTTGCTCTACAATGAACTGATTCGAAAAGGTAATCTGGAAAGAAGCAGCTGGGATGCTGCCATGAAGGCAAACAGCGTGTCAGCTTACCTGCAATATATTGAGAAATACCCGGACGGTCTGCATTTTGCGGATGCACAGGCAGCGCTGATGCGGCTGAAAGCAGAGGAAGCAGCACGATGGGAACTGTTGAAAAAGAGTGACCGGGTAACAGAACTGCGTGATTTCCTGGAATTAAATCCGGAAAGTTACTACACCCCATTGGTAAAACGACGACTCGATTCCCTTACCTGGATGGGTGCACTTCATTCCAATACCGTGGCAGCATATAACGATTACATGTTGATGGCAGAAAGCGGAGGGTTCAACGGTGATTACCTGGCTGAGGCGGAAACGCGTTACCGTCAACTCTTCCAGTCCTATCCGGTGGATCAGGCCACGTTAGACAGCATCCGTTCTGTTGTGAATGGGTTCACTTCCGCGCTCAGTTCACTCGATCACGCAAAACTGGAGCCATTGTTGGCTCCCCGCCTGCAACGATACTATTTCAGAGGTCCTCTTACCCGTGAGCGATTGTTGGGTGAGCTACTGGTCGATGCCGCAAAATCAACTGAGCCAGCCATTGCATATGTTGTGGACCTTGAAGGTGTGCAATATGAGAAAACCATGGAAGAAAACTATAGGGTCAATGTACCATTGCTAAAATCCTACAAGGGGGCGGGTATCGATGAACAATTGCCCGGCTACATCCTGCATCTGGAAATGAACCCTTCTTTTCAGATCAGCTCTGTCCATGAAACCAAACCCTATCCCGGAGCACCCTGAAGGTGTGCTGCGCTGAAGATTGATTTCCATATGGTAAACCAAAACAGGAACCGTTTGTTTACACAGTGACTATGCAGTTTCAACTAACATCAGAATACAGACCAACAGGTGATCAGCCAGAAGCCATCCGGTCACTGCTGGAAGGACTTCGCGACAAGGTACCCTATCAGACGCTGTTGGGTGTCACCGGTTCTGGCAAGACCTTCACCATCGCCAATGTGATCGCTCAGGTGAACAAGCCCACGCTGGTGCTGAGCCATAACAAGACGCTGGCGGCACAGCTCTACAGTGAGTTCAAGAGCTTCTTCCCCCACAATGCGGTGGAGTACTTCGTCTCCTACTACGATTACTACCAGCCGGAAGCTTACATCCCCACCACCGACACCTACATCGAGAAGGATCTCTCCATCAACGATGAAATAGAAAAACTACGTCTGGCGGCCACCTCCTCGCTGCTCTCGGGACGGAACGACGTGATCGTTGTCTCTTCGGTCTCCTGCCTGTATGGTATCGGCAATCCCGAGGACTTCAACAAAACCACCATCGAGGTCACCGTAGGGCAGACTCTCGAGAGGGATCATTTTCTGCGTTTACTGGTCAACAGCCTCTACTCGCGCAACGAGACAGCCGATTATAACCGGGGAAACTTCCGGGTGAAAGGGGATACGGTGGATGTCTTCCTGGCCTATCACGATTACATCATACGCGTCATCTTCTGGGGAGATGAGATCGAGAGCATCGAGTCGGTAGACCCACTTACAGGCGTCACCATGGAGCGGCTGGACAACTACCGCATCTTTCCGGCCAACCTCTTCGTTACTACGCAGGAGCGGATCAACCGTGCCGTAGATGAGATACATCTCGATCTGGGCAAGCAAGTGGATTTTTTTCAGGAGATAGGCAAGCCCTACGAGGCCAAAAGGTTGTATGAGCGGGTGACATACGATCTGGAGATGATCAAGGAGATCGGTTACTGCTCGGGCATTGAGAACTACTCACGTTATTTCGACGGACGGGAGCCCGGCACGCGCCCTTTTTGCCTGTTGGATTTCTTTCCGGAAGATTATCTCACCGTGATCGACGAGAGCCATGTCACCATCCCCCAGATACGTGCCATGTATGGCGGCGACAACTCACGCAAGAAGAACCTAGTGGAGTATGGTTTCCGTTTGCCGGCAGCCATCGACAATCGCCCACTCCGCTTCGAGGAGTTTGAGGAGTTGACACCGGAGATCATCTTCGTCAGTGCCACGCCTGCCGACTACGAGCTGGAGAAGTCGGAGGGAATCGTGGTGGATCAGCTGATACGACCTACCGGTCTGCTTGATCCGCCCATCGATGTACGTCCGAGCCTCAACCAGATCGACGACCTGATGGAAGAGATTCAACTGCGTGTAGAGAAGGATGAACGAGTGCTGGTCACCACCCTCACCAAACGGATGGCGGAAGAGCTGACCGAGTACCTGGCGGGGAACAACATCCGATGTAACTACATTCATTCAGACGTGGAGACGCTCGAACGGGTGAAGATCATGGAGCAGCTGCGGGGTGGACTCTTCGATGTACTGATAGGTGTCAACTTGTTGCGCGAGGGACTGGACTTGCCTGAGGTCTCACTGGTGGCGGTGCTCGATGCCGACAAGGAGGGGTTCCTCCGCTCTCACCGCTCCCTGACACAGACCGCCGGCAGGGCAGCCCGTAACGTGAACGGCAGGGTGATCTTCTACGCCGACAAGATCACCGACAGCATGAGGAAGACTATCGATGAGACCAACCGGCGCCGTGAAAAGCAGATGAAATACAACGAGGAGCATGGCATCACTCCACGGCAAATCAAACGGGCCCTCTCCTCGGCATTGAGCAAGGAGATCACCGCGACAGCCGAAGCCAGGGCTTATGTGGAGCCGGACTACTCCTCCCTGGCTGCTGAACCGTTGGCAGAGATGGCAACCACCGGGGAGCTGAAAGCCAAGATCGAGCAGACCCGCAAGGCAATGTTGTCAGCCGCCAAGAAGTTGGAGTTCCTGGAAGCTTCTCAGCTGCGCGATCAGCTGGTGATGTTGGAAGAGAAACTGAAAATTGAACGCTGACTGCTTTAAACTTATTGCTTACAACATATAACGAAAACATATGAAATCAGACATTCAAATTGCAAGAGAGACACCGCTGAAAAAGATCAAAGATGTGGCAGAGAACGTGGGCATTCCACGCGAGGAGGTGATCAGCTTCGGCAGGCACATGGCCAAGGTACCGCTCAGCCTGATCGATCAGGAGCGGGTGAACCGGAGCAACTTGATCCTGGTCACCGCCATCACGCCCACCAAGGCGGGTATCGGCAAGACCACCGTCTCCATTGGACTGGCACTGGGACTGAATAAAATTGGCAAGAAAGCGATCGTGGCACTGCGTGAACCCTCTCTGGGACCTGTTTTTGGCATGAAAGGCGGTGCTGCCGGCGGCGGTTACGCTCAGGTGCTCCCCATGGAGAACATCAATCTCCACTTCACGGGCGACTTTCACGCTGTGACAACCGCACACAACACCATCTCGGCACTGCTCGACAACTATATCCTGCGGGTGCAGGGAACCGGCGATGAGATCAAGGATGTCCTCTGGAAAAGGGTGCTCGATGTGAACGACCGTAGCCTCCGCTATATCGTAACAGGGCTTGGTACCGGCAACGGAGTGCCCCAGGAGGCTGGATTCGACATCACCGCAGCCTCTGAACTGATGGCCATCCTCTGTCTGGCGGAAGATGAAGCCGACTTACGGCGGCGCATCGAGAATATCCTCCTCGGATATAAGCGCAATGGCAACCCATTCACGGTGAAAGACCTGGGTGTAGCCGGTGCCATCACCGTGCTGATGAAGGATGCCATCAATCCCAATCTGGTGCAAACCACCGAGAACACACCTGCCTTCGTGCATGGCGGTCCCTTTGCCAACATCGCCCATGGCTGTAACTCTGTGCTCGCCACCAAGATGGCGATGAGCTACGGTGATTATGTGATCACCGAGGCAGGCTTCGGTGCGGACCTTGGAGCTGAGAAGTTCTTCAACATCAAGTGCCGCAAAAGCGGTCTTCGCCCCAAGTTGACAGTGATCGTCGTCACCGCTCAGGGTCTTAAGATGCATGGCGGTACACCGGAGAAAAGCATCCGGGAACCGGATATGACGGGTATGAAAAAGGGGCTTGAGAACCTGGAGAAACATCTTAACAACCTGGCGACTTTTGGTCAGTCGGTGGTGGTGGCATTCAATAAATATGCCTTCGACACCCCTGATGAGATTGATGCGATTAAAACCTTCTGTGACGCACACGCGGTTCCCTTCGCGGTGAACGAAGCCTTTACGGATGGCGGAGAAGGTGCTGTTAATCTTGCTAATGCAGTGGTAGAAGCAGTGGAGGCTACTCCCTCCGGTGAGTTGCGGTTCACCTATACAGATGAGGATGACATCGAGACCAAACTGACCAAGGTTGCCATGCAGATCTATGGTGCGCGCGATGTGGTGTTGGGTGAGAAGGCACTGAAGATGCTGAAGCTGATAGAGGGCACCCCCCTGGCGAAGATGCCTGTCTGCATTGCCAAGACACAGTACTCATTCTCGGCCGACCCGAAGTGGTATGGTGTGGCGAAAGATTTCCGTTTCAAGATCAACGACCTGGTGATCAACCAGGGATCGGAGTTCATCGTGGCCATTGCCGGTGAAATGATGCGCATGCCCGGTCTGCCGGCCGACCCGCAGGCGACCCGCATCGATATCGTGAACGGTGAGATTGAAGGGTTGAGCTGATAATAACCGATATTTGCTCATCATCAGGATTCGAGTCGTAGCGATCAGACCCACATCAACTCGCTCATGATCCCGTCGGAGATGAAGATCCCCTCACGGGTGAAGATCAGTCTGTTGCTCTCATGGCGTACCAGACCCCTCTCCAGGAAAGGATCAACGTTTCTCATGCAATAGTCGAGCATCTCTTTACCAAATCGCTTTTCAAGTTCCGGCAGGTTGATGCCCCACATGGTGCGGAGACCGGTAAGGATGAACTCGTTGTATCGCTCCCCTGGGCTCAGCAGTTCCATCTCCCGCTCAAATTGGCCGCTCTCAGAGCCTTTGTTGTAGCGGTGGATGGAACGCACATTCCAGGAGCGGCTCTCCCCGTCGTAAGAGTGGGCGGAGGGTCCAAGACCGATGTATGGGACATCTTTCCAGTAGGAGCTGTTGTGTCGCGAAAACAAACCTTCCTTTCCGAAGGCGGAAATCTCATAGTGAATGAACCCGGCTGCGGTAAGTTGGTCGATCAGCATGGCGAACATCCGCGTGCTGGTCTCCTCCTGCACCGGGGTTATCCTTCCGGCCTGCAACAGACGGTACATGCGGGTACGTTCCTCGTAGATCAGGTGATAGGAGGAGATGTGTTGAATATTCAGCGTAAGTGCCTGCTCAAGGTTTCGTTGCCACACCGCGATGGTCTGGTCCGGCAGGCCGTAGATGAGATCAATGCTGATGTTGTTGATCCCCTGCTGCTGGCAGCGCTTTACCGCATCAATCGCCTCCTGAGCAGTATGACGGCGGCTGAGAAACTGTAGCTCCCCGTCGTCGAAGCTCTGGATGCCAATGCTGAGGCGGTTGAAGGGGAGGGCAGCCAGCATTGTTGTATATTCCTCCGTGAGATCGTCGGGATTGGCTTCTACGGTGATCTCTGCATCCGGCTCAATGGCATAGTGGTGGTAGAGGGTTTCGAAAATTCGTTCAAAGTGATGTCGCTGCAGGCGGGAGGGGGTGCCTCCTCCGAAGTAGATGGTGCCGATCGGTTCCTTCGTCTCCTCCCTGCGAACGGATGCTTCCACGCAAAGTGCCTCCACGAATGCATCGATGTATGACTCGTTTGTACCCATGTAGAAGTCGCAGTAGGTGCAGCGTGTCTTGCAAAATGGTATATGGAGATAGATGCCGGCCACTATTCGGTAAGCTGTTTGTAAGCCTTCAGGTATTTCCGGAGCCGCTCCAGATCCTTTTCCGTTACCTTCTCCCAGCGGCGGATATCCATGTTGTCTGTCAGGTCCAGAAGCTTCACCCGTGTGGCTAGTGCATTGGCCTGCACCCTGCGGATCGATTCCTCATAGGGTTCTCCCTCACGGCGGGTAAGCGCATCCACGGCTGCCACGATCTCCTGTGAGAAGCCTTCAGCAGTGAGTTGTTCCAGGGTCCATTCACTATCCTCCACCACGTCATGGAGCATCCCTGCAATCTTCTCCTGCAGGGTGTGGCCACCATTCATCACCCGGTAAGGATGCTCAATGTAGGGACGGCCGTTGTGGGTGTCGAACTGTCCCATGTGCGCGGTGAGGGCAATCTCTATGGCCCGATGCAGTTGTTCTTTCAGCGTCATTACTTTTGCAATATTTCTTTCACCAGTACTGGCTCATCGGTGGTGATAAAATCCACCTTCAGGTCGATCACTTTTTGGATATCCTCTGATCTGTTTACCGTCCACACATTCACTTTCTGACCCAGTTCATGCGCCTCCTTTACCCATTGAGGACGCTGGAACAAGACGTTGTAATTGTAATCAGGTCCTGATACCCCCATTGTGGAGAGCACTCCGGGTGACATATCCCCGTTCAGGTAATAGACCTTCGCTTGCGGATCGAGCTGCCGTAAGATGTTGAATGGGGTCTCTTCCACCCGTAGTTGTTTACCGTTCAGGATGACCGTGGCATCATGGTTCACCACCGGGACCCCGTCGGCGGAGATCCAGAGATCCACCTCAGAGCCGTAGACACCAATGGAGTCGGCTTTCATTAGTGCGGTGATTGAGTTTTGTGCCGATCCTTCGGTATTCCAGAAGCCGCGGTGGGCAATGATTTCCTGCGACGCTGCACTGTTTGTGTACAACAGGAAGAAAAGCAGCCACACCCATATGTTTTCTTTTTTCATTTTCATTTCAATTTTTGATTGAATCGATAAATTTAGTACAAATCCCTAAATCCTGCGGGAAAAAGATATGAAGAATCCTTAAATGCAGGCAATAAAAAAGATCGCTTTTATGGCGATCTTTTTTCCTTGATTGTTATAAACTATCTCCAAAGTCCTCCTTGAACTTGGCTATCAGTTTCTCAGGCCAGTCGCTCACCGGCTCCAGTCCTCCCATGAAGAAGCGGAGCACCGGTGGTTCATACACGAAGCGCAGGCCGCCGATCAATTTGCGGTTGTCGTAGAGCCATTTCATGCGGTCTTCCACATACTTTATCTGCGACAGGGTGAAGACACGCCGTGGCACCGCCAGGCGCACCAGCTCCATGTCGGCGTAGGTCTCGTTGCCATACTCATCCCGCTGGTTGGAGATAGAACCTCTTTCCATCCCACGGATACCCGAAATCAGGAAGAGTGCTGCTGCCAGTGCTCCCGCGGGATACTCCTTCTGCGGGATATGGTCGCACACCTGCATCGCATCCACGTGGGCACCCAGCACTCCTGCCGGCTTGATCATCGGTATGCCGTGTGCATCCAGTGCATTTACCAGGTAGGCGATGAAGCTGGGACTTTGGCTGATCATCGTCTCGTCGAGCGTCTCATAGAGTCCGACTGCCATTGCCTCGATCTCACGTACAGAGATCCCCCCGTAGGTGAGAAACCCTTCGAAGAGGGGTACCAGCGCCTCCAGCTCGCGGTAGATGTCGGGGTTGTCGGTGCAGATGCCGCCACCCCGTGAGGAGCTCAGCTTGCGGGCAGAGAAGTAGACGATGTCGGCCATGGCGGTCATGGTGCGCATCACCTCACCCATGTTGCTCTCTTTGAACTCCTCTTCGCGCTGCAGCACCAGGAAGGCGTTCTCACCGATCAGGCTGGCATCGAGCACCAGCCGGATGTTGTACTTGTCGGCGATGGCACGCACGTCGCGCAGGTTCTGGACTGAGAATGGTTGACCCCCAATCAGGTTGGTCGATGCCTCCATCCTGATGTAGGGGATGTTTTTGGCACCATGTATCTTGATGATCTCCTCCAGCTTCTCGATGTTCATATTGCCCTTGAAAGGGTGGGAAGAGTTGATCACGTATGCTTCGTCGTAGAGCAGCTCGGCGATCTTGCCGCCATACTGGGTGATGTGTGCCATGGCGGTGGTGAAGTGGTAGTTCATCGGTACCAGGTTGCCCTTGCGCACGTAGGCGTTGGCCAGGATGTTCTCCGCAGCCCTCCCCTGGTGTACCGGCAGGTAGAACTTCTTGCCCAACACATCCTCCACCGCTTTCTGGAGGCGGAAAAAGCTCTGAGATCCGGCGTAGGCATCATCCGCCTGCATCATCGCCGCCAGCTGGTTGTCGCTCATGGCGTTGGTGCCGCTGTCGGTGAGCATGTCCAGGAACACATCCATCGTATTCAGCCGGAAGGTATTGTAGCCTCCCTCCTGCAGGGCTTCTAGTCTTCTCTCGATGGGTACCAGGTGTAGCTTCTGCACCACCCGTACCTTGTGCAGTTCCAGGGGAATGTTCTCACCCTGATAAAATTTAATTTCGTTCATGATTGGTTCGGTAACTGTTGTCTGTTTGTGTTATAATTGAGGTATTGTTCTTATAATTTGCTGTTGTTTCAGGTATTATACCGATAAATGGAAATACAAAGGTGCAAATGTAGGGAAATTTATTATATTGACAAAGGTTTGGGTTTTTACTTTTTCCCATTTGAGCATGAATCGGTTGGTAGGGTTGTCGTTCGCATAACATGGGAAGCTCATCCTATATTCTAAGTTAATACCACCCTTATATCCACTCCCATAATAATTGGAGTGGATATAAGGGTGCAATAAGGGTGCAATAAGGCTAGAGCTTTTCAAAACCCTGTCTCGTCATGAAATAGCTTTCTCTAAATGTAAATTAAAAGCAGGGTTATGAACAAAAAAAGAGCAATCCGGGGAATTGATGACCGACCCTTTACATGCGATTAATGATATAAAATTGTTATTTGCCAAACTTGAATTTAAATTATTCACAAAGAGAGAAAGGCCCTTTGCGAAAAAACGCTATATTTGTGTGTTATAAAACTATCATTCATCAAAGACTCACAATTAAATTCAAACAAATCATGGAGAAACCCTATGTAATAGGCATTGATGTCGGCGGTACCAACACTGTTGTCGGCATTGTGGATAAAAGAGGTCAGATATTGAACAGCGGCAGCATCAAAACAGCCAAACATGCGGAGGTGGAGGACTATTTGGATGAACTGACCACGTTGATCAACGACCTGATCAGTCAGACCACTACAAAAGATCAGATCAAGGGGATCGGTGCCGGCACACCCAATGGTAACTATTTTACCGGCAGCATCGAGTTTGCACCCAACCTGAACTGGAAAGGGGTGATCCCATTCGCCCAGATGCTTGAAGAGAGTGTGGGTATCCCGGTAGCCCTTACCAACGATGCCAATGCGGCAGCCATCGGTGAGATGACTTACGGAGCTGCCCGGGGCATGAAAGATTTCATTGTGATCACCCTGGGTACAGGGGTGGGAAGCGGTATCGTGGTCAACGGGCAGTTGGTCTACGGTCACGATGGCTTTGCCGGCGAACTGGGTCATGTGATCATGCGGCGTCACAACGGACGTCTCTGTGGTTGTGGCAGAACTGGTTGCCTCGAGGCATATACCTCTGCTACCGGTGTGGCCCGTACAGCGCGCGAGTATCTGGAGTTGAAACCCGATGTCCAGACGAGACTGCGCAATATTCCCATGGATGACATCACCTCAAAGGATGTGTTTGATGCGGCGATGGCCGGTGATGAGATGGCGAAAGAGATTTTCCGTTTTACGGGTGAGATGCTCGGTGAGGCGTTTGCTGATTTCGTTGCTTTCTCCAGTCCCGAGGCAATCATCCTCTTCGGTGGTCTCTCCAAGGCAGGCGATCTGATCATGAACCCCATACGGGAAAGCATGGAGAAGAACCTGCTTGCCATCTTCAAGAACAAGGTGAAGCTGATGTTCTCCGATCTGAAGGAGAGCGATGCTGCCGTGCTGGGCGCCAGTGCGTTGGGCTGGGAGGTGAAATAAAGTAAAAACTGTTTCTCAGAAGAGGCAATTTTGGGGAATGTCACCACAGGTGACATTCCTTTTTTGGCAAAAACAAATCGGCATTGAACGGAAAAGACCAATAGATTTTATACCTTTGTACTCCTTTACCAATTAACGAGTCAAATAGAGAGTTGATGTCACAAAAAATACAAACAGCCCTCATATCCGTATATCACAAAGACGGTTTGGAGGAGATTCTTCAGGAACTAAACAATCTTCGCGTAAAATTTATCTCAACAGGTGGAACCCGCGAATTCATAGAGTCGTTGGGATACGAATGTGAAGGGGTGGAAGAGGTGAGTGGGTATCCTTCTATCCTGGGTGGGCGTGTGAAGACGCTGCATCCCAAGATCTTCGGCGGGATCCTTTACCGGCGCGAAAATGAAGCTGATAAGAAACAGGTGAAAGCCTACGACATTCCCTCCATCGACCTGGTCATCGTGGATCTTTATCCCTTTGAGCAGACAGTCGCCGCTGGGGGCAGCGAGGAGGAGATCATCGAGAAGATTGATATTGGGGGTATCTCTTTGATACGAGGGGCAGCCAAGAATCATAAGAACGTGCTGATCGTTCCTTCGCGAGAACAATACAAGCCATTGTACGACTTGCTCAAGGAAAAGCAGGGTGAGACCAGTGAAGAGGATCGGCGTTGGTTTGCCAAAGAGGCTTTCAAGGTCTCTTCCGGCTACGACGCAGCCATCTTCCGCTATTTTGATGGGGATGCAAACAGTGCATTACGGGTATCACACGACGAGGGGAAGCAGCTTCGTTATGGTGAAAACCCACATCAGAAAGGGATCTTTTATGGCGACTTCAACAAACTCTTTGATCAGATTCACGGCAAGGAGATCTCTTACAACAACCTACTCGACATCGATGCTGCCATCTCTCTGATTGCCGACTTCGATGAGACAGCACTCGCCATTCTTAAACACAACAACGCTTGTGGCATGGCTTGCCGTCCTACGGTCAAAGAGGCGTGGGAGGCAGCGCTGGCAGCCGATCCGGTCTCCGCTTTCGGGGGTATCGTTGTGACAAACAGAACCGTTGACAAGGTAGCCGCCGAAGCCATCAACACCATCTTCTTCGAGGTGATCATTGCTCCGTCGTACGATAAAGAGGCTCTCGATATTTTGTTTCAGAAGAAAAATCGTATAATTTTGGTGCTAAAATCGGCTGAAAAAGCTTTGCAGCCAATGCTATACCGCTCGGTGCTCAACGGCATGCTGGTACAGGATAGAAATGCGAGCATTCAAAGTGCCGCTGATCTTAAGGTCGTGACCGATAAGGCACCTACTGCATCCGAGACTGAAGACCTGCTCTTTGCCAACATACTGGTGAAGCACACTAAGTCCAACGCCATTGTCCTGGCCAAAAACAAACAACTCATCGCCAGTGGTTCAGGACAAACATCGAGAGTGGATGCACTTAACCAGGCCATAGAGAAAGCCGGGAACTTTAAGTTCGATCTCCATGGAGCGGTGATGGCCAGTGATGCCTTCTTCCCGTTTGCCGATTCTGTGCAGATTGCCCATGAGGCCGGGATCACTGCCGTGATACAACCGGGGGGATCGATTCGTGATGCTGAATCGGTCGATTATTGCAACCAAAACGGTGTGGCGATGGTGACCACCGGTGTGAGACATTTTAAACATTAACACAAAAGCTGAGAGCTGAGAGCTGAAAGCTGTAAACTACAAATATTATGGGTTTATTTTCATTTACGCAGGAGCTGGCCATGGACCTTGGTACCGCCAATTCCGTGATTGTGAACAATGCCGGAAAAATTCTCCTGGATGAACCATCGATCGTGGCACTGGATCGCAAAACCGACAAGATGATCGCACTGGGGGAGAAAGCCAGGCAGATGCATGGCAAGACCCACGAGAATATACGCACCGTAAGGCCCCTGAGAGACGGGGTAATTGCCGACTTCAACGCGGCAGAGCAGATGATCCGTGGGATGATCAAGATGGCCAACAAGAACAAGGGGGGGCTTTTCTCTCCATCCCTGCGCGTGGTGATTTGTATCCCTTCCGGCAGTACCGAAGTGGAGATTCGTGCCGTACGCGACTCTGCAGAACATGCCGGCGGACGTGATGTATACATGATCTTTGAACCGATGGCGGCTGCTCTGGGAATCGGCCTCGACGTGGAGGCTCCCGAGGGTAACATGATTGTTGACATAGGTGGTGGCACCACCGAGATCGCCGTGATCTCGCTGGGCGGCATCGTCTCGAACAAGTCGATCAAGATCGCCGGCGATGACTTTACGGAGGATATTCAGGATTACATGGGTCGTCAGCACAACATCAAAGTGGGAGATCGTACCGCTGAGCAAATCAAGATCAACGTGGGATCGGTGCTTACCGAGCTGGAAAATCCACCCGAAGATTTCGTGGTGCATGGTCCCAATCGAATGACCTCACTGCCCATGGATGTGCCGGTCTCTTACCAGGAGATTGCGCACTGCATAGAGAAATCGGTGTCGAAGGTCGATTCAGCAGTACTGAGTGCCCTTGAGCAGACTCCTCCTGAGCTTTATGCCGACATCGTGCGCAACGGTATCTACCTGACCGGCGGCGGAGCCTTGCTAAGAGGTCTCGACAAACGTCTCACCGAGAAGATTGGAATACCGTTTCGCGTGGTTGATGATCCCCTTCACATGGTGGCCAAGGGAACAAGTATTGCACTGAGGAACATAGATAAATTCACCTTTCTGATGAGATAGGATTCATATTGGCTGCTTTGCAAAAGGGCTTATCTGAAGTAGGATTGTATGCGTAATCTGTTCAATTTCATCATAAGAAATAGTCATTGGCTGCTTGCAATACTCCTGGTTGCATTCAGTTTTTACCTTTTGTTTGCGCATAACCCCTATCAGAGAAGCGTTTATCTCACATCTGCAAATCGCGTATCGGGATGGCTCTATGCTGCTTCTGGCAACGTCTCCTCTTTTTTTCTGTTGAAGAAAAACAACCGGGAATTGATGGAGCGAAACGCTCTCCTGGAAGAAGAGTTACAGAAATGGAGAGAAAATGCAGAAACATTTACGGGTAATGATTCTCTTTCTGCAAAGGCTTTTGTGGTTGACTCCTCCCACATGCTGCCTCAATTTACCTTTATCCCTGCGGAGGTAGTCAACCTCAGTTTCTCAGGTGTTAACAACTTCATCACCATCAACAAGGGGAGCAAACAGGGGATTAAACCCGATATGGGGGTGATCTCCCACCGGGGTGTGGTAGGTGTGGTTTCAAATGTCTCAGCCAATTTTGCGGTGGTGATCCCTGTCATCAATCCCAAGTTCAGGCTGAGTGCCCGTCTCAAGCATTCGGAGAACAACGGTTCCCTCTCATGGAGTGGCAGGAACATACGTGAAGCAGAGGTCCAGGAACTCCCGAGGCATGAAATTTACAGTATGGGTGATACCGTGATCACCAGTTACTCACGAATCTTTCCCAAAAACCTCATCATCGGCACTGTAAGTGACCTGGGTAAATCGGCTGATGACAATTTTATCACGGTCAATCTGGAGCTGGCAACCGATTTTTACACGTTGCAGGATGTCTTGGTCATCGACGACAGCTATTATGAAGAGCAGAAGGTACTCGAAGAATTAATGGAACGATGAAAATCAGTTATATACGTGAATTGTTGTTGTTTCTGATGTTGGTTCTCCTGCAGGTGTTACTGTTGAGCAGGATCAACCTCTTTGGCATGGCTACACCCGTGATATACGGTTATTTTCTCCTGAAATTGCCTGTGGGCAGGAATCAATTTTATGTGATCATCTCCGCTTTTCTTATGGGGCTAATCATTGATATCTTTCTCAATACCCTCGGCATGAACGCTGCTGCCATCACGTTGGTGGCAATGTTTCGCAAATCATTGATGGGGCTGTTTTTTGAGAAGGATGAGTTTGAGGGGTTCGTTCCGGGGATGAACAGTGCACCTGCTCCTTTTGTCCGGTTTACCATCTTCACGATTTTCATCCATGTTACCCTGTTGTTTTTCATCGAATCATTCACGCTGTTCAACCTGGTCAACACGCTCCTGCGGATCATCATATCCGGGGTTAGTTCCATCCTTCTCATCATTGCCATTGACAAGCTAATCTATAGGAGAAAAAACAGTGAACAGTCGTAACACGCTTGCCAACAGAAAAAAAGTGATTGCTGTTGCCGCAGTGATCATTGCGCTGATCTATCTTGTGCAGCTCTTTCACCTGCAGCTCCTGAGCCCGGAGTATCGTGAGTACGCTGACAGCAATGCTTTTCTGCGAAGAACGCTCTATCCTGCCAGGGGAGCTATTTACGATCGTGATGGGAGCCTGCTTGTATACAATCGTCCTACATATGATGTGATGATGGTGGTGCGCGAGATGGATCAGTTCGACACCCTTGACTTTTGTCGTACACTTAACATAGACATTGAGCAGTTCAAGCAACTCGATGCCGATATGAGAGACCGTCGCAGGAATCCCGGTTATTCATCCTACACCCCTCAACTGTTTCTCTCACAGCTGAACGTGAAAGAGTATGGGTTGTTGCAGGAGAAACTTTACAAGTTTCCGGGCATCTACATACAGAGTCGTACCGAGAGACAGTACAACTATTCCGGCATGGGGCTCATACTGGGATATGTTGCCGAAGTGGACAAGAACAGGATGGCTGCCGATCCCTACTATGCGAGAGGTGATTATGTGGGTAAATCCGGTATTGAGCTCTCACACGAAGAGGATCTGCGCGGAGTGAAAGGAGTGGAGGTATTGCTGCGCGATGCTCATGGCCGGGTTCAGGGACGCTACGAAGAGGGGCGGCACGATAAGGCCCCGCTGTCGGGGAGTGACCTGACCTTAAGCATCGATGTTGACCTGCAGGCCTATGGTGAGCAGTTGATGCACAACAAGGTGGGCAGTATCGTGATGATTGAACCGAAAACAGGTGAGATACTTTGTATGATATCTGCTCCCACCTACGATCCCGCCATGCTCACCGGAAAGGAGTTCGGGGCGAACTATCTTTCACTGGAGAATAACCCCTACAAGCCACTGATCAACAGGGCTATCGCCGGCACTTATCCCCCTGGTTCCACCTTCAAGCCTGCACAGGGACTTGTCTTCCTTCAGGAAGATATCATCAATCCGGAGAGCCGTTACTCCTGTTTTGGGGGGTATCCACCCCTGGGTGGACGTCCTGCTTGTCACGGACATGCCTCCCCGCTTGCCATACAGTATGCACTGGCTACCTCCTGCAACTCCTTTTTCTGTTACGGTTTAAGTGGGATGCTAAGCAACAGGAGCAAGTACAGCAGCATCGGTGAGGCTTTTGACATCTGGAAGGACCACATGGTGAGGATGGGATTTGGCTATCCATTGGGGGTCGATCTTCCTTCCGAGAAAAGGGGATTTATACCCAATAGTAAATTTTATTCGAACGTATTCAAAACCGACCGGTGGAATGCGCACAACATCATCTCCATAGCTATTGGCCAGGGAGAGATTCTGACAACACCCCTGCAGATAGCCAATCTGGGAGCTCTCATTGCAAACAGGGGTTATTTTTATACACCCCATGTGGTGAAGGAGATCAAAGGGAAGGAGCTGGATGAAGCTTATACCACCCGTCATGAGTCAGGCATCAGCAAAGCTCATTTTGAGCTCACCGTAGCCGGTATGGCCGATGCGGTGACCGTCGGCACTTGTCGCGGCATCAACCTGGAACCTTTTTTCGAGGTTTGTGGCAAAACCGGAACAGCAGAGAACCCGCACGGTGATGACCATTCCCTCTTCATGGGTTTTGCTCCGAAAGATGATCCACAGGTGGCGATTGCAGTTGTGGTGGAGAATGGTCGTTTCGGTGCTACCAATGCGGTACCGATTGCGCGGCTGATGATGCAGCAATATCTACGGGGTGAGATACCGGAGAGTGATCGCTGGTTGGAACAATCGGTGATCAACCGGGAGATCCTGCCCTACGTCTATACGCGTAACCTGCCGACAAGGCAGAACGAGACCAGTAATCAAGAAGTTGAATGATGATCTATCAAGGCAGTAGCGATCGGGTGGAGAAAGGTAAAATTGATTGGATGACAATCAGTTTCTATTTTCTTTTTGTGTTGTTGGGATGGCTTAACATCTACGCTGCCAGCTTCGATCTGGAGAATGCCACCGGCCTGTTCGACCTCTCGGGGAGAGCCGGCTCCCAGCTGGTCTGGATTGGCACTTCCCTCTTACTGGCATTTGCGCTTCTCAAGATTGATGTCCGCTTTTACGAGACCTATGCCCTTCTCTTTTATCTGATCGGTATTGCCTTGTTGCTCATCACCCTGGTGGTAGCCAAGGAGATCAACGGTTCACGCTCATGGCTGATCATTGGTCCTGTGCGACTCCAACCGGCCGAGTTCATGAAGTTCCTCATCGCCCTTTCACTTGCCAAGGTATTTAACGCCTATGGTTTTCGTCTCATGGAGCGACGTAACCTCTTCCTGGTTTCGGCCATCATCCTGCTGCCGGTACTGTTGGTTATTGCGCAGAGCGAAACAGGCACGGCACTGGTCTACCTCAGCTTGATCCTGGTTCTCTACCGTGAGGGACTCCCCGGAGGCTTTCTCTTTATGGGGATAGCTGCTATCATTTATTTCGTGCTGGGAATCAAGTTTTCAGACACCAATGTAGGTATCATCTCACTGGGTGAATTCATTACCCTTCTGCTAATTGTGATTTTTAGTGCTTCCATGATCCGTAATTATCTCAAGCGACTGAGACCCTTTTTGGTGATGCTTCTCTTGGTTGCAGCCATCTTTCTTGCTGCTTACATCCTCACCCTTTTCGGGATTTCAATCGACTGGGGAGTGACTGCCCTGGCAGCATTCTCTGTAGCAGCCCTCTTTTTGATTTATCTCTTTTTCAGATACAGACAACGGAGCTATCTCTACATTCTGCTTTTCATGATAGGCTCATTTCTGTTTCTTGAATCGGTGGAATATGTTTTCAACGATGTACTGCAACCACACCAACAGATGCGTATCAAGGTGACGCTTGGCATGGAACAGGATTTGAGTGGTGCCGGTTATCACGTGGGACAGTCCAAAATTGCCATCGGTTCTGGTGGATTGACCGGAAAAGGATTTCTCAATGGTACCCAGACCAAGCTTAAATATGTACCGGAGCAGGATACTGATTTCATCTTTTGTACCATCGGTGAAGAACATGGATTTATTGGCTCAGCCATCATCCTGATGCTGTTTGTGGTCTTCATACTGCGATTGCTTCATCTGGCTGAACGACAGACCTCTGTTTTCGGACGGGTATACGGCTATTCAGTTACGAGCATCTTCCTCTTTCACCTTGTCATCAACGTGGGGATGGTGATTGGCATCATGCCGGTGATCGGCATACCCCTTCCTTTCTTCAGCTATGGTGGATCTTCACTATGGGGATTCACCATCCTGCTTTTTATCCTGCTGCGCATCGACAAGTCGCGCAACAGGAATTGAAAAAACTCTCTCAATCTTTATCATAGCTAACTTAAAAAGCCTATTTTTGTCAAAAAGAGACCCTGATGACAAATAAAACAGTGCTGATTACTGGTGCATCCAAAGGTATTGGACGTGAGCTGGCAATAATTTTTGCCGAAAGGGGTTGTAACCTGTTGCTGGCTGCACGCAGTGAGCGGGAACTCAACGAACTGAAACTGTTGCTGGAGAAGGAATATGATGTGACGGTGCAGACTTTTTACAGTGATCTCTCCTTGCCCGATGCTGCACAACAGCTTTTTGAGGCGGTTAAATCACTGGAGATCGATGTTGACTACCTGGTGAACAATGCCGGATTTGGTGATTATGGTGCTTTTGCTGATACATACTGGGAGCGTTATGAAAAGATGATACAGCTCAACGTGACTGCACTCACCCAGCTCACCCATCTCTTCGTCACCCAGTGGCGTGGCCGTAAAGAAGGTAAGATCCTCAATGTCTCCTCAACCGCAGCCTTCCAGCCCGGTCCCATGATGGCGGTCTACTTCGCCAGTAAGGCTTTCGTGCTGAGCCTCTCTGAGGCAGTAGACAACGAATTGAGAGCCGAGGGGATCACTGTCACTGCCCTCTGTCCGGGACCCACCGCCACCCACTTTGGTGAAGAGTCCAAAATGAACGCCTCGCAGTTGGTCAAAAATGTGCAGATAGCCGATGCCCGTTCTGTAGCACTGATGGGTTATCGTGCCATGATGAAAGGGAAGCCGGTGGTGATTCACGGTGCCATGAACAAGATAGCTCCTTTTTTCATTCGTTTCATGCCCAGAAAATGGGTGACACGTCTCTCCGCACAGGTAATGAAGAAATAATTGATCAGGATGAAACCGATCGCCCATATCCGTTCCGATTTTTCTACCAAGTTCGGTATTCCCCGCCAAAGTGGTTTGATAGCTGAACTGAAAGGGGAAATTATCTTTGAACCGGAATATCGGAATCCGGAAGCCTTGAGGGGACTGGATCACTTCTCTCATATCTGGCTCATATGGGAATTTTCCGCCTCGAAGCGTGAAAAATGGTCGCCCACCGTCCGTCCCCCGCGGCTGGGTGGCAACAGGCGCATGGGTGTCTTCGCCACTCGTTCTCCTTTCCGGCCCAACCCCCTTGGCCTCTCATCGGTCAGGCTCGAGCATATTGAGTGGCATACAGAAGCAGGGCCGGTACTGCATGTGACAGGTGCCGATCTGATGGATGGCACTCCAATCTTTGATATCAAGCCTTATATTGCCTATAGCGACTCTCATGCGGATGCAACTGGAGGCTTTACAAGCAATGTTGCACGCTCCCGGTTGGAGGTGATGATACCCCCAGAGTGGTTGCAGAGGATTTCTCCCGCAAAACATCAGGTGCTCAGGGAAGTGCTGACCAACGATCCACGGCCATCCTATCAGGATGATGCGAATAGAATTTACGGACTGGCTTTTGCCGGGCTGGATGTGCGTTTCACCGTGTCGGACAAAGTGCTGACAGTGGTAGAAGTGGTTGAATTACAATAGGTCCTACAATAAGAGACACAGATGAGAGATCTCATTGGCATATGGCTGATGAGCTTATGCCTGCAGGCAGTCACTGCTCAGCATCCGCAGATACCTGCGGACAGCCTCCTGTTATTGTTCTCCCAAACAGAAGAAACCACACAAAAACACCGTTCCTTGTGGGACAAGGATATCTACGGTCCCCTCATGCTGGTGGACCCCGACAGTCGCGAGATTTTTGCCAACATGCCCGACAGTGAGGGATTGCTGCAATTCTCTGAGGGGGTTTATAGGGGAAACCTTCCTGAAGAGGTCCCACTGGCCAATACTGATTTTGAGTGGGGGGGGCGTCACTGGGCGATGATCCGTTTGCCGTTACCACCTGACAGGTATGACCGCCTGGAACTTTTTACACATGAACTTTTTCACGCTGCCCAGCCCTCGCTCGGTTTTCATTTCAGGCGCCAAGAAAACAGCCACCTTGATCGCAGGGAGGGACGCATCTATCTCCGTCTTGAGATGGAAGCATTGCGCCAAGCCCTGTTGACAGGCAGATATGCACGCTCTGAGGAACATCTGCGCAACGCCCTACTTTTTCGCCGATATCGTCACCAGCTCTACCGTGGTTCGGAGGCTGCAGAAAACCACCTCGAGCTGTTGGAGGGGTTGGCCACCTATACCGGCCAGATGATGAGTGGTCGCGACAAATGGGAGTGGCGCAACAATCTTGTCTCCCGACTTACTACATACAACCCATCCCTCTCCTTCGTGCGTACCTTCGCTTACGAAACAACCCCTGTCTATGGTTTTTTCCTGTATCAGAAAGAGAATGAGTGGAACAAACAGATTACGGGTGACAGCGACCTGACAGCATATTTCACAGAGGCTTTCGGGATGGATCAACGCATCATTCTTCAGAGTTATGTGAAACAGGTGGCGATGGAGTATGATGGCAGGCGGATTTTTGATGAAGAGATGAGACGGGAGCTCTCTAACAATACCCGTTTGGATATCTACCGGGAGAAGTTTCTGGATTCACCTCATCTGGAGATCCGGCTGGAGGAGATGGAACTGGCTTACGACCTGCATGGGGTGATTCCGCTGGATGAAGATGAGGGTACCGTATACCTCTCCATTCAGATCAGTGACCGATGGGGCATTCTTCGTGTGGAAGAGGCTGGGGCCCTGATGCGTTCCGACTGGCGCTGGGTAATTGTGACCCCTCCACTGGAGATTGAAGGAAACAGGGTGATTGGTGAGGGATGGACCCTTCAGTTGAACGATGGTTACTTTGTGGAGGAGACAGCCGGCGGAATCTATCTCATCTCCCGAAAACAATAACTCTTTTTTATTACTTTTGCACCCAATTTCAGATGCAACGTGATGAAGAAACTGATTCGTTTTTTTTGGAAAGTGGTGCTGTGGTTTGTGCTGCTCTCGGTCGCAGGAGTAGTTCTCTTCCGGTTTGTTCCAGTTCCCGGCACTCCCCTGATGGCTATTCGTTCAGTGCAGTCTCTCAGCAAGGGAGAGCGGCCGGTGGTTACCTATCGGTGGGTTCCCTATGATCAGATCTCTGATCACCTGAAACGAGCTGTGATCGCCTCCGAAGATCAACGCTTTTACACTCATCATGGTTTTGATCGCATCGAGATTGAAAAAGCAATCAAAGAAAATAAAACACGCAAGAAAGCCCGTGGTGCCAGCACCATCTCACAGCAGACTGCCAAGAACCTCTTTCTGTGGCCGCAATCGTCCTGGTTTCGCAAGGCGTTGGAGACCTGGTTCACTCTTCTGATGGAACTGTTGTGGTCCAAAGATCGCATCCTGGAGGTTTACCTGAATATCATGGAGACCGGGAAGGGGCTCTACGGTGCCGAGGCGGTTGCACGAAGCCATTTCAACAGCACCGCTTCAAAGCTCACCCCTCAACAGTCGGCGCTGATAGCGGCAACGCTCCCCAATCCGTTGCTATACAGTTCCCGCCAACCGGGTCCTTACATTCAAAGAAGACAAGGTCAGATCCTCCGTCAGATGCATACAATTCATCTTGTTGAGGATGGTGGTGAGAGGTAATCCACCTGTCCGCGAAATGATTTGCTGCAATCTGTTTGGCGATGAGCAAGAATTTCGTTATTTTTACGGTTCCATTCGGAGTACTTATGAACGAAGCTGAAAAGAGGGTTGTAGGGAAGATGATCGCCATCTACTGCCGGGGAAGGCATGGCTCCTCCGGTCAGCTATGCGGGGAATGTGAGAAGTTATACCGATACGCGGAACAACGGCTCGAGCATTGCCCCTTTGGTGAACAAAAACCCACCTGCGGTTCATGCACCGTGCACTGTTACAAGAGCGACATGCGGCAGCAGATTCGTGAGGTGATGCGAATGGCCGGCCCGCGCATGCTGCTGTTGCATCCGATAGACACCCTCCGCCATTTTCACAGAGAGCATCAGAGAAACCGTAGATACGCTCGGGGAGCGAAAATAAGTAAAAATGAGACAGGTGAAACAGCTTAGTTACGATAGCATCATGGCCGATGTGTTGGCAGAGCACAATGAGTTGATACCTGTCCTTAACCGGTTCGGAATCTGTCTCGGCGTGGGCAATCAGACATTGCTGTCATTGTGTGAGGCACATGACCTGAACCCTGAATTCATCCTTACCGTCCTGAACGTTTACCTCGACGACTCCTACATGCCAGATGGCGTGTTGCAATTGTTCGACACCGGTCTGATTGCCGATTACTTCCATCGTACGATGGAGAACTACATCAACGTGTTGGTTCCCAACATCGAGAAGCACCTCAACGCCTTCATAGCCCTAAGTGGCAGTGAAAACCGTGAACTGGGCATGCTGCGTAGTCTATTCCTTCAGTTCAGTGAAAGGATGACCGGTTACCTGCAACGGATGGCCAATGACGATGATGATGACTTGCCCGATGACCTGTTACATGACCTGAAAAGCATCCTGATCAAGCATCTCGCACAGGAGTATAACCAGAACCTCGCTTACGCCACTATCTTCTCGGTACACTCACTGGAAAAGGATCTGGCAGCACACAATAGGCTGCGCAACAGGGTGCTCCGGCCCAAACTGAATGAACTTGATCATATCGGAATGAGTGAGCTGCGGCAGTCAATTGCCGAGGAACACAACCATTCACGCAATAGTTATGCGGATCGCTCGCTCACCAACCGTGAGACTGAGATTCTGCGGCTGATCGTGCAGGGTCGCACCAGCAAGGAGATCGCCGAGGAGCTGGTAATCAGCCATAACACGGTGCTCACCCACCGCAAGAACATCATCGCCAAGACGGGAATCAAAACGGTCTCCGGCCTCACCTTCTACTGCATAAGGAACGGGTTGATCTCTTTGTAACGATACTCCTCCCTAAAACAATAATTTATATGTCACATCCTACTTTTTTTCGTCTTCCCGAAACCAATTACGGAGAAGTCCTGGAACATACATACGATATCGCCCTCCTTCCCTGGGGAGCCATCGAACCGCATAACTATCACCTGCCCTACCTGACCGATGCCATCCTCACATACGAGATCGCGGTCGATTGTGCCTCCAATGCCTTTGAACAGGGGGTCACCTGCATGGTGATGCCGCCAGTATGGCTCGGTTCACAGAATCCTGGCCAATGGAACAAACCCTTCTGCATACACACACGCAGTGAAACACAGCTGGCAATCCTCACCGATATCGTCACTTCTCTGCATGGTCTGGGGTTCCGCAAGTTGGTAATCCTCAATGGTCACGGTGGCAATAGTTTCAAACCCTACGTGCGCGACCTGGCCATGCGCTATCCCGATTTCACCATCGTCGTGGTGGACTGGTGGACCACAGTGCCCACCGCCGGTTATTTTGAAGAGCAACCCGATGAACATGCCGGGGAGCAGGAGACCTCGGTGATGCTCCATTACCATCCGGAGTTGGTAGATATGGCAAAGGCGGGTGATGGTAAGGTCGCTCCCTGCCGTATTGCCGGTGTCGACAACAAAACAGGATGGATGCCGAGGAACTGGGATGAGGTGTCGGCAGATACAGGCATCGGTAACCCCAGGAAATCGACAGCCGAAAAGGGAAGCCGCTATGTGCAGGCAGTGGTGGAGAAGATCACCTCCCTGCTGGTCGACCTGAAACTTGACAGATAGGGGAAAGGATATGTTGTATCTGTGGCAATAAAGGGCTCAAACACTTTTAAAAGAGCACAAAATGTCCTACTTTTGTCCCTTGAATTCCGGGGCGATTTAAAGTCATGGAAGTGAAGCAGACAAGCATCAGAAAAAACCTCAAAATAATCATTAAGTAGTAAAGTATGAGCAAAGAGAGAGAAAAACTTATCACCGATTTCCCACCGGTTTCCACCCAGGAATGGATGGATGTCGTCACCAAAGACCTGAAAGGTGCCGACTTCCAGAAGAGACTGGTTTGGAAAACCAATGAAGGGTTTCAAGTGAACCCCTTCTACCGTGCCGAAGATGTGGAAGGAATGGCCGCGCTGGAGAACCTGCCGGGTCAGTTTCCCTACGTGCGGGGCACAAAGAAGGAGAATGTATGGTATGTGCGTCAGAACATCGACGTGCAGGATTTCGCCGAAGCCAACCGGAAAGCAATCACACTGATCGGTAAGGGGGTAACCGCCCTGGGATTCTACCTTCCCGATGAAGGCCTCACCGCGGAGAAGATCGCGACACTGCTAAAAGGCATCGCTCCCGACAAGGTGGAGCTCAACTTCAACACATGCATCTCCCATACCCGTATGCTGGCCCGTCTGGTGGTCGATTATGTGACTGCACAGAAGTTGGATGTGATGCAGTGCTTCGGCTCCATCGAGCACGACCCCTTCCGGAAGATTCTGAAGCTGGGTGTCGATGAATCCAACTGGCTGGACCAGGCGGTGGAGATGGTACAGATCACCGCACCGCTACCCCGTTACAAGGCACTGGTCGTCACCGGCGAACTGCTGAACAATGCAGGGGCCTATGGCTATCAGGAGCTTGGTTACAGCCTATCCTACGGCAACCAGTTGCTCTCGAAGCTGATCGAGAAGGGAGTGGATCCCTCGCTGGCAGCCAAGAAGATCAAATTCGACCTGGGTGTCGGCTCCAACTACTTCATGGAGATTGCCAAGTTCCGCGCTGCCCGCTGGCTCTGGGCCGAGATCGTGAATGCCTACCGCCCAACCTGCGCGCACGACTGTGACAACAAGGCTGCCGACGGCACCTGCCGCTGCGCCGCCAAGATGAATATACATGCCATCACCTCGCGCTTCAACCAGTCGCTCTACGACCCCTACGTGAACCTGCTGCGCACCCAGACAGAGGCCATGTCGGCCACCATCGGTGCAGTTGACTCGCTCACGGTGCGTCCTTTCGACGAAGCTTTCGAGACGCCTACCGCCTTTGCCGAACGAATCGCCGTGAACCAGCAGCTGCTGCTCAAGGAGGAGTCGCACTTCGATAAGGTGACCGATCCCTCTTCCGGCTCCTATTACATTGAGACGCTCACCGCCTCGCTGGCGGAGCAAGCCTGGAAACTGTTCCTCGAAACAGAGGAAAAGGGCTTCTACGAAGCACTCAAGGCAGGCAGCGTGCAGGATGCCATCAACGCTTCTGCCGAGAGCCGTTTCGGTGCCGCCGCCAGCCGCAAGGAGATCCTGCTGGGCACCAACCAGTATCCCAACGCTAAGGAAACCATGGCCGGGAAGATCGAAGAGAAAGAGAAACATGGCTGTGGCTGCAACCACAAGAACGAACAGACACCGTTGAAGAAGCTCAACAGCGGCAGGCTTGCCGATCCCTTCAACGAGCTGCGTCTGGCCACCGAACGGAGCGGTAAAACACCGAAGGTGTTCATGCTTACCATCGGCAACCTGGCCATGCGCCTTGCGCGCTCGCAGTTCTCCGGCAACTTCTTCGCCTGTGCCGGTTACGAGCTGATCGACAACCTCGGCTTCAAGACCGTGGCCGAAGGGGTGCAGGCAGCACGCGAAAAGAAAGCCGACGTGGTGGTGCTCTGCTCAAGCGATGAGGAGTATGCAACCTATGCACCGGAGGCGTTCGACCTGCTGAAGGATGGCTCCGAGCTGTTCGTCGTGGCTGGTGCTCCCGCCTGCATGGACGACCTGAAGTCCCATGGCATTGAACACTTCATTCACGTGCGAAGCAACGTGCTGGAGACCCTCCAGATGTTTAATGACAAACTATTATAAATTCGATCCGGTTCTCTGAATCGGGCAGCGACAATAAAAACAATGGACGGAGATGGAAAAGTGATTAATTGGATCAAGGTAGCTCACCCCTGGGCCATCCCGGCATCGGCTTCACCGGCGCTGGTAGGCTTCTCATACGTTTTTTATCTTTCCCAAACGGGGGATATTGAGGGTGTGAACTGGCGCTTCGGCCTGCTTGGGATCCTGGGAGCCATCATCTTCCATCTTGCCGGCAACCTGATCAGTGAGTACCACGATTACGTGAGTGGTGTGGATATCAAGGAAAAGACCGGTCCCGAGCGGTTGATCGTGAAGGGACTCTTCAAACCCAAAACAGTATTGTATTACGGTTATGTGGTTTTGACCGTTGGCATCCTCCTGGGCATCTACCTGCTGGTACATACCGGTCTGCCCATGCTGGCATTCGGGTTCATCGGGATCATCAGCTCCACCCTCTACTATCGATTCAAGTATGTGGCGCTGGGTGACCTGATCATCTTCATCAGCTACGGCATGGCCATCGCCCTGGGGGTGGCCTACGTGATGAGTCAACAACTCATCTGGCCGACCCTCCTAGTGGTAGCCCCCACGGGGCTACTGGTGGTGGCAATCCTGCATGCCAACAACACGCGCGACATGCTGCAGGACAAGGCAGCCGGCATCCGCACACAGGCCATGCGCTTGGGGGTGGAAGGCTCACAGGTGGTCTACCAGACCATCCTGCTGCTGGCCTACATGCTGGTCGCACTCGCGGTGCTGCTTGGGATACTGGCTCCCCTGTCGTTCGTGACGCTGTTGAGCTTCCCGTTGGCAATGCGGAACATCAAGCTGATGAAGAAAGCAACGATTGAGGATTTGGGTATCATCCGATTTCTTGATACCGACACCGCCAAGTTGGTGCTGATCTTCAGCCTGCTGCTCGTCGCCGCAAATTTTGTCGCTCCCTTTATATAAAGAATCAAATCAAACAACCTACAGCTATGCAACCAAATTTTAAAGATATTGACATTCAGAACGATGGTTTCTATACCGTCGACGTGAAGGAGTGGGCCGAGAAGAATGAGGTCAAGGCCGACTGGCTTACACCCGAGCAGATTCCTGTGAAGCCGGTCTACACGAAGGAGGACCTCGAAGGGATGGAGCATCTCAACTATGCTGCCGGTGTGGCTCCCTATTTGCGTGGACCCTATTCCACTATGTACGTGATGCGTCCCTGGACCATCCGCCAGTATGCCGGCTTCTCCACCGCCGAGGAATCGAACGCTTTCTATCGCCGAAACCTCGCTGCAGGTCAGAAAGGGCTTTCGGTAGCCTTCGACCTCCCCACGCATCGTGGCTACGATGCCGACAACGAGCGTGTGGTGGGCGATGTCGGCAAGGCCGGCGTTTCCATCTGCTCGGTAGAGGACATGAAGATCCTCTTCGATGGCATTCCCCTCAACAAGATGTCGGTCTCGATGACCATGAACGGAGCCGTGCTGCCCGTCCTTGCCTTCTACATTGTTGCAGCCCAGGAACAGGGTGCGAAGCTCGAAGAGATGGCCGGAACCATCCAGAACGACATCCTCAAGGAGTTCATGGTGCGCAACACCTACATCTACCCGCCCAAGTTCTCGATGAAGATCATCGCCGACATTTTCGAGTTCACCTCACAGAAGATGCCCAAGTTCAACTCCATCTCCATCTCCGGCTACCACATGCAGGAGGCGGGAGCCACTGCCGATATCGAGCTGGCCTACACGCTGGCCGACGGTATTGAGTACCTGCGTGCCGGCATCGATGCCGGCATCGACGTGGATGCCTTCGCACCCCGTCTCTCCTTCTTCTGGGCCATCGGTATGAACCACTTCATGGAGATCGCCAAGATGCGTGCCGCCCGTCTGTTGTGGGCCAAGATCGTGAAGAGCTTCGGCGCGAAGAACCCCAAGTCGATGGCGCTGCGCACCCACTCGCAGACCTCCGGCTGGTCGCTCACCGAACAGGATCCCTTCAACAACGTGGGACGTACCTGCGTAGAGGCGATGGCAGCAGCCCTGGGTCACACCCAGTCGCTCCACACCAACGCGCTGGATGAGGCAATCGCGCTGCCGACCGATTTCTCGGCCCGCATTGCCCGCAACACCCAGATTTACATCCAGGAGGAGACCCAAATCACCCGCCAGGTAGATCCCTGGGCCGGTTCCTACTACGTGGAGTCGCTCACCCAGGAGCTGGTGGACAAGGCATGGGAACACATCCAGGAGATCGAGAAGCTGGGCGGTATGGCCAAGGCCATCGAAACCGGCATCCCCAAGATGCGCATCGAGGAGGCGGCAGCCCGCACCCAGGCACGCATCGACTCCGGTTTGCAGGCCATCATCGGTGTGAACCGTTATCGTCTCGACAAGGAGGATCCGATCGATATCCTTGATATCGACAACACGGAAGTGCGCAAGCAACAGGTGGAACGGCTCAACAGCCTCCGTGCCGGTCGCGACAACGCCGTGGTAGAGAAGGCACTAGAGGCCATCACTCGTTGCGTGGAGAGTGGCCAGGGTAATCTGTTGGAGCTCTCGGTGGAGGCTGCCCGCGTTCGCGCCACGCTGGGTGAGATCTCCGATGCATGTGAGAAGGTGGTAGGACGTTACAACGCAGTAATCAGAACAATTGCAGGAGTGTATTCATCAGAATCAAAAGCAGATGCCACGCTGGAACAGGCGCGTGCGCTGACCGACCAGTTCGCCCATAAGGAAGGGCGCAGACCCCGTATCATGGTTGCCAAGATGGGCCAGGACGGACACGACCGCGGTGCCAAAGTAGTCGCCACAGGCTATGCCGACTGTGGTTTTGACGTGGATATGGGACCCCTGTTTCAGACACCCGCCGAGGCAGCCCGTCAGGCAGTGGAGAACGACGTCCATGTGTTGGGTGTCTCCTCGCTCGCTGCCGGACACAAGACCCTCGTGCCGCAGGTGGTGGCAGAGTTGCAACGTCTCGGCCGTCCCGATATCGTGGTGATTGCCGGTGGGGTGATTCCCGCACAGGATTATGACTATCTCTACAAGGCTGGAGTGGCGGCCATCTTCGGCCCCGGCAGCTCGGTGACCAAGTCGGCTTGTGACATCATGCACATCTTGATGGAGGAGTAAAGGCTAACGCTTGGTTATACTTTTTATTCCGCTTTCGGTACGATCAGGAGTAGATTGTGCCGGAAGCGGTTTTTTTCACTTTCAACAGGACCCAAATAACTCGGTCTTAGACCTCCCGTATCAATCACAAATTTCTGGAAAACAATCCCCGGGTCAATTGCCCATATTTTTAAAACATGTTTTCCTGGTAGCTCCACATCGTGTGATGAAACCTTTATTTTTATGTGGTCTCCTACCGATTTTGTCCACCAACCTGCATATTTATAATCTGGAACTGTTTCGCCTTCATTCATGTTGATTATTTGAGGTTTCTCGTTGTCGATCGCGATGGCATATTTCAACCCTCCTTGATTTTTGAAATCCTGGGTTGGTGAAAGGTAGGCCTCAACTTTAAAATCTCCGGAACTGAATGATGTAAATTCATATTCAACTCTTGGCGAGTTCTCTAGGATCGATTGACTCTCAGCGGTAACCGGTTCAATAATGAGTGACGAGTTTGTTCGTCCAAGGTTTGGAACTACTGTCCAATGAATCTCTTTCTTGTCAATTTTTCTGGTGTAATGAGCCGCCTCGAATGCAATTACTCCTTCGTTTTCGATAAAGCCAGAGACTGCTGGTATCTCGTTTCGAATAGGTACCTGCACCCTATATTCCTTTCCGGCTCCGGAAATTAATATTTCTCCCGTAACCTCTCCTTTGGGGGCTTTGTTCCAATCAATGCTTACATATATTTTTTCATTGAACCTTGTAGAACCTGCTTCTGACGATAGTTTTATCCAATCTTCCCTGCCCTTGATCGTATATTGTAATTCATCCCGGCCACGGTTGACAATATCGATGTAATAATCCTGATTATTCTATAATATACCCCGTAATTTGTACCACTATCTAAGCAAATAAAAAAGCTTATATTTGTGTTATGAACAAGTCAAGAAGAAAACATTCAGCGGCTTTCAAGGCAGAGGTTGCATTAGCAGCCATCAAAGAACGGGAGACCCTATCTGAATTAAGTGCCCGTTATGGTATTCACCCCACTGTGATATCCACATGGAAAAATGAGTTTTTGAAACGTTCAGAAGAGTTATTCTCGAAGCATGGCCCCAAGAGTGAAGCTGACTTTGAGAAAGAGCGACAGGAGCTCTATGCGAAAATAGGAGAACTGGAGATGCAGCGAGACTGGTTAAAAAAAAAGTCGAAGCAGTTGGGCTTGGAATAATGGAACGACGTGACCTAGTTTCGAGAGATGATCGTTTAAGCCTACAGAGCCAATGTGATCTACTGGGAATCAGCAAATCCGGTCTTTACTATTTGCCAAAAGGAGAAAGTGATGAGAATCTTGAGATTATGAAGAAAATGGATAAGTACCATCATGATCATCCTACTTACGGAGTTCTGCAAATGCAAGACTACCTGTTCGCACTGGGTTTTATAGTGAATCACAAGCGAGTGAGACGCCTCATGCGTAAGGCCCAAATAATTGCTCAATATCCAAAGCGGAATTTGAGTAAGTTGGGACTGGTCGAGTACATTTATCCCTATCTGCTTCGTAATCTCAATATTGACCACCCAAATCAGGTCTGGGAGATTGACATAACGTACATACCCATGGACAAGGGCTTCATGTATTTAACGGCAATCATAGACGTGTACAGTCGTTTTATTGTTGGCTGGGGCCTTCATAACAGCCTGCATGGAGAAAACGTGCTTGAAGTACTTGAGGCAACAATACAAGAGCATGGTGTGCCTGAGATCGTCAACTCAGATCAGGGAAGTCAGTTTACCAGCCCGGCATGGGTAAACAAGCTTAATGAACTTGGAATCAGCATCAGCATGGATGGCCGTGGCAGAGCAACGGACAACATCTACATCGAACGGTTTTGGAGGACATTGAAACAGGATCATGTTTATCCGTTTCCGGCGGAAAACGGTACCACTCTTTGGAAAGGAATCAGGGGGTTTATGAATCATTACAACAAAATGAAAACCCACCAGGGAGTCGGAAGACGAACGCCGGAAAGTATTTTCAAGTTAAGCGCCTGACTTTTTTATTTGTAAACAAATATACATGTACCAAATGAGACATCAAGCTATAAATCCCTGACGGGTTTTTGAAAAAATCTCCACTCTTAAAAGAGTAGTATTTTTCCAAAAAAGCTTGACTTACTCATTTGTTTCAAGAAAGGTTGGTTTACAAATGAAAAAAACAGAAAGTATAAAAAAATGAGAGAATTATTTTAGTTTAAAAACCCTGCTTAGACGGTACAGAGAATAGGGAGTATTAAATTCAAAGGATCGAAAACAGGCATTCTATGACTGAAAGACCAATCTGCCTCCACGTCGAGCCAACCCCATTGAGGTGTGTCGCCATATTCAATAAAGTAACCCAGTTCGGCTGGTTCTGGAACCTGAACGTAGGATACGGCAGGCATTTTATTTAAGGGGGGGTGATTCCAATTGGTGTAACCAATATGTGTTTGCGACATCATATGTTTCCACTTACCATCCTCCAGCTCATGATATTTTTGGGAGAGCGCTGCATCTTTTTCAAACAACACTTTCACTTTATCGGCATAATAATTGGCAGAGGCAGCACCCCGAATAGCATAATACTCATTCTTGCCAGCTGCTACATACATTTCATTGAGGTTGGCACACAGTTCGATAGGGGAGTGAACCAATTGATAGTATGCAGATTTGTATTCCGCTGATAGCTGTTCATATATCGATGAGCTTTTGTTTAGTAGTTTCCTGAACTCTTCAACAATCCGATCAGCTTCTCTGTAATTCTCAATGCTATATGTGGTAGCAGTTAACATTTCGGGAGTTCGGCGTGCATTGTATTTGGTGTAAAGTGAAAGCATTTCGGCGATTTCATTTGCATGTTCGTTCCCAAATTGTTGCTTCGCCCATTTAACATAAAAGTCTGGTATATCTTCAGCTTGTATCGCTTCGGGATCCCATGCATAATCGAGGAAAAAACTGATGGGGAACTCCATGGGCTTGATATCGCCCACATTGACGATCCAAATTTCATCAACTCCATGCTCATAGGTGAGCTTCATTTGTTCCCATACTCTTTCAATCTGGGTTATGTTTAGCCAACGATAAGATATGGGAGCTCCCACGTAATCGAAATGGTAATACATTCCAAACTTTGAAGAGGCGTTACGTTCATTTTTCTTTGGGAGGTAACGAATATTTCCCCAGTTGTCGTCGCTAAATAGAACCGTGATGTCGTCATCAACCCGCATTCCCTTGTTGTAATAGTCCTGCACTTCTTTATAGATCGCCCATAGTTGGGGTGTCTCTTCGGCTGGTTTCCCGGTAACATCAGAAATAATGCTGCGCTGGTCAGCAATAATGTTTTGTAAAAGATCAACCGCCGTCTCTTCCGACATACCTTCATCACCATCCCCACGCATGCCAACCGTTACAATAGTTTCATGATTTCCTACCCTTTCAAAACCAGTGCGCCAGAATTTTTGTAATGTCTCTTTATTTGTTTTGTAATTCCATTCTCCACCGTCAAACACACTCCATTCGTTATGTGCCCTTGTCATCGGTTCGTGGTGTGATGTTCCCATCACAATTCCATATTCATCGGCTGTTTGCGGATTCAAGGGATCATCAACATAGAACATGGTAGGGAGCCACATGGAAGGCCATAAATAATTGGCTTTGTTTCTTAAAAGCAGTTCAAATATTTTTTCATAACATTGATGATTGATCCCCCCGAATTTTTCAACAGCCCAATTTCTGAATGCTGGAGATTCATCATTTATAAAAATACCACGGTATTTCACGGAAGGGCTGTTCGAAAGGTAGTGGCATTTTTCTATGTAAATTTCATCATGCTTCTCAACAGGAACATCAGCCCACCAATACCATGGAGAAACACCCATCTTATGCGAAAGTGTAAATACACCGTAGGCTGCTCCACGCCTGTCGCTGCCAACAATAACCAACGCTTGTGCAACACCCGGGAAAGGATTTTCTATTGTTTGGATGATGAATCGTTCCCACTGACCTTTCAGGTCGTCAATATTTAGTTTTTTCTCTTCTACTAGTTTATTAATCAATCGATTTCTTCCTGCCGTGGCAACGATTATTATATTGCTGCCCTGAAAGTTTTCTACATCAGAAACTAAGGGTCTTTTCCCCGAAACCATTTCAATGTCATTCGAAAGAAATGCTACAGACTTCTTGACTAAAATGTTTTCAGACCTGTCATAAACAATTTTCGCTGTTTCTCCTTTACTTGTTACTGTAAAATAACTGCTTAATTTGTCAACCTTAAACTCCACGTTTATTTGTGAGTAGGAGAGATGCGGTAAGAATAATAAGAGTAATAACGTGAGTTCGGGATAAGAAAAGCATAAAAAAAGTTGTGATATAGGGAGATTATTTGTATATTTATAGCTGATAATCAAACAAATAACAAACATCAGCCCTATGATCACAACAGACAAAGTTATTGAAATATTTTGTATTGCCGACGATTTTTGTGCAGAATATGAGAATGAAATTCAGAATCATCAACTTCAAGCCGGGGGTACAACTAAAAGGAGAAACAGGAAAACGCAAATGTCCCAGAGCGAGATTATTGCCGTGATGGTCTGTTTCCACTGCGGAACCTTCCATAATTTCAAGAATTATTACCTGTTTTATATTTGCAAACACATGAAGAGCTATTTTCCAAATGCCGTTTCCTACAACCGTTTTGTCGAGTTGCAACCCAGGGTGATTGTACCTTTCATGCTCTTGCTCAAACTCTTTGGATTTGGTGAATGCACAGGCATTACATATGTGGATAGCACTCCCATTAAAGTATGTCATAACAAGCGTATACACTCGAATAAAGTATTCAGGGATCTGGCACAAAGAGGGAAAAGTACGATGGGCTGGTTTTTTGGATTCAAGCTTCATCTGGTCTGTAACGAAAAGGGTGAATTGCTGAATTTCTCTCTCACAAAAGGCAATGTCGACGATAGAAACCCTGACGTAATCAATGTTCTTACCAAAGATCTTTTCGGTAAACTATATGCAGACAAGGGTTACATCAGCACAAAGCTCTTCGAGATGCTGTTTGACCAGGGTGTTCATTTAGTGACCGGTATACGCTCAAATATGAAAAATTCCCTGATGTCATTCCGCGACAAGATTCTCTTACGCAAAAGATCTGTAATTGAGTCCATCAATGATGAACTGAAGAATATCTGCCAGATAGAACATTCAAGGCATCGTTCCACACATAATTTCATCATGAACATAATTGCTGCATTGGTGGCATATTGTTTCTTTCCCAAAAAGCCTTCAATCAAATTTGAAGTGGAAAAGTCAAGTCAATTAACCATTTGGGGATAATATGTTATCCCGAACTCACGTTAATAATATTTTCTTCATTTTTAAAGTAATATATGTTTTGAACGTATAGGTGTGATTAAGGCTCAGTTTTCATTCTGCTATTCATATTTACTTATTAATCTTATTACCTCTTTTTCTAATGCTTGATGAATGTCCGGAAAAGTTAAATCACTTGGTTGCTCTTCAAACAATTCAATTCTTTCAATTTCCGATTCTGGCAGATCGTCCAGTTCTTCAACTTTTGCATAAAAGACTTTCCCGTAGTTTTTTATATCGTTTGATTCAACCGAATAGCAAAACAATGGTTCAATGGCATAGTGCTTTGCTCCCGTCTCTTCATACAATTCTCTCTTTGCAGTATCAAATATACTTTCATTTTCCTCCCTGTGTCCACTTGGAACTACCCAACCACTTCTTTCCCTGTGCTTCACGTAAATCCATTTGTTCAAATATTTAGAGAAGATGATCGCATATTTCAATTTTGATTTATCAAATTCTTCGTTTCCAAAAATTTCAATTTTCATAATTTTAAATCGCTGGTAAAAGTGTAAGCTACCCCTTTTAAGGGTCTAAGATAGTTCAACATCATTGATTGGTCAAACTTCGATTTAATTTGTTTGTCATCCGATTTTGTGGAAGCAATTTTTCTAATAATTTCAGTTTGTTCTTCGGCTGTCAACTTTTCAAACGCTATTAGTACCGTTGATTCATTGAATGTTTCTAAAATTTCTTTCTCTGTAATTTTTTTCAACTAAGTTAACAAATAAAGTGTTACTGTAACCCTGTCGCCACCGCTTTTGTTGATTGCCTTCCTTATTTTCTCATTGACAGAAATAAGTTTGTCCTGTCCTGATATTGTAAAGAGACTAATACGGTCAATTTTGTAATTGTCAATTGTGCCTGATACCTTCAATGCACCCCACTTCCTAATGGTATGTGCATGATGTTATGCGCTGGCATTGAGCTATATATATTCCACGGCATTTATAACAATTCTCCTGTACACGGTCAATGCAGGGAAACCCTTGTCGGTTATTTCAAGAATAAGATGTATCGTTTTTCCTGAGGCATCAGAAGGTACCACTATTTTACATTTGGATGCAGCACACTCTACAACGCTTGTAGCACCTTTGTATGTACTTGGTTCATCGTAGACGAACCAGTTATAATCCAGTTGATCTCCATCAGGATCTTTTGATCCGGAAGCATCAAACGTCAAAACATCACCAGCTTTGGCACTTCTATAGAGGCACTGCAATGAATTGTCACCATCTACAATTGCTACAGGGTGATGGTTCACGGCATAATAATCATCTGTAGTGGTCCACAGCATGCGGGCAGCAAAATTATTCCAGATATGCTGTTTCCATTTGTTTATGGCTGCGATGCCCTCTTTTGTACTGCCATACATAAGATAAGGGTCATATTGGGTCTCATCTTTGCCACTCTTGACGATGAAATCCATGCCACGTATTCCACTGACCTTCTTCGTCGAGAACCGTCCGCCCCAACCCCCAAAATCAACATGCTCCGGAACGTTTAATCCGTTGGCATACACATGTAGGAAAGAAGGAGTGTCGCCCTCCGTAGCCCAGATCCTGTCAGGGTAATGGTTCCCTAAAGGAGCGATGTCCTGCACGTTGTTTCGTGTCCAGTCATCGGACGGAGCCCATCCATAGATTTCCTTGTTGCGAATATAAACAATGTCAGGAAAGTTCTTCGCAATCCATGCTCCCGCATCATCCTGCCCAAGCACGTCATAAATACGTATTTTCTTTACGAAAGCGCTTACTTCCTTTTCGCTTCGTGTATGCTTCACTTTCCAGAGGGCCTGTGCCACAGTATTCATGCCACCCCATCCGGCAACCCAAACCGGGCGGCTGTCATCTTTCCGATCTACCGCCGAAACAATCAACTCCGACCCCGGCGAGTCTTTGCCTGCTCCCACACCCGACATATTGGATTGAGGCTGCCCCTGCATGGTGATCGACCTTAAATAGCCTGCATCCGGAAAACCGACAGCATGATTCTTCAACCGGGGTAGAACTTCTTCATACCAGTCGATAACCTCAAGAATCTTAGCCGTCTTGTTTGGGTCGTTAACCCAGACCTGTGAACTGACAAGACCTTCAATGTCAATGGCATCTGAGCATACCAGGAGGTGAATCATTGATTGTATATCATCGGGGTCAGTACCACCAAGGTCGGTAGTGACAATCAGCCTTTGTTTGTCGCTCTTGTCCAGTTGTGCTGAGCTATATGTTGCGCACAGAATAAAGGCAATTAGAAAAATGTTTTTCATATTATATATCTTTGATTATTTCTGCAGTACCGTCACAAAATATATATTTTTTCCACCATTGGATTTAAGTTGTTGAACTAAATTAGTCAATTCTCCAGCGTAAAAAGTTGTTCTTCCTACAATCGGTCTTGCAGTTCTTGTAATGACATACACATCTTGTTGTCCATGAATTATGCTCACTCCACGATCGTTTTCAATGCTTCAATCTGTTGTTTCGCAAATTCAACTGCTCCTGGGTCTTCCAAATTTAGCATTTTCCATGTCACCTTTAAGATTATATCCATGAGCAATGTTGCTTAATACAACTCCGTCCTGAGGGTCAATCTTTTCGGCTTACAATAGCGCTTTTATTCCTTTGTCATATTTGCCTGTCAGTAGGTAGGTAATTGAAATATTCGATAAACTTTCAATATGGCTTGTTTTATGGCTGCTTGTTAGGTTACGTTTTTTATTTATTTAATCTTGAATGCAGGGGCCACCAATTTGTTTTAGTCGCGTTAAGTGCTTTATAAATCTCATATTGACAAAGAACTGAATCATGTCTACCCTTGCATGTTTTTCCTTTAGGATCGTTCTTATAGAATCCATTCAATATTGGTATTGCCTTTTCTGAATGAATTTGACCCAATGTCCAAATTGCGATATGTGAACAGTCTACAGGTGAATTCGTCGTATCAAGCAAATAGGCTATCAAAGCATCTTCAGCTTTGCCCGGATATCTTTCTTTAACTACATTGATATTATTCTGAACATCAATATCTATCCATATATACATGACGACATATCCAAGAAGTAAGAGAGTTATAAGACTCCCACTAAGAATTAAAATTATTTTCTTCATGGTTACTCTATTTATTTTTTCAAAAATAATTATACCAGCAAAGTTATCAATATTTTGAATTAAAATTCAATACATTAACCTTTTAATGTGCTGTTATTGGTTTTTTGTACATTGTTGCAATTGCGAATGTATCATTGAATCTATCATCGTGGACACAGAGCGTTGGATTAGCCATTTTGAGCGGAAATTGACTGTACAGCAATAAAGTTCCAGCTCAACATCAAACTGCTTTGATGCCATATAGGTTCATGATTTCTGTGCAAAGTTGGTGTTTCCGATATCAGGACGAACAGGACGAGACAGGGGATTTGCTGCCTCTAGCCTTATTGCACCCTTATTGCACCCTTATATCCACTCCCATATTTAACGGAGTGGATATAAGGATAGAATATGGAGACAATAAGGATAGACCAGTCCATTACCTGTCAATTTTCTACTCAATCAGATTTTTTGTAACCGATTGTACCTTCATGATGTCCTATCACCATAAAATGAAAAAGCATTCGATGCCGGGTGTCCCGATGGCGCGCATAAGGATCCCTCCGCTCAATGCTTCATGGTTTTCCATTCAACAACAAAAAGTGATATGATACAGAAAATAATTCTATTCTTTCTTCTCGGTGGAATACTTCTGCCCATGCATGCACAAATTCAGGGCACGGTAGTCGATACCGAAAGCAACCCCATCTCGTTTGCCAACGTGGCACTCTATACTGTGCCGGACTCTATGCTGATCGCCGGGACCATTACCAACGATGAGGGTCACTTTTCCCTCAATACTGAGATTCTTAGCGATGCCTTTATAAAGGTCTCGTTTATCGGATATGAAACCAAGGTGGTGGAACCAACAGATGATCAATTCATCGCTTTGAATCCCGAAACCACGGAGCTGGGCGAGCTGGTTGTCAACGGCGACCTGCCCCGGATACGGGTGCGGAACGATGCACTGGTAACGACGGTCGAGAACACGGTGCTGAGCAAGGCGGGCACTGCCGATGATCTGTTGAAGCGATTGCCTGCTGTGACGGGCGACGATGGTGCCTACGAGATCTTCGGCAAGGGAGCCGCCAAGATCTACATCAACAATCGCGAGATGCGCGACCCTTCGGAACTCGACCGCATCAGCTCGGCAGATATACGGGAGGTGGAGATCGTCTACAATCCCGGTGCACGCTACGATGCCTCGGTGAAGGCGGTGATCCGCATCCACACCGTGCGCAAGGTGGGCGACGGCTTCGGCTTCGACCTGCGCTCCACTTACCTGCAGACCGAGAACACCGACCTGCGGCAACAGCTCAACGTGAACTACCGCAACAACGGCTGGGATCTCTTCGGAACCCTCAAGTATGAGCGCTATGCCTACTTCCAGGAAAGCATCATCCGTCAGTCCACCTATGTGGATACCCTCTGGACACAGGAAAACCAGCTACGTGTAGATGGACTCTCCAATCCCCTTACCGCCGTGGCCGGCATCAACTATGAGTTCTCACCCAAGCAGCAGTTGGGGATGAAGTACACCCTCACCACTTTTCCCGGCAAGAACCGGGACATTGCCTCCACCAGCAGTGATGTCTATGCCAACGGCCAGTTTTTCGACCGGCTGGTGAGCCGCGACAACCAGCAGCACGATCTGCAGCCCCGCCACCGGCTCAATGGCTATTACAGCGGCATCTTTGGCAAGTTGACAGTCGACTTCAACGGCGACATCTACCGCAGCACTCAGACCACCCGGTCGAACATCACCGAGAGTAGCGAGGAGCAGGACGACCGTGCCATACGTTCCGACAACCGGATCTACAACCGGCTCATCGCTACCCGTACCATCCTCACCCATCCACTGTTGGGGGGTACCCTCTCGGTGGGGAACGAATTTACCCGTACGCTGCGGGAGGATGATTACCAGACAAGCAATCCGATGATCCCTTCCTCCAGTACGGAGATTCACGACCAGAACCTCTCCTTCTTTGCCGAGTACAACCGTGCCACACCCATCGGGCAGATCACCGCCGGCCTGCGTTATGAAGATGTGTTCTGGGACTATTTCCGTGACGGGCTGCGTGACGATGAGCTGAGCAGGAGTTATGCACAATGGTTTCCCGCACTCACCTACAGCAACCGCTTCGGCAACGTGCAACTGCAGATGAGCTATTCGGTAAAGACGGTTAGACCGGCTTACTGGCAAATGGGCAGCAACATCTTCTATGCCAACCGCTATACCATGCAAACCGGCAATCCCTTCCTGAAACCCACAACCCTGCACGATGTCTCGCTGATGAGCTCCTGGCGCTTCCTGCAGCTTGCGGTATCCTGGAAGCAGGAGAAGAATGCCATCATACAGTGGGCGGAACAATTGGAGGATAACCCGGCAGTGACACTCTTGTCGAATATCAACATCCGGCAGATACCCAGCCTCTCCGCTTTCCTCACGGCATCGCCCAAGGTGGGGATATGGAGTCCCCAGGCAAGCATCGGTTTCACTGCACAGCAGTTGGAGATGGAGATACGTGGCGAGCAGGTGAAAATGAACCGGCCCATACCCATCGCATCGTTCAACAACTCCTTCTCATTGCCCAAAGGGTTTCTGGTCACCCTCGACTCCCGCTTTCAGGGCAAGGGGTTCCAACAGAATTTCCGAACCACACGGAACCAGTACGTTGTCGATGCCGGCATCACCAAATCATTCTTCGAGGAGAAGCTCTCGCTTACCCTCAAGGGTCACGACCTCTTTCACGGCCGCAAGATGGGCATCTTCGCCTTCAACGACCGGCTCGACATCTTCCAGTACTCTGAGTGGGACAGTCGCGAGCTGGAGTTAACGGTACGCTACAAGTTCAACGCGACCAAGAACCGATATAAGGGCAACGGTGCCGGCGACCGGGAGATCAGCCGCATGAGCAACTGACCAACAAAAAAAAGGCCGTCTCATCAATCATGAGACGGCCATAGGTCAGATTGTTTCGATCTCCGAATCGATGAAAGCGATGCGTTCATCCATCCACTTTTTCATCTGCCGGATCAACTCCTGATAGCTATTGTTCTTGGTGACGGGCGTGGCATCCGGCAGTTTGAAGTTCTCCGCCTGCGATTTATCCAGCTTCGCTGCCATCGTTTCAATATAATCAGTGATTCCATCCACCTGCGGTTTGATTTCTTTCCATCGCTCTTTGTATTTGGTGCGGAACGACGGTATTTCCATAAACCTGGTAAAGAAACGGGCACCGGGTCTGGGATCACTGTTCCCCTGATAAAAGATCCTGTTCTTGGTGACAAAGTAGGCATTGTATCCGTTGTAACCGAAAGCCCAGTCAAAATCCCACAACGGACCCCACTTGATTTTCGAATCCGCCTCCTTATAGCAGTAGGTGCTCTTGGGATGTTCCAGCTCCTGGTTGCGAACCAGCTCATTGATCAGCATGAAGTTGATCAGCGACTCGACATCGGTGTGCTCCTCGAAGGAGTTGTTGGGGAAGTCGGCTTCAAACAGCGCATCTTCGAGTCCCTGCATCGCCTCTCTGATATACTCCATCTCCGACTCGTTGTTCAGCTCAGGTTCAGCAACCATGACAGGCAGATTGAGGCGAGTGGTCCGGAACTTGTAATCTTCATCGAAATAGGCGTCCAGCTCCACCATAAAGCCTCCGTCAGTGTCAATGTCGACCCTTCCTTCACCTACCTCCTTCTGTTCGGTAAGCTGGTAGTTGCCTCTGTAGGTGCCGTTAAGGAACAACTCAACATGAATGGAGGATTGATTGAATTCCAAACCGAAGATACGTCCCAGCTGGAATGCCACATCGTTCATCAGCAGTGTGGGGTCCTGATAATTGGCAAGCAGGATCCATTTCTTCGCCTTGGGTAAGCCAAAGAGGGAGGTCTTATTGGGAAAGTCAATCCGGTATGGTTTTTTAGGCATGTACCATGTTGTGTTGCCCCTTCCGCGAATGGTCATCCGGGTTTTTTCGACATCAAAACTGTTCTCGCCGGGGACGGTCAACTCAAACTCCGAGGGTAGCTTCAACGTCTTCTCCACCACCTCTGCAGCGCCATCGACATCAACTCTGATGACAGGAAGGCCGGTGAACATGGGGCCTTTGGCAATCAGTTCATATGATGCCGTAACCCCCTCATCCGTTTTCACGGTCAACGTCTGCTCCCCGAGCAAGGGGTTTGTTGTGACTCCACTGACCAGCTCTTTCTCCCCGATGTAGAGCCTTGCAGGTGTCTCAAAACGGGCAATCAGATTTTTCACATTGGGAATCCAGCGCGAGCTGGAGAGCGTGATGGTCTTCGCGTCATGGTCGATGACACCAGCCAAATCTTCTTCCAACCCGTTGATTCCCGCCGGAATAGAAAAGGAACTGATGAATTCATAGCTGGCTTTCTGTGTGATGCTGATGGTTCGGGGGGCAGGCAAACCCTCTGCAGAGACCGTAATGAGGGTACTTCTCTCTTTTCCCAGTGCAGTGTTTTCCGACACCGTTATGCTGAGGATGTTAGCAGACAACTTCGCACTGATCCAGCTCAGATCGTCCGATGGGATGTCAATATGAACAAGCGATGCGTTGGTTTGTATCTCAACCATGGCCTCCTGAGCATCCGGCGAATCGAAGACGATTGAGCTCTTGTCGAGCGTGAGGTTCACCTCCTCAATTTCATCAATCTCGTTGCTGCAAGTAACAAGTAACAGCGCTATAAAGGGTAACAATGCAAGTCGGACCTTCATGCTCATTGAATAGGTGCTTTTAATTTTCATCTATGCAGGATATGATATTAAAAACGCATGAAAAAATCCCATGTCTCTTTAGCGACCCAGTTCACATCAGATCCGGGATCCTTCACGTTTTCGGTATGCCCGCCCACAAAGGAACCAAACAGTACCGGATATTCTTCGGGAAGACCTTCAAATTCCGTGGTGACATGGGTGGGTGTGGTGGCTACCGGCAGTTCCGGCAATTGTGTCAATCCGTTGTTTTCAAGGTGTGTCAGTACGCAGTACTTGCCACCCTGTTTGAGCTCATCGGAGTTGACAAACTTGCAGAGTCCGTCTTCCGTACCTGTGGTGCTATAGAAGGCAAGAGGCTCCTTTTTGTTTTCGGGAAGATAGATGTTCCAGTTGGCCGGAGCATAACAGGCAACAGCACATAGGTCTTTCTGGAAACTTAACGATAATGAGTATGTGAACATTGCACCAAAGCTAAAGCCGCAGCTAAATATGCGCGAGGTGTCGATGCTCAGCTTTTCCTTAAACAGGTCAAGCATGTCGGCAAAGAAGATATGGTCTTTGTCGTCACGTCCGCGCCAGGGCGAACGGTCGGTGTATCCTTGGGGTGCTACGAAAATGACAGGAACGCCATCTCTTTCGGCATATGTTTTCAGGCCATAAAAGTTCTGGTCAACCATTGTTTGCATGCTCCCCCCCATCATGTGCATGGCGAAAATCAAACGGTATGTTTTGTTCTGATCATATTCTTCGGGAATGTCAATTGTATATTGCCGTGCAAGACCTGCACTTTCAATTGTATAGGTTCCGCTCTTGAAATCTCCCAGTTCTTTACCGTAGCCGGCGCTGGGTGTCGGCTCATTTTTTAACTTGCGGGATTCATCGACTGGTTGTGCATGGAGAGCAATAAAGAATGCTGAAAGGATAAGTAGTACAACTGTTTTTCTCATTGTGTATTAATTATTAAATGATATTAATCAATGACTTTGCCACCTTTTTTTTCGTCTTCATGACCCAGGTCGATGATCCTTTCACAAAATTACAGTTTTATCCAAAAAAAGCAAACAAAAAAAGCCGTCCCATGGTACATGAGGCGGCTACATCAGTAAGCAATCCAACCAAATCGCTTGCCAGTGATGATCAGATTTTCCTGTCGGGAACAAAAGAGAGAGGCCTGTTTTGCGCCAACTCCTCCGGCATGTTCAGCTCATCCCTTAGTGTGACATGCTGTTCCGGCAGTGCGCGAAACGTGGTGGGTTTGTACCCGTTGTAGGATACCTTCATCAGTTTGTTCACGCTGCAATAGGCGGGAAACTCGAACTCTCCCCGTTCATTGGCAGTTGTACCGGCTATCAGCACGGAGTCGGGCAGTGAGTAGATTGCTACCTTGGCATTCTTTACAGGATTGTTGCCTGCGTCGGTCACGGTACCCTTGATCTGGGCACTCATCGGGAATATCATCCCGATTAAGAACATTGTTAAAAGAGTTTTTTTCATCACCATGATTTTTAAATTGTACATTGATAAGACGCACTTACTCAATCTTTGGTGACATAAAAAGTGAAATATCTCACCCTGTTTAACAATTATTCAGATAGTCTTCTACCAATGATACCCAATAAACTGCACCAAGGGGTAACAATTCCTGATTGAACACATATTGTGGATGATGTACCATCTGTCCCTGACCATTGCCTATCATGACATAGTTGCCCGGACATTTTTCGAGCATGAATGCAAAATCTTCACTCCCCATCAGAGCGTCCGCATTTCTTTCCACTTGATCTTCTCCGAAAGTCTTCGCCGTTACGTCAGCAGCCCATCTTGTATGTTCGGGCGTGTTCACCAGCACCGTTCCTGGAATACCTTCTCTGATTTCAAAGGCACAACGAAAAGCTTCGGCCTGTGACCGGGTAATGTGGCGGATTCTTTCAAGCACCATCCTGCGTACTTCATTGTCCATATTTCGGATGCTCAATTTCAGTAAAGCCTTTTGTGGAATTACATTGCCTGCATTACCCGATTGAAAAGCACCTATGGTTACAACACTCTGTTTCCAGGGCGATACATTCCGGCTGACAATGGTCTGCAACGCCATCACCAATGACGAGCCACAAACCAGTGGATCAATACTCAGTTCCGGCATGGAACCGTGAGAGCTTTTTCCGGTGAGTTCTATTTCCCAATTATCGACGGCAGCCATGGTTTCTCCTTCACGGAAATAGAATTTTCCTAATTCCAATCCCGGCATGTTGTGCATGGCGTAAACCGCATCCACGGGAAAACGCTCAAACAATCCATCTGCAATCATGGCTGGAGCTCCTTGCATGGTCTCTTCTCCCGGTTGAAAGAAAAAGCGTACGGTTCCATCAAAGTTTTGAGTTTCGGCAAGATATTTGGCGGCTCCAAGCGCCATCGCCGTATGACCGTCGTGGCCGCAAAGATGGGAGCATCCCTCGATGCTACTTTTGTAGGGTAGATGGTTCTCTTCCTGAATGGGCAACCCGTCGAAATCTGCCCGAATACCAATCGCCTTGTTACTGTTCCCTGCTTTTAGCGTAGCGACAATGCCATATTTGCCAACACCTTCCGTCAATGTATAGGCACCAAACCATTTAATCACCTTGGCAATGTAACGTGCGGTATATTCTTCTCTCATCGATTGTTCAGGATGCTTGTGCATGGTTTCCTGCAATGTTCTCAATTCATCCTGTTTGTTTTGCAATGCTTTTATCAGTTTGGCATTCATTGGGTATGATTGAATAGGTTGATAAATGATTTGAAAATGCATTCCACCTGCGAACAACAGTTGCTGTCATCACTTGACAAATGTACCTGATTCTTCGTTCATTCGATGATGTTTTACATTCCTGTTCTTAAATTAATACACAAATTCCATTTTCCAATGTTCGGCAATGGCTTTCAATTCTTGCTTCGTAAGGTAGGTCACAGCGCCATGCTTGGGGCTTTTGAAATTAGTAGTTTTCATTACACCCTCGTTAAAATGGCCTATATTCGTATAGGTGATAAAATCGGTTGTTTCGCTGAAACCCATGTTGCTGGGTCTGGCCCCATACACATCGTACATCAGTACATATTTGTCAGTACCCAAACGCTTAAACAAGTTCGGTGCTTCGGTCGAAACCGTTTCAGGGTCAATGCGCATGGTATCAGTCTTATAACCTTCATTGATCCTGGATGAGACCGATTGCAATATCCTTGCATTTGAGACATAGAAGAGTTGGTATTGATCACCTACTTTGGTAATGTCGCCATCGAGGCCACCAATTTCAGTGATTCTCTCAGGAGTTGTTTCCAGCTTGGTGAAATTATCGTCGGCATACGAATAGTACATATGGCACTCCTTGTTATTGTAACGAATGGTAAAATAAACCATCATCTTTACGGCCCCAGGGTCATAAATTGTTTCAGGGGCCCATGAACAGTCGATATCGCCAAGCTCAGGGAATGCCTTATCGACGCGAAAGTCAGAGTGCGTCCAATGAATCAGGTCGTATGATTTCATGAGAACAATGGCCCGGTTATTGCCCCAACCATATTTCTCAGCAGGCCGCTCGAATTCAGTATCGCGATATCCTGCCCGTTTACCAAAAATATGCAAGTCGGTCATGGCCAGATAAAATGCACCATCAGGGCCACGTGTAATGTGAGGGTCCCGAACACCCTTCTGCTCAGCCAGCTGAGCGCCAATGAACACAGGATTGCCACCATTGACGTCGGTAAAAGTATAACCGTCGCTGCTGATAGCCATATAAGCTGATTGATTCTGATCTTTGAAATAGACCAACAAATAGCCGGACAGGTCTTTCTCATTGAATTCCAATTTGTTGGGTATCTACAACTTAGGAACTATTTTGATACCCGTGTAATCAGGACTATTCTGTGAATAACCTGTGGGACCAGACAGCAAACTCATCATAATCATTACCAACAAACAATTTTTGTTTTTCATTGAGGATTTTTTTTTTGTTTACAGAAATTATCAGTAATAAGCATATTCAAAATAAAATTGAAATTATAACAAGCCAAAAGTAAACTTGTTATGTAAGTCGTTTTTGTTGTTCGCATTGATTTATTGTTTTCACTAATCGGGCTTGTCGGGTTTCTTCTTGTTTGGCACCCATGATCCATCTCATTACTGCTTTTCTGTAGGACGGTGCTTGATTCATGATAAACTCCCACGCTTTTTTGTTCTCTCTAAATTGAATTTCATATCTTGAGTCAAGAATGGTTGCGTCATTTTCGTAAGAGTAGATCTCTGATTTATCCTCTTTCCTCAAACTAAATGCTTTTACTCCGGCAGGTTTCATGAGACCTGCTTTTGTGAGCTCTTCGATCTTTTTGATGTTAACTGCACTCCAGTTGCTGTCATTCCTTCGAGGTGTGAAACGAATGCAATAGCTCTCCTCGTCGATTGATCTTCTGATCCCATCAATCCAACCAAAGCAGAGTGCCTGGTCGACCGATTGTGACCAGGTCATTGAGGGTTTATCACTATTAACTTTGTAGAATCCAACCATCAGCTCTGTTTCCTTCTCATGATTACCCTCCAACCATTCCCTAAAATCATTTTCTGTTTGAAAGAATGTCAAGGACTCTTTTGTTGGTTGGACTCTTTTGGATTTCGATTCATTCTCATTCATTTTGCAGCAAGAATTTTTTTTGCATCTGAACAGGTTGATACAAAGTTAATATTTCCTCCATTGTTACTCTCAAATATCAAATCTTTCATGCTTTTTCTTGAGAATTTGGAGAAGTCTCCAACAATTGCCAAACGAGTCCGATAGTTGGAAAACATTTGAAGTATTTCACCTGCAATTCCACTTTTCAGGTCGAAGAAATCAGATGTTTGATCGGTCCGAATTTTAGGGGAGAGATCAGATCATTTAAGTGCCGATTCATTGTAAATAATTCGATACCCATCACCATCAACGGCAAGTCTTAATCCAAAGGTGTCATCGGGATTGGGACCACCTTTGATGTCACCAAACAGGACTCTATGGCTTAAAGATGCCATATCTTTTAGCTTTACCAATGTTTCCGCATTGTGATTGTTGTAATGCCCTGGAAAGAGATAGTTGATTTTTTGGGCTTCCATTATCGCGCAGATTTTCTCACAGGTAGCGATGAATGTTGAGAAGTCGACAGTCAACAACAGCAAGCTTGATCCAAAAGAGTCACCACTGAAGCCGTAACTTGCCTCGTTGTCGATGAATGTGGTGGATCCGGGTGTATGACCGGGTGTGAAGACGACCTCCAATTGTCTATTTCCCAATTCAAGGATTTCTCCATCCTGTAAATATTTTACCTCTCCACGATAGTCGCTCATAAAGGTGGATATTAAAACCGTATCACCCGGATTGATGTATATTTCGGGGAAACAATTTATTGAAGGTCCAGTATGGTCGGGGTGTACGTGTGTAGCAACTAGGGTAACCGGCTTATCCGTAATAGAAGCAATAATTTTGTCCAGATTTTTGATGTTGGTCCCGGCATCAATGAGTATGGCCTTGTCGTTACCTTCAACGAGATAGAGGCTTTCCTGAAACATTTGATTGCCTGAGCCAACCCAGGTGTGCTCGTCAATTTGACGAAAAACAACATCATCATTGTTGAAAACAATTTTACCATCATTTTGTGATGAAGCTTGCATGAATGCCGGGTTCCAAATAAAAACCAACAGGATGCAAGGGAGGATTGACTTTTTCATTTTGAATGGTTTAATTTAGTATCGTCCAAATTTGTTACTATTCTGAAGTTTATTACATTATGCACCGGAGAAAATTCTTCCAAACGGGAAGCAAGCTGCAAAACTAGAAGACTCCTCGACCAATTTGTGATAAATATAAAAAGAATAAGGTATATTTGTACTCTTTTAACACAAATAATCAAGCAGTCTTTAGTTCAGAATGGATGAATCAGTGTAAATATTAAGCATTATAAATTTTTTCATCATGAGACAATTTTCAAGTTTAGTACTCGCATTCTTTATTGGGGTCGGATTATTCTGTACGGGATGTAATCCAAAAAGTGACCAAGATCAGAATCCTGTTGTTGTAACTAATGCCGGCGTCGTGTCCGGAAGTGTGAACGACAGTGTCTATGCTTTCCTGGGGATACCTTATGCCAAGGCTGAAAGATTCATGCCTCCACAGGATCCAGATGCCTGGGATGGTGTGCGCGAATGTACCGATTTTGGTCCGGTGGCCATACAAATCGTGCCCTGGTATCCCGATTCGGTACAGAATGAAAAGGAACTGTTCAGTGTGAATGTATGGACACAGGGTGTCAATGATGGCAAGAAGCGACCGGTATTGCTTTGGCTGCACGGTGGTGGATTTCACACCGGTGCCAGCAATGATCCGATGACATATGGTGAGGCGATGGCAAGAAAAGGGGATATCGTGATGGTATCGGTCAATCACCGGTTAAACATTCTCGGTTTTCTAGACCTCTCAGCCTGTGGTGAGAAGTATGCCCAGTCGGCCAATGTGGGGATGCTCGACATTGTGAAAGCCCTCGAGTGGATTCAGCAGAACATTGAGAATTTCGGCGGCAACCCATCAGATGTAACCATTGTAGGTGAATCGGGCGGTGGCGGAAAGGTTGGCACGATTATGTGTATGCCTGCAGCAGAAGGGTTGTTCCACAAAGCTATTATACAGAGTGGAACCCTGCTCAACACAATGACCAAGGATACATCGCAGCAGCTGGGTCTGGCTGTAATTGAACAGCTGGGTCTCACCCCCGAGGAGGTTGAGAAACTGGATACCATCCCATACACCGATCTGGTGAAAGCCGGTAATGAGGCGATCGCAAAGATATCCGGTCCGAGAAGACCCGGTTCACCCACCATGTTTGGCTTTGCACCTTCCGCCGATGGAGTTGTCTTGCTACAACAACCCTTCAGCCCCGGTTTCGCAGAGATATCAAAAGATATACCGGTGATGATTGGTTCCACTCTGAATGAGATGATGCCGGTCGCCTACGGTGAGAAAGAGTTGACCTTGGATCAGGCCAGGGAACGCCTGGAAAAAGTATACGGCGGCAAAACCGACCAATACATTGAACTGTTTGCCAAGGCTTATCCCGATTACACACCTCAGGATCTGCTTTCCATTGATACGGTTTTCAGGCCCTATACCATCCGTACTGCCGATGCCCGTGCTCAGGAGTCGAGCGCTCCGCTCTATGTCTATTTCCTGGCGTGGAAGAGCCAGGTCGACAATGCTTCGAAAGGCTCTTTCCCCGGGCTGGACATTCCGCTGGCATTCTACAATGTGGATTTGAGAGCAGATTGGACCGGTAACACGGAAGAGGCATGGGCCCTTGCTGACAAGATGAGCGCTGCCTGGCTCAACTTTGTAAAAACAGGGAATCCCAATGTAGAGTGCCTTTTGCCCGAGTGGGAACCCTACACTGCGGAAAACGGTGCGACAATGTATTTTGACAATGAAAGTAGGATAGTCAATAACCACGACCGGAAATTGATGCATTTCATGGTACCTGTCGAATAGATCAGATTTGCGCAAACTGCCCCGTCAGAACCTTTCCGGTGGGGCAGTTTTTTGATGCTCAATTCAAACGCGTCTCTCTTCAGATAGGTTTACCCATCTACCCTCTTTGTTGCTTTTAACAATAGCATCTATGACCCTCATGTTATTGACAGCGTCATTCAGTGCAAATGCAATGCTGTGATCTTCAATGATTGCTTTTGAGAAATAATCAGCTTGCAGCGTGTATTGGTTTTCAGGGTTAAACGTGACTTCTTCTGAACATTCGTTGGTGTAAATCCAGACATGGGTCATCTTGTCAGTTGGTGCATTTACAGGTATTTCCACTTCAATCCTACCTTTTTCGCCTACAATATTGACTCGTTGATAAGGCATTAATTGGGTGGAACAGGTAAAAGATGCGGTTGCTCCGGTTGAAAAAGTAAGAATCCCAGTCGTTAACCTGTCCGTTTTCATCTCCGGATCCATATCCATAAGACCGATCACTTTTTCCGGTTCCGAGTTGAGGATGAATCTTGCAAAGGAGATACAATAACAACCAATATCCATCAAGGCACCACCTCCAACTTCTATCTTGTTGCGGATATTGTCTGGGTCAGTATTGTAATATGAAAAAAACAAATTTATACTCTTGATTTTTCCAATGGTACCGTTGTCGACCATCGACTTCACTTTATGCCATTGAGAGTGATGACGGTACATGAATGCCTCCATTATTTTTAAATGGGGATATTTTTCAGAAGCTTCCAGTAATTTTTCTGCTTCAGTGGAGTTGAGTCCGATTGGTTTCTCGCACAAAACATGTTTGCCTGCTTCCAATGCTTTGATTGACCACTCTACGTGTAAATGATTGGGAAGCGGTATATATACAGCCTCGATCTGCGGATCTTTCAAAAGCTTTTTGTAAGAATTATAAATCCGTTCAATGCCATGTTGTGATGCAATTGTTTTTGCAAGATCGCTGTTTTCTGAGCCGATTCCCAATACACGGCTGAATTGACTAGCCTGAATAGCCGGTATTACTTGCTCTCTGCCAATTTTTGCAGTGCTTAAAACTCCCCAATTCACGATACTATTCATCTGTTAAGAATTAATTTGACGTTAAGGTCAATGGTGTCACATTAAAATGTCTTTCTCATAACGTTTGGCGTTGTGAAAAGTTGGGAAGTCGGGTGTTGCCGATGTTGGCCAATCAAAAAAATACCTGCTTGAATTGCTTTGATTCACTGCGAGTAATAATCCGTTACAGCTTTCCGCCTCCGTGTTTACTCACATGTTCAAATACCGGTTTGATGTTGAAATAGACCCTCTCCACGCCGAAACGGTTTTTTCCAAGGGATAGGTAATTGACTTCGTTCCCTTTGAGAATCTTGTCTTCACCACCAAAGGTGAAACCCAGGAACGGGAGAATGTCATACTCATGCGCCACCTTGATCACATAGAAGGGTGTCTTCTCCGACATACCGTCACCGCTACCCACGATTGCATCCTGCACGATACGTCGTTTACGGGCGATATCCTTGTATGCCTCCGTGTCGTTTTGCTGAGCATAGACCAACATTCTGGCGTTGAAGGCTCTCAGGTTGAACGGGTCTTCCTTCAGAAGTGATTCGCTGAATTGGAGTATTCGGTTGAGATCATGGGCAGAGAAGGAACTTTTGGTCAGCACATCGGCCAGCATTCGATTGTAACGTGATGTATCTGCGGGGATGTAGTCCGGTTGGTAGACAAATCCGAAGTAGAGGTGTCTTCCTTCTTCCGGTGTCATAGCAGCGTCGCTGTTCAGGTATTTCTCCAGCAGCTTGGGGTAGTAGTAGGATGAGGATGGTTCATTCACGTTCCGTTCAATCTGACGGTAATCGGGAGCCTCGAAAAACTCTTCATCCTGGGCATATCCCTGTAGGATGGTCACCAGGAACAGGGTGATGAGTAAGCCAATTTTTTGCATAACACGTTTTTTTTAATTGTTTCAGGCAAATGTATCGCCTTAATTGGTTCCCACCAAAAACAGGTCACTAAGAAACCTTAATTCCCTATTGCTGACAGGAGTTATTCACTACTGTTTGCCTGATACGGTTACTTCCTTGTTGATCTTGCTGATCAGTCCCTGTAGCACGCTACCAGGTCCCAGTTCCACAAACTCTGTGGCACCATCGGCAATCATCTGCAGCACCGACTGTGTCCACTTCACGGGTGAGGTGAGCTGGGCAATCAGGTTGGCCTTGATCACTGCCGGATTGGCCTCACCATTGGTGGAGACATTCTGGTAAACGGGGCAGAGGGGCGTAATCACCTCGGTGGCCTCGATAGCCTCACTCAGTTCCAGACGGGCAGGTTCCATAAGCGGAGAGTGAAAGGCTCCTCCCACTTTCAACAGCAGGGCTCTCTTGGCACCCGCCTCCTTCATCAGTTCACATGCTTTTTCCACGCCTTCGATGCTTCCGGAGATAACAATCTGCCCCGGACAGTTAAAGTTGGCCGGTACCACCACCTCGTTAATGGAGGCGCAAATTTCTTCTACCTTCTCATCGGGCAGTGCCAGCACCGCTGCCATAGTGGAGGGCTCCGCCTCACACGCTTTCTGCATGGCAAGCGCTCGCTTGTAGACCAATTTGAGACCATCTTCGAAGGTGAGTGCCCCCGCGGCTACCAGTGCTGAGAACTCGCCCAGTGAGTGACCGGCCGTCATGTCGGGTTTGAATTCCTGACCCAATGATTTGGCAAGGATTACCGAGTGGAGGAAGATGGACGGTTGTGTGACTTTCGTCTGCCGCAGGTCCTCTTCGGTGCCTTCGAACATCAGGTCGGTGATGCGGAAACCGAGGATCTCGTTTGCCTTCTCGAACAGCTCCCGGGCGATGGTAGAGCTCTCGTACAAATCTTTGCCCATGCCTACAAACTGGGCTCCCTGTCCGGGAAATACGTATGCTTTCTTCATACTCTTAAACAATCTTTTTTTGGTTCTTACAAATTCTTCATTAGAAATAACACACAAATCCCGCCAGGGTTCATTGAAGTCAGCTTTATGCTTTATGCATTCAGCTAATTGCTGACGGCTTATTTGCTTTTCTCCCTGATCTCCACGCGACGAATTTTTCCGCTGATAGTCTTCGGTAGTTCGTCGACAAACTCGATGATTCGGGGGTACTTGTAGGGAGCCGTCACCTGCTTCACATGCTCCTGGATCTCACCGGCAAGCGCATCACCCGCCTGCTTCCTGTAATCGGCAGCAAGCACGATGGTGGCCTTGATCACCTGTCCCCTGATCTCGTCGGGTACACCGGTGATTGCGCATTCTACCACGGCAGGATGGGTCATCACGGCACTTTCCACCTCGAAGGGGCCGATGCGGTAGCCGGAGCTCTTGATCACATCGTCGGTGCGTCCCACGAACCAGTAGTAGCCATCTTCGTCGCGCCAGGCCATATCGCCGGTGCGATAGAGGTGATCCGCATAGACGCTACGCGTGAGTGCCTCATCGCGGTAGTAGCCCATGAAAAGGCCCAGCGGGCGCTGATCGTCCGTGTAGAAGACGATCTCTCCCTGTTCCCCGTCTTCGGCAGATCGACCGTCGTGTGTGATCAGGTCCATCTTATAGAGCGGATTGGGAACACCCATTGATCCCGGTTTGGGTTCCATCCAGGGGAAGGTGATGATGGTGGGAGCGGTTTCGGTCTGTCCGAAGGCCTCCATCATCTTGATGCCGGTCTGCTGGTAAAAGCTCTCGTAGACCGACGGGTTGAGTGCCTCGCCGGCGGTGGTGCAATACTCCAGTGCAGAGAGATCATATTTCGAGAGATCCTCACGGATCAGGAAGCGGAAGATGGTAGGTGGGGCACAGAATGAGGTCACCCGATAGGTGGAGATCATGCGCAGCATCTCCCCCGGGATGAACCGCCCTTCGAAGTCGTAGACGAAGACGGAGGCACCAACGATCCACTGGCCGTAGAGCTTGCCCCATACCGCCTTGGCCCATCCGGTATCGGCAACCGTGAGATGCAGGCTTCCCTCGTGCAGGTTGTGCCAGTACTTCGCCGTGGTGATGTGTGCCAGGGGATAGGTGAAGTCGTGAATCACCATCTTGGGTTGTCCTGTGGTGCCTGAGGTGAAGTAGAGGATCATGATATCCTCGTTGCGGTTCACCGTTGCCGGCCTTACAAAGGGTGCGGCCTCGTTTACGCCACGGTGAAAATCGAGCCATCCGTCGGGGATCTGTTCTCCCACCAGGATGCGGTGTTCTACTGTGCGTGATTGCTCCATGGCCAGGTTCACATGGTTGATCAGGTTCTCATCTTCTGTAGCGATGATTGCCTTGATACCGGCGGCGTTGTTGCGATAGGCGATGTCCTTATCGGTGAGCAGGTGGGTGGCGGGGATGGCTACTGCACCCAGTTTGTGCAGCGCCAGGATGGTCTGCCAGAATTCGATGTTTCGTTTTAGGACCAGCATCACCATGTCTCCCTTGCCGATGCCCAGCGACTGGAGCCAGGAGGCGGTTTGGTCGGATAGCTCTTTCAGTTCACCGAAGGTAAGGTCTCGGTGTGCTCCCTGGTCGTTAGTCCAGCAGAGTGCCCGTTTGTCGGGCTGGGTACGGGCCCACTCGTCGGCCACATCGTAGGCGAAGTTAAACTGCTCCGGGACGATGATCTTATAGTGCTCCATAAAATCCCGGTGGGATGAAAAGGAGGTCTGTTTTACAAATTTTTCAATCATGATAACCTGTTGTCAGTGAGTTGTTTGATCAGGGGTAAAGGATCACGGCGAGGAACTTTACCGGCTTGTCGTTCAGTGCTTTCATGCCATGTGGCAGTGAGGAGTCGAAATAGATGCTGTCCCCCTCGTTCAGAACAAGTTCCTTGTCGTTGATTGTCATGCCCATGCTCCCTTCCAGGATCATGTTGAACTCCTGGCCGGCATGGATGCTCTTGTAGAAATCGGATTCCATCGGTTTGGGTTCGACTGTCACCACGAACACCTCCGCCACGTTGTTTGTGAAACCTGCCGTGAGCGACTGGTACTTGTAGGCCGACACCCGTTCCGCGCTTACGCCTTTGTCCTTGCGTGTGATGAAGTAGGAGTTCATCTTCGGCTCGGTACCGAACATCAGGGTAGCGAGGTCTACGTTGAACTCTCGCTCGACGCGCTGGAGGAAGGAGAGTGAGAAATCGGACTCACCGGTCTCATATTTCAGGTACTCATCTGTCTCAGTCTCCAGTTTGCGGGCCATCTCCTCCGGTGTGAGGTCGAGTGCATCACGCAGTCCTTTGATTCGTTCACCAATCTGCGTCAAATCTGTTGTCATTGTGGTTGGTTTTATGCTGTTTACAATCAGTTAGTTTCTTCATTTAAATGAACAGGAAAAGGCTTAATGCCATAATCCCCATCCCTGCCACCAGTCCGATGATGGAGAGGTGGTGCTTGCCATACTTCTCGGCACTCGGCAGAAGCTCATCGAGCGAGATGTAGATCATCACTCCTGAGACCGCTGCCAGTACGAAAGCGTTGAGCACCGGACTCCAGAAGGGTAACAGGAACAGGTAGGCGATCAGGGCACCCACCGGTTCTGCCAATCCCGAAGTGAAGGAGAGCCAGAATGCTTTTTTTCTGCTGCCGGTAGCGTGGTAAATGGGTACTGCCACAGCGATTCCCTCGGGGATGTTGTGGATGGCAATGGCCGCCGTGATGGGGATGGCCACCTCTAGGGTGGTGAGTGCCGACATGAATGTGGCGATTCCTTCGGGGAAATTGTGGATTGCGATGGTGATTGCGGTGATTACGCCGGTCTGCTTCAGGCGGCTATTGCCTTTCATCTCCTCCACACGGTGCATTTCGTGCGGGTTACTTGATTCGGGTACCAGGAAGTCGATCAGCGCGATTAAGGCGATCCCACCGAAGAAGCCGATGATCAGGTAAAGCATTCCGACTTTCTCACCGTAGTGCGCCGTGAACGACTCCACCGACTGTGGCATCATCTCCATGAAAGAGACGTAAATCATCACACCGGCTGAAAGTCCCAGTGCCAGGCTCAGGAAGTTGGTATTGGTGCGTTTGGCCATGAAGGCTATCAGGCTGCCAATACCGGTGGAGAGACCGGCGAACAGCGTCAGCATAAAGGCAAGAAGAATGGTTTGGTGTTCCATTATGCTACTTTGATAATGGTTTGCATGATTTCTTGGTGGATTTTTCCGTTGGTGGCGACCATCTCTCTACCAAAAAGATAATTTCCTTCGTCGCTGAAATCGCTGCATCGGCCACCGGCACATTGCAGGATAAATGCTCCGGCTGCTACATCCCACGGGGAGAGGCCTGAATGGAAGTATCCATCACTGACACCTGCCGCCACGTAACAGATCTCCAACGCGGCCGATCCCTTGATGCGAAAACTGCAGTGGAGAAATTGTTTCATCGCGTTAGCCAGAATGATCTCCCCTTGTATATCGAGAGAGTAGGGGATCCCGAAGCCGATGTAGGCGTTGGTGAGAGACTCCTGACGGCTCACCTGCAGAGGAGACCCGTTCAGGGTGGCTTCACCCTCACCCGTTGCTACGAAGAGCTGATCGGCCACCGGATCGAACACCACACCCAAGAGGGTCTGCGATTCGCGTATGAGGGCGATGCTCACCGAATAGGGGCTGTCGCCGTGCACGTAGTTGGTGGTGCCATCCAGTGGGTCGATAATCCAGCTGTATTCCCTCTCCTCATAGTGAACGGTTTCTTCTTCCGTGAGGAAGGAGGCTTCGGGCAGGATGAAACTGAGTCCTTCCACCAGCCTTCTTTCCGCTTCCTTATCGATATAGGTGACATAGTTGCGGGTGCCTTTAAGCTCGATCTCCCCTCGCTGGAGGGATTTTTGTTCTGCTTTCAGGTAGGCACCGGTGGTTCGTGCCAGGGCTGATACCTCATCTGCAATTCTCTTTATATTCATGTTGATATCTTTCATCTGCATTTTTTGAAATAAGTGCAATCAGCTACTTATTATTGAACATAGACTCCCACCATCGGTCATCCTCCTTGAGCCATTTTGCAAACCAGGCGTAGATGGCATGGTTCCATGCAATCCGTTTTTGGTAATCATAAATGGCGTGGTTCTCGCCTTCCACCTGGATAAATTCCACCGGCTTGTTCAATAGCTTTAATGCGGTGTACATCTGGATGCTCTCACCGATGGGGACATTGGTGTCGGCGGTGCCGTGCAGCAACAGCAGCGGTGTATTGATCTTGTCGGCGTGGAATAGCGGGCTCTGCTCCACGTAGAGCTGTGGGTTGTTCCAGGGGTAACTGTCGGCGCTGGCACCGGCACTATAGGAGTAACCCCAATAGCCTTCACCCCAGTAGCTGGTGATGTTGCTGATCCCGGCGTGCGACACTGAGGCGGTGAAGAGGTCGGTTTGTGTGATCAGGTACTGTGTCATGAAGCCACCGTAGGAGGCTCCGATGTTGCCGATCTTCGTGCCATCCACGAAGGGATGTGCTTCTGTAAATGCCTTCACGCCTTCAATGATCTCATCGGCTGTTTGCTTGCCCCAAGCGTTCACGTGGCGAGCCGAAAACTCCTGTCCGTAGCCGGTGGTTCCGCTGGGTTGCAGCGTGTAGACCACGTAATCCTGAGCGGCATAGACATGCAGTGGATAGGTGCTTTCAAAGATGCGATTCGTGGGACTGGTACCTCCGTAGTAGTAGACAATTAGCGGGTATTTTTTCTTCGGGTCGAAATGTGGTGGCAGGTAGTAACGTCCCTCGATCTGATCGCCGTAGGAGCTGGTGAAATGCCACTCCTTCACCTCTCCCAGTTGTATTTCGTTGAGCTGTTTGGCATAGGGATCGGCGATGAGGGTCGACTCGAGCGTCTTGAGATTCAGCAGGTAGCTCCTTGCCGAGTTGGAAGTACTGACACCGGTGTAAGTAGCCCAGGGAGCATTCTCTGCGATGTTGAATGAGCGGATCACCTCTTCCCTCAGTGGCAGCTTCTCAAAGTTCGCCTTACGGGGTTGATAACGATAGACATTCACACGGTCTCCCTCTTCCACGCGGTAGTAGATGTTGTTGTCTGTCTTGTTCCACTCCTGGGCACTGATGGTGGGATCGAATTCTTTGGTGACAGGGGTCACCTTTCTGCTTTTAAGATCCATGACAAACGACTGGGTATCATAGCTGTTGGCAATCTGTCCCGGTTTGATGTTCAGTCCGATGCTGTTGAACGCCTCAGGAGCACCATGAATCAGCAACTGTTTTCCATCGGGAGAGAACTGTGCAGAGTAGGCATAACGTTCATCTTCCCAGATGGTATCGGTCGTCATAGTCTCAAGGTCCAATCGGTAGAGCGTGCTGATGCTAAATGGGCGTTGGGTGAGATCCTCATCAGATACCGAAAAAAGCAGATAGCGCATGTCGTTGCTCACATCATTGAGCGATGCAGTTTGTTTGCCGAAAGTAAGCTGCTGGGTGAGCCCCGTATCGAAGAAATAGCGATAGAGGAAATACCGGTCGCGGTAGTGCGACTGCCGGTCGTCGATGCCGATTAGCCGTTTCAGTCCACCGGGGTTGCTGGGGGTGAGACTTTCCTTTGAAGAGTAGAAGAGCGATTGCTCATCTGGAGCAATGAAAAAATTTTCCTTGGGTAGCTTCTCCGCCTTAATCAGCGTCTCCATGGTAAGTGGATTAAGGGTATAGATGGCTCTGCCCTCCTCCGTATCGGCCACGAATGTGAGAAGGTCTGATTTTGGCATCCATCCCAGTTGCGGACGACTCATCGGCTCTGAGAAGATGATTCGTTGTTGCCGGCTGTCGTAAATCTGCGTTTGGGAACGGTTCTCCCCCCCCGGCAATGTCTCACGAAGGGACAAAAGAACGAACCGACCGCTGGGAGATATGGAAGAGCTGTTCACCCGTTTTCCCTCAAGGATATCCTTTATGTCGATTCGTCTGTGAATTTTATGGTTAAAACTGTAGTTCAGCAGCGAATCTTCCTCCTCTGGTTTCAAGTTGATCTTCACCGTGACATCATTGGGATCGTCTGATGTTGCCAGCAGTTTGATCACCACGTGGCTATTGTTTATGAAGCCGTTCAGCGTAGCATCAGCCGCCCCGGCAAGATGTAGGCTGTCATTCCTGTTCTGCTTGGTAGCAATTTTCACGTTATCTATCCAGATTTCCAGCGGGTTGGTAGAGGTGACTGTGAGCTTGCCCTTCCCGTAACGGTCGGCTGACAGGAAGAAGGAGACCAGCTGAAAGGCTTTGCCCTCTTTTGGTTTCGGCAGGGTGAAGAACCCAGCTGTGTTGGGTTGCAGCTTGCCGGTATACTTCTCCGGTGCGGGGAAATTGATGATTGTGGAGAGCAGCAGCTCATCCGAATAAGGTTTGTCACTGAGGTTAACACTGTCAAGCAATACCGGTATTTGTACTTTTACCGGTCCGAAGGTGGAAACTTCTGTCGGGGTGAAGGTGCTTTGTGCCAGGACCGTCACGCCAAGCAAGAGCAGGATTGGGAGAATGGTGGAGAATTGTTTGTTCATATAGTCAGTTTTCAATTTTCAGTTATCAACATATGATCCGCTTACCCATACAAAATATTTGTTAAAGTGCCCCTTCAGATCGAGTGGAGCTTCAAATAGGCCATAAACGGCAGAGCCCGAGCCACTCATGGAGGCATAAAGTGCTCCCGTCTCATAAAGTTTCTTCTTGATCTGAGCGATTTCGGGATGTTTTTTGAAAACCGGCACTTCGAAATCGTTTCTCAGTTGTTCCTTCCATTCGCTTACCGGCAGGGTGATAATCTCCCTAAGCGACAGCTCGGGTTGCCGTGGAGTGATCATTGCATAAGCCTCTGCGGTGGAGACTCCGATATCGGGTTTAACCAGTACCAGTGTAAGATGGCTCAGATCCAGATCAACCGACTCCATTAAATCACCGACACCCGTGGCCAGGGCAGGTCTGTTCCGGATGAAAAAGGGACAGTCTGCTCCTAGACGGGCGGCATAAGATGTCAACTCTGTGTCATTGTAACCCAGTTTAAAAGTTTCGTTAAGCAACTGGAGCATGAAGGCTCCGTCGGAAGAGCCACCCCCCAGTCCCGCGCCAAAGGGGATTTTTTTGAGTAGATGAATCTCAATGAATGGTATTTTTTTCTCCGATGCGATCAGTTTCCAAGCCTTGACCACCAGATTCTCTTCCTCTTTCCCTTGAATAGGGATGCCGGTTTGAAAGAGTTGATACCCGTTTCCCCAGTTCGGCGCTTTGTCTTCATTTTTTTTAATAATCTCCAGGGCGTCTTTCAATACGATTGGATAGAAGACTGTTTCCAGATTGTGGAAGCCATCCTCCCTTCGTGCGATGACATGCAACCCTAGGTTGATCTTTGCGTTGGGAAATCGAATCATAGAGAATTCTTTTGTGCAAAGATAAAGAAAATTCAGAAAGAGCTATAAAACTGTCATCTGTTCTACAGGATGCTTGTCTATAATTTTGAGATTTAAAGGCTGGTTGTACTGCTACAGTTCGAAGGCGGCCCGCACGCCGATCTCCTCAAATCGGATTTTATGTAGGGCAACAAACAACCCTGCGTTGAAGAAACGGTTGCCAATGCCATACCCCAGTTCACTATATGACTTGATCTGAGGTGTATGAAGCTGACTCAGGTAGAGTCGTTCTTTGTCCGCAAAATCGGAGATGAACGGGATGTTTTTAAGGATCAGAAAAGGTGATTCCAACATGATATGACCCTGCAGGTAAGAGTCGGATGCATTGTAGAGACTTCTGCTCAGTAGGTTGAAGTTGCCTCCCAATCCGTCATCCCAGTTCTCTGGAAAATTGTTTTTGGAGAAATAAACAAAATCAGCAAAGTATTCCGTCTCCTGGTTGATAAACTTCCCGGAACCGATGTGATACTGAAAGGAGTGCATCAATCCGAAGTCAATCTTTTGGCTGATGTCCAGTTCAATGCGGTTGTATTGCGAGGTGCTACCCAGTACATCCAAAATGCTTCGTGAAAACTCTACCTTAAAGGTTGGATAATCGGAGCGGGCATAAATCTTCTGCCGTCCTTCAAATCGATAATATTGTTCGGGTGTCCAGCTGACTCTTATAAAAGGGGCAAAGGAGCGCTTTGTGCCGAAGAGGTGACCGATGGGGTCACCGTTGAGCGTCTGCGAACGAAGCATCGTTACGTAGTTTTTACTTCTGCGGATATGGTAATCTACTCCTGTTTGGAGCAGCAGACCGTTGGTGGCTTCGAAGGTGTTGAAGAGTTTGAAATAATAGTCTTTGTAGTAATTGAGTGAAATGTCATCGAAAGAGATTCCCTGATTTTTCAGTTTATCCCTTATCTGATCGACGAAAAGAGAACTGTAGGAGGGATTGCCAATTCCGAGGGAGAAGGTGGCACTACCCAGACGCAATGGTTCGTAATTAAAGGTGGTGGTTAGGTCAGTGAAAAACTCCTTGCGACGAAACATGTAACCTGCATATGCATTGACCTTGATGTTGCGGCTACGTTTCAGATCGGCCAGGAATGAGAACTTCTGTCGGTAGGTGATCCCGTCTCGTGAGCTGTATCCGAGCATCAGCGGGTTGAGTAACCCTGAATATCCGAAGCGTGTCGATTTGTAGTGGTAGCTGGAGTTAACAACCATCCGTTGCGCCATCTGTTGTGCCATTCGGTTGTTACCCAGTGAATCGTTGTTTTTATTCAGATTATCACGGGTGTTTTGCTGCCGACGATAACGATCAATCACATCAACCTCTCTTGCCTGAAGAGGGATGGGACGAATCTTCTCCCAGAAAAGTGAATCGCTGCGAAGTGGTACTGAATCCAGTCGCACCTTATAGGAGTTGCTGATGTTCAGTGATCGTTTGAGTTGCTTGAATTGTCGTAATTCGATTTCCTTGTAGTTGATGCTGGCAAGATGCCTGCCGGCAAGCACATTCCCCAGGTAAGCCGCCGTCTGATAAATGGTGATTGTCACCGGTAAATAGTTGGTTACCCACTCATCACCCATTGTCATTTCGAAAGAGAAATCGGAAAAAATATCCAGTCCTTCTCCCCTGAAAAATATCACTCTCCAGGTGCCTTTCTCCACGATAAAGGATCCTTTCAGCAGTTTCGGGTTATCGTATATGGGGGCAAAATGGATATTGTAATACTCTTTTTCGTTGGATGTGAATGATTGATATAAAGTGTATCGGTAATATTTAGCCGTGCTGAACCGGATGGGCATAAAGAAACTTTCGTCGTTGGTGGTTTCTCCATAAATGTTGATGTTAAGCAGTTCAAAGGGGATAAGGTTAATGTCTTTTTTCTTTGTCAACGTGCCAGTTACATGACGGATGTCCTGCACAAATGTGTTCGGATATTCGTACCGCAGATCACTGATGGTTTCAATTACTGCATCGTCATTGTTGGGGTCGTGTAATACAAAGTTGGGAATCAGGCTCGTATATTTGTAGAGGAAATTCTTCCGAATTGTTTCCACATATGAGCGCACATATACCTCAGCTGTGTAGGTTTCTACCAGCTCGTTGTATTTTTCAGCAGCACTCATTGCCCTGTTCAAAATCGTATCTGTAGGCAGATCAGATCTGAATGCGTAGCAGTTTACAGTAGCAATGAACGGGAACAATATCACTATGAGGATAGCTCTCTTCATTCAGATTGCAAACATACATTATTTTTTTTTCTCCGAAACATAAACCGGTGTTGAGGTCAAAATTTAACAATATTTCCTGCGAAGGATTATTTGTTGAAGGGTACAATCATAAAAAACTTAACTATTTTGGAACATTCAGTAAATAAAATCCGTATATTTGTGTTCTAGAACATAGTTCTATAACACTGGCACCCGTGAAGATAAAAGAAATGAAGGATATTTCCTCGTCGTTGTCTGGTATATGGAGAATGTTAAGCGTGACTGAGCGTGATCAGTTACGCAGCAATGCCCGTATTGTTCAGTTCAAAAAAAATGAACTGATTTATCTGGAAGAGGAGAGTCCGAGAGATCTGATGATACTCTTTAAAGGAAAGGTGAAGATTTTTAAAAGTGGCGTAGGAGGCAGAAGCCAGATCATTCGTATCATACGACCCATTCAGTATTTTGGTTATCGTGCTTATTTTGCAAAGGAATCATACGTCACCGCTGCATCTGCTTTTGAAGCTTGCACCGTATGTATGGTTCCGATGGAACTAATTGAACAGTTCCTGCGCAACAACGGTGAGTTGGCTCTCCATTTTATTCAGATGTTGTCTATAGATCTTGGAATCGCTGATCAGCGGGTTGTGAATTTAACCCAGAAGCATGTACGGGGACGACTTGCAGAATCACTTCTTTTCCTGAAGGAAACATATGGTATAGAGGAAGATGGTGCTACCATTAACATCTATCTGGCCCGGGAGGATTTGGCCAATCTCTCCAACATGACTACCTCCAATGCGATTCGAACTCTCTCCAATTTTGTGAATGAAAGGATTATAAGTATTGATGGCAGGAAAATAAAGATCATTGACGAAGAGAGATTACACAAAATCAGCAGAATTGGTTAATCTGCTTAATTTTCTTAAAGTTTATCCTGCACTGTACCTTATTGGTGACAAGTTATTACCTTTGTGACCCAATTGACTATGAAAGAATGATTCAAAAAATAGCCCGATCAATCATCGCCTCCTATTACAAACCGGTGAAGGAATTTGTGAATGATCCACACGGCACACAGCAACGCATGTTCAATTATTTGTTGGAGCATGGTCGTAGAACGCAATACGGAATAAACCATCATTTCGAACAAGTGAGCAGTGAAGAGACTTTTCGCTCGCTTGTTCCTGTCGCAACCTATGAGTATCTGCGTCCATACCTGGATCGCATCATCGTGGATAAAGAAAAAGATGTACTGTGGGATACACCGGTGAAGTGGTTTGCAATGTCGTCAGGCACCACTGAGGATAAAAGCAAATATATCCCAGTAACCTATGAATCGTTAAAAAAAGGCAACTACCGGGCAGGCTACCACATGTTAGGTATTTATGCACATCATCATCCCGACACCTCTTTTGTACTGGGTAAATCACTGGTACTGGGCGGAAGTCAACAAATAAACCGTATTGGTGATGGAATCTATACCGGTGACATTTCAGCTATTCTGATGAAAAATCTCCCTAGACCTGCCAAACGGCGCAGAACACCAGAGGAGATTGCGTTGCTGCCCGACTGGGAAGAAAAATTGCAGAAACTGACCGATTTCGCTTTGGGTGCTGATATCCGTTCATTCGTAGGAGTACCTTCCTGGATGCTGGTGTTGTTGAAAAAGATAGTAGCCGACAGTGGTCGTTCCATCCCTGATGTTTGGCCTAATCTGGAGGTGTTTTTTCACGGGGGAGTAAGTTTTATCCCCTACCAGGAACAATTTGAAAAACTCATTCCTTCGGCACGGATGCGTTACTGGGAGACCTACAACGCATCTGAAGGTTTCTTTGGGGTGCAATACACTCCTGATTCGAAGGATATGTTGTTGTTACTCGACAATGAGGTTTATTATGAGTTTATTCCCGCAGGTGAATGGGAGAAAGAACATCCTGAAACGGTACCGTTGAGTGGCGTTCAAACTGGGAAGCAATACGCCATGGTAATCTCCACCAGTGGTGGGCTGTGGCGTTATAAAATTGGAGATACCATTGAGTTTACCTCTACCAATCCCTATCTCTTCAGGTTGACCGGCCGTACAAAACAGTTCATCAATGCTTTCGGTGAAGAGTTGATAGTAGACAACGCTGACAGGGCACTTGATGAGGCATGTCGTTTTACCGGTGCCAAGATCACAGAGTACACTGCTGCACCTATCTTTTTCGGGGACAAGAACAATGGTGCGCATGAATGGTTGATTGAGTTTGAGACACCACCGACCAGCCTGCAACTTTTCACAGAGAAGTTTGATGAATGTCTGATGAAGCTCAACTCTGACTACGAGGCAAAGCGTTCCTACAATCTCTCGCTTAATCTTCCTGTGGTAAAAGTCCTGGAAAAAGGAGCGTTCTATGAATGGATGAAACAAAGAGAGAAAGCAGGTGGACAAAATAAAGTGCCGAAACTTTCAAACGACCGCAGACATGTTGATAGCATTCTCCTTTTCACAGCAACGAAATCCTAAAATTGAATAAAATAGCGATTCCCTTTTCGGTAAATAAGAAAGAATGCGTAAATTTGCACGCAAAACCCGACTTGAAACAAGATGAGAATAAAACCATTCTATTTTTTGCTAATCATTTTGGTGTTGAGTTCCTGTAACGAGTACAACAAGATACTGAAGAGTACTGACCGGGATTTGAAATACACCTACGCGAAAAAGTATTTCGAGGAAGGTAAATACAATCGCTCCATTACACTTCTTGAAGAGCTGGTAACCTTTATGAAAGGAACTGCGCAGGCCGAAGAATCGCTTTATCTGTTGGCTCAAAGCCATTACAATTCAAGAGATTATTATTCAGCCACTCAAGTGTTTACCACCTATTATAATACATATCCCAAGGGAGAATATGCCGAGGCTGCACTTTTCTACTCTGCATACGGGATGTACCTCGATTCACCAGACCCGCGACTGGATCAGTCAAAGACCTATATGGCAATCGCCGAGTTTCAGAAATATATTGAACGGTACCCGCAAACCGAACGTGCCGATCAGGCTAAGAACTACCTTTTTGAGTTGCAGGAAAAGCTTGCTTACAAGGAATTATTGGCAGCACAGCTTTATCTCAATTTAGGGAACTACATGGGTAATAATTACGAGTCGGCAGTAATTACAGCGAGGGAAGCAATGAAAAGTTATCCCTATTCCAAGTATCTGGAAGATTACCAGATGACCATCCTTCGTGCCCGATATGAATATGCACAACGCAGTACGCTGCTTGCACAACCGGAGCGCTTTAGATTGGTGGTGGATGAATATTTCAATTACACCAACTCATTTCCCGACGCGAAGTACAAGGATGAAGCCGACCGTTATTACCGGGAGGCACAAGAGAAGATTGAACTGTTACCCGCAGTTTGATGAGTTTTGAAAAAAGAAAAATTAAGATAATAAACAACAATGGATTACAGAAAAATTGCTGCAAGTACCAACACGGAGAGTCGTGATGTGATGAAGATGTCGGAACCGGTAGGCAATGTCTATGAAATGGTTCGCATCATCAGCAAAAGAGCAAATCAGCTCTCAATTGAGATGAAACGCGACCTTGATACCAAGCTTCAGGAATTTGCATCATACAGCGACAACCTGGAAGAGGTGTTTGAAAATCATGAACAGATTGAGATTTCCCGTTTTTATGAAAAGCTTCCCAAACCGTCATTGATGGCGATTGAAGAGTGGAAAGAGGGACAGATCTTTTATCGTAATCCCGCCAAGGAAAAAGAGCTTTTCTAAGGTTATGTTGCAAAGGATACAGACGCTTTTCCTGTTATTGGCAGCAGCAGCAATGCTGACTGCTTCGGTGACACCCTTGGCTACCTTTAGCTACAATGGTGATGAGGTGTTGTTTGAAGCAATGGGTATCTATCTCAACGGCACATTGTCCGACTCTACCTGGGGTCTTTTTGTGGTTGGTGTTGTCAGTACCCTGCTCGCACTGATGACCATCTTTCTTTACAAAAAGAGGATGTTACAGATCAGGCTCTCTATCTTTAATACAGTGGTCATGGTGGGTTTTTACCTCTACTTTGCATTTGTCCTTTATCAGGTTTATCCTGTAGAGAATCTTCAGTTTCAGCGCGTTGGTCTGGGGCTTATCATGCCGGTCATTGCTGTCATTCTGAACATTCTTGCCATCCGTAAAATTGGTGCCGACGAAGCACTGGTGAGATCGCTGAATAGATTAAGGAGATAAGAGATTGATTTATTGAACTGAGGCGATATTCCGGATTGATGGGATATCGCTTTTTTTGTTGTCAATGTTGTTGTGACGATTGTTAGTCTTTCAGTGTGATTATGAGTAATTCAACCCTTTCAACTAAAAAAACATTGTTTGACAGACAAGTGGTTCTATTTCTGATCAGTCAGAATGTGTCGCTGTTTGGCTCTGCAGTGGTTGGCTATGCCATAATCTGGTACATTACCCTCGAAACATCCTCCGGGGTATGGCTGATGCTCACCACCATCTGTTCCATGCTGCCGCAGGTGTTTGTTTCTCTATGGGGCGGGGTGTGGGCCGATCGTTACGACCGCAAGATGTTGATTATGCTCTCAGACGCTTTTATCGCTGTTTCTACGCTTGGTCTGGCAATTGCTTTCTGGTTGGGGTTCACCCGCCTTGAACTATTGCTGGTAGTATCGGTTGTGCGATCTGTTGGTGCAGGGATACAGATGCCGGCTGTGAATGCGATCTATCCGCAGCTGGTACCACAAGAGAATCTCATCCGTGTACAGGGCATCAATCAGTCGCTCAGTTCCGTGTTGATGCTGTTGGCTCCGGCCGTGGGAGGGGTGGTGTTGGGAACGATGGATCTTGCCTGGGCTTTTATGATAGATGTGGTGACCGCATCGGCAGCAATCCTCATTCTTCGTTTAATTGTGGTGAGCAGGATTGAGAGGAGTGAAGAATCTGTATCGCTGTTGGATGAGCTGAAAAAGGGTGTACGATATGCATTCGGAAACCCTCTTCTAAAAGGTATTATTATCTGTTACGGGTTCTCTTTCTTCCTGATCACCCCCGCAGCCGTTCTCACCCCTTTGATGATAGAGCGAAGTTTCGGAGGTGAGGTATGGCGCTTGACAGCCAATGAGATTGTCTGGACCGTTGGCTCTTTTGTAGGGGGGATAGCTGTATCGCTCTACGGCAATATCAAAAATAAGATATTGACCATTGCTATCTGTCTGGTTGCCTTCGGTATCTCTTTCGCCCTGCTGGGACTCGCAGGAAATTTCGTGATCTATCTGTTGGTGATGGGAGTCTCCGGATTCTTCATGCCGATCATCGCCACTGCCGAGACGGTATTCATCCAGGAGATTACGGCACCACAGATGATGGGCAGGGTCTTTTCAATCATTCAGATCATCACCTCGGCAGCAATGCCCTTGGCCATCCTGCTCTTTGGCCCACTGGCCGATGTGGTCTCAGTGGAGACATTGCTTATCATCTCAGGCTTCCTGCTGGCAATCGTGGGGCTTGTTTATCAGCTCACCAGCAGGGGTTCAAAACGACCACTCCTCTGAGGTCCTGGCTTTTTCTACTTCATCATTTGCCGGTACTTTGGTTTTGGTCTGGATAGGCTTTGTAGTGGTGTTTTGTACTCCGGATCCCTTGTAATAGGTGAGCAGCTGGGGCATGATTTCCTGGATGCGGGCGATACGTTTGCTGTCGGTAGGGTGGGTGCTTAGAAATTCAGGCACCTCTGCTCCCCCGCTTTGCGCCATTCTGGTCCAGAATGGGATAGCCACCTGTGGATTGTAACCAGCCATCGCCATGATGATCAACCCGATTTCGTCGGCTTCATATTCCTGCTTGCGGGCATAAGGCATCATCACTCCATACTGTGCACCCAGACCAAAGACGGTGCTGCCCAGTTGCTGCATCGCTTGTGAGTTGCCCAGCAGGCCTCCAGCAATGGCACCTCCATATTGCAGAGCAACCTGCTGGCTGATTCGTTCATTGGAGTGACGGGCGATGACGTGTGCGATCTCATGACCGATTACCACGGCAAGTGCTTCCTCTGTCTGTGTTACAGGTAGTAATCCGGTGTAAATGACCACCTTGCCGCCAGGCATTGCAAAGGCATTCACGCTGTTATCCTTCACCAGATTGAACTCCCATGCATAGTTCTCAAGCTCTGATTGAAAGCCGTTGTTGGTGTAAAAAGTTTCTACCGCTTTGGCAATACGGCTGCCAATGCGACTGACCATCTGTGCATCGGTTGTACCCTTCTCCAGTGGTGCGGATTGCATAAACTCCTGATACTGTTGAAGGCTGAGTGCGATTACTTCGTCGTTAGATACTAGTTGCAATTGACGTCTACCGGTAAAGGGAACACTTCCGCAGGATGACAACAATATTGTCGTCATCAGTAGAAAGAATGAAAATCGCGTTGTTGTAAGTGAATTACTTTGTTTCATTATTATAATTGTTAGGGTATTGGGAACCGTTGTTTGACTTTTCATTTTAATCTGTATCCAGACAAATTTACCATTAATAACAATGGTCTGGATTAAATCTCTACAACAATTAAACAGTTTTCCACAAAAGTAGTTTATCTGCTCTCCATTTTTTGCTTTTGATTTTATACTCAATTTTCTTATCTTTGGACAATTTTTAGTATTCTTTTCACCATCAAATAAGCGTTAGATCCTCCACCTCATTGTGCCGGGGCTCTTATTTCTCATATATATAGAATATGTCTCCTAAAGAAACGAAAGACGACGACATCAAAGACAAACAAGAAGCCATAGAGGCGGCTGATTCCGATTTCACAGGTAAGAGCATGACAAGTGCCAAAATACCGGTGCGACTGGGTGAAGACAGTACGTTGAACCTCTCCAAGATGTACCAGAACTGGTTTTTGGACTATGCGTCTTATGTCATCCTGGAGCGTGCCGTGCCACACATCTCAGATGGACTCAAGCCGGTGCAGCGACGCATCCTCCATGCCATGAAACGGATGGATGACGGACGCTACAACAAGGTAGCAAACATCATTGGAACTACCATGCAGTATCACCCCCACGGTGATGCTTCCATCGGTGATGCTTTGGTACAGTTGGGACAGAAGGATCTGCTCATCGACGCACAGGGTAACTGGGGGAACATACTCACCGGTGACGGAGCTGCTGCCCCCCGATACATCGAAGCACGTCTCACTAAGTTTGCCCTCGAGGTGCTCTTCAATAACAAGACCACCGAGTGGAAGCCTTCTTACGATGGCAGGAACAAGGAACCGGTAACCCTGCCGGCCAAATTCCCCCTTCTGCTGGCGCAGGGGGCGGAAGGAATTGCTGTGGGCCTCTCATCCAAGATATTACCTCACAACTTCAACGAGCTGTGCGATGCTGCCATCGCTTTCCTAGAAGAGAGGACGTTCAAGCTCTATCCCGACTTCCAGACAGGTGGATATATCGATGTTGAGAAGTATAATGACGGTGAGCGTGGCGGATCGGTGAAAGTGAGGGCAACCATCCAGAAGCTTGATAGCAAGACACTGGTCATTAAAGATATCCCTTACGGCAGAACCACTGCCAGTGTGGTTGACTCCATCCTCAAAGCAAATGAAAAAGGGAAGATCAAGATCAAAAAGGTGGATGATATTACTGCGCAGAACGTGGAGATACATGTGCAGCTGGCAGCCGGAGTCTCATCCGACAAGACCATCGATGCACTTTACGCATTCACCGACTGTGAGATCAGTATCTCTCCCAACTGTTGTGTAATTGACGAGGACAAGCCCCACTTTCTGACGGTGAGTGACGTGTTGCGGGTATCTGTCGACAACACCCGTCACAGCCTCCGCAGGGAGCTTGAGATTGAAAAAAGCGAGAAGCAGGAAGCGTTGCTTTTTGCCTCTCTTGAAAAGATATTCATCGAGGAGCGGATCTACAAAGATCGTGAGTTTGAAAACGCGGCCAACATGGAAAAAGCGGTCACTCACATCGACAAACGGCTTGAACCCTTTAAACCCTCCTTCATCCGTGAGATCAACCGTGACGATATCCTGCGATTGATGGAGATCAAGATGGCGCGCATCCTGAAGTTTAACTCTGACAAGTCGAACGAAAACATTGCACGCCTTGCTGACGAGATTGGCGAAATCGATCACAACCTGAACAATCTCACCGACTACACAATAGCCTGGTACCTGATGTTGAAAGAGCGTTACGGGAAAAACTATCCCCGTCGCACCGAGATACGCAGCTTCGAGAACATAGAGGCGGTGAAAGTGGCTGAAGCCAACGAAAAGCTTTATGTCAACCGTGAAGAGGGATTCATCGGTACCGGCATGAAGAAGGATGAGTTCGTATGCAACTGTTCCGACATCGACGATATCATCATCTTCTTCAAGGATGGTAAATATAAGGTGGTGAAAGTTAGCGAGAAGATGTTCGTAGGCAAGAACATACTCTACGCCAATGTTTTCAAGAAGAACGACAAACGTACCATTTACAACGTGGTCTACCGCGACGGCAAGTCCTCACCCCACTATATCAAGCGGTTCCCCGTGACAGGCGTCACCCGTGACAAGGAGTATGACCTGACCAAGGGAACAGCCGGATCGCGCATCGCCTACTTTAGTTCCAATCCCAACGGGGAGGCTGAGACCATCAAGGTGATTCTCAAACCAAAGCCGCGACTGCGCATCCTTCAATTTGAGAAAGATTTCAGTGAGGTTGACATCAAAGGTCGAAACGCAATGGGTAACATCCTCACCAAAGCGGAGATACACCGCATTCAGCTCAAACAGAAAGGTATTTCCACGTTGGGTGGGCGAAAAGTATGGTTCGATCCCGATGTCTATCGCCTCAACTACGAGGGGGGCGGCAATTACCTTGGTGAGTTCCAGGGTGATGACAAAATTCTTGTGGTGACGGAACGGGGTGAATTTCATATCTGCAATTTCGACCTCACCAATCATTTTCCCACAAACATACGACACATTGAGAAGTACGAAGCCAACAAGGTCTGGTCGGCTGCCCTGTTCGATGCAGATCAGGGATTTGCCTACCTGAAAAGGTTCACTTTCGAGGCCTCTGAGAAACCACTCAACTTCATGAGTGACAACCCTGCCTCGCGATTATTTTTACTGACAGATGTGGTATTTCCGAGAGTAAAGGTTATCTTTGGCGGAAACGATGATTACCGGGAGCCACTAGAAATAGAGGTGGAAGAGTTCATCGGTGTGAAGAGCTACAAGGCTAAGGGCAAGCGTCTCTCCAACTACGTGGTGAAGAAGGTGGAGGAGCTGGAACCAACTCGTTTTCCGGAACCTGAGCCTCAGGAGACGATGAAGATTGAGATCGAGGATGAGAATGGTGACACACTTCTCTCTGACGCAGACCTGCGGGACGAGATCACCGGACAGATGAAACTGTTCGATTGATCCAGATCTCCTTTCACCGGTAATGCACCCGCTATGGGTCACAAGAGAAAAACGATGAGAAAAACAACGATACTGGCATTGTTATGGATCTCCCTCTGCTGCACCATCAAGGGACAGCAGGCGGAGGCTCTGCCTGAACCTACCGTGAACCATTCTACAATGATTGGTATCGGCAAAGCATGTCTTTCTGACAGTTATCTCTCTCCACTCACCTACGATGGTGTGAGCGTAACACTGTTGCACGACAGGATCAAAGCTTCTAATTATTTCGGGGGTGAACTTCTGCTGCAACAACAATTTCAGATACAGACAGCTATCACCAAGAATCCAACTGCTTCCGCTTCTGAATATTACGGAGATATCAGGTATCATCTCAACGGCTATTATCCTTTGTTCAAAGCTGATCGTTTCACCCTTCTGGGTGGCGGCGGAGGCGCGTTGACGCTGGGAGGTATTTACAATGTACGGAACTCAAACAACCCCGGCTCACTCAAGACATCCTTCAACTTGCAGCTCTCAACGATGGCCCTCTACCAATGGAAGGAGATCACTTTACGCTGGCAGCTTACCTCTCCCTTTGCAGGGATGTTTTTCTCACCCGAATATGGACACTCCTATTATGAGATTTTTACACTCGGTAACAACAAAGGAACAGTTCATTTCGGCTCTTTCCATAACCAACTGGCACTGAGGAACTATTTTACAATCGACATTCCCATTCGTAACTTCACTCTTAGAACAGGCTATCTGGGTGATTACCTGCGCACCGATGTGAATCAACTCGACACCCGGATCATCTCTCATCAATTTGTAATAGGACTTGCCTTCGAGTCGATTCATTTTGGTGGCAGACAGGTACAAAACAATCCAACCATCGTAAGCAGTTATTACCAATGAGGAATGGCGTGAATCTATAAAATGAAGAATTGTGATGCACTATAATTTTGATGAAATTATTAATAGACAGGGTACCGACTGCGTCAAGTTGGAAAAGATGAAGGCGATCTTCGGTAGGGAAGACCTGATGCCACTTTGGGTGGCTGACATGGATTTCAAGTCGCCTCCGGCAATCACCGATGCTCTCAGTGAAAGGGTAAACCATAAAATCTTTGGTTACACCGTGGCTTCCGAGGGATATTTCCAAGCCATCACAGGATGGCTCGCCGATCGGCATGGCTGGCAGGTTGAAAAAGAAGATATCTGCTTTGTGCCAGGTGTGGTAAAGGGATTCGCCTTTGCCATCGATCAGTTCACTGAAAAAGATGACAAAGTGATTATCCAGCCTCCTGTTTACCACCCCTTCCGGATGGTAACCACCTCACTAGGACGTGAGGTCGTGAACAACCCGTTGTTGTTGGAGGATGGGATGTACAGGATGGACCTGAAGGGGCTCAAATCCATTCTTGCCCACCAAAAATGCAAGATGCTGATTCTTTGCAATCCCCACAATCCGGGTGGCAGGGTGTGGTCACCCGATGAATTGAGGGAACTGGCTGAGATCTGTTACGACAACGATGTTTTTGTCGTTTCCGATGAGATCCATGCCGACCTGGCGCTGCCAGGGTACCGTCATACCCCTTTTGCTACGGTGTCTCAGAAGGCTGCTGCTAATTCACTTACGCTGATGGCTCCCAGTAAGACATTCAACATTGCAGGCATCGTAAGCTCCTTTGCGGTGATTCCGGATAAGCAGATTCGGAAGCATTATTTTTCCTACCTCGAGCCTCGTGAACTCAACCAGGGTACTCTCTTTGCCTATACAGCTACCACGGCAGCGTATGAGCAGTGTGGTGACTGGTTGGACGAGATGCTTGCATATGTGCAGGGCAACATTGATTTTGTGGAAGAATATCTGAATGAGCATATCCCGCAGATCCATGCCATGCGCCCGGAAGCCTCCTTCCTGGTCTGGCTCGACTGCCGCGGGCTGGGTCTCACTCGCGGAGAGCTTGTGAAACTATTCGTGGAAAGGGCTGGGCTTGCTTTGAATGAAGGATCGATGTTTGGGCCCGGTGGCGAAGGCTTTATGCGGCTCAATGTGGGAACATCTCGCTCCGTACTGAAAAAAGCTCTTAATAAACTGAAAAAAGCGATTGATGGATAAACATCAGTTGCAGCCGATTGTTACAACGTTTGCAAACAACATACAACTTTTAAAATATTTATTAAACGATGAAAATTACTGACAACAAATATGTCACACTCACCTATGACCTCAATGTGGGTGAAGGTGAAGAACGGGAATTGATGGAACAGGCTACAGCTGAACATCCGCTGGAGTTCATCTATGGTACCAACTCCATGCTTGAAGCATTTGAAAAGCAGATTGAAGGACTTTCCGAGGGAGATAAGTTTTCATTCCGGCTCACCCCCGATGAAGCCTACGGTGATTACGACGAAGAAAAGGTACTGGATCTGCCCATGTCGATCTTCGAGATAGAGGGCAAGGTCGATGAAAACGTGCTGTTCGAAGGTAACACCGTACCCATGATGGACTCTTCCGGAAATCGTCTCTCCGGCTCGGTGGTTTCGATTGGTGATGAGACTGTGACAATGGACTTCAACCATCCGCTGGCGGGCGAACTGATGCATTTTGAGGGAACCGTTACAGGTGTGCGTGATGCCTCTGCCGAAGAGATCGCTGCACTCTTCTCCGGTGGCGGCTGTGGTTGCGGTTCAAGCTCCGGTGGTGGCTGTGGTTGCGGTGATGGAGAGGATGAAAGTGGCTCCTGTGGTTGCGGTTCAAGCTCCGGCGGAGGTTGTGGTTCCGGTTGCAGCTGCTAACAATACATAAACCTTTGCAAACCGGATGGCTCCCATCCTGGTTTGCCTTTTCTGCTCAATGGACAATAAAGATTGTGTAGCCGTATGAACAGTTTTGGAACACTTTTTCGTTTGACCTCCTTTGGTGAGTCACACGGAGCTGCCGTGGGTGGTGTGATTGACGGATGCCCCCCCGGCTTGCTGATCGATTTGGATTTTATCCAGTCGGAACTTGATAGGCGTCGTCCGGGACAGTCACGCATCACCACTCCTCGCAAGGAGTCTGATAAGGTAGAGTTTCTCTCCGGCATCTTCGAGGGAAAGAGTACTGGTGCACCCATCGGTTTTCTCATTCGCAACGAAAACCAGCAATCATCCGACTACGATCACCTGAAAATGGTCTACCGCCCCTCACATGCCGACTATACCTATCACCTGAAATATGGACACCGTGATCATCGTGGAGGGGGCCGTTCTTCTGCACGTGAAACCATCTCGCGTGTGGTGGCGGGTGCAGTAGCCAAACTCTATCTCAATCAACTGGGCATCCAGATCCGTGCCTTCACCTCGCAGGTGGGACCCATACGGCTGGAGCATGATTACAAGGCTTATGATCTTTCACTGACAGAAGAGAACATGGTTCGCTGTCCCGATCCAGAAACGGCCGAAAGGATGATCAAACTGATTCAGGAGGTACGCTACCAGGGCGACACCATCGGTGGGGTGATTACCTGTGTGGCCAACGGTGTGCCCGCTGGCCTGGGTGAACCAGTCTTTGGTAAGCTGCACGCCTCCCTCGGTTCGGCCATGCTGAGCATCAATGCGGTGAAAGGGTTCGAGTATGGTACCGGATTCAATGTAGAGCAGCGTGGCTCGGAGGTGAATGATCACTTTTTCAATGATGGGGAGAAGATCAACACCCGCACGAATCACTCAGGTGGAATTCAGGCAGGTATTTCCAACGGTCAGGATATCTTTTTCCGGGTAGCCTTCAAGCCGGTAGCCACCATCCTTCAGGAACAAGAGACGGTTGACATTCTTGGCAACGACACCACCATCAAGGCTCATGGAAGGCATGATCCCTGTGTGCTGCCCCGTGCAGTACCCATTGTGGAGGCAATGGCAGCCATCACCTTGATGGATCACTACCTGCTGGCGAAAGGCGGGAAGTAGGTGTGCGACAGTCGTCGCTCTTTCGCCGCTATCGCCCCATCACTTTAAACCTTTTGTCTGATCCGCTATCAAAGAGACAAGTTAAACCTCAAAAGAAGCAGGATGATGAAAAAGATAGCTTACAATCTTGCTCTCGCAATGATACTGTTGGCTGTCGGACCGTTGTCCGCGCAGCCAACCGCTCTGTATAGCCAGACCGACCGGGAGATCTTCAACGAGTACCTCACTGCCATTGAACCCTACCGGGAAGCTCCGTTACAAACCATTTTGGAAAAGACAGCGCTCTTCTTCCTCGGTAGGCCCTACCGGGCTCACACGCTGGAAGGGAGCAGTGAAGAGCATCTTACGGTGAACCTGAGAGAATTCGACTGCACCACCTTTGTGGAGTCGGTAGTAGCACTGTCGCTGACAACTGCAAGTGAGGTGCCTTCGTTCGAGACATTTCTAGTTCATTTGCAGTCGTTGCGCTACCGAAACGGAACAGTCGACGGGTATGCCTCCCGGCTGCACTATGCCACCGACTGGCTTTGGGAGAATGAACAACGGGGTATTATCTGTAACCTGTCCGCTTTACGGGGGGGGGTGAAGGAGGAGAAGACACTCAATTTTATCACCGCCCACCGTGAAGCGTATAGCCGCCTGAAAGAGGATGATGCAATGCTGGATCGCATTGCCGTCATGGAAGAGATGGTCAAACGGAGAGGTGGATTTTATTATCTGCCCAAAGAGAAGATAAAAAAAATGGCAGATCATATCCCCCATATGGCGATCATCCTTTTCTCCACCGCTATTGAGGGATTGGATGTCACCCACATGGGATTCGCTTTCAGGAAAGGGGGGCAACTCACCTTCCTGCACGCCTCCAGTACGGGAAAGGTGAAGATTGATGAGTGTTCTATAGAAGAATATACCCGTAATCAGCGGAACACTACCGGTATCATTGTTGCAGTGATCAATCCTGCCTATTCAAAGTGATTCTTCTCCCCCGATTTCTTATTCTTGACCTGTTTTCCTGCAAACCATCTGTCGGTAAGTTTGAATGCCAGATTGACCATTAGCACAAGCAATGCTGCGATGATCAACTGCCAGTACATTGCCAGTGCCGCCAGACAACCCAGTGCGGCGCTGCACCAGATGGTGGCAGCGGTAGTAAGGCCATGTACACTGGGGCCCCTGTGAAGGATCACACCTGCTCCCAGAAACCCGATGCCGGTGATGATCTGACCCACGATGCGGGAAGCATCCCCTTCACTCTCATTGAGCAACTCCAGCGATATGAGCACGTAAATCGCTGCACCAATCGCAACCAGCGTGTTGGTCCGTAAGCCGGCACTCTTGTTGTTGATCTCGCGCTCTAGACCCACGGCAGCACCGGCGGCAGTGGCAGCCAGCAGACGGATAATGAATTCCAAAGGTTCCATATTTTTCGTTCTTAATTGTACATAGTGATGATCTGTTCAGCTCGCTTCACGAAGTTATGCATTCTTTGTTGATCCTCCTCCTTCATGGAGGGCAAGCTCTCGTACGGCCAGGGAATCAGCCGATAGCGGATACCATCATCGTGAGCTGTTTTCTCTACCCATACCAATGAGTAACCGCAAGTGTCAATCACAGCCGGTGACTCTTCATCCTTCATGCGAATCACAATCTCTGCCAGCATTCCTCCATCGGTTAACTCCTGCTGCTGGTTGGAGATGAAATTGCCGAGTGAGTAATAAACCACATTTCGGATCTCGCCTTGATCTTTTTCCACCTTCATCGGCTGCACCACGTGCGGGTGGTGCCCAATGATGATCTGCACGCCCTTACGCAAGAGAAGATCGGCAATTGTTTGCTGTTGTTGCGAGGGGTTGATGCGGTATTCCTCCCCCCAATGGAGCTGAGCGACGATGATGTCTGGCTTGTAGAGTTCTGCCATTTTCAGATCACGGACGATCTGCACACTGTCGATGAGGTTTACCACGTTCGGTTCTTTCACAGGGAGCCCGTTGGTGTCATAGCTGTAGTTAAGAAAGGCGATCCGGATTCCGTTCTGTATCACCATCAGTGGATAGTAGAGTGATCGTTTTTCAGGGTCCGCAAAAGTGCCTGTATGTCGGATGCCGAGGGAGTCCAGCACTTGAATTGTTCTCTCCACCCCTCTGCGCCCTCGATCCACGGCATGGTTGTTGGCCTGGAAGAAAATGTCGAAGCCGGAATCACGTAACGCTGTTGCAAACGCATCGGGAGCGCTGAAGAGGGGATAGCCGCTGTAAGGTTCGCCACCCAGTGTGGTTTCGAAATTGACGCCCACCAGATCGGCATTGCTGATCTTCTCCTTCAACAGGTGAAAACAGGAATCGTACTGGTAAAGGCCATCTTCACCCCTGGCTGAATGGATTTGTGGCAAATGTTGCATGGCATCTCCAGCAAAGAGAAGAGTGACACTTCTCTCCTGAGACTTCACCTGTGTGAACTGCAACAGGAACAGCAAGATCCAGAGTGTTGTTCGCATATTGATTGGTTTTCATGAATATTTCTGTGTCAAAATAGAATGAAAACGATTATCGCAGCCTGCAACCTCCTCCTCCGGTGTAATCAGTTCAGGAATACTGGTCTGATATCTTCTCCTTGATCTCCTCTGCGGGAGGAATCTTCACAGGCTGATCGGGCTGGAGGATAGAATGGTATGCATCAGGTTGGGATAGCAGTTCGATGGCTTTGTCATATGCCGCGTCGTCCGATAACTGATGCTTGAGCACCCCCTTCTTGTAATGATATCGCTGCACGATCTCCGTTTCAATCATGCTCCTGATATCATCCCTGAAGAGTACCAGATCCCTGTCGAGGTTGGGCTTCAGCTTTGCTTCCAGTGCCTTGTACTCATCGGCAGCCACATCCATGTATCCCTCGAACTCCATCAGACTCTTCAGCTGCTGCAGTGTGCGTTCACTGAACTGGTCGTAGGTGAAATTCTTCGATTTCACAAAGTCGATGAAGGTGTTGTAGTCGCTATCCGGTAATCGAAAGAGGTGGGGAGGAGCAATCTCCTTGTGTTTTTGAACCCATTCCGTTACGTAGTCGAAGATGATGTTCTCGGTCATCAGGTAATAGGCGATCGTACCCCCACTCTTCTGGGGGATGGTGATATCGGGTGTAATGCCACCGCCATCGCGAACCTCACGACCGTTGCGGGTATGATATATGTTCGTCAGCGAGTCGGGTACACGTGCCACGCTGCCATCCGGGTTGCGGTGTGAATAGTCGAGTGCTTGAATGCAGCGGCCGCTGGGGATGTAATACTTCGATGTGGTAATCTTGATGTTACCCCCATAGGGGAGGTTGCGGGGTGTCTGCACCAGTCCCTTGCCAAAGGAACGATTCCCTACGATTACAGCACGATCGAGGTCCTGAAGTGCGCCTGCCACGATCTCCGATGCCGATGCCGAACCGGTATCGATCAGTACCACGATGGGTATGATTTCGTCCAGCGGCTGCTCCTGTGTGAAGTAGGAGCGATCCCACTGTTTCAACTTCCCTTTGGTGGAAACAATCTCTTCTCCTTTGGGTACAAAGAGGTTGACAATTTCGACTGCTTCATCGAGGATGCCGCCCCCGTTGCCACGCAGGTCCATGATCAGAGAGGAGGCCCCTTTCTCCTTTAATTCTGCTACTGTCTCCTTGACCCGGTCGGCACTCCGTGTGGTGAAGCTGCCAAAATGGAAATAGCCTATTCCCTCATCTGTTACCTCGGCATAGGTGATGGGATCCATCTCAATCTTTTCCCTTTCAATGTTAAAGGTGCGCACCCTTCTCTCACCAGGTCGTTTTATTTTCAACTTGAGCATGGTGCCGGGAATTCCCTTCAACTTGTCACTCACCTCCTTTACAGCAGCTTTGCGCATATCCTCCCCGTCAATCTCCAGGATGACATCGCCCGCTTTCAGCCCTGCCTTGTCGGCCGGGAGACCTTCGTAAGGTTCGTTGATGATCACTTTTTCGTTGTTGTAGGAGATGATGGCGCCGATACCGGCATACTCACCCGTGGTCAGGAACTGCAGGTCACCCATGTTCTCCTCTGCGTAATACTCGGTGTAGGGATCCAGCCGGGTAAGCATGCTGTGAATCGTTCGCTGCACCAGGTTGTTCACTTCTATGCTGTCCACGTAGAAAAGATCCAGTTCACGCAGGACGGAATTGAAGATGTCAATATTTTTGTTGATGTCATAGTAGCGTTTGTTCTGTTGCTCATCGGGTACTTGTGCAATCATGTGCAAAGCTGTGAAAGATGCCAGCAGCAGTAAAGAGAATTTCTTCATATGGAGGTTATCACTTAATGGTTGTTCCTGATACGGGCCTGTATGTTGCGACCCATTCATGGGCAAAGGAACAAATTTTTTGTGAAAATGTCTCTTACTTTTGGTTATATGTTTATAATAATGCCTTGCAAAGCAGATTATCTTTATCTTTGCGGTCGATCTTCCATTAACAGTCTATTAGGATGCGCACACTTTTTCGTTACATGTCCCTGCCATTGTTGGTTGGGTTGCTCATATTCACCGGCACCTGTCTGATAGGACCCGGGAGCGTTCCGAATATGCCAGAAGGGTTCCCATGGGACAAGGTAGCCCATTTCGGACTCTTCTTCCTTCTCTCCGCCGTCTCTCTCTACGATTACGATAAGCTGCACAGCGGTGCACCCTCTCGCATCAGGTGGATCTTTTGGGGGGTTATCCTGCCGGTGCTCTACGGAGGTCTCATCGAATTGCTGCAGCTCTATATCTTTACCACACGCAGTGCCGAGATGGGCGATTTGATCGCTGATGTTGCAGGATCACTTACCGCTTTGTTGCTTGCAATAATTTGGGTGAGAAAAGGAAAAAATCAATAAAAAATATATCTTTGTAAATTAACAACGCCAGGTCATCATGCAGAAATATACTTCAATAGTGGCTGTTTTACTTTTACTGCTCTCATGCAACGGATCATCCAATCAGAAGCAAAGCAGAAACATGACCCCTACATCCGGTGTCGACACGTTGGAGGTCGGGGAACGGAAAGCAGATGATTATCAGTTTCTGGTAAGGGTGGTGGATGAAGCTCCCGATTTTCGGATGCAGCTCCCGGAAGGTGACAGCGTCACTCTCTCCTCCCTGCGCGGAAAAGTGGTGATGCTGCAATTCACTGCCAGCTGGTGTGGTGTTTGCAGAAAAGAGATGCCCTATATTGAATCAGAGATATGGCAGCGTCACAAGCACAATCCCTCTTTTGCCCTTTATGGCATTGATCGTGAGGAGCCTGTTGAGAAGGTGAAGGAGCTGGTCAACGCTACCGGTGTCACCTATCCGATCGGACTTGACCCGGATGCCTCCATCTTCTGTCGTTATGCCGAGAAAGAGGCCGGCATCACCCGCAACGTGATCATCGACAGGGAGGGTGAAATCGTGATGCTCACCCGCCTGTTCAAAGAAGAAGAATTCAACTATATGGTACAAGTGATAGATTCTTTGTTGTTGGATAATTAAATTAAATGCCTTATGAAGTACGAAGATTTAAAAATTCTGGATGAGTTGAGAGAAAAAGGTAGCATTACCGAAGAGGAATACCAGCGTGAGAAAGCAAAGATGCTGAACGATGAGGCCTCTCATGCGAACAGTGGAAAACAACCCCTGTTCGGGTTGACTGAAAACACCTACCTGATGCTGATGCATCTCTCACAGTTTGCAGGCGCCATCGTGCCGCTGGCCGGTTTTGTAGTGCCCATCATCATGTGGACAACCCAGAAGGATGTGAACGCGCAAGTTGATATGCATGGCAAGAACATCCTCAATGCGATCATCAGTTACGCGATCTACGCGCTCATATTGACCATTACAGTCATCGGTATTCCCGTAGCCATTGTCTTGGGTGTTTTATATGCAGTTTTCGTGGTCATTGCAACAGTAAAAGCAAACAACGGTGAGTACTGGAAATATCCCTTTACGATACAATTTATCAAATAATGGCGCAGGAGCAACTGGTAAACTATTCAAACGTACAACTTAACCGCGATGAGAACATCATCCTGCGGAACGTAAACCTCACGGTGAACCGTGGCGACTTTCTCTACATCATTGGCAAGGTGGGATCGGGGAAAAGCACCCTGATGAAAAGCATGTATGCGGAGCTGCCCGTTGAGTCGGGCAGCGCACGCGTGTTCGATTATGAACTGGCCACGATCAAACGCCGCCTTGTTCCTTTTTTGCGTCGCAAAATCGGAATTGTCTTCCAGGATTTTCAGTTGTTGATTGACCGTACGGTGGAGAAGAACCTGGAATTCGTGCTCAGGGCTACCGGCTGGAAGAACAAGCGGGAGATCAGCGACCGCATCCACGAGGTGTTGGTTCAGGTGGGGATGCAAAACAAGACCTACAAGATGCCGCATGAACTCTCAGGCGGAGAACAACAACGTGTGGTGATTGCCCGTGCACTGCTCAACTCTCCGGCACTGATCCTGGCCGATGAACCTACGGGCAACCTCGATCCCGAAACGGGAAGCCAGATTGTTTCCCTATTGCATGAGATTGCAGAGAGAGGTACGGCAGTTATCATGTCAACGCACAACTATTCCATCGTAGAAGCGTTCCCGGGCAAGATCATGCGTTGTGAAAACATGGAATTGCTGATGATGGCCAATTGAGCACCATCATTCTGAGCTTCTCTTTTTTTATGACATCAGCCAAATCACTCTCTCTTTTTTTGTACCTTTGCATCTTCATTGAACAGATCTTACTAAAATTACTCGATCGTGGCTGATACAAAGTATATTTTTATTACGGGCGGCGTTGTTTCCTCTCTGGGTAAGGGAATTATTGCGGCATCACTCGGAAAGCTGTTACAGGCAAGAGGGTATAAGGTAACCATTCAGAAGTTCGACCCATACATCAATGTGGATCCCGGGACACTGAATCCCTATGAACATGGTGAATGCTATGTCACCATCGACGGACATGAAGCCGACCTCGACCTGGGGCATTATGAGCGATTCCTGAACATACAAACCACCAAAGACAACAACATCACCACCGGACGCATCTATCAGAATGTGATCCAGAAAGAGCGTCGTGGTGATTACCTGGGCAAAACAGTGCAGGTGATTCCCCACATTACCGATGAGATCAAACGGAACGTGAAGTTGCTCGGTGTGAAGAAAAAGTTCGATTTCGTGATCACAGAGATCGGTGGTACGGTGGGTGATATCGAGTCAACCCCCTTCCTGGAAGCGGTACGCCAACTGCGCTGGGAACTGGGCAGAAATTGCTTCTGCCTGCACCTTACCTATGTGCCCTACATTGCTGCGGCCGGTGAGGTGAAGACCAAACCCACGCAACATTCGGTGAAGGAGTTGCAGTCGCTCGGTATTCAACCCGACATGCTGGTGTTGCGTACCGAACGGAAGCTGAGCAAGGGTGTACTGGACAAGGTGGCTCTGTTCTGCAACGTGGAGCAGGGTGCCGTGATGCAGTCGGTCGACGTTTCCACCATCTACGAGGTTCCGGTGATGATGCAGAAGCAGGGGATGGATGAGATTGTACTGCGCAAGATGAACATGCCAGTGGGTGAACCCGCCGACTTGGAACCATGGAAGGCTTTCCTCCAGAAGCGAAAAGATGCGCGCAAAGAGGTGCGTATCAAGTTGGTGGGCAAGTATGCCGAACTGCCGGATGCTTACAAGTCGATCAATGAATCCCTTTCACAGGCAGCCATATACAACGACAGGCAGCTGGTGTTGGATGTTTGTCATTCCGAAAAGATTACCGCCGAAAATGCAAACGAGATGCTTGGCGACGCCGATGGCATTGTGATCGCTCCGGGCTTTGGGCAGCGCGGTATCGAGGGTAAGTTTGTCGCTTTGCGTTATGCCCGTGAAAACGATGTTCCCACCTTTGGCATCTGCCTGGGGATGCAGTGTATGGTGATAGAATATGCCCGCTCGGTATTGGGACTGGAAGGTGCCAACTCCACCGAGATGGATTCCATGACACCCCACAAGGTGATCGATCTGATGGAGGAACAGAAGCATATCACCAATATGGGTGCCTCAATGCGTTTGGGAGCGTACGATTGTCTGTTGAAGAAAGGATCGCTGGCATACAAAGCGTACGGAAAATCGAAGATTGAGGAACGCCACCGGCATCGTTATGAGTTCAACAATGCCTATAAGGAGAGTTACGAGGCAGCCGGAATGAAATGCAGCGGCATCAACCCCGATTCAGACCTGGTGGAGGTGGTGGAAGTACCCTCCCTGCGTTGGTATCTGGGAACACAGTATCATCCGGAATACAACAGTACGGTTATTTCGCCCAACCCTCTGTTTATGAGTTTTATGCTGGCGGCATCAGAAACAAGAGAATTGAGAAAGAAAAAATAGCTTATCACTTTGCAGCCACCGGCTGCTGACAACTGAAATATGGACAAAAATACTATCATAGGATTGCTGCTGATTACGGCGATTATCATCGGCTTTTCTATTTACAACAGACCCTCACAGGAACAAATTGCTGCGCAGAAACGGATGCAGGACTCACTTGCACTCGTCGAAATGGAGCGTGCGGCTGTCACTGCAAACAGTGTCGATGACACCCTTGAAAATGTAGGTGAGTCAACCCAGGGAAGCAATGCCGCCGATTTCTTCGGTGCCGCTGCCGCAACACCTACGACTGCCACCGATACCACGGTCGCTGCAAGCCTTGCTTATTCCGATTCGCTCTCGCTGACGGCATCCTCCGATAAAACCGAACAAACGGTGGTGCTGGAGAACGAAAAGGTAAGGATCCGACTCAACACCCTGGGAGGAAGCATCCGGTCGGTACAGCTCAAGGAATACCTGCAACATACCGGTGACAGCCTTTATCTTTTCCAGAATGATGAGGCCCGTTTTAACATGGATCTCTTCAACCGCAACAGTGTACGCCTCTCAACCGAAACGGAGGTGTTCACCCCTATCCGGAATGCAGACGGGAACAGTGTGACCATGCGGTTGCAGACCACACCGGGTCAATACATCGACTTCATCTACACGTTACCTGCCGATGAGTACATGATGGCTTTTGAGGTGCGTGTGGCCGGCATGCGCAATGCCCTTCACCCGGAGAGCCTCACCAACTTCAAGATGTTCTGGGAACAGGATATCCGTCAACAGGAGAAGGGGAGGATGTTCGAGAATCGCTACGCGCGCATTCATTACAAATACGACCGTCAGGATGTGCAGAAGATGAGCGAATCGAAAGATGATAAAAAGGAGCTTTCAGATCCGCTTAAATGGTTTGCCTTCAAGGATCAGTACTTCTCTGCGATTGTAATCGGAGAGAAACCTTTCAGCAATACCATCCTCACCTCGAAAGTGCTGGATGATCCCGACCATATCAAATCCTATGCTGCCGAGGTATGGGTGCCGGGTGAGTTGAGTGCCGAGAGTGACTTGATCACCGCCGGTTTCAACTACTATTTCGGGCCGGTACATTTTAACACGCTGAAGGCCTACGACAAAGGGGTGAGCGACAGTTCGCAGAAGCTGGAACTGGAGGAGACCGTTTACCTGGGTTACCGTTGGCTGAGCTGGGTGAACAAGTGGCTCGTGATTCCCGTCTTCAATTTCTTCCTCTCCCTGAATTGGAGCATGGGGCTGATCATCCTGATCCTGACGCTGATGGTGAAACTGGTGATCTCTCCGCTCACCTACAAATCCTACATCTCCTCCGCCAAGATGAGGGTATTGCGCCCGCAGATACAGGAGCTGGAGAAAAAATTTCCCGGCAAGGAGCAGGATATGATGATGAAGCGTCAACAAGCCACCATGGAGCTTTACAACAAGGTGGGGGTAAGCCCGATGAGCGGATGCCTTCCCATGCTGATCCAGATGCCGGTGTTGCTGGCCCTCTTCTTCTTCTTCCCCTCGGCCATCGAGTTGCGCCAGCAGGGATTCCTCTGGGCCGACGACCTCTCCACCTTCGATTCGCTGATCTCATGGAGCGGTGATATCCCCTTCGTGACCAAGTACCTGGGCAACCACATCAGCATCTTCTGTCTGTTGATGACGGTGGTGAACGTCTTCTACACCAAGTACAACATGAGCATGACCGACACCGGTGCACAGACAATGCCGGGGATGAAGTACATGCCCATTTTCATGTCGGTATTCATGTTCTTCTTCTTGAACTCCTATCCCGCAGGTCTTAACTATTACTATTTCCTCTCCACGCTTTACACCATTGTGATCACCCTGATCATGAAACAGACCATCAACGAGGATAAGATACTCGCAGAGCTGGAAGCCAACAAGAAGAAACCGAAAAAGAAATCGGGTTTCATGGCACGACTTGCCGAAGCACAGAAGCTTCAGGAGAAGCAGGCACGCGAGAAGGCAAAAGAGAATGCCAAACGCAATTACCGATAAGAAATCAGATATCTGATTCCATTTTGGCCGGGAGTATTTGCTCCCGGCTTTTTTTAATTACCCTGGTAAAAGGAGGGTGAACTAAATATTCAGATGATTGTTCTAACTATGAATTTGCCTCTGATTAAGAGCTCATGCTTTTCTCGATTTAAAGAGGCTTTCAGATGAAACCGTGGAATTTTTTAACAACAAACTGATAAACATTGAGGTTATGAGTGAAGAAAAAAAAGTGCTCGAATATGATGAGGATGATTCGCTGAAATTTATCAGGGAAAATTTACCCGAAGAGATGAAGAGTGAACTCTCTGACGATGAAATTAACTACATTGTCGATCTGGTTTATGAGTTCTATGAGGAGAAGGGGTTCCTGGATGAAAACGATGACACTGAAATCGAGATCGATGAGGATGAGTTACTCGAGTACATTTTGAAGAATGCCCGCAAGGATGGTATCAAAGACTATACCGACGAACAGATTGAAGCCATCGTTTCGGGTGAACTAGCCTACTGTGATACCCTTAATCTATTCGATTGAGGATATCTATCTCTCAGACAGAGATGATACTTTATTTTTCAATTATTATATAAACAAGACAAACTATGAACCAATTTTCAAAAGTATTTGCCATTGCTCTCTTGGGAGGTGCGATGATATTCTCCAGTTGTGGATTGAACAGAACAGTACAGGGTGGCGGCATTGGTGCAGGCGCAGGAGCTGCCGTAGGTGCCGGTGTGGGTGCCATTGCCGGAGGTGGCAAAGGAGCCGCCATTGGTGCCGGTATCGGAGCTGTGCTAGGCGGAACGGCCGGTGCCATCATCGGCAACAAGATGGACAAGCAGGCAGCTGAACTGGAGCAGATTGAAGGTGCTCAGGTGGAGAAAGTAAACGAAGGTGAAGCCATCAAGGTCACTTTTGAATCAGGTATTCTCTATGCCACCAACTCCAGCACGCTGAACATTGCTTCCCGTACTTCGCTCGACAAGTTCGCCACTTCACTGTTGAACAATCCCGATACCGACGTCAGGATTTACGGACATACCGACAGTACCGGCAGCGATGCCATCAACAACCCGTTGTCGGAACGTCGTGCTGAATCTGTTTACAACTACCTGATCTCAAAAGGAGTTTCAGGTACCCGCATGGTTTATGAAGGATTCGGTTCCACCCAACCGGTGGCAGACAACAGTACCGTTGCCGGCAGAGCTGAAAACCGCCGTGTTGAGGTATACATCCTGCCCAACGCCAAGATGATTCAGGAAGCACAGGAACAAGCTCAGTAATCGAGCTGAGGAAAATTAAATTTAATCGCACTGCCTTTACCGGTGGTGCGATTTTTCACATTCATACGCACATATACAGATGGCAGAAGATTTATACATCGTAAATGAGGGTTCTTTGAAGGATAAATATGAATCATTGATACCCCAATTGAAGGCTCTCATCAAAGATGAATCGGACCTTGTGGCCAACATGGCCAACATGGCGGCGGCACTGAAAGAGACTTTCGGCTTCTTCTGGGTCGGTTTTTACCGGGTTGATGGTGAACAGCTGGTGCTGGGACCTTTCCAGGGGCCTGTGGCCTGTACCCGGATCGTTTATGGAAGGGGTGTCTGCGGTACGGCCTGGAAGGAGGGGCAGACATTGCTCGTTCCTGATGTGGATCAGTTCCCGGGTCACATCGCTTGTAGTTCGCTATCCCGCTCCGAGATCGTGGTACCTGCTTTCAAGGGGAATGAGGTTTGTGCCGTGCTCGACGTCGATAGCGACCGCCTTGATGCATTTTCTGAGACGGATGCAGTTTACCTCCAAAAAATTGTATCTCTGTTAAAATTTTAGTCGCTTTTTTTTGCAATCATCAAACTATGCATTATCTTTGTACCCGCAAATTCAAACAAGATGCTGCCCGTTACACCGGCAAGAGAGCCTGATTCGGAACAGCAGCAGTTTGCAAAAGTAGCTTCCTTCGGGAACATATTGCGAAAGTAGCTCAGTTGGTAGAGCACGACCTTGCCCCAAAAGGAAAAAGTGAAAACGACCTTGGCAAGATGGGTGAAGAAACTTCGAAAGGCTTTTTTTAAGATTGACATATTGCGAAAGTAGCTCAGTTGGTAGAGCACGACCTTGCCCCAAAAGGAAAAGTGAAAACGACCTTGGCAAGATGGGTGAAGATACTTTGAAAGGGCTTTGAAAATTTGAAATATTGCGAAAGTAGCTCAGTTGGTAGAGCACGACCTTGCCAAGGTCGGGGTCGCGGGTTCGAGTCCCGTCTTTCGCTCAAAAAAATACTCCTGAACAGAATATGTTCAGGAGTATTTTTTTTGTGCTGAAGCCATCCTTATCTGATGGTGACAGTGACCTCTTTAAGAATATCAAGAGCGGTGGTGATCGTGCTCAGGTCGGTGAACAGTTCTCCGTTTTCACCGGCATAGTGGCTGTGTCCGATAGGTGTGAGGGGTACTGATAGACCCGGGTTGTCGCTGTCGATCTCAGCCATGTATACCAGTGCAGGCTGGCTGGAGGTCATATACTCTTTGTTGCCGGGGTAGCGGTTGTTGGTCCAGTATTCATTCCAGTCCCATGACTGGTTCACCTCCAGGTAGATCCGGTACTTTCCCCGAAGTGGCTGATCACTTTGTAGCTGTTTCTTGAATGAGTTTTTTGGTGTTGCACCGGTATATGCATCGGCAACAGGTGATTGGGTGGTGGGGAGTAATGTCCCCTTTTCGTTGGTTACATTGCGTTGATGAATCCAGTAGGGTAGTGAGGCAGGTCGTGCAATCTCTCCCGGCATCCATCTGCCGGTACGTCTGCTGCCCCGCTTGAACACTCCTTTGCCGATGCTTTCAGAGACAAATAGTGTTTGGATGTATCGGCCGCAGTTATCAGCCAGCCATATCGCATATAGTGGATGGTTGTGTTGTTTCCCTTTTTCTGCCTGCAGCAGAATTTCAGATCTTGCTTCTTGTTTTTCTGTTGTATTGGTTGTTTCCGGTCTCTCTTGTGCCGTTAGCATGCTACCGGAGAGAATCATCAACAGGATAACTGATATTGTTCGCATAGTTGTAGCACTTTAAAATTTGACAATGATCCCGATAGTGGGAAGCACAGTGCCGCTGTAGGTTTCTATCCTTCTCAACAGTTGTTTCTCCTGCGGGTTGGCAGGGTCATCCATCACATCACCATTGCTGTCACGGTTGGTGAAGATGGGCGGGTTCTCAGATTGGAAGTTATAGGCGTTCTGTACGTCGGCATAGAGGTTCAGCATCCAGCGGTTGTAATAGAACTCCCTGTCGATGCGTAGGTCAAGCTGGTGTGAGTCGCCGAGCCGCAGGGTATTGTAGTTCGCATAGTCGATGTAGGCCTGGTTGGTGACACTCCAGGCAGCTTTGCTGCTGGAGAGTTCGATGTCGACGGGCGAGTAGGGGGCACCCCCCACATATCGCCAGCGCATGGAGATGTTCCAGTTGCGGGGCAGACGGTAGCTGCCAATAAGGTTCACCATGTGACGGGTATCCCAGTTGGAGGGGCGGTAGGTACCCTCACTGTCGGTGAACTCGCTTCTAAATAGGGTGTAGGTCACCGTGCTGTTGAGTTTTTTCCAGTCGAACAGCTTCCCGGAGAACTCAATCCCGTAGGCGCGCCCCTTGCCGGTGGAGATGATCTCCTCGTCACCGATCTGCCCGTAGTCGGTCCCCTTGCCGGCGATGCTGATCCCTTCTGCCACCGAGAGAGGATAGTTTGTATATTGCTTGTAGAACCCTTCCAGGTTGAAGCGTGTCACGTCGGTTGGCCTGAACTCGAAACCGGCGATCGCCTGGTTGGAGATGATATGCTTCAGTTGCTCGTTCTGGTTGGCGAAGTTGCCATCTGCATCCTTGTAGCCCAGCGTGGTGTAGGCGGGTCGCATGGCATATCGCCCGACGTTGCCGTTGAGGTCCCATTTATCGTTAATCCGGTAGGAGGCGGAAAACCTTGGGGAGATCTGATTCAGGGGATTCCCCATATTTTTGTTGTAGTTGTTGCCAATGGTGTTGACACCGAGTGAGAGGGAGAGTCTCTCATCGAGGTAGGTGTCCGATGCCTGTATGAATGCCTGGTAGGACCAGAGGTTGAGGTTGGTGCTGTAGATCAGGTCGGTGAGCGAGCCCTCCACGAATGCCTTTCGATTGGTGCTGTTGGTGTAGTGTGAGTAAGTGACACCGGCACCCACCAGGATCTTCACCGGCAGGTCGGGGTAGCTCCGCTCGAAGCGCAGCTTGTTCTCCGCCTCATCGGAACGGTAGTCCGAGATTTTGGGGCGCGACTCATCGTTCTCCTCATACTTGTAGTTGTTGTTGCGCAGCATGTTCCGGCTCAGTACCCAGGTGTCGAAATAACGGTCGCTGAAATGCTTGTAGACAGCTCCCACGGCGTAGTTCCACTGCTCATAGATGGGCAGGTAGCTGAGCAGGTACTTCTGAGCCTCGGTGCCGGTTTCCTGCAGGCCGGTATTGAGTGTCATGTTGTCGATGGCGCCGATGCCGATGAAGGAGAGCTCGTTCTTCTGGTCGATCTTGTATTTGTATTTCACCTGGAAGTCGTTGTAGGTCGGCAGGAAAGGGAGGCCGATCAGCTTGAAGAGGAGCTGCAGGTAGGACTGGCGAGCAGAGACGATGAAGGTCGATTTCTCACCGATGGGACCATCCAGGGTGAAGGCGGCATCGGAGGCTCCCACGGCAAGCTGGGTATGGATGCGGTCGGCGCTCCCGTCCTTCTGACGGATGTCCATCACCGAACTGAGCGCGTTGGGGCGGCTGGCAGGGAAGGCGCCGGTGTAGAAGTTGATCTCCCGCACGAAGTCGGGGTTGATCACCCCCACTGCACCCCCGGAGGAGCCCTGCGTGGCGAAGTGATTGATGATGGGGATCTCCACCCCGTCGAGGTAGAAGACATTTTCTGATGGACCGCCACCGCGCACGATCAGGTCGTTCCGGTTGGGATCGGTGGCCCCCACGCCCGGCAGGGTCTGCAGCACCTTTGAGACGTCACGGTTCACGCCGGCAGCCTTTTCGATATCCTTGACACTCACCGTGGCAAATGAAACGGGACTCTCGATCTTCTTCAGGTTCACGTTGGGGCGGATCACCACTTCGCTGATAAGGGTGGATGACTCCGGTACAGCGATATCGATGAAGGAGGTTTGGTTTCCCTGTACCTGTATCTCTGCCGAAACAGTGGTCTCAAACCCCACGTAGCTGACAATCAGCCGCACGAATCCGGGCTCGATACCGGTGAAGATAAACCTGCCATCAAGATCGGTGGTGGAACCGGTCAAGGTTCCCTGTATCTGGATGGTGGCAAACTCCAGCGGTTCGTTGTTTTTCTCGTTGTATACACGCCCTTCAATCCTTCCCTGCTGTGCATGGGAGAGCAAAGTGATCAGTAACAGTAGCAGTGACAATATCGGTTTTCTCATTGTTGTGGAATCGGTTTTATGATTTTAAATTTGGCGTCAGTTGAACCGGAGATGGATGTTACATACAATTTCGAGAATGAAATCCGGTAATGCCACAATATTTATTAACTATAAACAACAAAGATTCATTTCTGTTCTCACGTTGATTCCATAATTTAAACTTGGGTTTAAAATCTAGCACAGTTCTGCTTTTGCGTATAGAATTTGAAAATATATAGTTCATATATATTTCGTTGAACATTGGTGGGTGAGGCCGTCTCATATTTCAGGACGAAACAAGGTTCTCGGTGCCTCTAGCCTTATTGCACCCTTATTGCACCCTTATATCCACTCCAATAATTATGGGAGTGGATATAAGGATGGAATAAGGTTAGAATATCAGAATAGCTTCCCATAATATAGGAAAAGGTTCTCTCGTTTATCTGATGCGCCCCATCTATAGCATGAACCCTTTTTTTGTACTATATTTGTAAGCGTCAAAGATTAGAACGATTATAATTAATGTACAAGATATACTTTTTACTCATCCTGCTGATTGTCAATTCTATTCATCTGTTATCATCGGAACCATCGGCAACGGAAGTGAGAGCTGTGTGGCTCACCACCAACTATGGGCTCGACTGGCCGCGTAACAGAACCAGCCGTGAGATGCAGCAAAAAGAGCTGATCACCATCCTTGACAGTTTGCAGAAATACAACTTCAACACGGTACTCTTCCAGGTGCGGGGCAGGGGAGAGGTCCTTTATCGCTCATCAATAGAGCCGATGTCTTCATTGGTTGTCGGTGGTGGTAATGCTCCCTCTGCTTTTGATCCCCTGGCATTCGCCATTGAAGAGTGTCACAAGCGGGGACTCGAATGCCACGCATGGATTGTCACCTATCCCCTCGGTAACGACCGCCAGGTGAGGAGCCTGGGAAATGCTTCGGTGACCAGGAAGCATCCCTCCCTGGTGAGGAAGTTCAACGGTGAATGGTATCTCGACCCGGGAAATCCGCGGTCTGACGATTACCTCCTATCAATCGTGAAGGAGATCGTTACAGGCTACGAGGTGGATGGGATTCATTTCGATTACATCCGTTATCCCGACAACAGGGGACGTTTTCCCGACGACGCCATGTACCGCCTCTATGGCAAGGGGAAATCGCGGGCCGACTGGCGAAGGGATAACATCACACGGTTTGTGACCAAGGCGTACGACTGGATCAAGCAGGAGAAGCCATGGGTTCAGGTGAGCAGTGCCCCCCTGGGACGTTACCGTGCCATTGGCAGTAACGGACATGGATGGACTGCCATGGAGACGGTCTACCAGGATGCTGGTCGTTGGATGCAGGCTGGTAAGCACGATGCGCTCTATCCGATGATGTATTACAAGGATCATCTCTTTTACCCTTTTGTGGATGACTGGATGGAGAATGGCAACCGGCGCATCGTGGTACCCGGTCTCGGTGCCTATCAAATGGTAGAGCTGGGATGGTCACGACAGGATATCCTCAACCAGGTAGATTATACCCGGCAAAACAGGGTTCACGGGCAGGCCTATTTTCGTGCGGGCAACCTGCTCGCAAATACCAAAGGAATCCTCTCATCCATAGCAACCTACTATCGTTATCCGGCCAAGCTGCCGCCAATGACGTGGCTCTCAGATACCATCCCCGCACCCCCTGCCGATTTGAGGGCGGAACGAAGAGCCGACGGACTGTTTGAGTTGAGTTGGAATGACTTCGGAAAGCAGCAGAGGGTCACATACAATATCTATCGAACCAAAAGTGACGATTTTAACGTTGATCGGGCGGAGAATCTGTTGGCTGTGGGAGTGAAAGAGCCCTATCTTCACCTGGAGGTTGAAGATGACGATCAGGCATTTTACTATTTCGTGACTGTTTCAGATTCATTCCACAATGAGAGTAAACCCTCCACACCTGCATACTTCTATCACTCGCAAACAATCAAATAGATAGCGGGATGATAAATTGAAATCAATTTCTGCGATTGATGAGAAATATCAAAAGAGAACATTAGGATAAATCAATAAATTGGAATAATTTTGTAGCAATGGAGGCCAGTCAGAAATTAAGAAAACAGGTGAAGGATGAGTTTATGGAGTACCTCACTCTGCATAAACACCGAAAGACACCCGAACGGTTTGCGATCCTGGACCATATCTACACGACGAAGGGACATTTCGACATGGATTCCCTCTACAAGTCGATGATTGACGTGAACTTCAGGGTGAGCCGCGCTACCCTTTACAATACGATAGATTTGTTACTGGACTGCGGACTGGTGGTGAAACATCAGTTTGGTGGTAACATGTCTAAGTATGAGCGGGCCTACGGCAATGAAAATCATGATCATCTGATCTGCACCAGCTGCGGACAGGTTTGGGAGACGAGAAACAGCGACCTGCTGACACAGGCTCAACTGAAAAAAATCAAGAAATTCAGCGTCAGTTATTACAGTATGTACATCTATGGTACCTGCAGCAAATGCAGCCATGCCAAGAAGATGGAACTACGAAAACTTGAGCGTGACAGCAAGGAGAAGAAAAAAAACAAATAAGCGATAGGTGCTTATCAAACAGGGATGGGTGAACCAAATCCCATTCATCCGATTAACAACACACAAAATATGAAAGTTGATGTAATCTTGGGCCTCCAGTGGGGCGATGAGGGAAAAGGAAAAGTGGTGGATGTGCTGACACCGAATTATGAAATAGTGGCACGTTTTCAGGGTGGACCCAATGCCGGTCACACGCTCGAGTTTGAAGGTGAGAAATATATCTTGAAATCAATCCCCTCAGGTATTTTTCAGGAGGGAAAAGTCAATATCATCGGCAACGGTGTGGTAATAGACCCGGCGCTCTTTCGTCAGGAGATTGAGGCACTCGAAGAGACAGGGCACACCCTGACCGACAGGCTCTATATTTCCAAGAAGGCACACCTGATATTGCCCACGCACAGGCTGCTCGATGCTGCTTCTGAGAAGGCTATGGGCAACGCCAAGATCGGAACCACCGGACGGGGCATCGGACCTGCCTACACCGATAAGATCAGTCGCCACGGGCTCCGGGTGGGTGATCTCTTCCACAACTTCGAGGAGAAATACAGCCAGGCTGTGGCACGCCACAGGGAGATGCTCGATCAGTACGATTTTGAATACGACCTGGAAGCACTCGAAAAACCATGGTTTGAAGGGGTGGAGAAGATGAAGAGTTTTCAGATTATCGAAAGTGAACACTTTATCAATCGCGAATTGCAGAACGGTTCGAGGGTGCTGGCCGAAGGTGCACAGGGCTCCATGCTCGACATCGATTTCGGATCATATCCCTTTGTCACCTCCTCCAGCACTGTCTGTGCAGGTGCCTGCACGGGACTTGGAATTGCCCCCCGCACCATTGGTGAAGTGTATGGCATCTTCAAGGCCTATTGTACGAGGGTTGGAAGCGGTCCCTTCCCCACGGAGCTGTTTGACGAGTATGGACAGTTACTTCGTGACAACGGTCGTGAATATGGCTCAGTGACCGGCCGTCCCCGCCGCTGCGGCTGGATCGACCTGGTGGCGCTCCGCTATACGGTGATGCTCAACGGCGTGACCAAGCTGGTGATGATGAAGAGTGATGTGTTGGACAGCTTTGAAACCATCAAAACATGCGTGGCATACCGCATCAACGGTAAGGAAACCGAAGAGCTTCCGTTCGACATCACCGAAGGCATCGAACCGGTGTGGGTGGAGCTGCCGGGATGGAAAACCGACATGACAAAGATGCAGTCGGAAGATGAGTTCCCGGAAGAATTCAACAACTATCTCACCTTCCTCGAAGAGGAGCTGGGAGTGCCCATCGCCATCGTTTCGGTGGGTCCCGACAGGGCACAGACCATCATCCGCCAGTAAAACGGCACACTTTTGGCAGTTGAACTTTTGTGCACACCAAATGTTTAGTTAGAAAATAGAAAAGATATGTCACCAATTTGGATTCTGTTCATCGCCATAGCGATTGCCGGATGGGCCGTTCAGGCTACCCTCCAGAGCCGCTTCAAGAAATATTCGAAGATACCCCTCCGCAACGGGATGACCGGTCGTGAGGTGGCGGAGAAGATGCTGCACGACAATGGCATCTTCGATGTCCAGGTGATCTCCGTGAGAGGAAGACTCACCGACCACTACAACCCGCTCAACAAGACCATCAACCTGAGCGAACCGGTGTATGGCTCTTACAGTGTGGCGGCTGCTGCCGTCGCTGCCCACGAAACGGGACATGCGCTGCAGCATGCCAAGGGGTATGCACCCCTGAAGATGCGGTCGGCACTGGTCCCCGTTGTCTCCTCCACCTCCAAGTGGGTGATGTGGGTGATTCTGGGCGGTATCATCATGATTCAGACCTTCCCGATGTTGATCTGGATTGGTATCGGCATGTTTGCCCTCACCACCCTCTTCAGCTTTGTCACCCTCCCGGTGGAAAAGAATGCCACCAACCGTGCGCTGGTATGGCTCAGGAGTGCCGGTATCACCGACAGAAGCAACCATGACCAGGCAGTGGATGCCCTCCGATGGGCAGGTTATACCTATGTGGTGGCCGCCCTCAGCTCCCTGGCCACACTGCTCTACTACATCATGATTGCCAGCGGCAGCAGGAGATAGGAGTTGATTACCTTATAACCTTTAGAAGCGCGGTGCGAAAACATTTTCGCACCGCGTTGCGTTTTATTCCTGCCGGTGGTTGCTGGCAGGAACGAAACATTCATTTTCAGAACGAGGGATCAAGATGAAAACAATTCTGGTAACAGGGGGCTCGGGACTGGTAGGCCGCAGGCTTACGAAGATGCTCATGGAACGCGGTTACAAGGTGCTTTGGCTCAGCCGTGAAAGTGATCCGGAAAGTGACCCGCCACGCTACAGCTGGGACTACCGAAACAGGAAGATCGACAGGGAGGCGGTGGAACAGGCCGATGTGATCATACACCTGGCTGGTGCCAACCTGGGTGAGGGTCGATGGAGCGAAGACCGGAAGAAAGAGATTGTGGCTAGCCGCGTGGATACCGCCGGTTTATTGTTTGACACCCTGCAGGAGAGTGAACATCAGATTGAAGCTTTTATCTCTGCATCTGCCATTGGCTATTACGGGGCTGCTGTTACTGACAACGTTTTCACCGAGGAGGAGCAACCAAGAGAGCATGATTTCCTGAGTGATACCTGCCGGCAGTGGGAGGAGGCCGCCTTCCGGTTCAACACCCTGCCGGGGGTGCGAACAGTGGCTCTGCGCACCGGCTTCGTGGTGGACCGTGACAGTGATGCCTTCAAAAAGATGGTGCTACCCACGCGCCTGGGGGTAGGATCGCCCCTGGGGAGCGGCAGGCAGTACCTCAGCTGGATTCACCTGGAAGATCTCTGCCGTCTCTATATCCGGGCAGTTGAGGAGGCAACAATGGAAGGGGTTTACAACGCCGTGGCTCCGGAAGAGATCACCAATGCCGATTTCATGCATACCCTGGCGAAGGAGATGCACCGCCCCTTCTTCTTTCCCGCAGTCCCTTCCTTTGTCATGCGCCTGGTGATGGGAGAGGCAGCCGACCTGGTGTTGGGTGGCAGCAGCATCTCGGCACAAAAGATATTGGACAGTGGTTTCCGGTTCCGTTACGAGCATGCAGAGGAGGCAATCAGGGCATCACTCCGGAATACCGATCGTTAGGTTTGATGAAATGAAATACCCTGCGGTGGAAATGATCACCGAGAACGCCACACCCCTCTGCTTGAAACTGATAAAAGAGAGCCGGCTCATTTCGAGCCGGCTCTCTTGCAATGCGATTATTGCTGATTATGCCTTCGGGTCGAAGAAGGGGTACTCCTTCACCGTGAGGAACTCGTTGTCGAGCAATTTCTTCTCCTTGCGGGTGAGAGGTTTGTCAGCGATCTCACCGATGTGGTCCACGCAAAAGGCGAAGTGGCGGAAATCACCCGGGGGGACAATCACATCAGCTCCTATGTTGAAGGTGTATTTCAGCGCGGCGATACCCAGCTCCGGCTCCTCCACATCGATTGGCTTGACCCACGACTTGGGGTAGCTCTTGCGCTCCTCGTCGTTCAGCCATCGACGATGTACCAGTCCTTTCAGGGCGATCACCCCCATGCCGCGTTGTTTCGCATCGTTGGCCACTCCCGATCCCCAGCCGGCAAGCATATCCATCTGCCAGTTGATGGGAAACATCACCGTATCGAAATCGTACATCGACATGGCCCGCAGTGCCTGTACCTGTGAGTGGGCTGAAAAACCCACCTTGCGGATACGGCCCCGCTGCTTCTCTTTCTCAATCATCTCCATCACCCCATTGGATGCGAATGCACGGTCCACATCTTCGGCTGTAGTGAGGCTGTGCAGCTGATAAAGGTCGAAGTAATCGGTGTGGAGCAACCGCAGTGATTCTGCAAACTCCTTCTCAGCTTCCTCCCGCGATCGCTGGCTTGTCTTACAGGAAAGGTATACCTCTTTGCGGTAAGGTCTCAGCGAGTTACCCAACTTCTCCTGTGCATCGCCATAGGAGGGTGCCACGTCGAAGTAGTTGATGCCCCTGTCATGAGCCCAGGCAACGTAGTTGTCGGAGGCATCCTGACCGTCACGCATGGAGACAATCCCCCCGTAGACTACGGGGAACACTTCAAAACCGGTCTTCCCAAGTTTGTGTCTGATAACTTTGTTGCCGGGGTGGTTGCCCGATATCGCTGACAAGTTCTCTGTAGCCATGCCGGTGGATATTTTGCTTGTTGTACCGATTGCCATTGCGCCGGCGACACTTCGCTTGATGAATGTTCTTTTATCCATGATCAGAGGATGTGAGGTTTATGAAGTATGATCAATCCGCTTTTGCGATACGGTAGAGTCTCCCCTCATCGGTAACCGCGTAAAGGGCTCCATCGTTGCCGTCACCAACGTCACGAAACCGTTGTCCCTCATCGGCCAGCAGACGTTCTTCACCCACGACCCTGTCGCCCTCAATCACAAGACGGGCGATGTGGTTGCTGTTGAGCCCTCCGATGAAGAGGTTGTTCTGCCACTCCGGTATCGCGTTGCCGGCATAAAACGCCATGCCGCTGGGTGAAAGCACCGGATCCCAGTAATAAACCGGTTGTTCCATCCCCTCCCTCGCAGTGATTCCTTCACCGATGGTATTGCCGTTGTATTCGATGCCGTAGGTGATGGCAGGCCATCCGTAATCCTTGCCCGGATTGATCAGATTCAACTCATCGCCGCCACGGGGGCCCATCTCGCTGAGCCATAGCTCACCCGTCACGGGGTGTATATCCAGTCCCTGCGGATTGCGATGGCCATAGCTGTAGATCTCCGGCAGGGTTCCCTCTTGTCCGATAAAGGGGTTCCCAGTCACCGGTTCTCCCTCGGGGGTGATGTGCACAACCTTGCCGTGGGCTGTTTCAAGCTTCTGTGCGTTGTAACGTGTTGCCAGGTCGGACCGTTCACCGGTGCTCACGAAGAGATTTCCCTCTTTGTTGAACAACAGGCGGCTGCCAAAATGCATGCTGTTGTCGAAGTAAGGGATGGCGCGGTAGATGATGCTGAACTTTTCAATGGTTGTTTCATCGTCTGAGAGGCGTCCCTTGCCCACCGCTGTAAGTGATCCCTCATCTGTCCGCTCGGCCAGCGTGAAGAAAAGCATCCGGCTGTTCGCGAAGTCGGGTGCCGGTGCCACATCGAGCAGACCGCCCTGACCCCGGTCGTCGACCTCCGGGAAGCCGGTGATGGGTTCACTGAGCGTGCCGTCGCTGGTCGCAATGCGCAGACTTCCGGCCTTCTGGGTGATTAGCAGACGCCCGTCAGGAAGTGCAGTGACCGCCCAGGGTTTGTTGAGTCCTTCGGCAATGACCGTCACCTCGTAGGGGGTGGTGGTCTTCACACCGCCAATGCGGGTCTGACCTTCGAAGGCCGGTGCATAATCGGTATTGGGATCACGATTCTCCACAGGGGGAAGGGTCCCACGTTGTGAGATCTGATTTTCAGACGTCGCTTCATTGCTCTTCTGCCGTTCGCATGTTGCAGAGAGCAGCAGGCTGCTGAGCAGTAAGAGTGCTCCAATTCTTAGGCTGTGCATCTTTTTGATTTTAAATGTTTAACTGATTTATTTTTTAGTAACAAACGGTCACCCGAAATGGTTCAACATGCTGTTGTTGGCTATTTTATTTCCACTTCAATCCATTTCGACCGGTCGGGTGGGGTGGGTGCCTCGATCTCTCTGACAGGGTTTTGCTTCAGTTCATCGAGTAGCACCTTCACTGCTTCCTCTATAGAAGGATCATTGCCTTTGGCCAGCTCCTCAGGGCGGTCCACCACTTCTATATCGGGATATACACCGATTCCTTCGATGATCCATTCTCCCGCTTCATCGTAGATGCCGAAACGGGGTACCGAGATATATCCGCCATCCACCAGGCGTGCATTGCCGGAGATGCCAACCAGTCCACCCCAGGTGCGGGTGCCGATCAGCTTCCCTTCTCCTGTCTTGCGGAAGAAGTAGGGGAAGGCATCGCCACCGGATGAGGAGTAGCCATTGATTAGCATTGCTTTGGGCCCGTCGTGGGCGATTCCGGGTGATTTCATTGGTTGTGGCAGACCGTTGCGATGCCAGTATACCAGCGTGCGGCGGTTGAGCAGGTCGATCATCCGGTCAGGAATGAAGCCTCCACCGTTGTAACGGTCGTCGATGATCAATGCCTCCTTGTGGTTGAAGGCGAGCATTCCCTTGAATAGCTCCCGGTTCCCTTCGATGGCGGTGTTGGGTACATGGATGTATCCTATTTTGCCCCCGGAAAGACGATCGACCAGCTCACGACGGCTTCTCACCCACTCCAGGTAGCGCAGCTCCTGTTCACTGGTGATGGTCTTAACGTTGTATCTCTTAGCCCCGGAGAGTGATGGAGTGCTGTTTACCGTCAGCTCCACATGCCTGTTTCCCAGGTTCTCCAGCAATTCGTAGGGGTTCTGTGCGGTGGTGAGTTCCTCTCCGTTGATACGGAGCAGGTAATCTCCCTCCTGTACATTGATGCCACTTTCAGTAAGTGGTGAACGACGACTCTCATCCCAGTTCTCACCTTGATAGATCTTTTTAATCCGGTAACGCTTTGCAGAAAGATCAGCTTCCAGCTCCGCACCCAGCAATCCGCCATTGATTCGTTCCACGCGGGAAATGTCACCCCAGTCCACATAGGCATGGCCGGTATTGCTCTCGCTCACCACCTCGTTGAGGATATAGTCCAGGTCGTAACGGCTGGGCAGGTGAGGCAGCAGCCTGCCGTACTTCTCACGGATACCCTCCCAATCGACACCGTGTAGGTTGTTCACATAGAAGTAATCACGGAAGATGCGGAACGCATCACGGTAAATCTGCTCCCACTCCTTGCGGGGATCGATCTTCATGGTGAGCTGTTCCAGATCGAGCTTTCCATTGTTGACATTCTGACCCGGCTGGTTTTTAGCTACGGCGAAGGCATCTCCTCTTCGGTAGATGAACGATTTGCCGTCGGCCGCCAAAATACCATTGCCGGCACCATCGAGTATCTCCTCAGTTTTCTCCTCCTTGATGTTGTAGCGCATCACCTTGTTTCCCGCTGTATAAAGCAGTCCCTCCTCCACGCTTCCCATGAGACGATAGTTGCCTGCCGGGAGTGGCAGCGTTTCGATGCGGGAGTTGATGTCACTAAAGTCAATGGCGACTGTTATCTTTTCTGCCTCCGTATCATCTGCCTTTTTGTTGTCAGAGGCCTTCTCTTCAGTAGCAGGCTCTCTATCCTCCTTGTAGGGGGTGAGGGTGGTGCCGTCATCCTGCAGCGGCAGGGCGTAGATGCGGGTGGCATTGTTGTAGAGATAATCGAATTCAAAGCTGCTGAAGGCCAGGTTGAAATCGCGGTTGGAGAGGAAGAAGAGGTACTTGCCGTCGCGGCTGAAGAGCGGGTTGCCGTCGGAGAAGGTGGCATCGGTGAGCTGATGTTTCTCGCCGCTGGTAAGGTTGTAGACCCAGAGTGACGACTGGTAGTTGGGAGCTGTCTTGCTGTAGGCAACCCACTCCCCGTCGGGTGAGAAACTGTAGTCGGTTATCTCATCGGCGCTGGCCTCATCGATCACCTTCTGATTGCCGCTGGCGACATCCACCAGCCATAGCTTCATGGTGCGGTCGCTGTAGACCAGATGGCTGCTTTTGGGCGACCACTCGGCAGCATGCTTCCATGCCGATGAGCCGCGGGTGATCTTTCTTGGTTCAGCATTGTCGCTGTTCTCCAGCAAGTAGAGCTCATACTCACCGGTGGCATCGGAATAATAGGCTATCTGCTTGCCGTCGGGTGACCAGACAGGAGATAGCTCCCGGATACCCTGGGTGCGCGTCAGGTTCCTGATCTCTCCCTTCTCCACAGGGACAGAGAAGATATCTCCCCGTGCTTCGAACAGTGCCCGCTTACCGGTGGGTGAGAGGCCATAGCTTCCCACATATTCCTTCACGCTCCGGTAGGTGGCCTGCAGGTGGGGATTGTCGTAGTGGATACCTACCTTAACCCTGCGGTTCTCACCCGAGGAGAGATCCAGCAGGTAGAGGGCACCTCCCATCTCATATACCAGTTGTCCCTGCTCACCCGAGGGCCACATCACATCGTAATCGGTATGATGCGTGATCTGCTCCTCGACACCTGTTTCGATGTTATGACGCCAGATGTTGAGGCGACTGTCACGGTCGGAGGCGTAGTAGATATCGTTGCCATGCCATACAGGCCATTGGTCGCTGCCGGCCCAGCTGGTGAGCTGTCGCGATTCGTTCTTATTGAGGTCGTAGCTCCATAACTCTGTAGCACGTCCCCCTTTGTATCTTTTCCAGGTGCGGAACTCGCGGTCCACCGGAGTGAAACATAATTGCTTGCCGTCGGGTGAGAAGGTGGCGAAACCGCCGTTGACGATAGGCAACGGCTCCTCAAGACCTCCTTCCAGGTCGACGGTGAAATAACGACCGTTGCGTTCGCCGAAGCTGGTGCGATTGGCACGGAAGAGGATGCGTCTGCTGTCGGGACTCCAATCGAGCACTACATGGTCGTACCCTCCCCTCGGGGGCATCTCCCCTACGGAATGATAGAAGGTAAGCTGTCGTGCGGCACCCCCCTCTGCGGGCATCACCCAAATCTGTCTGCTGCCGGAATATTCTGCCGAGAAGGCGATCCAACGACCGTCGGGTGAGATCTTGGGAAAGAGCTCCAGGCCGGGGTGGGAGGTGACACGGCGGGCGTTGCCACCCGCGGCATCTACCGTCCAGATGTCACCGGCATAGACAAAGGTGATCAGGTTGCCGTTGATGTCGGGAAACCGCATCATGCGGGCATCATCAATGGCGTAAGCCTGCAGGGAGAGCAGGCTTGTGAAAAGTAGAAATGCAAGTTTTTTCATATTTTCAGAGGATCAGAGAATTAGAGGCAGCTGGTTAGTATCTCACGAGTTACATCTCCTGTTACGTTACCGTTTTCTCCGAAGGCGTCACCCCGCTCGTTAAAGCGTTTGGCAATGGTCTCAATGGTTTCCATTCCGATGCCCTCCTCCGAGAGACGGGTGGTCAATCCCAATGAACGATAGAACTGCTCAGTCATCTCGATAGCCTTCTCTACACGCTCATCCTCTGTGCCTTCAGTGATGTTGAAGATACGTTCACCATATTGCAATAGCTTCCCCTTCTTCTGCTCTTTCAGTATCCTGAGGGTGCCGGGCATCGCTATAGCCAGTGAATGACCGTGTGTGATGCCGTGAATTGCTGTCAGCTCGTGCCCAATCTGGTGCGTCGCCCAGTCTTGCGTGATTCCCATACGGATGAAGTCATTGAGAGCCAGTGTGGCGGAAAGCATGTAGTCGGCCATCAGGTTATAGTCAAGCGGATTCTCCTTGATGCCGGGTGCGATTTCCTTTACCGAGAGTAGTACACCCTCAGCCCAGCGATCCATCAGTCGCGACTGACCGGGGGTGGTCATATATTGTTCCAGCACATGCGTGAAGGCATCTGCCAGTCCGCATGCAACCTGATAAGGTGAAAGCGAGTAAGTCACCTCCGGATCTAAGATTGAGAATTGCGGATAGGTGCCGAAGAATCCATACTTCTCTTGTGTCTCTTCACGTGAGATTACTGCTGCTCCGTTCATCTCTGAGCCGGTGGCCGGAACCGTCATCACCGAAGCAAAAGGAATCTGCTTTTTTGCCACTCCTCCTTTTACAATCTCCCATGGATCTGTATCGGTCGCAATCCCCGCGGCGATCAGCTTGGTGCCGTCGAGTACCGATCCTCCTCCTACAGCGAGCAGAAAGTTGATGTTGTTCTCCTTCCCCATTTTGACAGTTTTCCTGAGCGTTTCTACGCGTGGATTGGGCTCTATGCCCCAGAACTCGATGAAGTTACGTCCTTTGAGAGCCTCTTTCACCTGGTCGTAGACACCGTTCTTGGTGACGCTGCCACCACCGAAGGTGAGCATCAGGTTGATGTTGTCAGGCAGCAGTTCTGCCAGTTTAGCGATTTGTCCCTTCCCGAATACCAGTTTGGTCGGGTTCTGAAAAATGAAATTGTTCATAATTGGTTATTTATTTGTCAATGATTTGTTTGTTTCTGATTATCCGCAACAGTGACGTATTTTAAAATTTAAGCGTTATTGCTTCCCTTCACCACCAATGCTTGATTTGGCTATTTATATTTAACGATTTAATGGTACCTGTTGTTCGAAACAAATGGTTTCAGAAAAGATAAAAATGAATTTTGTTAAATGCAGCAATTAAAATATAAAAATAACAGTATCTTTATCGCTATATTGGCGTGGAAGATTTCATTTTTATATTTAACGCCACCCTGATACATTGGATTAAATTTTATTGTGTAACCTCAAAAAAATGATCATTATGGTATTTGTGCTTGTACTACTGCTTGTTGTTGTATTTTTGTTGCTGTACGCTGTTTCGGTATACAACAAACTCGTTCGGTTGAGAACGTTGGTGGATGAAGCCTGGAGCGGCATCAATGTGCAGTTAAAGAAAAGACACGATCTGATTCCCAACCTGGTGGAGAGTGTAAAGGGATATGCCGCACATGAAAAAGAGACCTTTGAGCGTGTTACGCAGGCTCGGACAGGTGCCATTCAAGCCAATGACCTGAAATCGCAGGAGACAGCTGAAAACAACCTTAACGCAGCACTGGGCCGGCTGATGCTGGTTGCGGAGCAGTATCCCGAACTGAAAGCCAATCAAAATTATATGCAGCTTCAGGATCAATTGAGCCTGATTGAGTCGGATATCGAGAAATCAAGGCGTTACTACAACGGTACGGTGCGTGAGAAGAACATCCTGATTGAAACCTTCCCAAGCAACCTGATTGCCGGTATGTTTCATTTTACCAAGTCACTCTTCTTTGAATTGGAGAATGAATCGGAGAAAGAGGTTCCAAAAATCAAATTCTGATGCGACTGCTGCTTATTGCACTCTTGCTTAGCTTCTCCTCCCTCTGCCTGGTGGGACAGGAGGAGAAAATCCATGCCTTTCACTCATCGATCGAAATTGAAGAATCGGGTTCGGTCACGGTACAGGAGAAGATTCGGATTTATGCCAACGGGAACCTTTTCAAACGTGGGATCACACGTGCACTGCCTCTCACCAGAAGAGATGCTGAGAACCATCCTGTGCGGGTGAATTACAACATCCGAGAAGTGCTGGTGGACGGCAATCCGGTCAACTTTTTTACCGATAAGGAGGGGGGTGACCTGGTGATATACGCCGGTGAGAGGGATAAATATTTGTTACCCGGTTATTAAACCTACGAAATTTACTACGAGACAGCAGGTCAGATAGGCTTCTTTTCCGATTATGACGAGCTGAGTTGGAACGTGAACGGCTTGTCTGAAAAAACGATGGATAGTGTGGGTGCAGTAGTGCGTTTACCTGCCGGTGCGGAGGTCATTTCTTCACACTGTTATACTGGGCGCCAGGGATCGGGAGATAGCAACTGCACCACGCAGACAGACGAGGTGGGGGCACTGGTGGTACAGGCAAACAATTTACCGTTCAACGAGATGCTCACTCTCTCGGTTGGTTTCACCAAGGGTATCGTTACTCAGCCACCGGAACAACTACCCCGCACCTTTACCTGGTTTGAGAGGAAGGGTCTGGTATTGCTCAGTAGCCTCTTTCTCGTTTTTTTATTCGCCTACTATATCTACACTTGGCGCAGGTATGGGGTTGACCCCCCCAAACCGGTTGTCATTCCACAGTTCTCACCTCCCGACGGACTTTCGCCGGCCAGCGTGGGAATGCTTTACAAGGGTCATTATCTCGATGACTTTGTTACTGCTTCCATCGTGAATCTCTCGGTAAAGGGATTTATCCGCATCGATGAGGTGGTGGAAAAGGGTGGATTGTTCGGTTTACGAAGTGACAAACGATATGCATTGGCCAGACTGAAAGAAGCTGATGACAAGTTGCCGGCTGAAGAACAGATTGTGATGAGAGCTCTCTTTCGTAAAACTGAGTCGGTAACCCTCACCGGCAAATATGACGAGACAATCGCAATGATGATGAGAGACTATCACAAGAGTCTGAAAAAACAGCATGGATCAGTGCTGAGCGAAGGTCGTAATCTGAAGTTTCACCTGGTGCCCTGGCTTGCATTAATTGCCTATTTCATAGTCATGGTTAGGTTTGTGGCAGATGACCTGTTGCAATTTACCGCCAACCGGAATGCGCTTGTAGTCACCTTATTGCTTGGCCTGGTGAGTTACCTGCTCTATGCCTGGCTGATTGTACGTCCTGGAGAGAGAAAACTGCATTACCGTTCCGCTGTGGAAGGACTGAAGATGTATCTTGATGTGGCTGAAGAGAAGCAGTTGCAGTTCTTCAATCCTCCTGAGGTGACACCGGCATTGTTCGAACAGCTACTTCCTTACGCCATTGCTCTCGATATGGAGAAGGTGTGGGGTGACAAATTCGAAAAGGCTTTCCTCTCTTCTACATTGGAACCGGAATCCTATCGTCCCGCGTGGTATGGTGGCCGCTATGTGAATGCCGCTCTCTTCGGACATGCCCTTAACAGTACTCTTTCCAACACTCTGAGTCATGCTGCCATGCAGCCTCAATCCTCTTCGGGTGGTGGCAAATGGAGCAGCGGATCGTTTGGCGGCGGCTTCTCCGGGATGGGTGGAGGTGGCGGACGTGTAGGCGGTTGGTGAACATCCACCCCTTTTGTTTGTTCTTCCAATAAATGAGGTATTGAACGAACCAACGAGAATGAATCGACTCTATTCGCTTGATCAGATCAACTATCCCAAATTCCGCGGCAAGATCATCGACCTTTACCTGCATGCCTTCACCAGTGGTGAGTATGCCCAGTATGTTGATCGGGCAACTGCGGGATCAACACTGGATAACCTTGTCCGAAAAGGGTGGGGCAAAATGCTGTTTGTGGGTGACAGATTGGCGGGAGTGGTGTTGGCGATGTCATTGTTGCACGATATTGATTTTCCTACTGCAACGTTGCCGATGATATTACATGAGCATACGCTTTATATCAGTGAGGTGATGGTGTATGCCGATTTCCGTGGCCGGGGGATTGCCCAACAGATGGTGAACGAGTTGCTGGAGGTGTCTGGTGACTCCTTTACTGATGCAGTGATTCGTGTATGGGATCGGAACGAACCGGCACTGGCGCTTTACCGAAAGCTTGGGTTTAAACCGGTTGCATCTATCTGGCAGACAAAGCTGGAGGCTCCCGGCCGCCCGTTCGAAATGAGAAAGATTTATCTGCATAGGAGTATTCGTTCTACAGATAGAGTGAAATGATTGATCGTTGAATAGCGATAATTTAATAATTCAGGATATGAAAGATTTACTAGCCAGAACCATCGACTTGCGAACTGGTTCACCCGAAGAAAAAAGAGAAGAGATTCGAACCTATTTTCTAAAGACATGGGCCATCGACGAGCTACTATATACCCAATTAAAAGGTGACGAGGTGTTCTACCACCGGGGCGATCCGCTGCGTCACATCATCCTCTTCTACCTGGGCCATACTGCCGTCTTCTTTGTCAACAAGCTCTACCTGGCTGGCATCATAGATCGGCGTATCAATCCTAAGTTTGAATCAACTTTCGCCATCGGGGTGGATGAGATGAGCTGGGACGACCTGGACAACAACCATTACGACTGGCCTCCCGTATCGGAAGTGCGTGCTTATCGTGACGAAGCAAAGGGTGTGATCCTTGATCTCATTGACAACAGTGCGCTGGAGCTGCCCATTGACTGGAAGAACTCCTTTTGGATCATCATGATGGGAATCGAGCATGAGCGGATTCACCTGGAGACCTCCTCTGTGCTGATTCGTCAGCTGCCGTTAGAGCTGGTACGCTCCGGTCTGTTCGGAGAACGATGTCCATTCAGTGGCGACGCTCCAGAAAATGAGTTGATTCCCGTGTCGGGTGGGACGATGCGATTGGGTAAGTCATGGGACCATCCCCTTTACGGGTGGGACAACGAATATGGAAGCCTCGAGGAGGAGGTGGCTGATTTCAGGGCTGCAAAACAGCTCACCTCCAATGGCGAGTTTCTTACCTTTGTAGATGCAGGTGGATATGAAACGGAGCGTTACTGGACCGATGAGGGATGGCGATGGCGCAACTTCCGTGAGGCAACGATGCCGCTCTTCTGGCGTAAGAGTGAGCAGGGATACCGTCTTCGTTTGGTGGCCGAGGAAATTGAGATGCCCTGGAACTGGCCGGTGGAGGTCAACTACCTTGAGGCAAAAGCATTTTGTAACTGGAAGAGCGAAGTCACCGGAAAAACCTTCCGTCTGCCTACCGAGGCAGAGTGGTACCGCCTGCAGCAGGTGTCACGATTGGATGATCTGCCGGAGTGGGGTACCGCACCGGGTAACATCGGTTTGGAACATTATGCCTCTCCCTGTCCGGTTGATCTGTTCGAACAGGGAGACTTCTACGATGTGGTCGGCAACGTGTGGCAGTGGACCGAGACACCCATCACCGGTTATCCGGGCTTCAAGGTGCATCCGATGTATGATGATTTCTCCACGCCCACCTTCGACGGGAAGCACAACCTGATCAAAGGAGGCTCCTGGATCTCTACTGGCAACGAGGCGACACTGCATGCACGCTATGCCTTCCGTCGTCATTTCTACCAGCATGCCGGCTTCCGCTACATTGAGAGCGATGCACCTTTAAAGATACAACAGGCCGACTACATAACCGAGGAGGATGTTACCCGTTCCTGTGAACAGAACTGGGGCGAGACAATTGCAGGAGAAAACAATTTCGCCGTGAGTCTGGCTCACCTGGCGGGTAAACTGTTGCCGGACAATCCTGAAGCACGTGTGCTGGACCTGAACACCGATACGGGGCGGCTCGCCTTCGAGTTGGCGAAGCAGTTTCGTAATGTCACCGCCCTTGATTTCACTGCCCGCATGATCCGTGTGCCCATTCAGTTGCAGGAACAGGGATACGTGCGCTATACGATGAAAGATGAAGGAGAGTTGCTTTTCTATCGTGACATTGTACTTTCAGATTATGGTTTGTCTGAAACCAGAGAACATATCCTCTTCATGCAGGCAGATGCGATGAACCTGAAACCGATCTTTACGGGGTATGACCTGATTATATTGCCCAACCTCCTGGAGGAGCTGAGCGACCCGCTGCATTTCCTGTCGGAAATTCATTCAAGGTTGAATAATGGGGGATATCTGTTGCTTGCATCTACTTACGAGTGGGATCCCGAGAGGACCCCGCGTGACAAATGGCCGGGAGGGTTTAAGCGTGATGGTGAACCGGTTACCTCACTCGATGGTATCCGTGAGGCCTTGGCACCTCAATTCACGCTCTGTTGCGAACCGGAAGAGATTGTACTTCACATCAAAAAATCGACCCGCATCAGTGAGCAACGCAACGTGCAGGTCACTGTATGGAAGAAAAATGAGTAGAATTACTCGTTAAACCAGCGAGTCAGGGAACTGAAAATGTTCTCTGCCTCTTTTTTCTTTTTCTTTTCTGAGGGCACAAGCACCTTCAGTCCTTTTTGTATGATCTCAACGTTGATCTCACGGCCAGTCTCTACCGGCTCTCCATCGACATGCATCAGCCCCTTTTTTTTACGACGGATGGTCAGCTTTTGGGTAACTAACGTGGTCATCTTGCTGTTCTTGTCGATGTTCCTGGTGAAGAGCTGCAGCGTGGTCTGTGGTATCTCCAGTGCGTTGAGCGGCTTGAGAATGGAGACGTTCATTTTACCATCGTCCATACTGGCACCGGGGGCGATATAGGCTTCGTTGCCATATTGTGAGGCATTGGCACAGGTGAGCACGAAAGCCCGCTCGGTGAGTGTACCCTCATCGTGTGTCAGTTCATATTCTTCTGACTTAAAATCAACTGCACTCTCCAGGATATTGCGGAGGTAACCCAAGGGTCCTCTCTTTTTCTCTTCTGCAAACTTATCGCTGATAAAGGCGTCAAATCCAAAACCACAAGTACAGAAGAAAATTTGGTCGTTGGCCACCCCATAATCGATGGTGCGGTTCTTCCCGCTGAGGATGATTTCAAGGGCTTTCTCCGCATCCATTGGAATATCCAGTTCTCGGGCCAGTCCGTTGCCGGAACCGAACGGGATGATGCCGAGCGTGGTGTCGCTGTTGACCAACGTACGGGCTACCTCGTTCACCGTGCCATCACCACCGGCTGTGATCACATAGCGGTATTTCTCCTTTACTGCCTGACGAGCAATCTCGGTGGCATGACCCGGATAGCCGGTGATGCGAATCACCAGGTCATACTTCTTTTGATCGAAGGCGGCAGCAACCATCTCTGGTATGTTCTTCTTCGACTCAGTTCCAGAGATTGGATTGATGATCAGGCAGACTTTTTCTTTTTCCATGATGTGGGAATATTTTTGTTATTAACACACTAATATACTGTTTTGTTTTAACCCTTTTTATTTGTCCTTTCCTGCATTGTTGCGTACTTTTGCACCCATTAAGAAAAAAAAGATGTTACAACCCGATAGCTTGATCTTTGACATGGATGGTACTCTATGGGATAATGTAGATAGTTACGTCATCTCATGGAACAGAGGTTTGATCAAAACCGGTTATCAGAAGCAGGTCACCCGCAATGATATCCTCGGACTGATGGGTAAAGAGGCCCGCGTGATGCTCGACACCATCCTGCCGGATGCAGGTGAAACGGCCCAGGATCGCCTCTTTGAGGCAGTAATCAATGCGTATCAGGAGCTGCTGCCAATGATGAGCCCACTCATTTATGATGGTGTGGTGCAGGGGCTGGAGCAACTTGCCCAGAAATATCGGTTGTTCCTGCTCAGCAACTGCGAGGAGGGGGGACTGGTTAACTTCATGAGGCATACTCGTACCACTCATCTCTTTCTGGATTACATGGAACATGGGATGAACCTGAAACCAAAACACCACAACCTCCGGCTACTGATGGCCAAGCATGGACTAAAGTCGCCACACTATATTGGTGACACCGACTCTGACAGTCACCAGTCTGCTTTGGCCGGGGTCCCATTTGTCATGGTAACTTATGGTTTTGGGACTACCAATCGCTTTCATTTGCAGTTTGATACTTTTCCCCGGTTGGTGCACCATTACATGAATCAATAAGCAGCCACAATGAAGCCAATCTTTGTCCTTTTGGTCATTGCCCTTTATTTTGGGATGTTGATGCTGATTTCCTGGCTAACCGGCCGAAAGGGAGCTAGCAACGATGCCTTCTTCCGGGCAAACAAGTCATCCAAATGGTATGTGGTGGCAGTGGCAATGATTGGTACCTCCATCTCCGGCGTCACCTTTGTCTCAGTTCCCGGTATGGTGCGCAACCTCGACATGACCTATATGCAGATGGTGCTGGGCTTCTTTTTCGGCTACCTGGTGATTGCCTACATTCTGCTGCCGCTCTACTACAGGTTGAACCTTACCACCATTTACGGCTACCTTGAACAGCGCTACGGAGTCCGTTCCTACAAGACCGGCGCCTGGTTCTTCCTGCTCTCCAAGATTGTGGGCGCTGCTGCACGACTCTACCTTGTGGCTTACATCCTGCAGTCTCTGGTTTTCGACGCCTGGGGAGTGCCCTTTGTGGTGACGGTGACCGGCATCATCCTGATCATTTGGCTCTACAGCCATAAGAGCGGAATCAAGACGATTATCTGGACCGACTGGCTTCAGACGTTGCTCTTCATCACTGCATTGGTGCTGATCGTCTGGCAGCTCTCCTCAAGCATGGAGATGAACCTGGCGGAAATTGTCACCACCATACGAGAAAGCCCTCACTCCCGCATCTTTGTCTTTGACGACTGGCACAGCACCCAGCATTTCCTCAAGCAGTTCTTCAGCGGCATGTTTATCACCATCGTAATGACAGGACTCGACCAGGACCAGATGCAGAAGAACCTGACAATCCGAACCTTGCGGGATGCTCAGAAGAATGTGGTCTCTTACGGCCTGGCCTTCGCTCCCATCAACTTCCTGTTCCTTTCCCTTGGAGTGTTGTTGCTGGCTTATGCCGGACAGAATGGCATCCCTCTGCCGGAGGTCTCTGACAACATCCTGCCATTGATAGCCAGCGAGCACCTTGGTCCAGTAGTGTTGGGTATCTTCGTAGTGGGCATCGTCGCTGCTGCCTTTTCCAGTGCCGATTCGGCACTGACGGCACTCACCACCTCTTTCTGTGTCGACATACTCGGCATAAAATCCATCGCAAAAGATATCAAACAGGAGGAACGTGAAGTGCGTATCCGGCGACGAGTACACCTGGGCATCAGTGCCGTTTTCATCCTGATCATCCTGCTGATTGAAGCCATCGGTTCCGACAGCATCATCAACGCCATTTACAAGTTGGCATCATATACATATGGACCTCTGCTAGGGCTCTATGTGGCAGGTCTCTACACGAAGGTAAATCCTGCTGACAGATACGTTCCTTTTGTTGCGATTGCTGCTCCGCTGATTTGCTTCCTAATTGAACTGGCTATATTTCAATTTTTTGCTTACCGGGTGGGGTATGAACTGTTGCTCATGAACGGGATGTTGACCGCATTGGGACTCTGGGCTATCTCACAAAACAACAAAAATAAACTTGCTTAGACTATGAATATTCAAACGGCAGAATTCATCATCAGCAACACCGATCACCACCAATGCCCGCAGGACGGGAAACCGGAATATGCCTTTATTGGTCGTTCCAATGTTGGTAAGTCGTCACTGATAAACATGCTCACCAACCGAAAAGGATTGGCCATGACCTCTTCCACTCCGGGAAAGACCATGTTGATCAATCACTTTCTGATCAACGGTGAGTGGTATCTGGTGGACCTTCCCGGTTACGGGTACGCGCGTCGTGGCAAGGAGGGTCGGGAGAAACTACGGGTCATCATTGAAGATTATATTCTCGAAAGGGAGGTGCTGTCCAATCTCTTTGTACTGGTGGACTCGCGACATGAACCACAGCAGATTGATCTGGAATTCATGGAGTGGCTGGGTGAGAATGGCATCCCCTTTGCAATTGTTTTCACCAAGGCGGACAAGCAGGGAAGTGGCAAACTGCAGATGAATGTGAACGCATACAAAGAAAAGATGTTGGAGAGCTGGGAGGAGCTACCCCCCATCTTCGTTACCTCCTCCGAGAAAGCACAGGGTAGGGAGCTGTTGCTGGATTACATCAATGATATTAACCGTTCCCTTAGAGGAAAAGATTAACGGATTGTTCCTCCCGCAATATCAAGTAGTTCGTTTGTGATAGATTGCTGACGTACCTTGTTGTATTCAAGTTTTAACTCATCTATAAGGTTGTCAGCATTGTCGTTGGCAATCTGCATGGCAGTCATACGGGCTGCATGCTCAGAGGTGACCGAGTCGATGTGCATGGTATAGAGCTTCATCTGGATCACTTTGGGAAGTAGTTGCTCCAGGAGGCTGATCTTGTCAGGTTCCACAATGTATTCCTGCTCAGAACCCTCACTCCCGGCACATGGAAGTGCTACCGGTAAAAAGATCTCTTGCCGAACCTCTTGTGTTCCCTTGCTGACGAAGTGGTGGTAAATCAGTTCTACCCGGTCGATCTTACCGGTGATGAACAATTGCATCAACTCCATAGCAATCAGCCGCGTAGCCTTATAGGAGGGTTTGGCAGCGAGTGCTTCATAATCACCGGCCGGTACCATTCCCAATTTTTCTACTGATTTGGTAACCTTGTTCCCGATGGGATAGACCAGGATGTTTTCTTTCCCCAGATGCATGTAGCTCTCCATAACCGAAGAGAGCCTGGTTATGATGTTGTGGTTGAAACGACCTGCAAGCCCCGTGTTGGAGGAGAATACCACGATGGCTACCCGTTTGACATCGCGCTGTTGGGTGTAAGGCGATTGGAACTCCTTCTCCTCTTGCAGCAGATGTTGCAGCAAATGGTTCAGCTTCTGCTCATAAGGATAGAGTGTCGCGATGAGCTGCTGTGTCTTCAACAGCTTCGCGGAAGAGACCATCATCATGGCGGTGGTGATCTTCTTGGTGGAGCGGACCGATTGTAACCTGCTTTTAATTTCTTTCAGTAGTGCCATTGTCCTTTAGTATTGCATCGATTCGATGGTGTCTGATGCAGCCTGTTCGATGATTTTTCCAATCTCGTTGTTCATGATCCCCTCCTTAAGTCGGTTGAGCACATCATCCCGGTGTTTCAACTCCATGGTGGCAAGAAACAGCTTCTCAAATCGGTCTACCTCCAACAGGGGAACCTTTTTGAGCAGACCGTGTGTACCACAGTAAAGAACTGCAATCTGGTGTTCCACCCTCATTGGAGTGTGTACAGGCTGTATCAGTAGCTGTTCATTTTTTTGCCCCTTGTCGATTGTCATCATGGTGACCGCGTCCATATCACCACCAAACTTGGTGAAGGCAGCCAGTTCCTGGTACTGCGCCTGGTCGATCTTCAGTGAACCGGCCACTTTTTTCATTGCCTTCACCTGCGCGTTGCCCCCCACGCGGGAGACGGAGATGCCGACGTTGATGGCGGGACGGACCCCTCTGTTATAAAGATCAGCCTCCAAAAAGATCTGTCCATCGGTGATGGAGATCACATTGGTAGGGATGTAGGCGGAGACATCACCCGCCTGCGTCTCAATGATGGGTAGCGCGGTGAGGGAGCCACCACCCTTCACCCGTTCCTGCATGCATGAAGGAAGGTCGTTCATGTGCATCACCACATCCTGCTGTGAGATGATGCTCGCGGCACGTTCCAGCAAGCGGGAGTGAAGGTAGAAGATATCACCCGGATAGGCTTCACGTCCCGAGGGGCGACGTAGGATCAATGACACCTCCCGGTAAGCTACTGCTTGTTTGGAGAGATCATCGAAGACAACCAGGGCATGACGCCCTGTATCACGGAAATATTCACCCACGGCAGCACCGGCAAATGGTGCGATGTAACGCAATGCAGCCGTATCGGATCCGCTGGCTGCAATCACGATGGTATAATCCATGGCTCCATGTTCGGTGAGTGTTTTCACCAGGGAAGCCACCGTTGAACCTTTCTGACCAATCGCCACGTAAATACAGTAGACCGGATCTCCCTCCTCATAGTTCTTCCGCTGATTCAAAATGGTGTCAATGGCGATACTTGATTTGCCGGTCTGACGATCACCAATGATCAACTCACGTTGACCCCGTCCGATGGGTATCATTGCATCTACCGCTTTGATACCTGTTTGCAGTGGTTTGTTCACTGGCTGGCGGAAGATAACGCCAGGTGCTTTCCTTTCTAGCGGCATCTCCAACAGCTCACCCTTCAAGGCTCCTTTGCCATCGATCGGTTTACCTGTAGGTGAGATCACCCTTCCCAGCATACCTTCTCCCACGCGAATGGAGGCCACGTGGCCAGTACGTTTCACGATGTAACCCTCTTTTACATCGCTGGTGGCACCCAACAAGATGGCTCCCACGTTGTCCTCCTCCAGGTTCATGACGATGGCCTGCATGCCGTTGTCGAACAGCAACAGTTCATTAGACTCTGCATTGCGAAGCCCATATATGCGCACCACGCCATCACTGACGCTGATTACCTGGCCTGTCTCGTCGTACTTGATGTCGGTGTCGAGACCCTCCAGCTGCATCCGCAGAATATCCGATACCTCACTAATTTTGATTCCGTTGTTTGCCATGATCACTTTATTGTTTCATCTTGTTTCAATAGCCGCATCCAGTATCCTGAAACGGTTGCGGATGCGGGATAGTTCGCCTGCCACGCTGGCGTCCCAGCGGTCGTCGTCGAGGTAGAGGATGAAGCCTCCAATAATGGAGGGGTCGACTACAGGCTCCACCTCCAGACTGCCACCTACAATCTGACGGATGCGTTCGATGAACCGCTTCTCTGTCTCCTCATCGATCGGCAACGCGGTGACAAGCCTGCCGTACTGGATCTCAAAACGCTCACGATGGAGCTCTGCATATCGCAGAGCGAAATAGTGAATCAGATCCTCACGTTCATTTTCTAAAATAAGCCGTAACATCCGTTGCAGCGAGGGAGGTAACTCTCCCCCTCCGCAGGCGGTTTGCAGAAGGGACATCTTTTGCTTTTTCGTGTTCATCGTTCCTGCAAGGGCACGACGCAAAGTAGGCTGTTGGTTGAACATGGCGGCCAGGGTCTGCATCCTTCGATAGACCTCCACCTGCTCTCCTGAGTCGATGGCATGTTCCAGCAGCGCTTTCGCGTAACGGGAGGAGATGAGTCCGGTGTTCATTGTCGTCAGGATTTTGAGATGTCTACTTCATCCAGCAAGCGGTCTATCATCTTCATCTGCTCCTGCTCATCGCCCAGCTTCTCCCGTAGAATCCTTTCCGCCAACTCCACCGAGAGGGTAGAGACCTCACGGCGGATGGTGCGCAATGCCTCCTCCTGCTCTGCTTCAATCTTCTTGCGAGCCAAAGCCAACATCTTCTCCGATTCGGCAGCTGCCGCTGCGCGGGCTTCCTCAATCAGCTGTTCCTTGAGTCTGGTCGTCTCCTTGAGGATGGCATGCTGATCCCGACGTGCTTCAGCCAGCATCCGCTCGCCGGTCTGCACTACCTTCCCCAGTTCTTCCTGGGCTTCACGAGCTGCTACCAATGACGCTTCGATGTAGTTCTTCCTCTTCTCAACAGCCTTCAGGATCACCGGAAACCCATACCTGGCCAGTATCAGAAGGACGATTCCGAAAGAGATCATCATCCAGAAGAGCAGTCCCAGTTCGGGTGTCAATAACGACATAGGGCAGTCAGTTTAAAGGATGAAACCACACACTACGATGGCAAACAAAGCGACCCCCTCGATAAGGGCTGCCGAGATGATCATGGTGGTGCGGATGTCAGAGGCCGACTCCGGCTGACGTGCGATCCCCTCCAGGGCCGACTGTCCGATTCTGCCAATTCCAAAGGCTGCCGCAAATACGGCTACTCCGATTGCTACTGCCAATCCTAAAGTACTCAACGCTTCATGCTGTATCTGCAACATCACTGATAAAAGTTCCATACGATTCGTTTAATTGATTATTGGTTGTTATATTTCTTGTAATTATGTTATTCCTATTTGTGTGTCGGATGATTTGCCGTGCTATGTTCCCCGTTACGAACAATATGGGGCTCCACCCGTGCCAGTCCAATGAAGACGGCCGACAGCAGCGTGAAGACATAGGCTTGGATAAAGGCCACCAGCAGCTCCACAAAATCGATGAATACGGTGAACAACACCGATGCGGCTGTCATGGAAGCGTTGATGGTTGCTCCCAGGCTTACCGAGACAAAAATCAGGGAGGTGAGACCCAGCACGATGGCATGCCCCGCCATGATATTTGCAAAGAGACGAATCATCAAAGCAAAAGGCTTGGTGAAAAGGCCTACCACTTCGATGATTGGCATCAACGGAAAGGGAACCTTCAGCCATACCGGTACATCGGGCCAAAATATCTCTCGATAATACTCCTTCGATCCGGTGAAGTTGACCACCAAAAAGGTAGTAACGGCCATTACCAGGGTGACGGCAATGTTGCCGGTCACGTTGGCCCCTCCCGGTATAAGTGGGATCAGGCCCATCAGGTTGTTGATCAGGATGAAGAAAAAGAGGGTGAGAAGATAGGGTGAGTAGCGCGCATAATCCTTCCCTACGGCCGGTTTAATCACTTCATCCTCTATCATCACCACCGCCATCTCCATCAGTCCGCCAAGCCCTTTCTTCGGTTTCAGCGGATCACGGCTGATGCTGCGTGCAGCAGAGAGGACCAGCAGGATCAGCAGCAGGGAGCTGAAGAGCAGCGAAGCGGCATTCCTGGTAAGAGAGAGGTCGAGTGGACGGGCGATCGTACCACCGGGCAGGGACTCTACGATTTTGCCGGCATACTTTCCTTCACTGGCAATGCTGAATCCGCGATAACTGACCTCACCATGATGCAATCGGGAGGAGAGAAAGAGATGCCACCCACTCTGCCTGCTGTGGAGAATCACCGGTAGGGGAATAGATAGATCCCTCTCACCATTGCCTGTGATATGCCACTCATAGCTGTCCGCCAGATGGTGCAGGATCATCTCCTTCACATTGAGCTCACCACCACCGGCTGCCTCTTCATCTGTCTGCAGGGAGGCAGACACCTGGCTGGGGGACAGCAGGGTGATGAGCATCAATGCTATGAATGTGAGGCGTTGTTTCATAATTCTATCGGCTCCTTAGGCGGTTTGTTGTGTTCTGACTTGTTTTTGATGTACTTCTCCATCCGCAGGTAGATATAGGTCTCCCATACCAGATCTATCAGGTAGATGATGATGAAGACAATTGCGAAGCTGCGTATACCAGCCTGGTGTATGTACCAGTAGATGAGGATGGTGATAAAGGAGACGAACACCTTGATCACTTTCAGCAGCATATAGAGGTTTACCATCTTCGTTGGATGAGTGATGGCTGAATGGCGGAATTGGGTGATGAAGAGAATCCCGAGCAGATAAAAGAAGAGTGGAATGATATAATAACCTTTTACCAGTAGTGTCGGGAAGAAGGCTTCCAGCAACAACCAGATGCCCACACCGGTGACGGCCATCACCACGGTGTGAAATATGAGAAAATTGAAAATCAGCTTTTTCATTTCTTGGCAGTTTCTTTGGTCACTGAGTCAATGCATACTGTAATCCTGTTGTTGATCACCTCAACAAATCCTTCCGCAACATCAATCGACAGCAGATGTCCCTCTGCTGCGAACAGGATGGTTCCCTTCCGGAGTGAGGAGATCAATGGTGCATGGTTCTTCAGCACCTGAAAGGATCCCATGGTGCCGGGGAGCGTGATCGATTGCACATTCTCCCACAGATGGTTTTTCTCGGGTGAGAGTATCTCCAGTGTCATTGGGTTGCTTCGGTTTGTTCCATAAGAGTTTTGCCCTTCTCAATTGCTTCTTCAATGGTACCCACACTCATGAATGCGGTCTCCGGATATTGGTCCATCTCCCCCTCCATGATCATCCTGAAACCACGAATCGTATCAGCGATGGAGACCATCACTCCCGGTTGCCCGGTATATTGTTCCGCCATGAAGAATGGCTGTGAGAGGAACCGCTGCACCTTGCGGGCACGGTTCACTGTGAGACGGTCTTCGTCAGAGAGCTCATCCATACCCAGGATGGAGATGATGTCCTGCAGTTCCTTGTAACGTTGCAGGATCTGCTTCACTTCCATTGCCGTGTTGTAGTGTTCCTCTCCCACAATGGCGGGGTCGAGGATTCGTGAAGAAGACTCGAGTGGATCCACCGCCGGGTAGATTCCAAGGGAGGCAATTTTTCGGCTGAGCACCGTCGAGGCATCAAGATAGCTGAATGTGGTGGCAGGTGCAGGGTCGGTGAGGTCGTCGGCCGGTACGTAGACTGCCTGTACTGATGTGATCGATCCATGTTTGGTGGAGGCAATTCGTTCTTGCAGGGTTCCCATCTCGGAGGCAAGCGTGGGCTGGTAGCCTACTGCCGAAGGCATACGCCCCAGAAGTGCCGATACCTCCGATCCAGCCTGCACGAAACGGAAGATGTTGTCGATGAAGAGCAGAACATCACTACCCTCGCCACCTTTATCACGAAACGATTCTGCCACTGCCAGGCCAGTAAGGGCGACTGATGCGCGGGCTCCCGGTGGCTCGTTCATCTGTCCAAATACCAGTGTAGTCTGTGATGATTTCAACTTCTCGTAATCGATCGTGCTCAGGTCCCATTTCCCTTCGTCCATTCCACTCTTGAATGCCTTTCCATATTTGATTACGCCTGACTCGATCATTTCGCGCAGCAGGTCATTCCCCTCACGGGTACGTTCCCCTACACCGGCAAAGACCGAGTAGCCGTTGTGTCCCTTGGCAATGTTGTTGATCAGCTCCATGATAATTACCGTCTTTCCCACACCGGCACCACCAAATAGTCCGATCTTCCCTCCCTTCAGGTAGGGCTGTAGTAGGTCTATCACCTTGATACCGGTAAATAGCACCTCCTCTGAGGTGGTGAGATCTTCGAACTTGGGCGCTTCGCGGTGAATGGGGTATTGCTGATCCCTGTTCAGTTTCTGCAAACCATCGATGGGGCGACCTACAACGTTTAGCAGTCTCCCTTTGATCTGTTCGCCTACCGGTACACTGATGGGACGACCGAGTGCTTTTACGGTGAGTCCCCGGCTCAGGCCATCTGTGCTCTCCATAGCCACAGTGCGGACAATATTTTCACCTATATGCTGTTGAACTTCAAGAAATACCTCCTGTCCGTCAGGTCGTAACACATAGAGTGCATCATTAATGGAAGGTAACCTCAATTCGGTGGATTCAGAAAATTCAAACCGCACATCTACCACAGGTCCGATTATCAGTGAGATGCGTCCGATCAGTTTTGACATAGCAATAAATATAATTGATCAACGGTCCGGCAAATTGTCGGCCATGTACAAAGATACAAAATAAGGAGAAGCAAAAAAGCATTCAGAAAAAAAAGTCCTGTTTCTCCGAAAAGAACAGGACAGGTATGATTCTGTTGATCATTTGAGCCACAAGCGAGGATCGAACTCGCGACCTACGCGTTACGAATGCGTTACTCTACCATCTGAGCTATTGTGGCCTTTAATCAGAGTGCAAAAGTAAAAAAAAAAATGAGATATGCCAACCGATGCACTCATTTTATCAAACAAAAACGGGCAGCATTGCTGCCGCCCGTTTTATGAATTATTTGTTGTAATTTATTTCTTTGCTTCCAGCTCTTTCTTCTGCTGTTGGTTGCGCATGATGGTGAAGGCCACCGGTGAAGCAACAAACAAGCTGGTAACAGTACCCACAACCACACCCACCAGCATGGCGAATACGAAACTTCTCACTGCGTCTCCACCGAAGAAGAGAATGCAGATGATTACCAGGATGGTGCTAAGACCGGTGTTGATGGTACGGGCCAACGTTGCGTTCATTGAGTCATTGAAGAGCTCCCTCAATCCCCGTTTGGGGTAAAGGTGCATATACTCGCGCACACGGTCGAATACCACCACCTTGTCGTTAATCGAATAACCAACGATGGTGAGGATTGCTGCCACGAAAGTCTGGTCTATTTCCATAGAGAAGGGCATCACCTTCCAGAGAAGAGAGTAGAGGCCTATCACTGCGAAGGCATCAATGGCAAGGGCTGCCACGGTACCCAGTGAGAATGACCAGTTACGGAAGCGGGAGAGGATGTAGAGACCCATACAAATCAGTGCAATGGTGAGCGCCAGGAAGGCGTTGCGGATCATATCCTCTGCAATGCTCGGACCCACCTTCTGTGAGCTAAGAATATGGTCGTCTATCTCTTGTCCCGGTGTGATGAATTCCTCAAGTCCTTCACCCAGAAGACCCCGCAACTCCTGCTCCACGTTGTCACCCTCCACATCAATCATATGATTGGTGGAGATGCGTACCTGGTTGCTGGAGCCGATGGTGATGACTCGTACCGATTCACCGAAGTATGGGGTAAGTGCATCTTGTACATCGCCCGTGCGTACCGGTTGGTCGAATCGAACAATGTAATTTCGTCCGCCGGTGAAGTCGATACCCACATTCATCCCCAGGGAGAATAGTGAGATCAGGCTGACTACCACGAAGACGGCAATCACAATCAGGATCTTCTTGCTGTTGTGGATAAAGTCGTAACTGTATTCCTTGAAGATCGCCTTCGAGAATCCGGTGTTGAATGTAAGGTTCAGCCATTTACCTTTCGCGAGGCGGTTTTCATAAACCAGTCGGGTGATGAAGACAGCAGTGATAAAGGAGGCTGCGATACCGATGATCAGCGTGATGGCAAACCCTCGGATGGCGCCTGCTCCAAAGAGTGCCAGGATGATACCGGTGATGATGGTGGTGAGGTTGGAGTCGAGGATCGCCGAGAAGGCATTCTTGTATCCGTCTTCCAGTGCGCGGCGCAGTGTCTTGCCGGCTGCCAGCTCCTCCTTGATGCGTTCATTGATCAGTACGTTCGCGTCGACCGCCATGGCGAGCGAGAGTATCATACCGGCGATACCGGGCAGTGTGAGCACTGCCTGGAAGGCTGCCAGTGCACCCAGGGTGAAGAAGAAGTTGAGCAGTAGTGCTCCGTTGATCACCATGCCGGGGATGAACCCGTATAGCATGATGGTGAAGATGAAGAGCACGATCAGGGCGATGATGAAGGAGATGTATCCATCACGGATGGCTTCCTGTCCCAGTGAGGGACCTACCACATCTTCCTGTACGATACGGACACCTGCCTGCATCTTACCCGACTTGAGCACGTTCTCAAGGTCCTGTGCCTCCTGGGGTGTGAAGTTACCGGTGATGGAAGATCGTCCCCCGTCAATACGGTCGTTCACTGTGGGTGCAGAGTAGACATAACCGTCGAGCAGGATGGCAATCGACTTGCCCACCTCTGCACCGGTGATGGTAGACCAGCGACTGGCGCCGGCGGCGTTCATCGTCATGGTTACTTCCCAAGCCGATCCCTGTTGTCCCTGGTCGGCACGTGCGTTGGTCACCACATCCCCTTCCAGGGCGGGTCCACGCTTGCTGCCATCACCCTTGAGGGCAAAGAGCTGGAAATAGGTCTCCCGGGTATCAACCGGTTTGAATCCCCACTTGAATTGCACATCGGCTGGGAAAACATCTTTGTAGCGACGCAACAGGAAGTTTACCGCTGCGGTATCGAGCTTGGATACGGTACCCACCATGGGGCCTCCCACACCGCTCATGGCGAAGTAGGGTTCGTTGAAGTACTCCACAAAACTCCTGGTGATTTGGATCTCTTCCTCTTCTTCAGAAATTTGTGAAAGTGCACTTGTCTCAGCTTCGAGGAGTGCAACCGAGTCGGCAGCTACTGTAGCTGTGGTGTCGGGAAGAGCTGAGCGTTTGGCCATGGCATATTCAGCAGAACGGGCATTCATCTCGTTGAAGAATGCACCCAGCTCATTGACATTGTAGGTCTTCCAGAACTCCAGGTTGGCGCTTCCCTGTAGAAGGTTGCGCACACGCTCAGGTTCTGTAATGCCGGGGAGTTCCACCAGGATGCGTTCGGCACGGTCGAGGCGCTGGATATTGGGAGCTACGACACCGAAACGGTCGATACGGGTAGCCAATACATTGAATGAGTTGTCGGCAACACTGGCAAGTTCACTGCGTAATACAGAAATGACTTCGCTGTTGCTGGCTGTGGGACTGACCCGTTCGCTCATGGTGACACTGTAAATGTTGGCCAGCCTGCCTTCGGGGTTGATTCGTTCGTAATTTTGCTGAAAAAGCGAGATAAAGTCTGCTGAACTGCCCCGACGGTTCTCCTTGATGGTTTCCGACAGTGCCTGGTTGAACTGAGGGTCGTCGGTGTTGGCCAGTGAGCTGAGCACCTGTGCGGCATTGATCTCGAGCACCACGTTCATACCGCCCTTGAGGTCAAGACCCAGTCCGATCTCTTTCTCACGCACCTGTTTCAGTGTGTAGTTCAGGTACACTTTCTCAGTAGACAATGAATCAAGATACTGATTCTTCAGTGATAAGTCTCCATTTGCGTATTGATCCGCTTTCTTGTTGTACTGCCTTCCCACCACGGTGAAGGAGAGGTAGAACAAACAGATTGCCGTCAGGATCAAACTGAAGACTTTAATGAATCCTTGGTTTTGCATTTCAATATTACTTTTTGTTTACAATTTGTTAGTTTGCAGTTTGTTAACCGGTGTTTGCGAATTAAGATCCGGGCACGTAGCAGGCCCCTTCAATTTTAGCGTGCAAATATACGTTTTTTTTATCTTTTTAAGAACAATATCGCCGGATTATTTTCTGAGAGCTAATCCGGCGATATGTTTGGTTGTAATGCTTGGCTGCTTATTCAATAAATCCTCTGTTCTTTAAGAGGTAAACCGGATCTGGTTCTGCACCGCGGAACTTCTTGTAGAGCTCCATCGGATCAGCAGTGTTCCCTTTTGAGAGTACATGCTCACGGAAGAGGCGAGCTGTCTCCTGGTCAAAGATCCCTTTCTCTGCGAAGGCCTGGAAAGCGTCGGCGTCCAGCACTTCCGACCAGAGATAGCTGTAATAGCCGGATGCATATCCTTCCGGACTGCTGAAGATATGGGAATAGTAGGTGCTCTTGTAGCGGGGAATGATTTGGTCGATCAGTCCGATCTTATCCATGGATGCTTCTTCGAAGGTGTTCACGTCATATGTCTGCTCTTCTGTTTGGGTGTGGTAATCCATGTCGAGCAACGCTGCTGCTACGAATTCGGCAGTAGTGAAGCCCATGTTGAACTTGCCTGCAGCTACGATCTTTTCGATCAGCTCGTCGGGTATCACCTCGCCGGTTTCGTAATGCTTCGCATACATCTTCAGTACTTCCGGCTTGAAAGCCCAGTGCTCCATAATTTGCGAGGGGAGTTCTACGAAGTCGCGCGCAACGCTGGTGCCTGAAAGACCTTGATAGGTCACCTTCGACAACATGCCATGCAGGGCATGACCAAACTCATGGAAGAGGGTCTCCACGTCATCTAAAGAGAGAAGTGAGGGGGTATCGGCCAGTGGCTTGGTGAAGTTACCCACGTTGTAGATGATGGGGCGGATGTCTTCTCCATCGCGGGTGGTCTGCTGGCGGAAGCTGCTCATCCAGGCACCGGCACGCTTGCTGGCACGGGGGAAGTAATCAGTGTAGAAGAGGGCAACGTGAGAACCATCGGCATCGGTCACCTCATAGGTCGCAACCTCGGGATTGTAAACCGGGATGTTGTCCAGTTTCTTGAAGTTGAGTCCCCACAGCTTGTTGGCGACCATGAAGACACCTTCACGCACGTTCTCCATCTTAAAGTAGGGGCGCAGCTCCTCTTCATTCAGGTTGTACTTCTCCTGACGCAGCTTCTCGGTGTAGTACCACCAGTCCCATGAGGCCAGCTCTATGTTGGCACCTTCGCGATCGGCGATGGCCTGCAGCTCGGCTGCCTCTTTCTTGGCCTGGGGAAGGGCATACGCCCATACGTCATTCAGCAGCTTGTAGACATTCTCCTCGTTCTTGGCCATCCGCTCTTCCAGTGCATAAGCAGCGAAGTTTTTGAAACCAAGAAGCTTGGAACGTTCCAAGCGCAGGTTCACGATTTCGTTGATCAAGTTCTTGTTGTCGAACTCGTTGTCGTTGTTGGCACGAAGGTACATTGCCTTGTAAAGCTCTTCACGCAGGTCGCGGTTGTCGGCGTATTGCAGGAAGGGGATCCAGCTGGGTTTGTGCAGCGTGAAGACCCATTTGCCTTCCTCGCCGGCAGTGGTTGCGGCTTCGGCCGCCGCGCTGATCACGCTCTGGGGCAGTCCGGCAAGGTCTGCTTCGTTGTCGATTACCAGTTTGTAGTTGTTTGTCTCCGCCAGCACGTTGTTGTTGAACTGGATGGTGAGCGCGGAGAGCTGCTTGTTGATCTCTCGTAGCCGTTCCTTACCCGCTTCGTCGAGCATGATGCCAGACCGAACGAAACTCTTGTAGTTCTGCTCCAGCAGACGGAACTGCTCCGGGGTGAGATCCAGTGAGCCAGCATTATCGTAGAGTGTTTTAATCCGTTCGAATAACTTTTCATTCAGACTGATGTTGTCGCCGTGGGATGTAAGCTTGGGCGACATCTCGGCCTTGATCTGCTGCATCTCCTCGTTGGTGTCAGTGCCTTCCAGGCCGTAGAAGACCGACGAAACCCTGTCCAGCACAGCTCCGCTGTTGTCGAGAGCCAGGATGGTGTTCTCGAAGGTAGGTGCATCGGGATTGTTGACAATAGCGTCAATCTCCTCAACCTGTTGAGCCATGCCGGCTTCAAAGGCGGGGACATAATCCTCAACCGTGATCTGGTCAAACGGGGGTGCACCATAGGGGGTGTCGAACTCACTCAGGAAGATGGCTCCTTTCTCGGTGGCTTTTTCCTGGTTGTTACATGCCAGTAATGTCATACTTGCTAATGTGATTAATAGTACTTTTTTCATACGATTTATTGATTGCTTTCTTTGGTGAATGGTTCTTGGTTGTTATATGCAAAGATAGCTATTTTTCTTTTTGGACGAATTATAATCAACACAAAATCAGGGTATGTTTTGTTTGTTGACAGCTATCAGATCATCCACTGTTTATAAAAAATGTTAAATAATATGCGTTTCCTCTTGTTTACATTCCGCATCGGTAAAAAGTGATTATATTTGTGATATCATAATAATATCATTATAAATCCGATTATGGAGACAAAAGAGTTCAGTTTTAAAGGTGCTAAAGTGAATGGTTTTTTGATGTTGTTCCTAATGTTGTTGCTTTTAGGGGTGAATGCATGGTTGTATACCCAACCTCTCTGGGGTATCATTTCCGGTATTGTGTTGTCGTTCGTCTGGCTGATCATGCTGGCCGGTTTTACCAAACTGGAGCCGAATGAGTCTGTTGTCATGATCTTCTTTGGAAAGTACAAGGGGGTTTTGAAGGATACCGGTTTCTTCTGGGTGCATCCCTTTATGACCAAGAAGAAGCTTTCAATGCGGGCACGCAACCTGAACGTGAATCCAATCAAGGTAAACGACAAGGTGGGTAACCCGGTACTGATTGGCCTGGTACTGGTCTGGAAGTTGAAGGATACCTACAAGGCGATGTTCGAGATCGATGCACAAACCATGGCCTCCTCCAAACCGGCCAAGGAGGGAGTTCCGACCTATTCGGTGAGCAAACAGATGGATGCCTTTGAGAACTTCGTCTCTGTGCAGAGCGATGCAGCACTAAGACAGGTAGCAGGTCAGTATGCCTACGACAACAACGTGGTGTCGGACAACGAGCTCACCCTTCGTTCCGGTGGCGATGAGATCAATGAGGATCTGCTGAAGGAGCTGAACATCAGGCTCGACATGGCGGGCATCGAGATCGTGGAGGCACGCATTAATTATCTCGCCTATGCTCCCGAGATTGCTGCTGTGATGTTGCGGCGCCAGCAGGCGGAAGCGATCATTTCCGCCCGCGAGAAGATTGTGGAAGGAGCAGTGACAATGGTGAAGATGGCACTCGACCGAATCGAGGATGAGAGCATCGTGGAGCTCGACAGTGACAAGAAAGCTGCAATGGTGAGCAACCTCCTGGTGGTACTCTGTGCCGACGAAGCTGCACAGCCGGTACTGAACACAGGTTCGTTGTACCAATAATCAAACAAAGGAGCGAATGAATGCCTAAGAAGGAGAAAACAACAAAGAATTTTGCCCTGCGACTCGATGCAGATACCATGGCAGCCCTAGAGAAGTGGGCTGCCGATGAGTTCCGCAGCGTGAACGGACAGATTCAGTGGATACTGGATCAGGCGCTCAAGAAAAGAGGACGCGTGAAGTAAAATATTAAATTGGAAACTTCATTTACATATTTACCTTCTGAGAGATGCAGATCAGAGGTATTGTGTATTGAACGAGGGTGTATTCACATTGTGATACATCCTCTTTTGCATTATTTAACTATGCGATTTAGTTAAATAACTATATTGAGTAGTTTTACAACTAAAAATGTTAGTTATATTTGCGGCATTGATTATAAAAGTGGAGTATAATGAAAGAATTGACAGCAAAAGAGGAAGAGGTGATGCGTTATTTTTGGGACAAGGGGAGGTTGTTTGTGAAACAGCTCCTGGAGTTGTATCCCGATCCAAAACCACATTTCAACACACTATCCACCTACGTGCGTTCACTCGAGGAGAAGGGTTTTTTATCACATGAGTCGTTTGGTACAACTTATCGTTATTTCAAGGTGATCAGTGAAGATGAGTATCGCAATGGCACGCTGAAAAATGTGGTGAAAAAGTACTTCGGTAACTCATACCTGAGTGTGGTCTCATCGCTGATCAAGGAGCAGGATCTCACTGTGACAGAGGTTAGAGAGTTGTTGGATGAAGTGGAGAAGTTGCACAATAAACAGTGATTGCCATGGAAAATCTTCTCTATTATTTGCTTCGTGCATCAGTTTCAATGGTCCTTTTTTATAGTTTCTACAAACTGTTTTTCGGTAAAAACACCTTCCACGCTATCAATCGTTTCGTGTTGATTGCGCTAGTGCTGTTAACAGTTCTGCTTCCATTGTTCCGATTCAATTTACTCCCTGAATTGAGCAGAATGACTATTTCTGATCATCCAACGTGGGATTTGTCAAACATTCCCATAACCGAGTTTTCAAGTATGACAGCGACACAGCCGATGTTCCCCTGGAGAACGTTGCTTCTTGTTGTTTTTGTGGTTGGTTTTTTGTTTGCTGTTTTGCGTTATCTGATTGGATTTTTACAGATCATCGGTATTATTCGGAATTCGCACAAAGTAAAATTGTATGATGGTTCAACTCTCTGTTTGAGTGCCAGAGAGATTGCACCCTTCAGTTGGGTGAATTATGTTGTACTCCACTGTAAAGATATCCCGGAGGAGAATCGGGCAATCATTCAACATGAACAGGCGCATATACATTTAAAACATTCATTCGATATGCTATTTATAGACCTGTTCACCTCATTTTTCTGGTTCAACCCTTTTTCCTGGTTGTTGCGCCGTGAGATACGGTCGGTGCATGAATATCAAGCAGATGCGCAAGTGCTTAATGAAGGTGTCGAAATGAAACAATATCAACTACTATTAATCCGCAAGAGCGTGGGTGAACAAAAGTTTGCACTGGCAAACAATTTCCGTCAGCGCGATTTGCACAAAAGAATTCAGATGATGATGAAACAGAAAAGTGACAAACAGACGAAATGGAGTTATGTGGCAGCATTCCCCCTGTTGTTCCTGGTAATGGTCGCACTCTCCGTTCCGAAATTAAATGCAAGTATTCCCGATAAAGCAATTGAGAAATCACATGAGAAAGCAGTGAAGGAAGGTGAATCAATTATTCTGTCGGAAGATTTTGTTGAATTCTCCAATGGTTCTCTTGAATTGGGGAAGGTGAGAATTGTAGCAAAAGACTCAATTTCAGTATCGGGTAAAGTGAGAGATCAGGCAGACTCAACCCATACCCAGGAGATTGAGATCGAGCATACAAAAATGGAGGATGTGAAAGTGATCGGATATGGATTGATGAATCAGAAAGATCCGATTTCAATTGTCTCGGTTGATGGAGAAGGTGCTCAACCGCTATACATTCTGGATGGCGAAGAAGTTGAGTCGGTCAGTGAAATAAACCCTGACCTGATTCAGGCAATTGAGGTGCTCAAAGATTATGCTGCTACTGAGAAATTTGGCGAAAGAGGCAAAGAGGGTGTCATCATCATCACTACAAAAAAAGATGTGAAAAAGACATTTGACTTCAATGATGAAAATAATCCGCTTTTGATTCTGGATGGTGTGATTCAGGATGCTGCATTTGAACTGAATTCCGTTTCACCCGATGAGATTGAGTCGATAGAAGTGCTCAAGGGAAATTCTGCAGTGAAACTCTATGGTGAGAAAGGGAAGAATGGTGTCATCCTGATTCACCGTAAGAAAAAGGTCGAATGATGTAGTAGGTTGCCGATGAGTTCTGCAACCCCATTGCAGGACTTTGCAGGGACTTTGGCTGGTATCCCCTCATTATCCCCTCATACTTTCATGAGGAGATAATGAGGGGATAACGAATGTAGATAGGCCGAATCCTTGCCAAGAATAGGTGGATTACGCACAGCTCAAGAGGATGTCACAATTTTGCCATGGGCGTATAGGCATCGTGGTAAAAGATCAGCGTGCGTTTCTCTTTTTTTGCCTTGTCGAGGAACCGTTTCTTTTCCTCCATTGCGACAGCCACACTGTTGTCGTAGGCTGAGAGCCAGCTGAGTGCGATGTTGAGTGAGGTGGGCACCACGTCACCCGGGAAGGCATACTTCTCTCCCTCTGTTTCGAAGAGCACCACGATCTGTCCCGGTGTGTGGCCGTCGTAAAGTTCCAGCCGAATCTGGTCATCCAGCACTGTGTCTCCCAGCACGAACTGCAGCTGCCCTGCATCGTAGACCGGTTCGATGTTCTCCGCAAAGAAGGAGCCCTTTTCGAAGAGGGTGGGGTTGCGGTAGTTCTTCCACTGGGTGAGGCTCACCCGGTAGGTGGCGTTGGGAAAGGTGGGAACAGCTTCATTTTTTTCATTCAACACTGTGCTGGCACCGCAGTGGTCGAAATGGAGGTGGGTCAGGATCACATCGGTCACCTCTTCCGGTTCGTAGCCGATCTTCCGGATCTCCTCCACCATGCTCTTCTGGTTGTAGGGTTGAAAGAATTTCAGCCGCGCCTCATGCTTGTCCCCCAGTCCGGCATCCACCAGTATCCGCCGGTTGTCGGTCTCGATGAAAAGGCAGCGCAGCGACATCTCACACATGTTCTTTTCGTCCACCTTGTACTTGGCCGACCAGTACTTTTTCGGCACGGGACCGAACATCACGCCACCATCTCCCAGAAAATAACCCGATTCAATGATATGAAACTTGAGCATATTGTTGTATTTTTGTGGCAAATTTAGTGAAAAGTTTCGGGTGCATTGACACCCCTCCCCAAAACCCTCAGGAATGAAGATCCCCGACAAACAGGAAAATATAGCCGAGTACCTGCTCTACATGTGGCAGACAGAGGACCTGTTGCGTGCCTGCAACCTGGATATCGATCAGGTACAGCGATCACTGATTGATTCTGCCTATGCCACCGATGAGGAGCGGGCGAATGCGCGCGACTGGTACGAGGGACTTATCATGATGATGAAGAGTGAAGGGGTACAGCAGGAGGGTCACCTTCAAATTAACAAGAACCTGATCATCGACCTGACCGATGTGCATCTGCGGCTCCTTAAAGATCCCAAAGAGTCTGAGTACATCGCGCTTTACTACCACACGTTGCCGCACATCGTGGCTTTGCGGGCGAAGGCGGGCGACAAGCAGCTCCCGGAGCTGGAGACATGTTTCACAGCCCTCTATGGTTACCTGCTCTTGAAGCTTCAGAAGCAGGAGATCACTGGAGAGACGCAGGCTGCCGTGGCTCAGATCACCTCATTGTTGCGACTACTGTCAAAAAAGTACCAAACAATTGACCAACAGAAAGAGGAGTAAGCGATGGCCATATTCACCGGAATGAGCAAAGCGTTGGGCGGCACTGAAAAGGAGTCGCAGAAGGAACAGTACTTCTACGGGCTGGTGCAGCTAAGTGTGCTGGTCACCGGCGGTGACGGACAGCTGGGCAGTGCACTCAGGGCACTCACCGGAAGGATGAATTTGCCATTTCGTTTTTACTTCACCGATGCGGGAGAGCTGGACATCACAGATCGGTCGCAGATTGAATCATTTGTGGAGGGGCAGCAGATTCGCTATATCCTCAATTTTGCCGCCTACACGGCTGTCGACAAGGCAGAGAGTGACCGGGAAAAAGCCTATACGATCAATGCCGCCGGTGTGGAAAATATCGCCCGGGTGGCGAAACAGCATGGGGTGAAGGTGATTCATCTCTCCACCGATTTTGTGTTCGACGGCCAATCCTCAGTTCCCTACAGTGAGGAGTCGGAACCCCATCCCTTGTCGGTCTACGGTGAAACGAAGCTGAAAGGGGAGCAATTGTTGCAGGATGAGGGTGGTGAGTGGATCATACTGCGTACCTCCTGGCTCTACTCGGAATATGGTTCCAACTTCGTGAAGACGATGCTCCGGCTGATGCGGGAGAGAGAGCTGCTCAACGTGGTAGACGACCAGTGCGGCAGTCCCACCTATGCAACCGATCTGGCAGAGATGATAATTCATATCCTGCAACAGAGTGAAGCGAATGGTTGGAAGAATGGGCTCTTTCACTTCTCTAACAGGGGCCAAACCAGCTGGTACGGTTTGGCCGATGCGATCAGGAGAATGGCCGGTATCGAAAACTGCAAGGTGGTGCCGGTAACCACGGAGGAGTATCCCACTGATGCGCGTCGCCCGACCTACAGCGTGATGGATCTCACGAAGATCTGTGATAGCTTCCGGGTGGAGATACCCACCTGGGAAGAGGCCCTGCAGCGTTGCATCCAAAATATAAAACAAAGCTTATAGCTTATTGCTTATAAAGAAATGTCATTGAAAAAAGAGATAGAACGCCGGCGGACCTTCGCCGTGATCAGTCACCCCGACGCGGGAAAAACAACCCTGACCGAAAAGCTGTTGCTTTTTGGTGGTGCCATCCATGTGGCGGGTGCTGTCAAGTCGAACAAGATCAAGAAGACAGCTACTTCCGACTGGATGGAAATCGAGAAGCAGCGCGGTATATCCGTGGCCACCTCGGTGATGGGCTTCGAGTATGAGGATTACAAGATCAACATCCTTGACACCCCCGGTCACCAGGATTTCGCCGAAGATACATTCCGTACGTTGACAGCGGTGGACAGCGTGATCGTGGTGGTCGACGTGGCAAAGGGTGTGGAGACCCAGACACGCAGGCTGATGGAGGTGTGCCGCATGCGCAACACCCCGGTAATGATCTTCGTGAACAAAATGGACCGTGAGGGCAAAGATCCTTTCGATATCCTGGATGAACTGGAGGAGGAGTTGCAGATTGCCGTACGGCCGTTGAGTTGGCCCATCGACATGGGAGACAGGTTCAAGGGTGTCTACAACCTCTTTCAGAAAAGCCTCGACCTTTATCAACCCAGCAAGCAGGTGGTTACAGAATCTGTGAAGCTCGGTATCGATTCTACAGAACTGGAGAAACATCTTGGCGAAGAATTGTCGGAAAAGCTGCGTGACGATGTGGAGCTGATCACCGAAGTCTATCCCGATTTTCAAAGGGAAGAGTACCTTGCCGGGCGACTGGCTCCGGTCTTTTTCGGGTCGGCACTCAACAACTTTGGTGTGAAGGAACTTCTCGACTGCTTCGTGGAGATCGCTCCATCGCCCCGACCGGTGAATGCGGAAGAACGGACAGTGGAACCTCTAGAAGAGGCGTTTAGCGGTTTTGTCTTCAAGATACACGCCAATATGGATCCCAACCACCGTTCCTGCATCGCTTTTGTAAAGGTCTGTTCCGGCCGGTTCGAGCGGAACGTCAACTACAAGCATGTCCGCTATAACCGCATGATGAAGTTCTCTTCACCTACCGCCTTTATGGCCCAGAAAAAGGAGATCATGGATGAAGCCTTCGCCGGCGACATCGTGGGGCTGCCCGACAACGGTAACTTCAAGATCGGGGATACCCTGACCGCTGGTGAGGAGCTTCACTTCAAGGGGTTACCCAGCTTTTCACCCGAGATGTTCAAGTACATTGAGAATGCCGACCCGATGAAGTCGAAGCAACTGCAGAAAGGAATCGAGCAGCTGATGGACGAGGGGGTGGCACAGCTCTTCACCAACCAGTTCAACGGGCGGCGCATCATCGGTACGGTGGGACAACTGCAGTTCGAGGTGATCCAGTACCGATTACTGCATGAGTACGGTGCACAGTGCCGCTGGGAGCCGATCAACCTCTACAAAGCCTGTTGGATTGAGAGCGATGATGCGGCGCAGCTCGCCGACTTCAAGAAGCGCAAGTTCCAGTACATGGCGCACGACAAAGAGGGGAGGGATGTCTTCCTGGCGGAATCGAACTACATCCTGATGATGGCGCAGCAGGATTTCAAGGGTATCCGATTCCACTTCAACTCGGAGTTTTAATCCTTCGCCATGTGAACGGTCATCTGCGGGAATGGGATGTTCAACCCATGTGCAACCAATGCTTCGTAGGCCTGTTCATTCAGGTCGAAGGTGACCGGCCAGAAGTCGCTCCCCTTTGCCCATACCTTCAGCGTAAAGTCGATGGAGCTGTCATTCATCTTCACCATCCGGGCGGTAGGCTCAGGATCGTTCAACACCTGCGGGTGTTTCTCCGCGATATCGAGCAGCAGCCGTTTTACCAGTTCCACATCCGAACCATAGTCCACATTGACGGTCAGATCCACACGACGCGTGGCCTGGGTGCTGTAGTTGACGATGTTGCCGGTGGAGAGGGGGCCGTTGGGAATATGGACCGTCTTGTTGTCGAAAGTGGTGAGAGTGGTGTAAAGAATTCCCACCGATTGCACGGTGCCCGCCACGCTTTGTGCCTCGATGTAATCACCACCCCTAAAAGGTTTGTTGAAAAGCAGCATCACCCCGCCTGCAAAGTTGGCCAGGTTATCCTTCACTGCCAGACCCAGTGCCAGACCGATTGATCCGATCAGTGCGACCAGAGAGACGGTCTTCGATCCCACGATGTTGATGATTAGTATAATCAGTGTGGCGAAGAGTGCGAAGTTGAAGATCGTTAGCAGGAAGCTGCGCAGAGCACTGTCTTCCACTTTTTTATTGAGTATTTTTCTGACAAAAAGCTTGTCGATTTGTTTGATGATCCATCTTCCCAAATAGAAGATCAGCAGAGCGATTGCTACCTTTCCGAGCAAGTCGATGCTGCCGGTGAGAAACTGATCAAGCAGTTCCTCGAACTGTCCTGTTTTGATCAATTCGGCTGCGGTGGGTGATTGTTCAACGACTGGGGTTACTGACTCTGTTGTGGCGGTTTCCGCCTGTGCGAATAAGATTTCGTTGGGCATGTAGAATGTTCTTTTTGATTTTACAGTGATTCAAACAAAGATAACAATTTTTTGTTTACATTTGCCCTGATAACGTCACTTCAACCCCTCTATGAGAAAATATTATTCACTGATTATACCCTTTTTATTTTTTACTGCTTCACTTACAGGGCAGGACTACCAAGCTTGGGTGGACCATGCCGCACGCCACATCGAGGCAGACCGGCTCGACAGTGCCGCGATATCGTTGCAGCGTGCCATGTCGCTCGATCCGGTGAATGAGAACAATCCGGTTTTGCTGCTCAACCTTGGAATCATCCAGCGACAGCTGGGGCATACCGATGATGCCTTTGTCTCCTTTACGGCTGCACTGGCAAACAACCCGATACCGGAGGTGGTGCTGCACCGCAGGGCGTCGCTGCTGAGTGAGATGGGCCGCTATGATGAGGCGATTGAGGATTACAGCTCTCTGATTCATCGCTACCCTGATGATGTGGAAGCCTATTACAGGAGAGGAGTACTCTATCTGGAGCAGCATGACAGGCTCAAGGGGGAGGCTGATTTCGTGAAGGCGAATGAACTTGATCCCGATCACTTTTTCACGCATTTAAGCAAGGCACTGCTCTTCAAACTGGAGGACAACTGGGAAGCTGCGGAAAAAATCTACAGTGGGCTGATTGATTCAGAACCCAATCCTGATCCCAGTATTCTGCTCAATCGTGCCGAGTGTTACGTGCATACCGGGCAGACCTTTCGGGCATCGGCCGACCTGCGCAGCGTGGAGCTCTCACAGCGTGACAACCCCTATTTCTACTTCCTGCGGGGCCGCGTACGCCTTGATCAGTTCGACAAGGTGGCGGCCAGGGCAGATTTTAACAAAGCCAGGGAGATGGGATACGATCTGCCCCTGGTAGATGAATGGATCCAAAAAACCAAGTAATTTTTGTCACATGAAATGGATTAACCGAAACGACAGCGAAGCCAACTACGAAGATCGCAGGGGCAGGGGGCACGGGAAACGAAATGCAGCCGTAGGGGGGCTGGGGGCAATCGTGATCGCCATCATCGCCCTGCTGCTGGGACAGAACCCTTTTCAGGCAATTGACATGGTCAGCAGCATCGCACCCGGTGAATCGACCGAGATGGTAGATCCCTCACGTGCGAACGAGAATGAGGATCTGAAGGTCTTCACCCTGGGGGTATTCAACAGTGCCAACGATGTGTGGGTGGAAATCTTCCGCACACAGTTGAATGAGAATTACATCCGCCCTACGCTGGTCACCTTCACCGATGCCACGGTATCGGAATGTGGGGGTGCCACAGAGTCGGTGGGCCCCTTCTACTGCCCGGCGGACCAGAAGATGTACATCGACCTGGACTTTTTCCACCAGCTTAAATCGGAGTTCGGTGCCAAGGGCGACCTGGCGATGGCCTACGTCACCGCCCATGAGGTGGGGCACCACGTGCAGAAGCTGCTGGGGATCATTGACCAGATGAACCAGTACCGTGGTCGTATCAGTGAGACCGAATACAACAGGCTGAATGTGAAGCTGGAGTTGCAAGCCGACTTCTTCGCGGGAGTGTGGGTGTATCACGCCCAGCGGATGAACATGATCCAACTGGAGCCGGGCGACCTGGAATCGGCCATCAGTGCCACCACGGCAGTTGGAGACGATACCATCCAGAAGCGCTCCATGGGCTACAGCGTACCTGACTCATTCACCCACGGCACGGCGGCACAGCGCACCTACTGGTTCCGCAAGGGAATGGAGACCGGTGATATCCGCCAGGGTGACACCTTCAACGAACCGGGACTACTTTAATTGATAAATCAGTAAACATTCTGATTGGACTCTCTTTCCCTGCTGGTTGTCAGAAAGCATGTAACAGAAAACCCATATGGCTTGCCATATGGGTTTTCTGTTACATTAAAAGTACACCCGGCGAGAATCGAACTCGCATCGTCGGAACCGGAATCCGGTATTCTATCCATTGAACTACGGGTGCCTGAATCTTTATCTTAATCTGAAAGAGCCGTTTTCCCATTCAAAAAGGAGCGTATCACTCACCAGAAATGGTTTGATCTCCTCTGTTTGATCGTCGGTTAACCGCTCCCTGTAATACAATCTGAGCGTCAGATCTGATCCTGTTTTACCGAAGCGGGCTGAGATTGGAAAAATGTCCGGCAAAGATAAGGCATATTTGTAATTATCCGAATTTTTATTCGAAGATTTGAAGAAAATTTCTTTGGAAATCTCCGGAAGAAACAATTCCTGATCCAGTTTCTCCCAGTTAGTCGTATAAAATGAGATCCTGCTGTCGCACACCCCGGCACATACTGTATGGATGACTGAGACAATTAGTGAATCGCCGGAGAGAGGCAACAGCTTGAGTTGAAAATCAGCGACGCCGGAGGTGCGGAGGTGCAGGAAATCACTGCTCTCTGCAATCTTACTGATCTCACCCAGGGCATAGGGGACCGAGGTGTTACCGCTGTCCACCAGGAGCATGGTCTTGTTGGCTTCTGAAACACCGGGTAGCATCTCTGAGGGCATCGACCGAAACAGGTCAGCGGTTGTTTGTCCAGTAGCGGATATCGAAAGCAATAGCAAAAAATTGGTTATTAATCTCTTCATTCTGTCATGTTCAACGTTTAGTATCACTCTATTCAGGATTCTATTCTGTGGACCGGATTACTCCTGATCAACAGCAAGAGGAGGTGCAAAATAGGCCCCCACTTTAAGGATGTGTGCGATATCCCTTGTTCCGTGAATCGTCACCCTTATCTTTTCCGGTGCTACATCACCGAAGCGCAGCAAACGCTTGTAACCTATTGTGGTCCCTTCGGCCAGTGATGACCACTCTTCATTGATCCAGCCTTCAACAGTAAAAGATTCCACTCGTTGTCCTTTTCTGATATCCTCCTGCAGCATCACCGTGTTGATTGTTTCCCCCTTCCTGACAATGTATTCTCTTGAAGCACCCGTGCGGGCCTTCCATTCCAATTCACCGTCAATAAGCAACTCATTTTCGAATAGTATGGAGAGGTAGTTGCCAAACTGCCTGAGCCGCTCTACATCATTTTCATGTATTCTTCCCCGAGTGTCGGGGGGCACATTCAGAAGGAGCACCGAGTTCATGCCTACCGACTGAAAATAGATATCAATCAGTTGTGAAAGACTCTTCACCTTGTCATCCTCCTCGGGGTGGTAAAACCATCCCGGACGAATTGATACGTCCACTTCAGAAGGATTCCAATAAAGGCTTTTTGACTCCTTGATCAGTTCCCTGCTGCCCAGATCTTCAGCAGTATGTGAGATGTTCAATCGCTCATTTTCACTTTTGATTGATTCGTTTATTTCGGGATAAAGGGGAGTGACACTCCATTCAGTTTCACGCCCCAGACCGTTTTCGTTTCCCACCCAACGCACATCATCACCCATGATTGCTTTTACTGCTGTCGGTTGCAGGCTGTCAATCACGTTGTAAAAACGTACCCAATCATACTCCTGTTTCTTCCCGTTGGGGCCTTCTCCATTGGCACCGTCAAACCAAATCTCATCAATGGCACCATATTGGGTAAGCAATTCGGAAAGCTGTTTGACAAACAGCTCGTTGTATCTTGGAGAGTCACCATAGCTCTCGGCATTGCGGTCCCACGGTGAAAGATATACGCCGAACTTCATGTCAAATTTGTTGCAAGCATCTCTTACTTCGCGCACCACATCTCCCTGACCATTGCGCCATGGTGATGCTGCAACTGAATGTGAAGTGGTTTGGGTGGGCCAAAGACAAAAGCCATCATGATGCTTGGCGGTAAGGATGATCATTTTAAGTCCGGCCTGTTGTAAGACAGTTACCCATTGCTCTGCATTGAAATCGGTGGGGTTAAACAGTGCAGGATCTTCATTGCCGTCACCCCATTCTTTTCCTGTGAATGTGTTCATTCCAAAATGAATGAAGGCTGTTAATTCCAGCTGCTGCCATGCATACTGCTGCTGCGTAGGAACGATGTATGCCGATAGCTTGACTTTCTGATCGGAGGTGAGAATATCGGGAAAAGTAAGTTTCTTCTCAAAGTAGGTATTGGCTTTTTGGTTGCAACCTGTGGTCAGCAACAGCAATGACAGTAATCCAAACACGAAATTATTCCTCATATGGCTCATGATTCGTTCAACAGAGAACAAAGTTACGACATTTGATCTAATATCGTACAAAAAAAAGCCACCCCTGGTGGGATGGCTAAGCCGATCTGTTGTTTTTCAGCTTATTGATTTTGTTAAATCGGCAGCTTACTCAACAACTTCTACAAGACTGTCGGCAGCAGCGACGGCAGCCGCTTCTGCAGCTTCGATAGCAGCCTGGATGCTGTCAGCCTGTACTTTCGCAATGCTGTCCAGACGAGCAGCTTCAATCAGACTATCTTGTCTGGCTTTTTCGGCCTGAACCTGAGCATTGTTGCAAGAAACCAACCCCAGTGTTGCTACAACGGCAACCAAGAACAATACTTTTTTCATTCTTTAATGATTTTAAACGATAAATAAATTTGTTTCTCAAAAAACGATGCAAATGTACAGCAAAAACATGTTATGCAACATATTCTCGTGGGAATTTATAGTTAAATATCATTAAATAACGAGTTGTTGTCACTTATTCGTTCCAATTAAGCTCAGAACCATCAAAAATAATTCATTTAACTGTATAAAAAACGCTTGATGCTTTTCTTGGGTGTTTTTTCAAATTCATTCTCTACCAATTCTATATGGCTGATTTTTTCGTAGTTGGCAGCCGATTTATTGAGAGTGACCCTGTTTTCTTCCATGATTGAAGCAAGCTTTTCCCGTGTGATCTGGTCGGCAGTGATAGCTGCCATATCGGGATAGACCAATGCTACAAGACGGAAGTCACGCAGTACTACCACACTTTCAGCTACATAAGGCAGGTTGTTGAGGCGCGATTCTATCTCTTCCGGATAAACATTCTGACCGTTGGCAGTCAGTAACATCGTTTTAATTCTTCCCTTGATGAAAAGTCGCTTGCCCACCATGATGCCGGAATCGCCTGTCTTCAGCCATCCGTCGTCAGTGAAAGCGGCAGCTGTTGCTTCCGGGTTCTTGTAGTAACCTTTCATCACATTCTCACCACGTACCTGTATCTCTCCCGGTATTTTATCCGGTTCCGGTGAATCGATGCGTGCCTCCATGATCCCTTCCAGGACAGACCCGCAGGAGGTGGGGATAAAATCGTAATGGTGGTCGTAGGAGATGAGTGGCGCGCACTCCGTCATGCCGTATCCCACGGAAAAAGGAAATTTCATCTTATGAAAGAATGCTTCCACCTCCGCATTCAGTGCAGCTCCACCGATGACCACCTCGCGGAAGTTACCCCCCAATGAGTGAACAAGGGATTTTTTGATCTTCGATAAAATCAGCTTCTCCAACCCCGGGATTTTCATTGCGACCTTCACGACCGGTTTGTCAATGATCGGTAGGATCTTCTTCTTGTATATCTTCTCAAAAATCAAAGGTACCGACATGATCAATGTGGGTTTTACCTCCTGCAAGGCACTAATCAGGTTCTGAGGGCTGGGTATCACTCCGAGCATGGTGCTGTGAACCCCAGCAGAGAGTGCATAGAGAAAATCAAAGGCACATCCGTAGACATGGGCCATGGGTAGAAAGGCAAGGTTTCTCTCACCGTTGAAGAGCAGGTCCAGCTTGTGTGCGTAGGTTACATTGCCGGCGAGATTGTTGGCCGTGAGCATGACCCCCTTGCTGAATCCGGTGGTGCCTGAGGTATAGTTAATGCAAATCACCTCCTCGTTGCTCACGTCTGCATAACGAATATCATCTTTGCTAAAACCTTTCGGGTAATTTCTCGTGAACAGATCATCGAGTGAATTGATAATTTCGCTCACTTCCTCACGCTCAGATTTGAGCAGCGAGAAATGGGGTATTTCAAATACCGGCACCTTGATATGCTCCTTATTCAGTTTGTTCCAGAGTGATTCGTTTACAAATACAAGGCGTGAATCTGAATGTGTGATGATCTCCTGCATGCTCTCCGGGCTGAACTCGTGGAGGATGGGAACGATGACCGCTCCATAGGTGATGGTTGCCATGAAAAGAATCGACCAGGAGGAGTGGTTCTTACCAATCAGTGAGATCTTATCTCCCTTCTCAATTCCCAGTTCCCTGAAAAGAAGATGCAGCCGTGCTATTTCACGAGCCAGCTCACCGTAGCTGTAGGTGGTGTTTTCCTTGAAATCGGTCAGGGCAGGCTGTTCCCAATTATTTTTAAAGCTATTCTCGTAAAGTTGAATGAAATTTTGTTCAATCATGATTGCACATTTATGCTAAATATGTGCAAAAGTACAACCTGAATTTCAGATTACAAAACAAACTGGTGTCGAAATGGCAATAAAAATTGTAATTTTGTGGGCTGAAGTACCAAAAAAGTGAAATTATCCTGTTCGGAGGGTCTATCACAGCTGATTCCAGTCGGACATTTTTTACGATTATGATCGATCAAACAGTTTTTCAAAATAAGAGAGCAGCATATTACACGCTCGGGTGTAAGCTTAATTTTGCCGAAACATCGGCCATCGGACGGCAGCTGCTGGATGCGGGTGTAACCCGTGCACGCAGGGGCCAGCAGGCAGATATCTGTGTGATTAACACCTGTTCAGTAACCGAGTTGGCCGATAAAAAGGGACGACAAGCCATTCGAAAGGCTATTCAGGAGAATCCATCTGCATTTGTGGTGGTTACAGGTTGTTATGCACAGCTCAAACCGGAGGAGATCGCTCAGATTGAAGGGGTCGACCTGGTGTTGGGTGCGGAGCAAAAGCTCGATGTGGTGAAGTATCTCGATGATTTGCACAAAAAGGAAAAAGGGGAGGTTGTCACCTCCAAGACACACCGCATTCGTTCTTTCGTGCCGTCGGTCTCCGCCGATGACCGCACGCGTTATTTCCTGAAGGTGCAGGATGGGTGTGACTACTTCTGCTCCTTTTGTACCATTCCCTTTGCCAGGGGGCGCAGCCGCAACGGCTCCATCGCCGATCTGGTGAAGCAGGCTGAACAGGTGGTTCAGGAGGGTGGCAAGGAGATTGTGCTCACCGGTGTCAACATTGGTGATTTCGGGCGTACCACCAAGGAACCCTTTATTGATTTGCTGCATGCGCTGGACAAGGTGGAAGGGATCGAGCGGTTTCGTATCTCCTCCATCGAACCCAATCTGCTTACCGATGAGATTATCACCTTTGTGGCTGGCTCCCGCCGTTTTGCGCCTCATTTCCACATGCCGTTGCAGGCCGGATCAGATGCCGTGTTGCAATTGATGAAACGCAAATATGACACAGCGCTCTTTCGCCACAAGGTGGAGATGATTAAACGCATACTGCCCGATGCTTTTATTGGAGTAGACGTGATTGTAGGTGTGAGGGGTGAAACAGATGACTACTATGAGGAGAGCAAAAGGTTTATCGAGTCGCTCGACATGTCGCAGCTACACGTCTTCACCTACTCCGAGCGTCCCGGTACGCAGGCGCTGCAGATCGATTATGCAGTAGATCCCAGGAAAAAGCACGCACGCAGCAAGATGCTGCTGGATATCTCAGATGAGAAGTTGCATCGTTTTTATGCTTCCCAGCAGGGAACACCGAGAAAAGTGCTTTTTGAACATACGAAAAGGGGGGGCAAGATGCATGGCTTCACCGAGAATTATGTGAAGTTGTATGTTGATTATGATCCGTTGCTTGTAAACCGTATTACTGAGGTCACTGTTGGTGCATACAACGATGAGGAGATGGCCATGGAAGCGATTTTCTGACGATGGAGGAGCAAAAGGAAAATATCGGTGTCCGGTTGTTGGTAGCAATAGCAAGTTTTCTTGCTCTGCTTCCTTTTCCGCTGCTCTATTTTTTATCTGATCTGCTCTTTCAGGTCGTCTATCATCTGGCAAGATATCGACGGAAAATGGTGCGAAAGAACCTCTGCAATGCATTTCCGGAGAAAAGCGAGCGAGAGATCATCATCCTGGAGAAAGCTTATTATCGTCATCTCTGCGACTATTTTGTGGAGACAGTGAAAACCCTTCAACTGTCGGAAGAGGAGATGAAGGAGCGAATGCACTTCGAAAACCCGGAGCTGCTGAACAGACTGATGAAGGATGGTTCTTCCTGTCTGGTATGCCTTGGGCACTATGGCAACTGGGAGTGGGTGCCCTCCATTCGGCTGCATCTCATGCCTGGGGTGGAAGCGGGGCTGGTCTACAAGCAATTGCATTCTTTACCCTTCGATCAACTGTTTCGTCAGATCAGGGGACGATTCGGTTCCTTGCCCATTGAGAAGAGGAGTGTTTTACGCACGCTGGTACGTAAAAAGAACGAGGGGCAGACAATCGTGGTGGGATTCCTTTCCGATCAGCGCCCTCCCCGCGTCTCAGACAAGTACTGGACGACCTTCCTGAACCAGGATACACCGTTGCAGACCGGGATGGAAAAGATTGCAAAAGGCCTCTCCATGTCGGTGGTATACCTTGACATTGAAAAGAGGAAACGTGGTTTTTACACCGGACGGTTTGTGACGCTTACGGAGGATGCCTCTCTCGAAGTGAAAGATTCCATCACGGAAGCATATGTGCGGTTGCTCGAGAAGACGGTACTTCGTGCACCGGCGTTCTATCTCTGGTCACATAATTTGTGGAAGTTCAGAAAAGATGAATAAAACATCGGTCATCATACTCAACTGGAACGGTAAGAAGCTGCTGCAGCAGTTCCTGCCCTCTGTCGCTGCTCATACAACAGGGGAGGATTGCCGTCTGATCGTGGCCGACAATGGATCTTCCGATGATTCAGTGGCGTTCCTTCAGGCAGAATTCCCCCATGTTGAATTGATATGCTTTGATCACAACCATGGCTTCGCCGAAGGGTACAACAGGGCGATAGAACAGGTCGACTCCGAATATGTGATCCTGCTGAACTCAGATGTGGAAACAACAGAAGGCTGGGTCCAACCTTTGGTGTCCTATCTCGATGCCCATCAGGGTGTCGCAGCCGTTCAGCCGACGATACGTTCGTTTCATCAGAAAAGTCACTTCGAGTATGCCGGTGCCGCAGGTGGTTATATCGATCGTTACGGTTATCCTTTTTGCAGGGGACGAATTCTGGAGACTGTTGAACCTGACCGGGGTCAGTATAGGGATGAAATCCCTGTTTTTTGGGCCTCGGGTGCCTCTCTTTGCATCAGGAGAAGTGATTATTTAAATGCCGGAGGACTCGATGGTCTCTTCTTTGCGCACATGGAGGAGATCGACCTCTGCTGGCGACTCAATGCTCGGGGCAGGGGGGTGGTCTCTGTACCCTCTTCCGTGGTTTACCATGTTGGAGCTGCTTCGCTCAGCAAGGAGAACCCGCGAAAGTTGTACCTTAATTTCCGCAACAACCTGCTGATGCTTTACAAGAATCTGCCCCGCAAGAGATTGATCCCCACATTTTTTGTCCGGTTCATCTTCGATTTCATGGCTGCTGTTCATCTGCTGATACAGGGAAAGTTTCGGAGCAGCATCTCTGTCGTGAAAGCTTATCGTGATTTCCTGACAATGAGATTTTCCTACAGCCATAAACGGAGGGAAAACATGCGCCTGACCACCAATATAAACCTACCGGGAACCTACCGGAGCAGCATCCTGATGGCATATTACCTCCGCAACAAGCGCACCTATGGATCGCTTTTCAGCAAGAAATAAAATGCTATTCGAAATGAAAGCTGAGGGTGATCATCCGCTGGGTGGCCTTCGTGAGAGATAAGGTATATTTTATCAGATCTTCTTCCTTGAGGTCGCTGCGTTCTCTCTCCAGTATATCGGTCAGTCCGAAGCTGAACTTCAGCTCGGGCGAAAGTGTGAAGAGGGGAAGGTAGAAGCTGCATCCCGCACCAATCTCTACTCCTCTGTCGAACGATTCAAGCAGTACCGCTCTGTTTTTCTTTCTTGCAAGCTCGATACTGCCATATCCTCCCAAAAGGAGGTAGGGTTTGTAATTGTTGATTCTGATCCCGGCGATCTTCAGGTGAACGGGCAGGGTGAGGTAGTTGTTGCGAAGGCTTTCCTTATATTCTTCCCCCGATTCCTGTTCACGAAAGAGCAACTCCTTGCTGCCCAGGTTCAGTGTGGGAAGCATTCTCAGATTCAGGTGCCGGGAGAGATAGAGATCACCGATGATGCCTACCGTAAAACCGGGCGTGTAATCCGGAATCTCCGAAAACCATACCTCACCATCCCCGCTTTGGTATCCGGACTGCGTGAGAATCAGATCCTGGGTATGCATGCCTACGGTGAATCCCAGGTGGAACAGTTGTTGATCGGCATAGGGCCGGTGCTGCAGGCTTCGTTGCTGACCGTAAATGATCAAGGGAACAGAGAGCAACAAACTTAATATGAAAAGGTGTAAGGCTATCTTCATACCTGGTTTAAACGAGTGGCCCGGACAGATATTGTGTGGTGATGTGGAAAGATATGGGGATTCTTTTTTCATTATTCAAAAAACTTTCTACCTTTGCAATAACAATCAAATCCAATTACATTAACTTAACTAATTATTCATTATGGCTTACGTTATTACTGAAGATTGTATTGCTTGCGGAACATGTATCGACGAATGCCCTGTTGATGCTATCTCGGAAGGTGACATCTATGTGATTGATCCCGAAATCTGTACTGACTGCGGTTCTTGCGCAGAGGTATGCCCCACCGAAGCAATTCATCCGGCATAAATAGACGGATATCTTATCTGTTAGGGAAACAAAAAGAGGCTGTCTCATCATAAAACATGAGAGGGCCTTTTTTTTGTTTTAATGTATTTTCTGTTTATCCCATTTTTAGGACGAGACAGGGTTCTCGGTGCCTCTAGCCTTATTGCACCTTTATACCACCCTTATACCCACTCCAATATTTATGGGAGTGGGTATAAGGGTACAATTAGCTTAGAATAAAAGAAGAGCTTCCAAAAACAGGTGGAAAACCTGCAATTCTGAGACGGCCTCATTGTTGCATCAGCCTGAATGGACAAAAAAAAGACGCCCCCGAAAGGGGCGTCTTCCTATTGATAGTGTATGGTTATGCATTCACAGTGTTCATGTGCGCTACCAGGTCGAGCACCTTGTTGGAATAACCCCACTCGTTGTCATACCAGCTGATCACCTTCACGAAGGTGGGGCTGAGCTGGATGCCTGCCTTCTCGTCGAAAATGGAAGTGCGTGCATCACCGATGAAATCGCTTGATACCACATCTTCGTTGGTGTATCCGAGGATGCCTTTCAGTTCGCCTTCAGAAGCTTCCTTCATGGCAGCACAGATCTCAGCATAAGAAGTCTCTTTGGCCAGACGTACGGTCAGGTCAACTACTGATACGTTGAGGGTGGGAACGCGCATGGACATACCTGTCAGCTTGCCGTTCAGTTCAGGGATCACCTTGCCTACAGCCTTGGCTGCACCTGTGGAAGAGGGGATGATGTTGGCAGAAGCTGCACGGCCGCCTCTCCAGTCTTTTGCAGAAGGACCGTCAACAGTCTTCTGGGTAGCAGTGGTAGAGTGTACGGTGGTCATCAATCCTTCCAGTACGCCGAACTTGTCGTTCAGTACCTTGGTGATGGGAGCCAGGCAGTTGGTGGTACAAGATGCGTTCGATACGAACTGCTCACCCTTGGTGTAGGTCTTTTCGTTCACACCGCAAACATACATGCGGGTGTCATCCTTTGAGGGAGCAGACATCACCACATACTTGGCACCTGCGTCGATGTGACCCTGGGCCTTGTCCTTTGAGAGGAAGAGACCGGTTGATTCTACCACATATTCAGCACCAACGGCGTCCCACTTCAGATCAGCCGGGTTTCTTTCAGCAGAAACACGGATGGTGTTTCCGTTGACAACCAGGTTGCCATCTTTCACCTCTACCGATCCATTGAACTGGCCATGGATGGTGTCGTATTTTAACATATAAGCGATGTAATCTACATCGAGCAAGTCGTTGATACCTACAATCTGGATATCATTTCTGTTTTGAGCTGCACGGAACACCAGGCGTCCAATGCGACCGAATCCGTTAATACCTACTTTAATCATACTTTATTGAATTTAATTTGTAAAAGTGTTCTTGTCGAAAGTCGTTTATATTTTAGACATAATACAACAATGTTTGCGATATTATGTACTTACCGGTGGTCTGAATCGATCCTAAAAACCATCTTATTGTTTGCGTTACAAAAATACAAAATCTTTTCTTTTTAACGAAATATTTTTGCCAAAAAAGGGTAAAATTGCAGATTGCCGCAAAAAATGTAACCCCTTGGCAGCAAATGGTGAACAAAATGGGAGGCAGAATCATTTAAAGGAGACCAATGCGAGAATGAAGAAGTGGTGCGTAACACTTTGTTATTAATTTACACATGACTAAAAACCGTCTGAACGTGAAACAACTGAACCTGAAACAGAAGCTAAGGGTGAATGATGATACCCGTAACTTCTACAACGGGGTTTTTATCGATCTGGGTGAGCTGGTGATCTTCACCGGCAATGTAATCAGGCAGTTGTTTCAACCTCCTTTTGAGCACCGTGAACTGGTGAAACAAGGCTTTCTGCTTGGCAACAAATCTTTCGCTCTGGTAGTGGTCACCGGCTTTATCATGGGCCTGGTACTCACCATGCAGATGAATCCCATACTATCCGATTTTGGCGCACAGACACTGTTGCCGGGGGTGATTGCCGTTTCCATGGTGCGGGAATTGGGGCCGGTAATCACGGGACTGATATGCGCCGGCAAGATCAGCTCCGGTATCGGCGCGGAGATAGCAGCCATGCGGGTGACGGAACAGATTGATGCGATGGAGGTTTCCGGTACACGTCCCCTCAGTTACGTGGTCGCCTCACGTGTGCTGGCTACCACCATTGTGGTGCCGGTACTGGTGATTCTTGCCGACGCATTCAGCCTCTTGGGGGCCTTTTTAGCAGTCAACATCTTTGAAGAAACTTCGACCACGCTCTTCATGAACCGTGCTTTCTCCATGCTGGGATTTATCGACCTTTTCCCGGCCACGCTCAAGACGGTGCTGTTTGGTTTTTTTATCGGTCTGATAGGTTCCTACAAAGGTTATACCGCCGGCAGGGGTACCGAGTCGGTTGGACAGTCTGCTAACTCAGCTGTGGTGGCCTCTTCGCTCACAATCTTCGTAATTGACCTGATCTTTGTATTAATCACCAGTATCCTGTAACATCTCATGGAGAAAGAAAAAGTAATTGAAATTGAGAAGCTGTACAAATCATTCAGGGAGAAGCATATCCTGAGGGGTATTGACCTGACACTGCACAAGGGTGAGAACCTGGGGATCGTTGGTAAGTCGGGTATTGGCAAATCGGTGTTGACCAAGTGTATTGTGCGACTGATCGAACCTGATGCCGGTCGTATCAACGTCCTCGGAACGGATGTAGTGACCTGTGACGGGGAGGAGCTCAATGAACTCCGGAAGAAGGTAGGATATCTCTTTCAGGGAGGGGCGCTTTACGATTCAATGAGTGTGCGCGAGAACCTTCTGTTCCCGGTGCGAAGGACCCAGTTTGTAGACCGCAAGCTTGATACGGAAGAGCTGATTGAACGATCGCTGCGCAGTGTGGGTCTGCTTGATGCCATCGACAAGATGCCCTCGGAACTATCGGGAGGGATGAAAAAGCGTATTGCCCTGGCGCGGACGTTGATCCTGAAACCACAGATCATCCTTTACGACGAACCCACTACAGGGTTGGATGCGGTTACATCGGGTGAAATCAGTGAACTGATCCAGCAGATACGAGAAGAATACCAGACGGCTGCCATCATCATCACCCACGACATGAAGTGTGCGCGGATTGCCACTGACACGATCCGCATCATGAAAGAGGGCCTTTTTCTAACCGAAGGAACTTACGATGAGCTGAGTCGCTCTGATGATAAAGAAATACGGAACTATTTTGTATAACATAAACCATAACATATCATAAGATGAAAAGAACCAAACAGGCACTGAGGCTTGGCATTTTTGTGGCATCAGCACTGATGTTGTTTGTAGTGGCGATATATCTGATTGGAAGTAAGCAGAACCTATTTTCATCCAATACCGACCTGCATGCTTCCTTTAAAGACATCCGCGGATTGATGCCGGGCAACCTGGTTCGCTTTGCGGGCATCAACATCGGTACGGTAAAGGATATCCGCATCGTAGCGGATTCCTCCGTGGTGGTCACCCTCTCCGTTCGTGACCAGTATACTGACTTCATCTATAAGAATTCGCAGGTGCAGATTGGACAGGAAGGGCTGATGGGAGGTAAGATCGTGCTCATCTCCACGGGTGATCCGGCCACAGGTAAGGTGGAAAAAGATGATTACCTGCCGGTAGCCGATGGCCTCGACATCCAGGCAATGATCGCCCAGGCAACCGAGATGCTGGAAGAGGCAAAAGAAACGGTGGCCAGCCTACATTCAATTGCAGACAAGATGGATCATGGGGAGGGGGATATCGCACGTTTACTCAATGAAAAGTCGCTCACCACCGGATTCGAAACAGCCACGAACCGACTGAACGAGTCACTGACAGATATCAACAACATAACAGGTAAGATCAGCAACGGTGAAGGTGATCTTGGAAAACTGATTCAGGGTGATTCCATCACCACGGAGGTGAATCGTATCATGGCCGGCCTGAGTACTACAACCCGGAGGGCAGACTCGTTGGTGAATGAGTTACATCAGACTTCTTATTCGCTCAATCATGGTGAAGGCGTATTACCACGGCTTCTGCACGACAAAGAGATGGGTTTGAATGTGGATACGGCGATAGCAAAGGTTGATCATGGAGTTGTACAGGTAACGCGTGCGGCTGAGACCATTGCCAACAGCTGGATCTTTCGCCTCTTCTCCAAGAAGCGAAAAAAACAACCAGAGGCAGGTACTTCGTTAGAGGAGATACGGGTGAAGCCTGGTGATACCCTTCTGATAAGGCATGAGGGGACGGTAGCCGCAGAGAGCAATGAGTAATATCCTGTTAATGGTGAATATGTTTAAACAATTTTTAGCATAAGTGTGTTATATAGGGTAAACTTGGTAGAAACTTTTTCTTACACTAAAATATCATTGTTATGGGAATTTTATCTTGGATTTTATTGGGGCTCATTGCCGGTGCAATCGCAAAGGCAATCCGTCCGGGCAAGGATCCCGGAGGCTGGCTGGTAACCATTCTGATCGGTATCGTGGGAGCTTTTCTCGGCGGTTGGATTGGTTCTTTCCTCGGATGGGGTACAGTAGATACGTTCAGTTTGAGAACGCTTCTGCTGGCTATTGGCGGATCATTGATCGTACTCTTCATCTACGCGGCCATCAGCAAGAGACGCTGATACATAACAGGTGAATCATTGAATTGCACCAGTCGGCATTACCGGCTGGTGTTTTTTTATTGAAGAAGGTCAGACCACTCCTTTTTTATCTCCAGGTTTATGCAAGATGACCTCAATCTTTTCAGTGGTCACCAGGCACCCGTATCTTACCGAGTCCAGGATTGGTTTAATCTGCTCAATGAACCGTAAAATATCAATCTCTTTGTCTATGATTTCGATTGCTACCGGCAGTTTATCACCCAATTCCCAAAACTTGTATGAATGAATGACCGAGCTGGTGCCGTACCCAAGGATACCTTTCAGCACGGTTGCACCTGAGAGACCCTCTTTTCTGGCCTCGAAGACGATCTGCTCATAGAGCAAACCATTCCCGTATCTGTCAGTGCTACTGAGATAGATACGCAATAACAGTGCAGTTTCATTTTTTTCCATGTCAGATTGATTTGATGATGAGACGTCCCAAAAAGACTGCGGTAAGTCCCAGGAAGAAGCTGAGCCCCGAGTAGGTGGCGAACCGCATGAACTCGTTGTTCTGTAGGAGGATAAAGGCATCGTTGGAGAAGGTGGAGAAGGTGGTGAAGCCACCGCAGAGACCCACGGTGAGGAAGATGCGCCACTCGGGGGTGAGCAGGTTGCCTCTCTCAGAGAGTCCGTATAAAATGCCAATAAGGAAGCTACCCAGGATGTTCACGGTAAAGGTGCCCCAGGGAAAGAGACTCTCCATATGCAGTTGGAAATAGCGGGATACAAGGTAGCGGAGAGCTGTACCGATAAAACCTCCCAACCCGACGATCAGTAATGATTTGATCATTTCACTTCTTTTTTATAAGGATGTCTATTCCCAGTTGAGTAACCGCCGCTCACCCGTGAGCCCCCTGATCTCCGTCACATCCTGGCTCACCTCCACAACCCCTTTGTAGGAACCATTAGCACTTCTCAGCGCGAAATAGCGGATCAGCACGAAACGACCCCTCATGGTGATCCAGAAGTCGGCATGGTCGCGCTCTCCTTTGCGGAAGGCTTCAATGATCTGTTCCACCACGTGCACGCTTTCCGGCGGGTGGCAGTTCTGTACCAGTCGTCCCACGATGGCCGGTGAACGGGGAAAGAGACGATCCTCTCCCCGGTTGAAATACAAGACTTTGTCATGCTCATCTACCACCGTAATATCGACCGGCAGGTTGTTGAAAACCAGCAATGCCTGCCCGGCAGTCATCCTGCCGGTCTCCGAAACGATGGAGCCTGGAATCTCCGGCAATGGCTGACTTTCGGTCTCCATTGCGTGAAGGTCTGGTTTTTGGGGTGGATCGATAAAGGGGAAGGGGTAGTCAAAGCTCTGCAGCATCATCTTCTGCCAGACAGGTGTATCCACAGTTTCCGATGCTACAGGGAAGATGATGCTATCCTCTTTCTGGATCATTCTGAATACGAGGGAGTAATATTTTCCCAGCAAGCGGTTGAAGTCACTCCATTGCGAAGCCTCCTCCTCCAGCATCGCAATCACCTCTTTCAGGGTTCTCCTGATGTCATCATGCAGCGACCACATCACCTGCAGGGGACGATAGCTCTCCCACACCTCTTCCAGGTAGGGAAAGAGGATGTTCTCTTTTTTTATGTAGTGTGCATCGAAAGCCTGAAACTCCCGGAAACGGGGCAGCAGCTCTGTCTTCATTCGGCTGAACGCTTCAGCCTCCATACCGCGGCAACCTTTCAGAATTTTCTTCACCCGGTTCAGCCGGAAGGCGAATGCTTCATTTTCGAGCATCAGCGTGTAGAGAAAGGTGCCCTCAGATGGTTTTTTCCAGGGATAACTGTTCAGTGATTTCGTGAAGACATTGATCACCCTCTCCACATCCTGCTTGATCTCACCCGGTGTGATGCCCATCTGAAGTTGCTTTTCCTCCATTTTTAGCATGTCATGCGGGGTCATGTGATCGATGGCATCCCTGTATTTCTCAATCAGTGCCTTGCCATCCTCACCGTTCATGATGCCCAGCGAGAATGCCAGCAGGTCGCTCAGTCGTTTCTCAGAATTGTTGATGAATTCAGACATAAAGACATTCGTTTTTGTTGGGTATGGCTACTTTACAGTTGATACAAAGGTAATATGAATCTATTAAAATGATACAACGAGGTTAATTAAATTGAACATGCCTTGACGGACTTTTTCATTTTACAATTCGTATATTTGCCTCACGATAAGTGTTTGTTCAATATTAACCATCATAAAACATTTCTCCATGCAAGTTCCAAAAGTGTATCTCTACGGCACAATCCTCCTTTTTGCTCTTCTTTTCAATTCATGTGGCAATGGGGGTCAGGCAGAACCAAAACTGACTCCCATTGATTCCATCCGGTTGAGCGACCCGTTTATCCTGGCAGACAAGGCTACGAATAGTTACTTTATGACCGGAACAGGAGGAATGGTGTGGAAAAGCAGCAATTTGAAGATGTGGGAGGGGCCTTTTCATGTCACAGAGGTGGACAGTAGCTCATGGATGGGCCCCCGGCCGATGATCTGGGCGGCTGAACTGCATAGCTACAAGGACAAGTATTACTATTTTGCCACTTTTACCAATACCGACATCAAGATTGATACTGTGGCGGGAAACGTGATCGACCGACGTGCAAGTCATATCTTGGTCGCAGATAAGGCTGAAGGGCCTTACAAGCCGATGAGAGATTCGGTCTACCTGCCTGCACACATGCCAACACTCGACGGTACATTCTGGGTGGATGCTGATGGAAAACCTTATATGGTATATTGTTACGAGTGGCTCCAGAACCTGAACGGAACAATTGAAAAGATTGAACTGAAACCGGATCTGAGCGGTTCAGTGGGTGAGGGACAACTGTTGTTTAAGGCCAGCGACTCACCCTGGAGCCGGGAGAAGGATGAGGATGGCCAGGATGTACCCAACAAAGTAACAGATGGCCCTTTTTTATTCCGGACAGGATCAGGCAGGCTGGGCATGCTGTGGACCAGTTGGGTCTACGAGGTTTATACACAGGGTGTGGCTTATTCGGAAAGCGGAACACTCGATGGCACCTGGATCCAGGAGGAGGAACCGGTGACACCTCCCAACTTCGGCCATGGAATGCTCTTCCGGACATTTGAAGGTGAAACGCTCATGGCGGTACATAGTCACAAGGAGGTAAATGGCAGATACCACCGCGTACCCCGCTTGTTCCAGGTTGATCTTTCCGGTGACAAGCTTGTGGTAACGGGAGAGTTTGTGCCATGAGTTGAACCAAACCGGATATTTGTTTGTTTCGTTTACTGTGCCGGGCTGAAAAATGCCCTCTCCCAAAACTTTTGACAAATGAGCAATATCCCGGTTTCCCCTCCCAAAAAAGGTTTTATAGGTTTCATCGAAAAAGGCGGTAACGCCTTGCCTCACCCTGCCATCCTCTTTGCAATCTTTGCCCTGCTCACTCTTTTTGTATCAGGTGTCGGGTCATGGCTTGGCTGGTCCGGTATACACCCTGCAACGGGTGAGTCGGTTGACGTGGTGAACCTGCTCTCGCGGGAGGGGTTGCATCGTATCCTGCTAGAGATGATCGACAGCTATACAGGCTTTGCCCCGTTGGGCATTGTGATGGTGGCGATGCTCGGTATTGGTGTGGCGGAAAGCAGCGGACTGATCGGCACCGGTGTGAAAGCACTTCTGGTGAAGGCACCCCGCAGCATCATCACCCTGATGGTGGTCTTTACCGGGGTGTTGTCGAATATGGCTTCCGACATTGGTTACATCCTGATCATCCCACTGGCAGGTACCATCTTCCACTCGCTGGGCAGGCATCCGCTGGCCGGCATGGCTGCCGCCTTTGCCGGTGTGAGCGGAGGCTTCAGTGCCAACCTGTTGATTGGTACCATCGACCCTCTGTTGGCGGGCCTCTCCACAGAGGCAGCCAACATCATCGACCCCGGTTACTACGTGATGCCGACGGCCAATTATTATTTCATGGCTGTCTCCACTTTTCTGATTACCTTCCTGGGTGCCTGGGTGACCAATCGTTGGGTGGAGCCGCGATTGGGTAAGTACCGCGGCGAGGTAGCCCCGGAAGAGATTAACCCACTCACGGATGCGGAAAGAAAAGGTTTGCGCAACACCGGTATCGCGGCTTTGCTCTGGGGGGGGCTCATCCTGGCAGGAATCCTCCCGGAGAATGGTCTGTTGAGGGGTGCCGACGGTACCATCCTTCACTCACCGCTGCTGAAAGGATTCATTGCCTTTCTCTTTCTGAGTGCCTCCTCCCTGGGTGTTGTCTATGGTTACACCGTAGGTGTTTTCCGGAAATCGGGCGATGTGATCGACGGGATGAGCAACAGCTTCAAGTCGCTGGTATCCTTCCTGGTGCTGGTCTTCTTCGCGGCACAGTTTGTCGCCTGGTTTCAGTGGAGCAACCTGGGGGTGCTGCTGGCAATCAACGGAGCCGATATCCTGCAAAGCCTGAACATCGGCTTGATACCGCTGGTGATTCTTTTCATCCTCTTCTCCGGTTTTATCAACCTCTTTATGGGGAGTGCCTCCGCAAAGTGGGCCATCATGGGACCGATTTTCATTCCCATCTTCATGCTGCTGGGCTACTCTCCCGAGCTTTCTCAGGCGGTATTCAGGGTGGGGGACAGCATCACCAACATCATTTCGCCAATGATGAGCTTCTTTGCACTGATCATTGTCTATTTCCAGAAATATCAGAAAGATAGCGGCTTCGGAACCATCATGGCCAACATGTTGCCCTATTCCATCGCATTCTTTGTGGGATGGGTGCTGCTGATGATTCTCTGGGTCATCCTGGGACTACCCCTGGGACCTGAGTCGCCAATCAACTACATCCCCTCCTGAATCAGTGCAACTGCTGCTTTCTCACCGGTGGGAGCATATCACTCTTTATCTCCAATCACCGGTGGAAGTAACCGGTCTTGTCTGAGACAAAGTGCAGGTCGATCTGCGGGAAGGGGATGGAGATTCCGTGTTCAATAAACTTTTCGTTGATGATCTTGCGGATGTCAGACTTCACGTTCTCGATGCGGAACACGTTGTCGCTGAAGAAGAGCAGTTCAAAGTCGAGCGAGGAGCTTCCGAAATCGACGAACCGGGCAATGACAGACGATTTGTCAGAGATGTCCTTGTGATCAAGGGCGCTCTCCCTGAGTACTTTGATTACCAGGTCCACATCGCTGCCGTAGGCCACTCCCACCTTGATGCGAAACCTTGTTTTGCGGTCCTGGTGGCTCCAGTTGACTACCTTGTTGGAGGTGATCAGCGAGTTGGGTATGATCACCGAAATGTAATCACGGTCTATTGCTTTCGATGTTCGAAGTCCGATCTTCTCGATCTGCACAACATCATCGTCTATCTCCAGCACATCCCCCACGTGAATCGATCCCTCAAACAGGAGGATTATGCCCGATACAAAATTATTGAAGGTGGTTTGAAGACCCAGGCCGATACCCACAAGCAGTGCTGCTGATCCTGCCAGGAGCGCGTTCAGTTTGACTCCCAGCTCCTCCAGTACGATCAGGATTGCTACAATCCAGACAAAATACTTGATGATCTGAAAGAGGGAGTAAAGGTTGCCCCTGTCGTAGCGGTTCTCGATCTTCTTGCGGAACAGCAGCTTCCTGATCAACGAGAGGATACCCATGGTAGCCAGGATGATCAGTGCCATGGTGATGATCTTACTGTTGGTAAACGAGTACTCCCCGATGCGGAAGATCTCATACTCAATAAAGTCGCGTAACTTTTCCATCCTGTTTGTTTGTTGTTTATCGGTTACATGTTCAAAGGCACCGGCTGAAGAAATTTCTTATCACGCAGTAAATATAGTGAATAAATTCAAAAACGACTGTGTCATTCAATATTCCATCCTTTTCACTATCTTTGTGCTCCGTTTTAGGGGTCAGTGTGAAGAAGTTGATTTATAAGTATTAAAGCCGGTGAATGACACTTCTGCTTTCCGGACCCCTAATCTGTCATAGCAAGAAAACAACAAAAAATAGATTCAATGTCAGACGATAAAAAGATTATTTTCTCTATGGTGGGGGTCAGCAAGACTTTCCCGCCCCACAAACAGGTGTTGAAGGATATCTACCTCTCCTTCTTTTACGGTGCCAAGATTGGCATCATCGGGTTGAATGGCTCCGGAAAATCGACCCTGCTGAAGATCATCGCCGGTATCGAGAAGGAGTACCAGGGTGATGTGGTTTCCGATAAAAGCTTCTCGGTTGGGTACCTGGAGCAGGACCCGAAGCTGGACGACAACAAGACGGTAATCGAAATCGTGCGCGAAGGGGTGCAACCCATCATGGACCTGCTGGCAGAGTATGAGGATATCAACCTGAAGTTCGGCCTGCCGGAGTATTATGAGGATGAGGAGAAGATGAACAAGCTGTTCGATCGTCAGGCGGAGCTGCAGGATAAGCTGGATGCTGCCGATGCCTGGAGCATCGATAACCGCCTGGAGCGAGCCATGGATGCCCTTCGCTGTCCTGCTGAAGAGGAACCGATTCGTCACCTCTCAGGAGGCGAACGTCGCCGTGTGGCACTCTGTCGCCTGCTGCTGCAGGAGCCGGATGTGCTGTTGCTCGACGAACCTACCAACCACCTTGATGCCGAGTCGATCGATTGGCTGGAGCAGCACCTCCAGCAATACAAGGGTACTGTGATCTGTATCACGCACGACCGTTACTTCCTCGATCATGTGGCGGGCTGGATCCTTGAGCTGGACCGCGGTGAGGGGATCCCCTGGAAGGGGAACTACACCTCCTGGCTGGAGCAGAAGACCAAACGGATGGAGCAGGAGGAGAAGCAAGTGAGCAAGCGCCGCAAAACATTGCAACGTGAGCTGGAGTGGATCAACCTGGCTCCCAAGGCGCGACACGCCAAGGGGAAAGCACGTCTTAACTCCTACGAGCAGCTGCTCAACCAGGATCAGAAAGAGCGGGAGGAGAAGCTTGAGATCTTCATCCCCAATGGTCCCCGCCTCGGCAACAAGGTGATTGAGGCCCAGAATGTGGCCAAGGCATTCGGCGACAAGCTGCTGTTCGACAACCTCAACTTCATGCTTCCTCCCAACGGCATCGTCGGAGTCATCGGTCCCAATGGTGCAGGTAAGACCACGCTCTTCCGCCTGATTGAAGGGATGGAACAACCGGATAAAGGAACCTTCGAGGTGGGTGAGACCGTGGTAACCGCCTATGTGGATCAGCAACACGAGGCGATAGATCCCAATAAAACAGTATACCAGGTGGTTTCCGACGGTGCGGAGTTCATCCGCGTTGGCGGTAAGGAGATCAATGCACGTGCTTACCTCTCCCGCTTTAACTTCACCGGTGCCGACCAGGAGAAGCTCTGTGGGGTGCTCTCGGGTGGAGAACGCAACCGTCTTCACCTGTCACTCACCCTCAAGGCTGAGGCCAACGTGCTGCTGCTTGACGAACCTACCAACGACATTGACGTGAACACCCTCCGTGCGCTGGAAGAGGGGCTGGAGAACTTCGCCGGTTGTGCCGTGGTGATCTCGCACGACCGCTGGTTCCTGGATCGTATCTGTACCCATATCCTCGCGTTTGAGGGGAACTCCGAAGTATTTTACTTCGAGGGATCCTACAGTGAGTATGAGGAGAACAAGAAGATGCGTCTCGGCAACGTGGAGCCGAAGCGTGTACGCTACAGGAAACTGTAACATATTGTTTATTATCTTTGTGGCTTCTGATCTGAACCCATTCGTGCTACTGAACAGTTGAGTCAGGAATAGTACGAAGCGTAAACCAAAAAGAATGAGAAAATCGATATTTGTTGTACTGATTCTTTTATTTCAGACGACACTCTACGGTCAGCATACCCTTTACAAGGGAAAGGTGATTGATGCGGTCTACCGCACACCGGTACCCTATGCCTCTGTTTTTGTTGAATACACCCAGTTTGGTGCGGTCACCGACAATGTGGGTGAGTTCTCATTCCGGGTACCCGATTCACTCCGCCACCACCGTATTGTAGGCGTAGGGGACGGATATCCCATTGCCTACTTCTCTTCCAATGTGGATGAACCTGCAGCCATGATCATCGCGTTGCAACCAAGTGGTGCAGCCAACGGTGCTGTATCACCATTGGGCGGAAACCCGGGGGAACAGGGCGCTTTTGGTTCTTTACTCAACAAGGCGTTGCAGATGGTGCTGAACGACTGGATACCGCTCGGTGATCCTGAGACCAACAAGTTCGATTTCGGACGTATCCAGACCTTTCCCACCTACAACCCCATAGAGGGTGTGCGTCTCAGAGCAGGTGTTGCCTCCAACTCCCGACTCAGTCCCCATCTCTTCCTGAAAGGATACCTGGCCTACGGTTTTGGGGATGAGCAATTCAAGTACCGTGGTGAGGCCACCTGGTCGTTCGACAGAAAAGCCTACCACGAGGAGGAGTTCCCCAAGAACAACCTCAGCCTGGTATACGAAAATGATCTCTACTCACCCGGTGAGATGCACCCCCGTTCACCGAACAACCTTCTGCTCATCACCTACCGCCGTTCGGAGAATCAGGCCACCTACCGCAACTTTGCGGAGCTCAACTACGAGAGAGAGTACAAGAATGGTTTTGCCCAGACGGCTTGGGTGAGAAGGACAAGGATGGTGCCGCAGGGTAGCTTACAATTCGAAAACCGGATTGACAATTCGTTTATTCAGGACGATGCGTTATTAACCTCCGAGTTGGGCGTGCAGCTGCGTTTTACTGTGCGTGAAGCATACCGTCAGCAAAAACGCAAACGACGTCCCATCGAGATGACCAGTCCCGTTTTCTTCTTCTCCCACACAGTGGGGCAGTATGAATCCATGGGTGAGGAGAAACCCTATCATCGCTCGGAGTTCTCTGCACAAAAAAGGTTCCTGCTGGGAACAGCCGGTCGCCTCGATGCCGTGGGAGAGGTGACGAAGATATGGAACGGGGTGCCCTTCCCATTGTTGGTCTATCCCAACCAGCGACAGCGCCACCACATAGAGAACAACGCATTCTTCCTCAACCGTGCCCTCGAGTTCATGGCCGATGAACAGGTCACCCTTCGTACCACCTTTGTGGGTGAGAATCTGTTGCTCGCAAGAGTACCCTTCCTCGACAGGCTGGGACTCCGTGAGTTGCTCTCGCTAAGAGCTTCCTACGGACGGCTGAGCGACAAAAATGACCCTGAACGTACACAGGAACTATACAGGTTTCCCGCAATATCGCATCGTTATGGTTCCGTCCCATACATGGAGGGAACCATCGGCATCACCAATATTCTGGGACTGTTGCGTGTGGAGTATGTGCACCGCTTTACCTACCGTGATCACCCTGAAGCACTGCTTGGCAAGGTGAGGGTAGATGTAACCCTGTAATGCAGTATCAAACTAATCATTTGCAGACACGCATGAGTATCCGGGTCAACAACATCAGAAGAAATGTTGGTTCCATCTGGAGCAACCTGTTCTGGAAGAACCCGCCCCATCTCTGGGCGCTGAAAGTTTCTCTTTCCATTGCCTTCCTGCTGCTCCCGGCAGAGTTGCTTCTGCACAACTCCTTTGTAGGCACCACGCTCGCCCTGGGTGTCGTGGCCATGGCCCTGGGCGAGACCGACGTCCACCCACGGGGCAGGATGAAGTCGGCTGGCATCGCACTGCTGCTCTTCCTGCTCACCAGTGTCATCACAGAGTTCACCCTCCCTTATCCTGCACTCTTTACCATCGTGCTGGGCATCATGGCGTTTGTCCTGGTGCTGGTCGGTGGCATCGACTCCCGTTTACAAGGAGTCACTTTCGGAGCCTTGCTGATCCTTGTCTACACCATGCTGGGTGCTGGCAACAGCGACAGTTGGTTTCACCAGCCGCTGCTTCTCACCGCCGGGGCACTCTGCTATTCGGTGGTCTCAATCCTGTTGCTCTATCATCGTCCCTACCGGTTGTTGAACGATCATCTCTCCTACGGCTTCCGCTACCTGGCGGAGTATATCGAACTGAAAGCAAGTCTCTTCCCCAGCAACCCCACGATGCAGCGTTCCATCCGCACCCAGCTGGCACAAAAGAACACCCGTCTGGCACAGCAGATTGAGGTTTGTAAGAATGATCTTTACAGCTATTCTGAAGAGAGCAGCCCCGAAACACAACCGCTGTTGAGCGATTATTACAGGAAGTGGTTCCTGCTGCAGGAGATGCAGGAGCGGGCCATCTCCAGCCACGAGCAGTATGACCTGCTGTCGGAGCAGGTGAAGAACAACGAGCTGATTGAGGGCTTCGGACAGTTGATGCGGGAACTGGCAAAAGCGATTGCTCAATATGCGGAATCAATAATTAGTGGGGAAGCATACCGCCATCCGCTGTCGTTGCGGTGGACCGTCACGGCCATGCAGCGGATGCTGGAGGATGACAAGGATGAATCGCATTATCTGACACTCTCCCTGCTGATGCGTAACCTTACCGGACTGGAAAAGAGCCTACGGGAGGATCCGGGGACGGTTTCCCCAACCGATCTTTCCGCTTTCTACAACCGCAAACCTGAGAGAAAAGGGCTGCGGGAGCTCTTCACACCCACCCACCCGCGCTTTCGGTTTGCCGTACGGCTCACCCTCGGGTGGCTGCTGGGCTATGGGATGATGCAATTGCTCCACTTCGAGAAAGGAGCCTGGATCCTGCTCACCTCACTGATCGTTTTTCAACAGACCTACAGTGCCACCCGCATGCGTCTTTTCCACCGTGTGCTGGGCACACTCCTGGGTGTCATCCTCGGGGTAACCCTGGCACAGCTGTTGCCCACCCAGGCAGGGCATATATTGCTGTTGCTTGGGTCCATCTATACTTTTTTCTACTGGCTTAGGAACAACTATACCATCGCCGCCATTTTCATTACCACCTTCGTCCTGGCGGTCTTCAACCTACTCACCAGCCAAGGGGTGGAGGTGATGCTGCCCCGAATCATAGACACCCTCATTGGCGGAGCAATTGCCTACCTGGTAGTTCGTTTCGTTTGGCCCGACTGGCAGTACAAACAACTTCCAACATTGCTGCATACGGCGGTGGTGAAGAACAAACGCTATTTTGAAAGCATCTATGACGGCTCTGTCAGCGAAGAGGAGTATCAGCACAACCGGCGTACCGCCTACAATGCCGACAACGCGCTCACCTCCGCCTGGAAAGGTATGCGCCTGGAACCAAAGCATACCCGCCTGTACCAGGAACGGGCATTCAACCTGACCAACCTGAACCATGCATTGCTCTCCTACATCTCCGCTTTCGGGGTACACAAGCATACCGAAGATCTCACAGCGCAAGAACGATCATTCTGTCACAATGTGAGCCGGGTACTGCATCACGCCTCGGACCTGCTGACAGGCAATGTAGACCAAACGGAGATGGAAGCACTGCTTCAGGAAGCCAACTGCTGGGAAGAACGCATCGAGGAGCTGCAGCAGGACAAGGCCAACCGCAGGGCAGGGTTAATCTACAACATCGCCCATGTCTCCCGTGAGCTGATGATCGAGACAAAATCAATCGTGAAAGAGGAGAAGTGAAACATTGGATGATTTGAATAGACAACCGCACGCGCGCCTTTCAGCGGCTGAGGTTTTAAAAGCGTTTCGTTGTTTCAGGGCGAAACGTTTTTTTGTGTTATCTTTGTATCTTCTTATGAACATTTGCAGATGGTAACGATATTAGGCATAGAATCTTCCTGCGACGACACCTCAGCAGCGGTGATACGCGATGGGGTGATCTGCTCGAACGTGATTGCCGGACAGGCCGTGCACGAGCGCTATGGAGGCGTGGTGCCCGAGTTGGCATCGCGTGCACACCAGCAGCACATCATCCCGGTGGTGCACGACGCCTTGCAGCAGGCGGGAATTGCCAAAGAAGAGGTGACGGCTGTGGCATTTACCCGCGGACCTGGATTGCTAGGTTCACTGCTTGTGGGTACCTCTTTCGCAAAAGGGTTCTCCTCCGCACTTGATATTCCGATGATTGAGGTGAACCACCTGCAGGCACACGTGTTGGCACACTTCATCAAGGAGGATGAAAACGATGCCGACCAGCCCTCCTTCCCATTCCTCTGTCTGCTCGTCTCGGGTGGCAACTCGCAGATCATCCTTGTGAAGTCGCACAGCCAGATGGAGATCATTGGACAGACCATCGACGATGCCGCCGGTGAGGCGTTCGACAAGTGCGCCAAGGTGATGGGACTAGGCTACCCCGGGGGGCCGGTGGTCGATCGCCTGGCGAAGGAGGGCAATCCGAAACGGTTCACCTTCAGCAAGCCCAACATTGCCGGCTACGACTACAGCTTCAGTGGACTGAAAACCTCATTCCTCTATTTCCTGCGGGATGAGCTGAAGATGAACCCCGATTTCATCGAACAAAACAAGAACGACCTTTGCGCCTCATTGCAGCAGACCATCATCGACATCCTGATGAACAAGGTCTACCATGCCGCGAAAGATCTACACATCAAAGAGGTGGCAGTGGCAGGTGGTGTCTCGGCCAACTCGGGACTGAGAAGTGCCTTTGAAGCATACAGCAGGCGTTACGGCTGGAAGATTCATATTCCCAAATTTGCCTTTACCACCGACAATGCCGCCATGGTCGCCATCACGGGTTACTACAAGTATCTCCGCGGTGAGTTCTGCGGACCGGAGGTGTCACCCTACGCGAGAGTCTCCATTTGATATCAGCAAACAAACAATTATCCAGATAGTATGACTGAAAAAGAAAACAATGTCGTTGAGGAGAACAAGAAGAGCCTCAATTTTATCGAAGCGATGGTAGAAAAAGACCTGGCTGCAGGGCGTAACGATGGTCGTATACAGACCCGTTTCCCGCCCGAGCCGAACGGTTACCTGCACATCGGCCACGCCAAGGCCATCTGCATCGATTTCGGCATTGCACAAAAATATGGAGGGGTCTGCAACCTCCGCTTCGACGACACCAACCCGGTAAAAGAGGATGTGGAGTATGTCGATTCCATCATGGAAGATATCCGGTGGCTCGGCTACAAGTGGGGCAACGTTTACTACGCTTCCGACTACTTCCAGCAACTGTGGGATTTCGCCGTGAAGCTGATCCGTGAGGGCAAAGCCTACGTCGACGAACAGTCGGCCGAGGAGATCGCCCGCCAGAAGGGTACACCTACCGTGCCCGGCACCCACAGTCCCTATCGCGACCGCCCGGTGGAGGAGTCGCTTGCCCTCTTCGAGCAGATGAACAGCGGCGAGATCCCCGAGGGGAAGATGGTGTTGCGTGCCAAGATCGACATGGCTGCCTCCAACATGCACTTCCGCGACCCGATCATCTATCGCGTGATCCACATCCCGCACCACCGTACAGGTACCACCTGGAAAGCCTACCCGATGTATGACTTCGCCCACGGGCAGTCGGATTACTTCGAAGGGGTGACCCACTCACTCTGTACGCTCGAGTTCGAGGTGCACCGTCCCCTCTACGACTGGTTTATTGACCAGTTGGCCGACAGCGAGTACCGTCCCCGTCAGACCGAGTTCAACCGACTCAACCTCACCTACACCGTGATGAGCAAGCGCAAGCTGCTCCAGTTGGTACAGGAAAAGCTGGTCTCCGGATGGGATGATCCCCGCATGCCCACCCTTACCGGGATGCGCCGCCGCGGTTTCACACCTGAGGGAATCCACAACTTCATCGACAGGATTGGCTACACCAAGTATGATGGCATGAACGATATCTCTCTGCTGGAACATGCCGTGCGTGAAGACCTCAATAAGAAGGTGATGCGTGTCTCCGGTGTGATCGATCCCGTGAAGCTGGTGCTCACCAACTACCCGGAAGGGCAGGTGGAGGAGATGGAGGCAATTAATAACCCCGAGGATGACTCAATGGGCAGCCGCAGTGTCAAGTTCACCCGCGAGCTCTGGATTGAACGGGACGACTTCATGGAGGAGGCGCCGAAGAAATATTTCCGCCTCACACCGGGTAATGAGGTGCGCCTCAAGAATGCCTACATCGTGAAGTGTACCGGCTGCAGCAAAGATGAGCAGGGCAACGTCACCGAGGTGTACGCCGAGTATGATCCACAAACAAAAAGCGGAATGCCGGAAGCCAACCGCCGTGTGAAGGGTACCATCCACTGGGTATCCATTCCACATAGCCTCGATGCCGAAGTGAGGCTCTACGACCGTCTCTTTATGGTGGAGGACCCCTCGGCCGAGAAAGAGAAAGATTTCCGCGAACTGATGAACCCCGAATCGCTGATCGTCAAAACAGGCTGCAAGGTGGAGGCATCCCTGAAAGAGGCGAAGCCACTCGACAGCTTCCAGTTCCAGCGCATCGGCTACTTCAATGTCGACAGGGATTCCACTGACGGCAACCTGGTGTTCAATCGCACCGTGGCGCTCAAAGACTCCTGGAAGAAACAGAATGGCTGAAACGCCTGAACGGCTCTTACGAGCCATAAACAGAAGATAAAGCATGGATGAGAACGATATCGATATCACTGACCTGATTGAGAGGTACGAGCAGATGCGCGCACTCGGCAGGAAAATCTACCTCGATGCCGATGAGTTCGCCATCCTGGCGGAGTATTACAACGCTGAGGGTGACAATGACGAGGCAGAGCAGCTGATCCGGGAAGGACTGTCGATACACCCCGGAAATCCCGTGCTCATGCTGCTGCGAGCCAAGGCACTGGTCTTCGCGGAGCTTTATGAAGAGGCGCTCGACTACCTGCGGTTGATTTCAGATGAGGGTGGAGTAGAATATGCCCTGCTCCGCATCGAATCACTGATGCATCTGGAACGGTTCGACGAAGCGGATGAGCAGATAATGGATACGCTGGGCGAGGAATTGATGGCCGAAGAGCATAACTACTTCATCACCGAGTTGGCATACCTGTACAACGATGTGGATTTGTACAGCTTTGCAATTTACTTCCTGGAAGAAAGCCTAAAGTTCGATGATTCCAATGTCGATGCCATCGTTGAACTGGCATACGCCTACGAGATGACAGGTGAACTGGAAAATGCCATCTTGCAGACCAACCACCTGCTTGACATTGATCCCTACTCCTACGACGCATGGTCCAATATCGGCAAGCTCTACTCCATGAACGGCCAGTACGACAAGGCGATCGATGCGTTCGACTTTGCCCTCACCATCGTTGAAGATGACCTGCCGGTGATGAAGATGAAAGCACTGTCGCTCTACCTGAACGACAACACGCCTGAGGCGATAGCCATTTTTCAGCAGTGTCTGCAAAAGGCGCCCGACGATGAGTCACTCTATGACTCCCTCTTTGAAGCCTATGAGGTGATGGGGCAGTATGATGAGATGATGAAACTGATGGACATGAAAGCGGCTAACTTAGGGTTGCAAGGAATTCCCGCCAAACGTGCTTTCGTACATCTAAGCCGGGGGGAGACCGACAAGGCCAGGGAGTTGTTTGAGCAAATCCCCGAAAGCGACAGAGAGACCCTCGATTATTACATGCTGGAGGGTGAACTGGCATTCCACGACGATGATTTTAAACGTGCCGAAACAGCCTACATGAAAGCGGCACTCATCTCTGAGGGGAATGAGGAGATCCTCGACCGCCTCGCCAACATCAGCGTGGCACAGGAGAAGTTTGAACAGGCGGCTGCCTACCTGGTGGAGTTGCTGGAGATCGCACCTGATTTCCCCACTGCCAAGTCGCGACTGGCATTCGTCCGCTTCGAGATTGGCTCCAAGGAGCCATTTGATCAGATCATGGCGCAATTCTCAGATGAGGAGCTCCGTTCCCTTCTCACCCTTCTCTCCGGCAGTGGTGCTGAGGAGTATCCGTCGTACAGCCGAGAGAAGATGCTCACCCGCCTGAATGAGGCACGCGAAAACCGGGTGCTCTTCAAAAACATCAAATACTAGCTTTTTTTTTATTAACTCTACGTGTTATGAGGTTTGTAACCCCATTTTCCTTTTTGTGTCTCTTGCTCATCACATTTTCCTGCAAACGGAATGTTGATACCGTTGATCGGCACTCTCTCCCGCTGATACCGATGCCGAACAGCGTAACCCTTACCGGCGATTCACTCGATGTTGCCCGGGGGTTTAACCTCCTCAAAGCGGAACTGCCGGAAGAGCACGCCTTAAACATACGCTCCTACCTTGAACAGATTTCTTTCCCGTTGAGCGATAAGGGAGTACCTGTCACACTGGTGATCACAGCGCATCACCCTGAGTTTGCTTCAAAAGAGGGATATGCACTGACAATCGACCGTGGTGGGCTAAAGGTGGAGGCCATCTCCCAGGCAGGACTCTTCTATGGCCTCCAGACTGTGATACAGCTCTCCGGGACAACCAACCTGTTGCCAACGCTGGAGATCACCGATGAGCCACGCTTCCCCTACAGGGGTTTCCATTTTGATGTCTCGCGCCATTTCTACTCCATCGAATTTCTGAAAAAACAGATAGACCAGATGGCACGGCTCAAACTGAACCATTTTCACTGGCACCTCACCGACGGGCCCGGCTGGAGACTACAAATCAAACAGTATCCGGAACTGACCGGCATCGCTGCCTGGCGCACCCACGACTCCTGGAAGGAGTGGTGGGCATCCGGGCGGAGATACCTCCCCGAAGGTACCCCCGACGCATATGGTGGTTATTATACCCAGGAGGAGGCGCGTGAGCTGGTGCACTATGCTGCCGAGCGGCAGATCACCATCATCCCGGAGATTGAGATGCCGGGTCACTCCGAGGAGGTGCTGGCGGTATACCCCCATCTCTCCTGTACCGGAACCCCTTACAGCAGCAGCGAGTTTTGTATCGGCAACGAGGCTACCTTCAGCTTCCTGGAGGGGGTGCTGGATGAGGTGTTGACCATCTTCCCCTCCCGGTATATCCATGTGGGGGGCGACGAAGCTTCCCGTGAGCACTGGAAGCATTGCTCCAGCTGTCAATCGAGAATGAAGCAGGAGGGGTTGAAGGATGAGGCAGAGCTGCAGAGCTACCTGATACGTCGTGTTGAACAATACCTGCACGCCCACGGACGGAAGCTGATTGGCTGGGATGAGATCCTGGAGGGGGGTGTCGACAGTAGTGCCGTGGTGATGGCCTGGCGTGGCGAGGAAATCGGTATCAGGGCCGCAGAGAAAGGTCACCGGGTGATCATGACCCCCGGTGCATATGCCTATTTTGACAGCTACCAGGGTGAACCGGCGAGCCAGCCGGAGGCGATCGGCGGTTTTCTCCCCCTGGAGAAGGTCTATGGTTATAATCCGGTGAGTGACACGCTCTCCGCGATCACTGCCGGCCGTATCAGCGGGGTGCAGGCGAATCTCTGGACTGAGTACATCGGCAGTGAGGAGCATGCGGAATACATGATCTACCCACGACTGTTGGCGATGGCCGAGGTGGCCTGGACCCTTCCCGTCGGCAAGAACTGGGAGGGTTTTCGCAGGAGGGTGAACAGGGAGATCCCGCGACTGAAGCAACGGGGGTACCATCCCTACGAACTGAGCCGGGAACCGCATGTGACCTTGATGAACGACACCTTGCAGCAGAAAATCCTGATCGATCTCTCCTCGGAGCTCGATCCGGTGGAGATTCGTTTTACAACCAACGGGGAGACACCCGATGCGGGCTCAATACTATATGAATCACCCATTGAGGTAGGCGACTCAGCCTTTCTGCAGGCACAGCTCTTCCGCAACGGAGAGGCAATCGGTGATGTCGTCTCAGGCCGCGTGGATTACCACAAGGCGATAGGCAAGAAGATGATCTACCACACTCCCTTCAGTCGTTACTACCCCGCAGGGGGCGTAAAGGCACTGATCGACGGACTGCCCGGGGGGTTGTCACACGGCGACGGACGCTGGCAGGGGTTCAACCTGCAGGAGATTGATCTGGAGATTGACCTGCTGGAGGAGCTTCCCCTGCACTCACTGCAGCTGCGTTTCCTCCAAAATGGCAATGCCTGGATCTGGTTTCCCCGCGAAGTTACACTACTTGTCTCCGGTGACGGTGAAACATACCGGGAGCTGCAACGGTTTGAGAACAATCTTTCCCAAGACCTTGAGGGAACACATTTTCAGCCGTTCCATTGGAGCGGCACCACCACGGCACGCTTTATCCGGCTGAAGGTCTTTTCCAACGGTAACCCCGGCGGCTGGATCTTCCTCGATGAGATCGTTGTCTGGTGACGATGAATGGTTCAAGATGGTGGTGAAAGGTTACTGACCCGCCGAAGTGAGCTGCTCCTGGCTTTCTCTGGTATGCACCCACATGGTTACCGTTCCTTTTCGTACTGGTACACCGCCTTCCGGATTCTGTCCATGATGGCTCTGCCCACGCCATGCTCCTCAACCGGCTCAATGTAGATCCGGCTGATTTCAGGGTCATCTTCCATCGCATGCAACGCGGAAAAGAGATGGGCCGCCACCTCCAGGTAATTGTGGTCGCCCGAGGTGTAGATCAATCGTTGGCAAGCCGGTAGTTGCAACGGAATTCCATGCAGGATTACCCCGGACGAGGGCGACAACTCCTGCTGCTGCTGCGGATTGAAAAGATAAAGCGGTTTGGTGGGTGAGTAGTGGCTTTTCAGCAAACCGGGAGCAACGATCTTCTCTGTCTTGCCCTCCTGTAGCACAAACTGTCCGGGAAAAGCGGCTTCAATATCCTGCAGGGTGATTCGGCCCGGCCGGAGCAGTGTGCAGTGGTTCCCCTCGAGCGAGACGATTGTCGATTCGATGCCCACGGTAGTCTTCCCTCCATCCAGTACCTGATCCACCTCCGGCAGCTGCTTCCTTACATGGGCGGCGGTCACCGGACTCAAATGGCCGAACTTGTTGGCACTGGGGGCGGCTACCGGACAACCGGCGCTGCTAATCAGGGCCAGCGCTACCGGGTGATCCGGCATCCTGACGGCCACCGTCCCCAATCCCGAGGTAACGATATCCGGAACCCGCTCGCTCTTGGGCAACACCAGCGTAAGCGGGCCGGGCCAGAACTTGCCGGCAAGTCGCCTTGCCAGGTCGGTAGGTCCACTGGTAAGCAGCTCCAACTCGTCTATTGAGGCGATGTGCACGATCAGCGGGTCGAACGAGGGACGCTCTTTCGCCGCGAAGATGCGCGCTACGGCAAGTGGATCGAGAGCATTGGCACCAAGTCCGTAGACTGTTTCTGTGGGGAACGCCACCAAACCACCCTCACGGATGATGGCGGCAGCCCTCTCAATCTCCTCACTCTTCATCATCACCATTTACATAGGTATATTGGTAATCCATCGGGATGATCTCAAGGTACTCCTCCACGCTGCCACCCCGCAGGCAGGTCTCGATGATCCGCCGTCCGGTGGGATGAAGGCCCGGTACTAGGTATTTCTGCAGCTCCGTGCGGAAAAAGTCGTACAGGATCTCGGCACCCGCATCGTAACCCGCGTTCTCCACCTCCGTCTGCTTGTGCACCTGCAGGAAGCGGGAGGGGATCTTGGCCCCTTCAATGGTGAGGTAGTTCAACTCAAAACCGAGCAGCGGACAACGGGCCGCCTGGTACTGGTCGTGACGCAGCTTGGCATTGCCCCTGCGGGTGAGGTATTCACGCATCAGCAGCTGCGGTTTGAAGCCCACCTTCCAGGCGCCGATATACTGGTTGGGGGTCAGCGTGTAACGCACGCGGGGAGTGTGGATGATCTGCTCCAGCAGCAGGTTGGCGTGGGTAATCATCTCTCCCGTGGCGAAGGGCCAGTAGGAACCGACACCCTCGCTTCCCATTCCGCCACCATCCACGATGCTGGGGTTGGCATGACCGCGCGGTGCTGCCAGTCGCCAGAGCCATGCCAGGGCAGGGGGGAGGATGTGGAACAGACCCACGATTCCGTAGGTGGGGTTCTCTTTTGTACAGGGCGGGGTGCGTACTCCGAAGCTGCGGATGTCAACCGTCACGGGTTGACCCACCACGTTGGGCACTATCTCCCTGGGCACGATTACACGAGGGTTGGGACAACGTTTGCCGGGACTGTCCTCCGTATGATCCCAGATCAGGGCGGTGCCGCCGGGAATTGATTCGATGTTCAGGAAGAGCAGCGGCTCCTTGGGTTTGATTGTCAGCTTCTCCAGAAACGGTTCATCGCCATAGTCGGTGATGCCGTCCACACGAATGAACCAGCCGTTCTCTGCATCGGTGACGGACAGCTTGCCATTGTTCTTCTGCAGGGAGGGGTGACACAACGCCATATCGTCGGTCACCGGGTTGAATGAGCAGAAGAGGGGGAAGTTGATCAGTCGCCTTTCGCCGGTGAGACTGTTGGAGCCAATCAGCACTTGTCCATTTTCCTCCCGCACGATGTTCTGCAGCATCTCGCTCTTGCCACCGCCGCTGGCACCCTCGTGCATGAAGGTGGTGATGTTGTCGTAGGGACTCACAACCTGCACCGTGGAGCAGTGGGCGGTGATCCACCCTTCCCGCTCACCCTTGGTCAGCAGGGCGCCGTAGAGCCCCTTCTTGGCGCTGGGTCCCGGGTAGAGGTTGTAAGAGAAGATCTCGTGCAGCTCCTCGGAGCGCTTGTGTACCACAATCTGCTTTCCCTGGAAATGGGTGTGGCGGAAGGTGGGTGCCACATAGATGGCCGATTCGATGGCAAACCCTTCAGGCAATTCCTCAAGTGGGATGATCTGTTGCAGCATGGCCAGTCCCAGGGCAAAGAAACCGGCATTTGCCGGAACGATGGCAACCCCCCCCGTGCCGATGCCGTCGCGTCCGGCGAAGTAGAAGAAGAGAGCCAGGTCCTGCGACTGCAGCCAGGCGATGGTCTCCTTTCGCAGCAGATCAAAGTCGTAGCCCATCTTGTCGCTGAACCGCTCCTTGTCGCTTGGCAACTTGTCGCCGATCAGCATGGTGTCGGGATCTCTGCGGCGCATGTAGGGTTCGGTATAGTTCGCCGAGACACCGTTCGAGACCCTGTGAACCACCGCTTCGGTCACACTGCCGCGGTCCGGCAGGCTGTATGCTACCTCAAAACTCTGGCTGTCACTGCCACCCACGGCGGCAGTGGCCAGCTCTGTCGTATTGTTGAAAACCTGAAAAGACCTGCATCCCGTGAGAATTTCCACAGCGTCTGCAGGCAAAGCTATGTTTTTTGTTTCCAGAAGTTGAAATAAATGATTCATCGTTTGTAATTTGAGGAGTTGATAACCTAAATATTGGCTGTAAAGATAGTGATGATAGTTTATTAATTAAGCGATGCTTAATTTTTGTACTCCATGTTTCAGAAGTTTGCCGGCGATTGGATCCAGAGCATCTCGCTGATTCCGTCGTGATTGTTGACAGCATCCCTGGGAGTCTTCGCGCTGAAGCTGATGCTGTCCCCCTGATTCAGGATATATTGCTTCTCGCCGAGGGTGAATCTCACCTCGCCGGTGAGTAGGTGACAAAACACCTCTCCATGGGTGCCGGCGAACAGTTGCTCTATGCCCGATCCCTTGGCGAACCGGAGCAGGTAGGAGTCCATCTGCTTGTTGGTGTCGTTGTGCGAGAGCATGTAGACATTGGTGCCGGAGCTGTTCCCTTCGCTGTGTTTCATTTCGCTGCGCTTCACAACAGGGTTTTCCGCGCTCGCTTCATTCTCGCCAATCAGTTCGCCGACGGTGGTGCGGAGCTGTTCTGCAATGCTCTTCAATGTGATGACGGAAGGGAAGGACTTCGATTTTTCAATCTGTGAGAGGGCGCTGGCGCTGATGCCCACCCTCTCCGCCAGCTCCCCCAGGTTGAGGTTGCGCAGTTCTCTTTTTCGCTTGATTCTTTCGCCGATACGGTTCATGTTTGAAAATTTTGTGCAAAGTTACACTTTAAATTATTAAGTACAGCTTAATTTGATGGATTATTTTCGATGTTTTTGCTCCTGAGTGCAATTTCGTGGTGACATTCACGCTTTATTTAGAAAAAATAACAAATTCTCATGCAAGGAATTCCTCCTCTCCTGCTTTTATGATTGAAACAAATGAATTCGTAACATTTAAAACAACAAGATTATGAAGATTACCCATTTACTTTTTGCAACGGGAATATTGCTAACAATGTTAATCCTGCCCTCGTGTCTGGACGACGACGATGATGTGAGTCGTCTCTATCCCAACGCCCTCGTGACTGTAAAGGAAGCAGCAGACGAAACAGTCTATTTCCAGCTGGATGAGACTACCACCCTGCTGCCGGTGAACATCACCTCACACCCTTTCGACTCAAAAGAGGTGAGGGCTCTTGTCAATTACGAGGAGGTGGACGACTCCAGTGAGGAGTATGATCAGGCCGTCAAGGTGAATTGGATCGACAGCATCCGGACAAAACCGATGGCACCCAATCTGGGAGAGGATAATGATAATGAATATGGCAATGACCCCGTGGAGATCGTATCCGACTGGGTGACAATAGCTGAAGATGGCTATCTGACCCTTCGTTTCCGAACAATGTGGAGCCAACTGGGAATCACCCATTACGTGAACCTCATCCCCACCAACAATCCCGAAAACCCCTACGAGGTGCAATTCAAGCACGATGCCAATGGCGATGTATCCGGCAGGGTAGGAGACGGACTGGTCGCCTTCAGGCTGGATCAGCTTCCCGATACGGAAGGAGAAACAGTGAAGCTGAAGCTGATATGGGATTCGTTCAATGGAGAGAAATCGATGGAATTTGATTACCGCACTCGCACTGCCACACCGGCATCTTCAGCCATTGCCGCCGCGAGAAGCGTGATACCCCTGAAGTAAACCGATTGCTGAAAGGGATAGACCTTTTCAGCATCCTTAAATTTTTTTATCACAAAAAAATGAGGGTTGGTTGTACATTTGCACCATGTGCAACCAACCCCTTTCATCGGTTGAGGGGCACCAGTAATCAGTCCGGAGAAGATTGGTCAATGATTGAAAAAGAAAACAGTGAGCGGGAACTTGTTCGACAGATCGTGCAAGGCAACAGATTTGCCATGAAGCGGTTTTACGATGACTATGCCGGGTATCTTACCGCGGTATCTGCCCGTTACATCTCAAACAGGGATGATATCAAGGATGTATTGCAGGATAGTTTTCTGAAGATTTTCAACGCCATACATATGTTTGAATACAGGGGAGAGGGATCGTTGCGGGCATGGGCTTCACGCATCGTGGCAAACGAATCACTGAGGCATCTCAGCGCAAATGAAAAGATGCAGTTCATGAGTTTACCCGAGGAAGAGTTGCCCCTTGCGGCAGAGGAACCGGAGCCGGACTTCGACGACATTCCCCTCCCGGTCATTCAGGAGATGATCCATTCGCTTCCCCCCGGCTATCGTACCGTCTTCAACCTTTATGTATTCGAGCAGAAGAGTCACAGGGAGATTGCTTCCATGCTGCACATTGCAGAAAGCAGTTCCGCTTCGCAACTGCACAGGGCCAAGGGCATACTGATGAAAGAGATAGAGTTGTACCGCTTAAAGAAAAAGCACGATGAACGATCAATGGCAAGATAAACTGCGCAACCGGATGGTGCTGCATGAAGAGCCTGCACCGGAAGGGTTGTGGGAAGGGATTGAGCAGCGCATCCCTGTCGGGAAGATGCCCGTGGCAGGTGTAGTCGGCACCCGCCGGCACCTGTGGCGATGGCGTGCAGGAGCAATGGCCGTTGCCGCTGCCGTTGCCATCCTGCTGATATTCGTCGTGCGCTTCAACACTGCTGACAACCGGACCGGCGAGTTATTTACCGAAGAGAAGGTGACCACTCCGCCGCAGGTGCAGCCTACCACAGTGGAGATCACACCTGTTGAAAAGAAGGCGGAACGATTCTTCGTCTCAGCTCGAAGCAGACCTGCAGCCACACCTGAAACAGCCTTGGCTGAAACCGAACTTCCTGTTGACGGGCAGCCAACCGAAGAAATCGCGACGAGTGATAGCGAAAATGAAAAGAGCACCATTGAAACTGAAGAAGAGGAGGAGATCAGTTTGGGTACCGACCAGTTATTGGCAATGAATGAAAACAGAGATCAACAACCATCCTCCAAATGGCAGAGCGGCCTCTCCATGTCCAATATCCCCGGCGGTACATCTGATACCTATACCGGATACGGTACCCTTGCCCTGACAGAAACGGTGGAAGAGCAGTATTATTTTCTTGCCAACGACACCCGGGAGCGGGCATACACCGATGTGAGACACCATCAACCCATTACCCTCGGGCTCACCTTGCGGTATAATATCAACGATCGATGGAGTGTGGCCAGCGGGGTAACCTATTCGCTGTTATCATCGGAACTCCGCGCAGGAAGCGGCAATTATTATTACGACGACAAGCAGACGTTGCATTTCATTGGCGTTCCCCTGAATTTAGCCTATACCTTCTGGCAGAGTCCCAAATTATCGGCCTATCTCTCAACCGGCGCTCTTGTCGAGAAGAACGTTGCCGGACGCCTGACCTCAAAATACTACATCGACAATCAGCTGGAAACCACTACCCGGGAGAAAATATCAATGCATCAACTGCAATGGTCCGCCAATGCCGCCATCGGTCTGGGATATCGAATTTCGAACCATGTAGGGCTCTATGCCGAGCCCGGCATCTCCTATTATTTCAGAAACGGAAGTCATTTAGAGACCATTTACAGTGACAACCCGTTCAACTTCAATCTCCAGATCGGTCTGCGATTTACATTGGGAGAATGATATTCTGTTCAAACGGCTCATATTCTTTTTCAAGGCAGGATGAATCCTGCCTTTTTTGCCCCTTTTGTAACCGTTCAAAGCCTGTTCTTGTTCTAATCTCGTTCTAATCTCGTTCTAATATGGTTCTAATCTCGTTCTAATATGCGTCTAACAGCTTAAAGCAAGAAAGGACTCAATTCCGAACGAAATAAGAACTATTCAGGAACCGTCACAAGCGAAGAATCTTTGTCAATCGCTGTTACCAACAATCAATGCCATGTATGCCCATTCGCGGACTTTGACGGACAATGACGGACAATGACGGACAATGACGGACAATGGCGGACAATGACGGACAATGGCGGACTTTGACGGACAATGGCGGACATTCGCGGAAAAACAGGGATTTTGACGGACAAATGAAGCAAATCAAACCCTTTTCTTGGATTTCTGAAAGGTGTTATTTTACTTTGTGTTTCAACAGTATCTGTTTGACAATGAGTAATTATTTATAAACCTATTAAAAGAGATGAGTTATGGCAATTTCAAAAAATGGTTTAACGGGCGGTGTCTCCGGTAAAATTGGGAACGTAGTTGGCGTAAATAGAAATGGTAGCTTTTATTTTCGCAGTATGCCAGTTGAGACAAATGATCCTAGGACGGAGAAGCAGGTTGTGCAACGGAGTAGATTCTTAGTGACCCAGTCGTTTTTGCGCACTTTCTCACCCTTTCTTCGGATAGGCTTCCGTTTCGAAGCAATGGGAATGAAAAGCACCTTCAATGCCGCCATGTCTGTCAACATGCAGCATGTCATCAAGGATGAAGACAACGGTTATGCAGTTGATTATCCGAATATCCTTGTCTCGAAGGGGCTGCTTGGGGCATCTGAAATCACAGGGGCTACCGTCGCGGAGGGGGTGCTCAATGTGACGTGGAGCCGTGTCAGAACCGGCAATGCAAGCTATGACGATGAAGTGATGATGCTTGCCTACAACCCTGAAAAAAATGTTGCAGTATACGACCTGCATGCCGGCAAAAGGGAGCACCTGGAGGCTCGGCTTGCCTTACCGATGAGTTGGGCAGGCGACCGCGTGGAGAGCTATGTCGCATTCACGTCGGCCGATCTTACGCAGGTTTCTGACAGCCTCTACGCCGGCCGGCACCCGGTTGAGGTGTAACTGTAGATGGGAAGGCACCATACTCTATTATGCGCTTTTTTTCTTTAATATTTTGACAATTCGGCTATAAATGATTTCTGCTAAATTCCAGTCATAACCATTAAAATTAGTTGTATTGTTGAATTGAATAACAACCATATCCAAGTCTTTGTAGTATCTTGCAATGCTCTGATAGCCTGGAAGTAGCCCGGTATGTTCATAAACGTAAATTGAAGAATAAATTTCCTGTTCACCTTCATTAAACACCGAGCCATCATTTAATGCACGTAAGAATATGCCCACATCTTTTGCTGTAGCAAGCATTAAGCCAGTATTTTCATATTTAAAATCTGTTTCAACACCAACATAATAGCCGCTCATTACATCATCCATGTTTACTTCATTAAGCGAACCAAAAGTGTTTTTCAGCCCAAGTGGAATCAATATTCTCTCCTTGATATATTCTTGGTGGGAATAGCCCAAAGTCTTATCAATAAGGTCCTCTATCAACATATAATTGGTATTTGAGTAACCATAATCTTCACCTGGTATAAAGACGGCTGGCAAATCCAGGGCGTATTCAAGAGTTTCTTGTCTGTTTTTTGGAGGCTTTGTCCAATAATCAGGATGGTCAACAAAATTTGGAATGCCACTCCGATGCTGCACCATCATTCTCAAAGTAATCTTGTCTGAATATTCAATACTTTCCGCAAGTTCCGGAAAGTATTCCGCAAGTGTCTTATCCAAAGACAAACGCCCTTCTTTAACTAATTTTGTAGTAGCAACCGCGATATATAATTTTGTAATACTCGCAATTTTGAATAATGCTTGCGGGTAGGCAGGTATTTTCTTATTTCGGTCATGCCAGCCAGCTGCAAATAACTCAGGAGGTTTTCCTGTTTCGTCCACATAAACAATCATTCCATCAAATCCATAATTTATTCCTTCGTTGAGTTGTTCTTGAACTGTATCAGGTAGTGGCATTATCCATGCTCTTACCAAAATCCATGGTACGAAGTATAATGAGCTTATGCTGGCAATAATAAATAGGATTCTGAGTATTCGTTTTATCTGTTTCTTTTTCATAATATCAGTCTATTTCAGTGCAATGCCGTTTGTTAAATTGCGCATAACGGTTGGCGGTATAAAATCGTTGTGCATTTTGTAACAAAACCTGTCATCACGCTAAAGTGCTGAATATATGCTATATAGTTCAAACATATCACTGTCCGCACAATGATTTAGGACCAGGTGTTTGTAACAGTTGTTCCTTATAAGTTCTCATGAATAGAGTTTTCAATATCCTGTATATCAAAAGGTTTTTGAAAATACTTTTGAATTAGTCCCGCCTGTAGCGCATCCTGGATTTCTTCCGTTATTTCAAATCCTGTCAAAATATAATACTTCTTTTCAGGGTATTTTTCTTTCGCTATCTTTATGAATTCAATCCCGGTCATTTTAGGCATCTTCATATCACTGATGACGACTTTCACATCCGGATGTTTATCTAACAACTCCAACCCCTCAAACCCACTAGAACCTGAATAGACTTCAAAATTAACGGAGAAATTAATTTCAAACAGCATCACATTCACCTCTTCGTCGTCAACATAGATAATCTTTGCTTTCTTGCTCATGATATATTGGCTTTGGTATTATAACTTTTACTGTAGTTCCTTTTCCTTCTTGCGACTCAAATATAAGTTTTCCTTTGTGCTCCTTAATAATATTGTATGTGATTGACAAACCTAATCCCGTACCTTCTCCGGGAGCTTTGGTTGTAAAGAATGGATCGGTGATATTTTTCAGGTTTTCTTTGGGAATACCCAAACCGGTGTCGGCAATGGCTATTAAGACATCAGATTCATTGTCTTCCGTTTTTATTGTAATTTCGCCTTCTGATTCAATTGACTGGACTGCATTTACTATTATATTTATAAACACTTGATGTAAATGCCCTACATTTCCTTGAATCACTATTTCAGATGCTGAAAAATCTTTTTTGACAGTAATATGTTGTTTTATAAGGTTATTCAACATAGTCAGGGAGTTCTCCAATATCTCATGCACATTACATTTCTCGGTATACGAATCGCTTTTTCTACTGAACTGATTTAATCCATGAACAATAGCAGAGGAACGGTCAATGCCAATCTTCATAGCGTCGATCAATTTCCCTACTTGCTCAGGGTTATCTGAAAACGTATTTTCCCTATAATGGCGCAGCAAACCGACATAAGAACCCATAATATAATTCAAAGGGTTGTTAATTTCATGAGCGACCCCCGCAGTTAATATACCCAATGAAGCCATCTTTTCAGAATGTAACAATTGAGCTTGTGTCTCCCTGAGGTGTTTTATGGCTGTTTCCAGTTCCTCCGTACGAAGTTTGACCATCTTCTCAAGCTGATTCTGGAATTCCTTCAATTCTTTTTCTAAATTTCGACGTTTATTCAGATGCTTTTTTATGAAAAAAAATAAACCTATTGCGGTAATAATTACATAAAACCATCCTTTATATGTTTGGAATTCGCTTAATCTGCTACTTTCATTTATCAGTAAATAGAGTATCTTATCTGAGAATATTATCCACAAACCTCCAATCAGCAGGTATAAAATGGTAATGCTGTATTCAAATCGAAGTAACTTCATATAATGATAAATTTTCCCCAAGGTACAACTATTCTTGCAAATTACATTTTTTATTCATTTGTTATTTTAACACAATTTTTTTTCAGTTGGTGGAAACGGTTGGCGGTATGCGCAGTTGCCGCTTTGGAGCGCTCGCTTGTCGAGTTACTAGAAAGATTGTCGAGTTAACAGAAAGATAGCTAAACGACCCAACATTAGCATCCCTTCGGCCAGGCAATTGTGTATGACTGCTAATTGTGTACATGGCATTTATTTATTTCATCTCTTTTAAAATCTAATCCTTTGTCACTGGAAAATCTTCAAGATCCAATATCATGGAACATATCTCTATGTCAAACCATTCTACAAACATTTTGTATGTTCTATTATCAGGCCATGCTTCTTCGTCGGTATACCAATCATTTAGTTCATTTATAAATATTTTCTCATAGTTTCTTCTGACCCACCTTAAAACCGCTTCAATGTTATCCATTTCTCTCACTAAATAGATATTATTCTCATCCTTAGACGATGTTGGTTTATCTTCAGGAAATACAGAATTCAACCAATCGTAAAAAGGTTTTTTTGGTCTTACTATTATCGCATTTCTATCTATGGAATCATAAAAATACGGTATTGGTTCAAAATCCATAATTGTGATTTTTTTAGTTGCAAGTTTCTTTTTTTGCCTTGAGCCTAACGGTTACGTATATGAAACGTTTGGTATTTCGAAGCGATTTCCTGTCAAGATACAACAAATTTTAATACGAGCTAAAAAGCTCGATAAACCACTGACTGCCAAATGTTTTATATACGATGTGTGCGCCCTGCATGAGCAGAGCGCACCTGCTGCAAGCAACAGTAAAATTTCAAAATTACAAATAATTTTGGTTAAACAATGCTCTAAGCAGGTGTATTTTTCCAGAGGGTGTAAGTCCCTTATGCACGGGGTCGTGCCCGAAGCATTAGCAAGTCGCAAGCTGGTTGTTGGTGACGACAGCAGTGAAGGAAGCGAGACTGCAAAATCCGGTACTGACGAACAGAAACGGTATATGAGGCATAATTGTCCTGGGTAAGCAACCACATCATTGTAACGCCCAAAAGGTAGTTTGTGGACAGATATGTAGATACCGCAGGGATTGGAGGAAGGAAAAAGCTCTTACCGGGGGAGATCTCTAAGCAGTAAAATGTAATGAGAAGTCAGCCGAGGTCATAGTAATTACGGAAAACGAGCCGGCAAGTGATAGAAATCCAGAGAGTCGGAGGTCTCACGAACGTAATGAAGGACTGAACGTTAAGAAGTTTTTAATGCGACATGGATTTTCAGCAATGAAATAGCCTGTAGCAAGCGAAACAGGGCAAGAGAAGATGATTAAATTAGCAAACAAAAACGAAATGGAATTGATCGAGCAAGTGATTAACCGTCACAACATGATGCGTGCATTGCAACAGGTCAGGCAGAACAAAGGTTCGGCAGGAGTTGACCGGATGCCTGTAAGCGAACTATACGACCACCTGACAAAGAACAGGGAAAGTATAGGGCAATCATTGTTAAATGGCACTTACCTGCCACAACCCATTTTGGGGGTAGAGATACCCAAGGGAAATGGGAAGACACGTCTTTTAGGTGTGCCTACCGTGGTTGACCGAATGCTTCAACAAGCCGTAGGGCAAGTTTTAGCCAACCGGTTCGAAATGGAATTTGAGGATTACAGTTATGGATTTCGCCCGAATAAGAATGCCCTGCAAGCGGTACTCAAAGCATTGGAGTATATAAACAATGGTTATCAGGATATAGTAGACATTGACCTGAAGAGCTTCTTTGACGAAGTAGACCACTGCATTTTGCTGCAATTGTTGTATCGCAAGGTAAAATGCCCGCTTACGCTGCGTCTTATCCGCAAATGGCTGCGAGCGCCGATTTTAATCAACGGGAAGTTAGTCAAACGCCGAAAAGGAGTACCACAGGGCAGTCCGCTGAGCCCGATTCTCTCCAATATCATGTTAGATGAATTGGATAAAGAATTAGACAGACGTGGATTAAAGTCTGTCCGCTATGCTGACGACTTTAGCATTTATTGCAAAAGCCAATGGCAAGCCCGCAAAACAGGCAACGAGATCTTTCTCTTTCTAAAGAGTAAACTACACCTGCCTATTAATCGGGAGAAAAGTGGAATCCGTCGCCCCGTAAACTTTTCGCTATTAGGATATGGTTTTGTGCCCACTTACAAAAAGGGGGAAAAAGGCAAATACCAGCTGGTGGTAAGCGGCAAAGGATGGAAAAACCTGAAACTAAAACTCAAAGCCATCACCCGAAAAACCACACCCGCCAGTTTCGATGAGCGTATCCACAAACTGAAAGAAGTACAGCGAGGCTGGCTTCAATACTACCGCATGGCAAGTATCCAGGAAAAACTCAAAGATGTGGATGGGTGGGTGCGTAACCGGTTACGTTGCTGTATCTGGAAACAATGGAAGAAATCCGAACGAAGACGGAAAAACCTGATACGTTTGGGCGTTGACCTTGAACACGCATACAGCCACAGCCGTAGCCGAATGGGTACATGGGCGGTCGCCTGTAGCCCTATTTTGAAAACCACCATCACGGTGGAACGTCTGCAACAACGCGGTTACGAACCTATGTTTACTTATTATCAGAAAATTGCTCCATTTCTTAACGAACCGCTGTATACGTGAACCGTACGTACAGTGGTGTGAGAGGCTCTCCCCGTCAGCCAAGGCTGGCGGGGCAGTCTACTCGATTGGGGGGCTGGGCTTTATTGTTCAAGTCGGTTAATTTCAATCCTTATTTCTTTAATAATTTCAGGATTCATTATCACCTTTTTACCATTTGCTTTAGACGAGAAAATGTAAAATACTTTGCCACCAAATTCCTTTTCAAATTTTTCGTGCGTTTTTTGCTGCAACCCTTTCTCCTTAAAAATTTGGGATAGTTGAATTCCTTGATTTACGGGCTTAATTTGTAAACCAATATACTTTTCTTTAATTTTTATGAAAAAGTCAACATTGTAGAGTCTGTCCCATTTGTCCGGGGCTGGTTCTATTTTGTAACTAAGTTCTTGTTCGAGCTGACCATAAATTGTTTTAATTTCAGTCCAATAGCCATCAAAGGTTCTGTCGATTACGAGTTGAAGCATATAGTCTATACAATCTTGCTCTGTGATTTCTTCAACTTCTGCTGAAATTACTTCTGTGATTTTAATGTAAAGTTTTTTTCCAAGTTCGATAATGTGTTCTTTTGAACGAACATTTGAAAAATAGTATTCTCGCCACTCTTCCAATGTTTTTGGCTCGCATTGTCTTATGCTTTCTGATGTTGGTCCAACATTTCTTTTAAAGTTCAGTTGGAAACGATTCATCGCGCTATTTAAAATCCATTCTTTTGCCATTATTATAAGTTTGCTTCTAAATTGTTTGCTCTATCATTAATTTTTTGTGCTCTACGTCTAAGAGACTGAACATATCTCCTTATCTCATCAGGATTATTTTCAATCCAATAACCTGCTGGATTAGCCGTAGAGCTTTTTATCAAATGTCCGTGTTGTATAGCAAAAGAAATAAGACCACGAGCAGCAACTTGATTTCCTGTAATTGGAAAACCGTGCTGCTGATTCAGTTGGCGTTCAATTGCAAAAGCTGTTTGTGCATGAGCTCGCCCTACTCTAAGTATGGCAATCAAATTATTAATATCATTCTGTGTGTATGCCATTTGAGTAAGATAAAAATTTGTCTTTGTATTTAAAATCAATTTGTGTATCAGGTTCAGCAAAACCTTCTTTTATTAAATGTGCATTCAAAAAAGTTTTATTCTTTAAATATAGGTAACACATTAAATTATTCTGTTCATCATATTTTTTTTCGTCAAATTTCATAAAAACCTTTTGCCCTTTTGTCTTGTCGTAAAGAAACTTTTTGGCAGAACCATTTGAAGTCTTGTTTTCTTTTACCCCAATAAGTCTGACTACAAGGTCGTTATTGAGTTTAACTAACTCAGGACTAATGATTTCTTTTACCGTGTAATAATCTTCTCGTTGCCCACTATTTTTATCGATTTTTGAGCCAAATTGAAGCTTTTTGGGGTCAATCTTTTTATCAAGGTTTTGAAAATCAACGAATCGATAAGGTAAGTTTTTAAACTCCTTTTCTGTGTCAATGTTGATGATATCTTTTAAAAACTCATATGTTGTTCCTGCAATATCAGCTTGGTTTATGTTTAATTTGTTTTTTGCAACTTCAATAAATTCAGGATTAATCTCATAACCAATTGAGTTTCGTTCCAAATTCCTTGCAGCCAAAGAGGTTGTTCCACTACCCATAAATGGGTCTAAAACGGTTTCGCCTTTAAAAGCAAACATTTTTATTAATCTTTTAGGCAACTCTTCTGGAAACATAGCGATGTGTCCATCTTGTTTTGCTCCACCAAAATTCCAATGACCTGCGAAATATTCTTTCCATTCTTCGGTAGTCATTTTAGATTGTTCTTTTATCTCTTTGGATACCTTTGATTTGGAAGTGCCTAATTTTTTAAAAATTAAAATAAACTCATAGTCAATAGAGAGAATTCCATTTCTTGGTGTCGGAAAACTTCCCATTAATGATGCTCCACCAGTTGTATTTGTAGTAGTTTGTTTTTGCCAAATAATAGCTCCCATATAATCAAATCCGATACTCTCACAGAATTTAATTATTTCAGTCCGAATTGGAATAACTTTATAACGTCCATAGTATACAGCCCTTGCAAATTGGTCACCTATATTTACACATAGTCTGCAACCGTTGTCAAGAATCCGGTAACATTCTTTCCAAACAAGATTGAGGTTATTTATATAGGTTTCATAATCTTCGTGATAGCCTATTTGATTCTCTGTTCCATAGTCCTTTAGCTGCCAATAAGGTGGCGAGGTTATGACTAAATGAACAGATTTGTCGGGGACAAGATTCATTTGTCGACTGTCTCCATTTATTATTTTATGTGTCGTCTTCACTTTAAATTTCTTTTTAATTGTTGTTGTCTGCAAAGGTAGTCATAATATAAAGTTTTCTGCTCGATTTCTCGGGTTTCTTAGCCTTGCACCCAACGGTTGGGTATATGAAACGTTTGGCATTTCAAGGCGATTTCCTATCAAACCGTTGCTATGTTTATTAAATGTACCGTCCTTAAAATCAGCACTATCCGCCAAATGTTTTATATACCGTGTGTGCGCCCTGCATGAGCAGAGCGCACCTGCTGCAAGCAACAGTAAAATTTCAAAATTACAAATAATTTTGGTTAAACAATGCTCTAAGCAGGTGTATTTTTCCAGAGGGTGTAAGTCCCTTATGCACGGGGTCGTGCCCGAAGCATTAGCAAGTCGCAAGCTGGTTGTTGGTGACGACAGCAGTGAAGGAAGCGAGACTGCAAAATCCGGTACTGACGAACAGAAACGGTATATGAGGCATAATTGTCTTGGGTAAGCAACCACATCATTGTAACGCCCAAAAGGTAGTTTGTGGACAGATATGTAGATACCGCAGGGATTGGAGGAAGGAAAAAGCTCTTACCGGGGGAGATCTCTAAGCAGTAAAATGTAATGAGAAGTCAGCCGAGGTCATAGTAATTACGGAAAACGAGCCGGCAAGTGATAGAAATCCAGAGAGTCGGAGGTCTCACGAACGTAATGAAGGACTGAACGTTAAGAAGTTTTTAATGCGACATGGATTTTCAGCAATGAAATAGCCTGTAGCAAGCGAAACAGGGCAAGAGAAGATGATTAAAAGAGCAAACAAAAACGAAATGGAATTGATTGAGCAAGTGATTAACCGTCACAACATGATGCGTGCATTGCAACAGGTCAGGCAGAACAAAGGTTCGGCAGGAGTTGATCGAATGCCTGTAAGTGAACTATACGACCACCTGACAAAGAACAGGGAAAGTATAGAGCAATCATTGTTAAACGGCACTTACCTGCCACAACCCATTTTGGGGGTAGAGATACCCAAGGGAAATGGGAAGAGACGTCTTTTAGGTGTGCCCACCGTGGTTGACCGGATGCTTCAACAAGCCGTAGGGCAAGTTTTAGCCAACCGGTTCGAAATGGAATTTGAGGATTACAGTTATGGATTTCGCCCGAATAAGAATGCCCTGCAAGCGGTACTCAAAGCATTGGAGTATATAAACAATGGTTATCAGGATATAGTAGACATTGACCTGAAGAGCTTCTTTGACGAAGTAGACCACTGCATTTTGCTGCAATTGTTGTATCGCAAGGTAAAATGCCCGCTTACGCTGCGTCTTATCCGCAAATGGCTGCGAGCGCCGATTTTAATCAACGGGAAGTTAGTCAAACGCCGAAAAGGAGTACCACAGGGCAGTCCGCTGAGCCCGATTCTCTCCAATATCATGTTAGATGAATTGGATAAAGAATTAGACAGACGTGGATTAAAGTCTGTCCGCTATGCTGACGACTTTAGCATTTATTGCAAAAGCCAATGGCAAGCCCGCAAAACAGGCAACGAGATCTTTCTCTTTCTAAAGAGTAAACTACACCTGCCTATTAATCGGGAGAAAAGTGGAATCCGTCGCCCCGTAAACTTTTCGCTATTAGGATATGGTTTTGTGCCCACTTACAAAAAGGGGGAAAAAGGCAAATACCAGCTGGTGGTAAGCGGCAAAGGATGGAAAAACCTGAAACTAAAACTCAAAGCCATCACCCGAAAAACCACACCCGCCAGTTTCGATGAGCGTATCCACAAACTGAAAGAAGTACAGCGAGGCTGGCTTCAATACTACCGCATGGCAAGTATCCAGGAAAAACTCAAAGATGTGGATGGGTGGGTGCGTAACCGGTTACGTTGCTGTATCTGGAAACAATGGAAGAAATCCGAACGAAGACGGAAAAACCTGATACGTTTGGGCGTTGACCTTGAACACGCATACAGCCACAGCCGTAGCCGAATGGGTACATGGGCGGTCGCCTGTAGCCCTATTTTGAAAACCACCATCACGGTGGAACGTCTGCAACAACGCGGTTACGAACCTATGTTTACTTATTATCAGAAAATTGCTCCATTTCTTAACGAACCGCTGTATACGTGAACCGTACGTACAGTGGTGTGAGAGGCTCTCCCCGTCAGCCAAGGCTGGCGGGGCAGTCTACTCGATTAGGTACTGGCTTTTTTCACTTTATATTCTTCCAAAGTCGCTGCGTTTTCGATTTCCGTTTTTAATAGTTCCATTAATTGTTGCGTATCCTGATGCATTAAGTTATACGCTTCATATTCTACACGTAGATAATCTCCGTGTGCAATATTATTCCTTGCATCAACCAAATCGTTTATAAGACTCCTTTTATGCGCGAAATTCGTTTCGTCAATCCCAATGATAAATAAAATTTCCTCTAATACACTATAACGAAGATTTGATTTAGTTTGGATTACGTTTTTAGTTAGCATATTTGAATTCTTGTCAATTTCGTTGATTAAAAATTCAACCGCTTTGGTGCGTTCTTCTATATTTTTTATTTCCAAATTTCCTAAAGTTTTTGACAATGAGAGTGCAATGAATTGTGGTTTCAGTTCGCTATGCTTAAGATACTTTTTAGCTACAAATTCTAAATATAACTCACACGATTTTTTAACAAATCCCTCCCAATGAGCATACAAAATTGGAACGCAAAATCTCAACGCTGCGCTTTGTTTAGGACTTGGACTACTCGGAATTTGGTCTTTAATAATTTTAAGTTCCTTTCGTCTCCACGCGTAGTCATTACCAACTAAATCAATGAGTTCGTTATATGTATATGGTTTTCTCGCCATTATTTCTCGAAATAAGCTTTTGAGAAAGGAACAAGTTTTGGAATTCTCGTTTTTGCATTTGAACCAGAACCGGACGTCAGGTTATAGGTTTCTTGACTATAAAGCTCTTGAATTTTTGTTTTTATTAAAGTATCATCTTGGGGAAGATTATAGTTGGAAATATTTGGGGATAAACCAACTGCTACTGCCTCAAATGCCGATTCTAAAAACTTCCCTTTGAAATCAATGCCGTTATATTTTTTAAATGATTTTTCTCCCAATATTCTATTTAGTGTTGCAAATGTCAAATCAAAATTTTCTTTAACTTTTTCAAAATCGAATGTGTTGCTATTTAATATGTCTTCATTAATGTCATCAAGAAAGTCGCCTACATCCTTTTTATTGTTGTAATCATATTGAGTTAAGGAGATAAATCGTAAGAGCAACTCCATATGATATTGTTCATCATAAAGCCTGTCTGAAAGTGATAAAGTTTCCAGAAAATCGGAATTTTTTGACAAACCTTCGAACCATAGAAATCTATCACGATTAATCATTAACATTACATTATTTCGAACTTCCTGATTAGAAGCGTTTGAACCTCCAGTATTCAACCTCTGGAAAACCTCGAATTTCGCTCTTTCGTCCGATTCACTTAAAATAATTGTTAAGTTAATTTTTGTTCGTTTTATGGATAGTTTTAATCCAGCTGGCAATTCTTTATCTCCATCTTCCCACTTATAGCCTTCTAAACTTGGAATATATTTTGTTCCTTCCAAAACTAAAGGGTCTGTATCTTTTAGAACTCCAAAAAGTTGTAAAATAGTCGATACTCTTTGCAAGCCGTCAACTAATTCCCAAATTCCATTTTCATCTTGATAAACAAAAACAGAAGGAATAGGTATTCCTAATATAATAGATTCGACAAGTTTAACTTTTTGTCCGTGAGTCCATCTGAAAAGTCTTTGATACTCTGGTCTAATAATGATTTCTTCATTTTCATAAAGGTTTACTAATTCCCCAATAGACATTGCATAGCTTTCAGTTTTAAAACTGGTTCTTTTTTTTTCAATTTCTTCTAATAATTTATCCATTGTTCTTTTTTTTTCAATTTCTTCTAATAATTTATCCATTGTTCTTTTTTTTTAGCTTGTGCCTAACGGTTCGGGGCTTTGCGAAGTGGCGGAAAATCGAAGCGGAAAGTTTCGATTTAGACGGAACGTAGCAAAAGCCAATTTTTATTTGCTAAATTATGAAAAAAAGCCAATAAAATTGGCTTTTGCGGATTAAAATGTACAAACTTTCAATTTAGACGTAGACCCGCCATTTTGCAAAACCCTTGTTATGTGCTGGTGTTCTTGTCGTCCCTTTTAAACTCTTCCATTTCCTTATAAAACTCCATTGCTTTCATTACTGATTTACCACCCGAACCTGCAATCATATTCCTGAACCATTTTTTGTTTAAGTTTTCGGGCTTGTGGTTCTTATATAGCCAATAACTAAGGTAGATAAAAGAACTTGTCAATAATACCTGAAAAACAATATATCCAAATCCGACTTCTTGAGGAAACCATTTATTACTCAAATAAAATGTGGTGTAAAACGGGATTTGAAGACACATAATTTTAGCGTGGTCAATTATGGATAGTTGAAGTCTTGATAATTGTTGTTGAATTTCGATTATGCTACCATTATAGTTAATGTTGTTCGTCCAATTAAGGTGTCTAATATAGTCGGAAAAACCTTTAATGTTAACCACGGTGATTATAGCGACTGAAATGATAAAATAGTTCAAAGCCGAGGAATAGTTAAATATGGCATAAAACAAGGCGTGTCCTAAAATCAAAAGATAAAAGACAAAGGCAACGATTCCTGATGTTTTTAATTTAACCAATGATTTCAAAGAAGATTTAGCTTTGTTGTTTATAGCTTCTTTCAAAAGAAGTTCATTAATTGCCAATGTTTTTTCGATTTTGGCATTTTGTTGTTTCCAAATGTTAATCAGTTCTGTATTTTCCATTTTATTGATTTTTAATTTTAGTAAATTTTTGTTTTAAGCCGTTTTTGATACGGTTTATTTTGGTGGCGACATTAGTTTCAGAAATCCCGATGATTTGAGAAATTTCTTTGTGACTCTTTTCTTCTAAATAAAGCAACATCAATGCTTTATCCAAATCTTTGAGTTGAGAAATCATCTGTTGTAAAATACCTAAATCCGTTTCCTTATCTTCAAAATAGTCATTATCAGGGAAATTGATAATTCCGTCTGTTAACAGATTTGATATTTTTTTTCTGCTAGTTTCTTTCCGATAAAATGATATCGCAACATTTAAAGAAATTCGATACATCCACGTTGAATACTTGAAATTGTCGTCATAATTGTCAAATGATTTCCACAACTGGATAATAATTTCTTGAACGAGGTCTTTTCGGTCTTCAACATTTTTGCAGTAAGAATTTGCTACCTTGTAGATGATACCTTTATTAGTTTGAACAACAGAGAGAAATATGTCGGATTTATCAATTTTGTCCATTCTTGTAATTTGTCAGTGTATCAACGGGATAGTTGATTTGCACTTCATTTTTGTTTGATTTTTTTACACTTTGGTCAGGATAACCATAATAGTGATTTCTCGTGATTGTGATTCCGCATCCTGTTGTCAAGGTCAGTATCGCAATAAATGCAATAGCCAATAATTTGTTATTTCTTTTTCCCATTCGATTAAATAATTAGGTGTTAAACTTTCTACTTTCCTAATTATTCGCACAAAGGGTCAAAATATCACAATCCGTATAAAAAATATTTTTTGCCTGAAGTCAAATGGTCGTTTTGATGTTTGGCACGGTCGGTCTTACACTTGCACATAACGGACGGAGGATTTGCGAGGTTGCGGGGGGGATATCCACTATCCCTTGTAATCTCGCAAATCCTGTGTTCTACGATGTCGCCGTTAGGCGAGGAGTAGAATGCAGGATGTAATCCTCCGTCCGTTCTCCCGACGAGCCGAAGGCGATGTCGGGAGAACGGTACATGTATGAAACGTTGGGGATTGCGGGCTTCGTCACTGTCTGCCGTTGCAAAAGCGTATGCGGGGCAGAACACTTCAAGAAACCACTTAGACCCCAATGTTTTATACATGATGTGTGCGCCCTGCATGAGCAGAGCGCACCTGCTGCAAGCAACAGTAAAATTTCAAAATTACAAATAATTTTGGTTAAACAATGCTCTAAGCAGGTGTATTTTTCCAGGGGGTGCAAGTCCCTTATGCACGGGGTCGTGCCCGAAGCATTAGCAAGTCGCAAGCTGGTTGTTGGTGACGACAGCAGTGAAGGAAGCGAGACTGCAAAATCCGGTACTGACGAACAGAAACGGTATATGAGGCATAATTGTCTTGGGTAAGTAACCACATCATTGTAACGCCCAAAAGGTAGTTTGTGGACAGATATGTAGATACCGCAGGGATTGGAGGAAGGAAAAAGCTCTTACCGGGGGAGATCTCTAAGCAGTAAAATGTAATGAGAAGTCAGCCGAGGTCATAGTAATTACGGAAAACGAGCCGGCAAGTGATAGAAATCCAGAGAGTCGGAGGTCTCACGAACGTAATGAAGGACTGAACGTTAAGAAGTTTTTAATGCGACATGGATTTTCAGCAATGAAATAGCCTGTAGCAAGCGAAACAGGGCAAGAGAAGATGATTAAAAGAGCAAACAAAAACGAAATGGAATTGATTGAGCAAGTGATTAACCGTCACAACATGATGCGTGCATTGCAACAGGTCAGGCAGAACAAAGGTTCGGCAGGAGTTGATCGAATGCCTGTAAGTGAACTATACGACCACCTGACAAAGAACAGGGAAAGTATAGAGCAATCATTGTTAAACGGCACTTACCTGCCACAACCCATTTTGGGGGTAGAGATACCCAAGGGAAATGGGAAGAGACGTCTTTTAGGTGTGCCCACCGTGGTTGACCGGATGCTTCAACAAGCCGTAGGGCAAGTTTTAGCCAACCGGTTCGAAATGGAATTTGAGGATTACAGTTATGGATTTCGCCCGAATAAGAATGCCCTGCAAGCGGTACTCAAAGCATTGGAGTATATAAACAATGGTTATCAGGATATAGTAGACATTGACCTGAAGAGCTTCTTTGACGAAGTAGACCACTGCATTTTGCTGCAATTGTTGTATCGCAAGGTAAAATGCCCGCTTACGCTGCGTCTTATCCGCAAATGGCTGCGAGCGCCGATTTTAATCAACGGGAAGTTAGTCAAACGCCGAAAAGGAGTACCACAGGGCAGTCCGCTGAGCCCGATTCTCTCCAATATCATGTTAGATGAATTGGATAAAGAATTAGACAGACGTGGATTAAAGTCTGTCCGCTATGCTGACGACTTTAGCATTTATTGCAAAAGCCAATGGCAAGCCCGCAAAACAGGCAACGAGATCTTTCTCTTTCTAAAGAGTAAACTACACCTGCCTATTAATCGGGAGAAAAGTGGAATCCGTCGCCCCGTAAACTTTTCGCTATTAGGATATGGTTTTGTGCCCACTTACAAAAAGGGGGAAAAAGGCAAATACCAGCTGGTGGTAAGCGGCAAAGGATGGAAAAACCTGAAACTAAAACTCAAAGCCATCACCCGAAAAACCACACCCGCCAGTTTCGATGAGCGTATCCACAAACTGAAAGAAGTACAGCGAGGCTGGCTTCAATACTACCGCATGGCAAGTATCCAGGAAAAACTCAAAGATGTGGATGGGTGGGTGCGTAACCGGTTACGTTGCTGTATCTGGAAACAATGGAAGAAATCCGAACGAAGACGGAAAAACCTGATACGTTTGGGCGTTGACCTTGAACACGCATACAGCCACAGCCGTAGCCGAATGGGTACATGGGCGGTCGCCTGTAGCCCTATTTTGAAAACCACCATCACGGTGGAACGTCTGCAACAACGCGGTTACGAACCTATGTTTACTTATTATCAGAAAATTGCTCCATTTCTTAACGAACCGCTGTATACGTGAACCGTACGTACAGTGGTGTGAGAGGCTCTCCCCGTCAGCCAAGGCTGGCGGGGCAGTCTACTCGATTGTGTGCAGTTCTATTTTGTTCCGATAGGGTCAATTTTTGTCTCATTAACTTGATGTAGTTTAAGCATCAATTCTTCTTGCTCTTTAGTTAGCTGAATTTTTTTGAGTCTTTCTTTCCAAATTTTGTACAAATCAATAATATTTTGAAAAGAGTTGTCATCCTTAAGGTTTCGACAATCTGCAATTTCAAAAAAGTAGTTTTCCACCGAGTAACAATAAGTTCTTCCTATTGAAGAAAAAGCTATTTCTTCATCAGCAACTCCCTTTGTAAAATAGGTGGCAAAGGCCTCCATAGAGTTTAGAACATCTAACCATAAGACCAAAAACTTCAAACGCTCATTTCGAACTTCTGATACTTTCTTTGCACCTAGTTTTTGATTGAGATATTCAACATTGAAATCACCAATTTCGATTTTCGTTTTTTCTATTTTTTCTTTAATTAAAGAGAAGTCGTATTTCGTCATTTTTGGAATTATACGAACAGAGTAGTCTTTAATTTGTTGTGCTGCCAAGTTTGCCGCATCCCTTTTCGAATTAATAATTAATGTTTTTCTGGTAATAAATAATTGAATTACTCCTGCAATTGCAAGAAGAGTTAGTATAGGGCCACTTAATAGATATAAGTTTTCAACTATACTTTTAGAAGTGTCAAAAAATTCCATTTTATTCCATTTTTTTAATTGCACACAACATCTTAGTGTTTTATTCGCCGTTATAGCCCACCAAAGTTATTGAAAAGAAGTTGATTCACAAATTTTCACAAAGATTAATTTAATATGATATCAATAATGGCAAATAAAACTAGTTGAACGGAACCTATTGCTATGGGAAAAGTATTTATGGGAGGTTGGCGTTTTTGCTTGATTTGTGTTAATAAGTTCCTATAAAAGCTCTTTTTCAAGTACATGATTGTTTTTTAATCTTAGACCGTCCACGTAAATGCATAATTCTCCCTGTATGATTTTGCTCATCATCTATACGAGTTTTGTCATTAAATGGAAAGAACGCTTTTGTTAATTATCAGAATTATCCTGGTTCCATGTGTAAAACATTGCATGCCGGGCTTACCATTAATTTCCCTTTTTTGCACTTTGCGCAAATAATCGGGTCCTTACCGGATATTATTTGTAAAACTTCCATTGCAAGCAGTCCTGTAAGTCTTGAAAAACAGGTTGGGGTGGGCAACAGTGAATAGCATAAATTGAGCTTTGTTTTCCTTTTGCAGATAGCCATGAATCCGAAGTAACGTATTTTGCTAAATCCACATGGAAGGACATGCTGCATGAATCGCCGTATAAACTCCATAGTTTCCAGGGTCATTGTTTTTCTTGCACCTCCTGCCTTGTTCTCCCTATAGCTGAAAGTAACCTTATCATCTTTGTAACCTACCATACGGTGGTTGCTAATTGCCACACGGTGTGTGTAGTTGCCCAGATAACGGACCAGATTATCGGGTGAAGCAAACGGTTTTTCTGCATAAACCACCCATTTTTTAGCGTAGCATTTTGCTTTTATGGTCTGAAAATCGGGTGTATCATCCGGAAGTTTGATCTCCTTCCTGAATACTGACTCCTGCAGTAGCCGACATAAAATACCCCTGAAAACGGTGCTGAGCACTTTTACCGGGACAAAAAACTTTTTAGCACTTGGTACCCATTCCATTCCATCATCGGATACTCCTCCGGCAGGAACAATGGTATGAATATGCGGGTGATAGGTCATTGTTTGACCCCAGGTGTGTAACAGGGCAACAGCTCCGGCCTCTGCACCTAAATAATGCGTGTTTCTGGCACATTGCATCAGTGTTTGTCCGGCTGCTTTGAAGAGCAAGGAATAAGCAATCCTCTGATTGATATAAAACAGTTTGTGCAGACACGCGGGTATTGTGAAAACAATGTGAAAATGTTTTACCGGGGGGAGATCAGCCGCAAGTTTATCCACCCATTGCATCCGTTTTATGTACTGGCATTTGGGACAATTGCGATTACGACACGAGTTATAGGATTGAACCTTGTGACCGCAATGATTGCAACTCAATGTATGCCCGCCAAGTTCTGAAGTACGACAGGCAATAATATCTTCCATTGCTTTTTGCTGTACGGCACAAAGTGTGTTCTCGGTCAGGAAATCGTGTCTCTTATCCCGGAAAATGTCAGCAATCTCTATGATTTGCTTTTTATTCTCCATAATGATAGATCAGAAAAATGTTATATCATCCAATGGAGAAGTAAACTCGCTGGTTTTGATATGGGCTACATGCAGGTAAACAGCTGTGGTCTTCAATGAAGTATGACCCATGAACTGCTGTATCTGTCTCAGGTTTACACCGGCTTCCAATAAATGGGTGGCAAAACAATGACGCAATGTATGAAACGATACCTCTTTTTTTATTCCGGCATTTTTAGCACTGTTTTTCACAATATACTCTACAGTTCTTTCCGACAAGGGTTGTCCTTTACGCCCCATCGGTTCGAATAGATAAGTGCTTGGTCGTTCCAATTTATAATACATTCGCAGCACTTCGAGTGTTTTCCACGAAAGAATGGTATATCTGTCCTTCTTCCCCTTTCCTTGCACGATACGTACTTGCATACGCTGTGAATCAATGTCGCGTGGTTTGATTTGTAATACTTCCATCCTGCGAAGTCCCGCAGAATAAGTAAGCATTAGAATGGCTCTGTGCTTTATGTTGTTTGTTACCGTGATCATGCGTTGCACTTCCTGCAATGACAAAACTATGGGGAGTTTTTTCTCCTTGCGAGGCCGTCTTACATGGAACTCTTCCCATTTGCGATGGCAGACGTCTACATGAAAAATCTTGAAAGCACTTATAAGCTGGTTTACCGTGGAAACGGAAATTCCTTTTTTGGTAATCAGGTAATGTAACCAGTTTTTAAAGTCTTCGGTGGTAACCTCATACAGCGATTTACCCAAGTCTTTTTCAAGTTTTATGAGCAGGCTGCAATACGTCTTAATTGTACGGGTACTGTAATTGCGAATTTGCATCTCCTTGATCTGCAAACTCTCGAATGTTTTGTTTAGATTCATAATGATAATTAATTGAAGTTATTACGCTTCAAAATTATCACTATTCTAATTTACCGACAGGTTTAGTTCAACGTTTGTGTATACGCAATTGTATTGCGTATACATTTCATATATGCTTCCTGTTTGTTTTTATAATATTCATATTATAAGTACTTTATGGAAATTGTCTGTTTTTTATGCAATTGCGCATACAGAAATTTTCCCTGAGCTGATTCTTCATAGGTTATGACTTCTCTTCAATATTTACATAGGTATGAATAACCACTGCTTGTTTAGTTCTCAACGGGATTTCAATGATATGAGTTAACATTCCACCATTTCTAACTATTGGCAATTAATTCAAGCAACGAATTTACGAAAACATTTCTGCTTTACCTATCAATTCTTTGATCCAATTTGTGCTATTTCTCTCGATTTTCCTTTGAAGTTTCTTTCATCGCCTGGAAGAACAAGTCTGTCCTCCGATCTTGACTAATCGTTCCTTCTTCCAGATCCATCAACTCGATGGCTCTCTGATACGCTTCATCGCTTACTCCTACGTGAAATCGCAATTGATCTTCTCCCTCACCACTTTCCAGTACGACATGGTGTGAATTTTTCTCTTCTTGCATCAATTCTGATTTATTTACAGGTTTTCTTTCTCAATAAACAAATATAGACAAATAACAATTAAATATTTGACAACCTGTGTCATTTTGAAAATAAACCTCTGATAAAACTATAAGGTTTTTTCATTGCTGTCCCATTAAAATCTGAAATAGTTCTTTGAAATATTTGAAATTTAGTTAGATACAGAGGTTTTTCGAGCGCGACGATTTCAATTGATACCTTTGCCGCCTATAACAAAGGCTGCAATGAATAAAGAGAAATATGTGTTTGCTCAGTTAATCTCATTCCTGAATGAAGATAAGTTTCGACGTATAGTCAACAAGTACCAAGGGAATCGCTACATAAAGCATTTCACTTGCTGGAACCAGTTGCTATCTTTGATGTTCGGCCAACTTTCCAATCGTGAAAGTCTGCGAGACTTGATTGTCGCTCTTGATGCTCACCATTCCAAATGTTATCATCTGGGAATGGGTAGGAATGTTTCAAGATCATCCTTGGCGAGAACCAATCAAAACAGGGACTATCACATCTTTGAGGAGTATGCCTACTACTTGGTAAACGAAGCAAGGAAGAAGCGTGTCACCGATATCTTCAAACTCGGTGGAAACGTTTACGCCTTTGATTCAACAACCATTGATTTATGCCTATCTGTATTCTGGTGGGCGAAGTTTCGCAAGAAGAAAGGTGGTATCAAAGTACATACATTGTATGATGTGGAAACGCAGATTCCTGCATTCTTTCATATCACCGAAGCTTCCGTGCATGATTCAAAGGCGATGAATGAAATTCCCTATGAGTCTGGCTCCTACTATATCTTTGACCGTGCTTACAACAACTTCAAGATGTTGTATCGGATTCATCAGATAGGTGCCTGCTTCGTTGTCAGAGCCAAGAAGAATCTTCAATACAAGCCTGTCAAGTGGAAGCGAAGATTGCCTAAGAATGTACTCTCAGATATGTCTATCCAATTGACGGGCTTTTATCCGAAGCAATACTATCCTGAGCCGCTTCGTTTGGTCAGATATTGGGATGAAGAACAAAAACGTGAGTTTGTTTTCTTAACCAATGCAACGCACATTTCTGCCCTTCAAGTTGCCGACCTCTACAAGAACCGCTGGCAAGTAGAACTGTTCTTCAAATGGCTGAAGCAGCACCTCAAAATCAAAAAGTTCTGGGGTATTACCGAAAATGCCGTTCGGATACAAATCTACGCAGCTATATGCACCTACTGCCTGGTGGCAATTATTCAGCACGACATGCAACTGGATAGAAGTACATACGAAGTTCTTCAAATATTGAGTATCTCGCTGACCGATAAAACGCCTCTTCGAGACCTCTTTGACAAAACTAAATTTCAAAATGACAAAGAACGATTTGGACCAGATGGGCCAAGTTTATTTGATTTTTAATAACGTCCCAATTTTAATGGGACACTAGTGATATACATATAAAAAATTTCTCTCATTTTCTTCATACAAATTTGAAATACTGTATATTTGCCAATTAGTAAAGTCTATAGTGGATATGAAGAACAGGAATGAAATTAATGCTTATTTAAAAAAACTTCGGGCGGCAACGGTTGAAGATAAAGGATTGATCGAGGCTTTTTTAAGTGAAAAGGGACTAAAAGTAAAGGTAAAAGTAAGGAACTTGACTATACCGGAGATTTCTTTTAAGCAGTTTAGGGAGTGGTATGATAAAATATTACCTCATACGAACGAGATAATTTACAGTGAAGGATGTAAAACATTGGGCATTGTAAAGGAAATAGGCGTGAATCATATTACATTAGGGGTTGCATTTCGTGACAATCAGTTAATCACAGAACCTGTGGACATACCTATGGATGATTTCAGGGAAGCTTCTGAGGGTGAAATACTAAAACTTCAACATATTCTTTCTGAAAGAAACCTGAGATGGACACGGTTCTACGTTGGGTTGGTCAGTTCATATAAATTGGGGACCAATGACCAAATACGCATAACTAGGCTCGGAATTATATTAGGTTACGGTGTATTTAAAGAAATTAATGACAAAGGAGAATTGGTAACCTTTTGCGTTAAAATGAAAGACGAGCCTGTCAGATACAATCTCCATGAAATTGTAGGACCTGTCAAGGATTATCAACTTGAACCTGTGACGTCCAATGAAAGAAAATATATGGCTAATGCTCTTTCTGAAGCCAAGAAGCAATGGAATGGTTATCAAAGCAGAATAGAACCTCTTAATTCAAGAGGAAAAATAGGCGAGACGTATTATTACATTAACGATTATATGGAAATTATTGCCACAAAAGAAAGTGGCAAGCCGAAAGATTTAAAACGGTACAGGAAATTAAATTACTATATAATCAGGGGTGATGCAGAAGAAATCCTCACCCTAATTGAAGAAAAAAGAAAAAGACAGCTTATTAACAATGAGGAGATTGATATGGTAAAAATTGTATATATTAATTAAGAAGTACCCCACATTTCAATCGAAAAGTATACCACTTACAAACTTGAACGGAACAACTTCGTTCATAAAGAATGATAAGTATGTATACAAAACAGGAGATTATAATTAGCAGCTTCCGCGATGGAAAAAGTCAGCGTCAAATAGCCCGTGATTTGCAAATTAGTCGCAAAACAATCAGGAAGTACCTGCAGGAACACGAAAAGGCATTGCAATTGGCAGTCTGTAAAGAAACAGCGCAATCGTGTAATCTATCCAGTGAACCGGTCTATAAAATGGCTACACCTCGTCTGAGGCTCAAATTAACGCGGGAGGTGGAAACTGTCATCGATGAATTACTTGAAGACAACGGGCGTAAGCGTGGGCAAGGCCTGCGCAAGCAGATGCTAAAGAAAAAGGACATCCTTGAGGAACTTCACCGGCGAGGGTTTGATATTGGCTACACCACGGTTTGTAATCATATTGCGCGCAGGGAGAACCGGGTAGTAACCAAAGAAGCATTTATTCGCCAGGTTTATCAGGCTGGGGAAATCTGTGAGTTTGACTGGGGTGAGATCAAACTCTGCATTGCAGGGAAACGCAGGTCATTGCAACTTGCTGTTTTTACCTCCGCATTCAGCAATTACCGCTACGCATTTATTTACGAGCGGCAGGATACCCTGGCTTTTATGGAAGCTCACGTACGTTTTTTTAAAACAATTGGTGGCGTTTACCGGGAGATGGTTTACGATAATATGCGGGTTGCGGTAGCCAGATTTGTCGGGCCGCATGAAAAGGAGCCCACCCAGTCACTGCTCCAGCTTCGGGGACACTATCAGTTTAGACATCGCTTTTGTAACATATACCGTGGAAACGAAAAAGGCCACGTGGAACGGAGCGTGGAGTATGTTCGCCGTAAAGCCTTCGCGCCTAAAGATGCCTTTACAGACACCCTGGAGGCCCAACAGTGGCTTGATGCAACGCTGAAAAGGCTCAATGCAGGGAAGCAGCAGGGATCCGGTAAAAGCGCAGAGGAACTGTTCTCTCAAGAGAAGAACCTCTTGGGCAAGCATCCGGCCAAGGAGCTTATCTGCAGTGAACAGGTCCAGTTACGAGTGGATAAATATGCCACTATCAGTTATCGCACCAACCGTTACTCGGTTCCCGATTATCTGGTGGGAGAGTTTGTTGATGTAAGTGTTCGCAGCCGCGAGTTACAGGTATACGTACAAAACAAACGGGTAGCCGTTCATGGACGTAGTTACGAAAAGCACTCATGGAATGTGGAGATAGAGCATTACCTGGCAACATTCAAGAAGAAACCAGGCGCCCTGGCCGGTAGCCTGGCACTTGCCGGGAACCATTACCTTAAAGGGTTGTACATGGACTTTTTCCAAAGCGAACCCCGTGAATTTATCGATCTGCTTACATACTGCCGCGAGCAAATGGTGAGCCAGGAGAAACTCGAGGAATCCCTTAAGCGATTACTGGACATCGGCTGCCAGGGGGTCAGTGTTGAAAAGCTTCGGGCCCTACTGGGAAATAAACCCCGTGGAAATACAACCGGGGAGTCAGAAGATAAAATAAGTATCAAAGCCAAAGAACAACTTGCCGGTATCACCGGGCTAATGCAAAAAACAAACTACAATGGACAATATCAACAGGCAAATAACAGCATACAGTAAAGAGCTTCGACTGCCTGTTTTCAGGCGTGATTACAAGGAACTGGCAACAGAAGCAGCCCGGGAGGGGCTTGATTATGAAGCGTACCTGGTAAAGCTCATGGAACGTGAATATGAGCTCAGGATTGAGAACCGTAAAAAAGCGCAAATAAGGAATGCCCGGTTCCCGTCTAGAATGTATCTTTCCGACCTTGAGCGTGACCAGTTACCGTCGGGTGCCAGGGAAAAACTCCCTTTACTGGAAAGATTGGACTTTATCCCGGCAGCCCAGAATGTGATCCTCTCCGGCAACCCGGGTACCGGCAAAACACACATCGCGATAGGGTTGGGGCTTAAGGCTTGTATACAGGGGTATAAAGTGTTGTTCACCACGGTACACCGCTTGTTGACACAGTTACGTGAATCCCACTCTGAGCGCACACTGAAACAGGTAGAAGCACAGTTTGAAAAATATGACCTGGTCATATGCGATGAGTTTGGGTATGTATCGTTTGATAAACAAGGCTCTGAACTGTTGTTTAACCATCTCTCTTTAAGGATGGGCAGGAAATCGACCATCATTACCACGAACCTCGGCTTTGACCGTTGGGAAGAGATCTTTGGTGACCCCGTTCTGACAGCGGCACTGGTAGACAGGGTAACCCATAAGGCATATCTTGTAAATATGTCCGGAGACTCATACCGGCTGAAAGAAACAGAAAAAATGATGAATGAAAAATGAAGATAAGAATCAGAATAAGAACGCCCGTTTCCCTGTTGGGGGCGGTACCGCCCCCAACAGGGAAACGGACTTGGAGATTAAATTAAAATGGTATACTTTTGGATTGAAATACTGGTATACTTTTGGGGTGAAATAAACAAAAAATGGCTAAGAAAAGATGAAAACAGAAAAGACTGTTCTACCGGCAAGAAAAATGTAAAGGGATACCACCTACAATAAAATCAGATATTAAAGATCCAATTGTTTGATAGAGTTTTTTAATTTCAATCTATATGAAAAAGTTTTAAATTTGTGGAACAAATAAAGATTAAAGCTGACAGATTGATGGGATGTATATTTTATATAATTTTCATTAGCTTCGGATTAAGCTGTTTATTCGCTTGTAATAACCCACAGTCGGAGGCTTCCAAACTACTGGAAGATGCAGATTATTTACTTAAAAGTAAACCTAACAGTACCATGACCCTAATCGACTCTATTTTTTATCCGGAAAAGAAGAGCCTTAGTCGGGGAAATTATATGCGTTTTCTAGTATTGCAAGTGCAAGCAAATATATGAAAAATCGTCCATAGTCGAGGATACATTGATTTTTCAGGCAAGAGATTATTACTCAACCGGTAGAAAAGATCCTCAAATTACAACTTTAGCTTAGTTTTATAGTGGTTGCGTTCATCGAAAGCGTCGTGAGTATGAAAAGGCAATAGATCATTTTCAGACTGCGGCAGAATACGCCGAAAATGCAAATGATGCAAATTTACAAGGATTAGTTCAATACAATATCCATAAAGCGAAATAAAAGTGCCAGAGCTTAAATTAACAAAAAGAAAAGGTTTATCATTGTGGTTTATAATGAAAATAATTATTTTTGGCTCTGATTGTATTATTGTATAAATGATGAAAAGTAAAGACACAAGGGTTGATTGAAACTACACATGTGTTTCTACACTATATTCTGTGTTATTCTCATTTGAAGAATGTAAATCACAAAATCCAGACATGAACGAGATGGAGGAATAATATATCGAATTAAATAATCAAGCATATATCATCTGGATAGAAGGATGAATTGACACATATTTTCTTAGTCACTTTATTTTCTTCCACTAATTCAAGAAAGAATTTAAAGAGCTTTCACAACAACACTTGGCTAATGAACAAATATTACTGCTTGATATCTTTTTGTGTATTTTTTGGACTGTTTATAACAGAATTAAAAGCACAAGATTTTAATGATGAAATGAAAAAAAGACTTCGTCAGTCAATCATCATGCCCGAAAAGCTACCCGAACACCAACCTCTTCAACGCACACCTCAGCTACTCCCCGAGCAAGATAATAACAACGTACTTAAAGTCTCACCTTTCACAAAATTACCCACAAGAGGAGATAGGATAAAAATACTCCATCCTCCTGATGAATATAAAATCCATATAAGTACAACCGTTACCAATTCTGCTCCTATCAATCAACTTCCACGAGGCTCAGTCAGGTATGAATTTGTGGGGAAAAACGTGCAGATAATCTCAACCGCAGGAAATATGGTTATCCCATCTGGAAATGGTGGAGGGCCAATACGAAAAACACATAAGAAAAGTGCCAATATACTTAAAGCTTTGGAAAAATAAAATAACACTAGCAGAATTTTAATAAATAATAATCCAGATCTGATCTAACACAGAAGTTATACTTCCTGAAGTAAGATGCAATCTATTACTACAAATCCTGATAAACATTCATTCTCTCTAAACAGCTATGGATTTAGATGGTAACTCAATTATACACAGTATTATGAAGAAGAAATTTTCAAAACTACCTCCCACCAGGTTAAACATTAGTTTTGAAAGATATTCACCAAATAAACACAACTATTTAATATTTTATTATTAAGGTTTTAACCCATAGGTAAAACTTATTATAATTAAAAATATGAAAATTGATTCAGTGTATACTTTTTTATGATAAATTATTTTGTAAAAATATCATTGTTTTCATATGACTATGCTATATTTGTGACGTACATGTAATTATAGCGTTATGCTACAGACGCTTTAAGTTGTAGCGTTTATTCATTTTTTATTTATTTTACTATGGATAATGTTGAGAAATCAGTAATTGAGGAAAAGGACACTCAATTATTTAGTACAGAGAGTATTTCACTCCAAGAACTGGAGGAAAGGAAAGAATTGCTTCGCATTTTAGAGTTTGACATAGACAAAGGCGAATACAATTGGTTCCCAGATTGCTGATCTTTACTGAAACGATTAAAGAGGGTGTTTTAAAATTACGGAAGTTTAATTCTGATTTGCGCCCTACCTTAAAAGGGCAAGAAAATAATTTTATAACATCCTCTTTATATTTTTTTTAGCTCATGAAAATAAAAAATACAATCATATTTATTCTTTTTGGATTATTCAATGTAGTGACTGTTCATTGCCAAATAATTCAGTTACATTTAGTAGATGAAGAAAATAATCCAATAGAAGGAGCCTATGTAGGTATTCTCAATAAGGATTTTTTTTCCTATTCAGACACAACGGGAGTAGCCAGAGTATCCATATCTGACATATCGAAGCAAGATTCATTGATTATCTCGCATATAAGTTATAAGCCAACAAAAATAGACGTAGAATCGGTGATAGCTTCTTCAGATTTAGAAAAAACTATACGTTTAGAATCAGATGTGAAAATCTTAGATGAGATCGTGGTAAACCCATTAAATCCTAAAAAATTAGTTGAAGAAGCTATACGCTTAATACCTGCTCTTTATGACCCAACATCAAATTCAGCACTTTCGGTTCATGCAGATGTTGATATTTTCGATGCGAAAGACTCTACATCTTTAATTTACTATAAAGGAGTTTTACATTTTTCGCAACCTAATCAAAGAAATTTGCCTCTTGTCGGGAAATTAGAGGGAACGGAGAAGATAGCAGATGATGCGAAAGACAGATTGTACCCGATAAGAGTGAATCGCTTTGCAGCGATGATTCCTATCAGAGAACAAGCTGTTATTCAACAGTTCAAAAAATACACTTTTGACAGCTATCAATATATCGAATATAGAGGTTTTGAAGCTATCCAAATCCATTTTCGAAGGGAAAGAAAGGACTTCACTCAAACAGGATACTTAATTATAAGGAAAGATAACAAAGCAATTGTGGCTCTACAATATTCAACTCAACCCATGAAAAATGTTATGAAGAGTACGGTTAAGGGGAGTATGTGCTACACAGACCTTGATTCACACTCTGTTGAAATAACTTACGCCCTAAACTCGAACTATTTATATGAATTCGAATCTGGGTTGTATTATGTAAAATATACGAATCGCCGTAGTAATACTACTAATAGCGTTATTCTTAGCTCTCGACTAAAAACTGTTCAGGATCTGGAAGTCGAGCCTGAAATCATGAAACCTATTGATAAATTGTTTATAGAATGAATGAAAAAGAAGAATTGTTCACAGCGAAACTATCAGCAATATTAAATCTATTATGGGGTATATCAGAAACTTCTACAATTGTCCAAATAGCCAGAGCGTACACACAGCATAAACTTACAGCGAATATAAAGTTAAAACAATATTTAGAGAAAAAGTTCACGATAAAACTCCCTGATTCATGGCTTAACGCACTAAAATCACACAACATTTTTTACTCATTCTGTTATGGACTATTTAAATTAGTCCCTGCGACAATACTTGCACAAGGTTTTCCAGTAGCAATTCTAATGAGTGAAGAATTAAAATTCCGGCAATCTGATTATTTTATGCAGTTAGCCGAGCTCAATTTAGGTCAAAATAGATGGAATACTGATATTAGATTTTTGTCCCATCGCGATGAGAATCTATTATTTAAGATGAAAACTTTAATAAATTCGGGGTATAAAATCATTTTTTTTATTGATGGAAATAAAGGTATCGAACAACCACTTAATAATAAAAATTTGTATGAAACAACATTTAAACAATCTACCCTATTATTTCATCAAGGATTTGCCTGGTTAAGTTACCTATATAAAACAGATATTATTCATGGACTGATAATTACTTCTGACAACAATGATATAAAATGCAAACATTTGGGAGATAATATTGAACCAAATTTATCAAAACAGAACTTTATAACCTCTGTAATGTCTAAAGTTATTTATAATTTAGACTCTCTTATCCAAATAAACAATGTTGATAAATGGGATGCATTACTATCTGTATATAAGTGGATAAAACCACAAGAAGTAAAAGTAGACGATAGTCGTTTCCCTATATCAAAGGAATATTATTCAACTTTTTGTTTTGGAAAGAATGAGTACTATCTTCTTGAACATAAAACATTTAAAGTTTATCCGACTGATAAAGAAATTTATAATAGACTAAAATTTGAATTGTGAATTCAATAGTTGAAAAAGATTTAGACTGGATTCCTATTATGCACAATGCAACTAAATGGGAAAAAGTATCTGATAACCAATATTTACTATATAATGAATATTATCAGACAAAGATGTTTGTTTCTTATTCGGCAATAGCAATCGTGTTACAAATTAATAACGCAAACACTATTCAAGAGATAACAGACAAGTTAACCAGTGGAAATGCTAAAAATATAGATTATGAAAGAGTTCTCTCTTTTATTAAAGATCAATTATATAAAAATGGCATTATAGAAATAGAGAACATTCAAATAAAAAAAAAGAAATCACATATACATCTGGAGCGAATCATTATCCCAGAAAAAATACTCCAAAAGATTTGTCACCCTTTAGTTTTTTTATTTAAGAAGCCGGTTGTTCTTTCTGTAATTACCTTTTGTGTGATATGCAATATATCGATACTAATAAAAGAACTGCCTTGGCAAAAAAGCATTATAAATGAAACGAATATCATAATATTTTTAATTGGGCTTATAATACTTTTTTTATTCCATGAAATAGGGCATTGCACTGCATTGCAGTTTTTCGGAAAAAATAGCAAGGGTATAGGATTTGGCTTTTACTTTTTCTCTCCAGTTTTATTTGCTGATGTAAATCCATCTTGGACCTTAAGTCCTAAGAAAAAAATGGTTGTAGACATAGGTGGTTTTTATTTTCAATTCATAATAACAACCGTTTATTTAGTATTCTATGAAATTACTGATCAAGCAGCATTGTTAAATATAGCATATCTTTCCTATATTATATTCATCTTTAACATGAACCCACTGATAAATACAGATATGTATTGGTTTCTGTCCGATGCTCTGCACCATGTAAACCTAAATAAAGAAGCGATGAAAGAATTAGCTATTCTTTTTAAAAAGGGAAGAAAAGAAAAATTGAATATTTTTTTATTGCTATTCGGGATGGTTAAGATTTTGTTTATAACAATCATTTTTATACTGATAACTTATTTTCTAATAAAAACATTACACGTCATTGTTACCGGTAAATACACAATTTCATTTTATACCGTATTCAAAGATATAATTCTTGGAATAGGATTTATCTTTTTCGTTAGAGAAATTATAAATATGGTACTTAAACAACGATATAAAAGAAATTAGGATATTTCTAACTTAAAATATATATCTATGCAAATTACTGTATGTCAGCGAAATATAAAACATATATATGGATACAAATTATAAAACATTTGTATCCATATATAGTCTTTCACTTTTGCCGGTATCTGGACTTGCAAACTTAATTGAGACAAAAAGTTAAGCGACATTTTTAATTGAATCTTTTTTAATATTATACTGATTCCAAAATTCATCAATGGTTAAGTTTCCCAATGCTGAGAATCTTCTTTTATGATTATACCAGGATTCAATATATTCAAATACATACAAGCGCATTTGCTCTCTTGTTTTGAGTTTGGTACCATAGACCAATTCAGATTTGAAAGTTTTGAAAAAGCTTTCAGCCACGGCATTATCCCAACAATTTCCCTTTCCACTCATACTTTGTTCCAGCTTCAAGGATTTCAACAGATTGACAGTCTGTTTGCAAGCATATTGTATGCCCCGGTCAGAATGAAATATCATTCCTTCTCCAAAAGGTCTGTTCCTATTGGCCATCCTGATGGCCGGAACTACGGTATGGGATGCATTCATATGTAAGCTACCCCTTTTTAGGACAGTCTTTGATTAGACTGCTAAATTAGTTATTTATGTATACAATGTTATGTAAGCACCCGAGCAACTACCTCTTGATTATTCCGGAGCATATGCACCCACGGATTTGATCTGATTATTCATTCCGACAACTGCGGGTTCTCTAGTAAATTGTTAGAGTATCTTTAGAGTGCCTATAGGCATTTATTAGAGCATTATTAGATTTTTACTAGAGATTCGCTAGTTTCCTCCTTTTTCCAGTAATTCGGCAAAAGCTTCTTCAGGTTTTCATCATTCCCCGGCTTCTGGTAATAACTGAAATTCCCGCTTTTTTCTAACCAGATTATTGTCAATTACACGTAATCTACTGATAAATACTGAAAATATTTTAGCAAACCCTTGTTTTTCTCAAACAATATGGTTATATTTGTAACCATATTAAAGATTCACTGTCATGGGAAAAAGGGTCATCGAGATCAAGGCGAAGAATGGAACGGTATATCTCTACGAGGATGAGTCATACTGGGACAGGGAAAAGGGTTACTCAACGCACAAGCGCACCTGTATTGGCAAGAAGGGGGCAGATGGTGAGGCTATTTACAACACTTACTATAGGAACCGGGAAAAGATGCATCAACTAGCCGCAGAGGTAAAGAAGCCCAACGAGGTATCCAACACCACATTCGTTGGAGAGACGATGATACTTGACAAGGTGACCCGGGATACTGGTGTTTCACGCGTTTTGACCGAGAGCTACGGGGAGAATGATGCCCGCAAGATCATCGCGTTGTCATACTACCAGATATGTCGGGGGAAGGCATTGAGCAACGCGGAAGACTGGTTGGAGCAGCGCGGTTTGGGGAAGATGGGGTTGAGTTCACAAAGGGTGTCCGAATTGCTCGGGAGATTGAAGCAAGACAAGGTGAACACGTTCTTTCAACTCTGGGCGGGGGAACACGCGGAAAAAGGGAGCCAGCTATTCGATTTGACCAGCGTGAGTACCTACGGCAAACGAAACCCTTACGCGGAGTACGGGTACAACAGGGATAGGGAAAACCTCGAGCAAATCAACCTGGCACTGCTGACCTCGTGTGGGAGCGGGCTGCCTATGTGGTACCAGGTGCTCCCCGGGAGCATGTCCGACAAGGTGATCCTGGATCAGGTGTTGTCGATGATGAAGAAGATGGAAGTCCCAAGGTTTACCTTCGTGGGTGATCGCGGTTTTTATAGTGACTACAACCTTGAGCTGTTGTCACGCGAGGGCTACAAGTTCACCATCCCGGTGCCGTCCAATGTCGCATGGCAAAAGAAATTGATTGCGGAACATCGCGACACACTTGTGCGCCCGGGGAACCTGATCGAGGAAAATGGGAGTATCATGTACGGGAAGACCATCTACAAGACTACCCCTGCTCATGGCAGAACCTGGTATCACCTGTATTTTGACCCCGCGAGAAAAGACAAGATCATAGCCTCTTTCATGCAAAAGCTAAGGGCTTTGAAAGATGAGCTGGAAGCAGACAAGCTTGTAGAATCACACCGGACGATGTATGAGCGTTACTTCATCGTCAAGGAGACCCCGGTTCGGGGCCGGTCGGTGAATTATAACGATGAGGCGATACAGGAGTTCATCAACAGTGACAGTTGTTACTGGGTACTGATCTCTACCTCAGCCAAAACGGCGGTTCAGGCACTGGAACAATACCGGGAGAGAAACGGTGTGGAATTGTACTTCGATGATGAGAAGAATCTCCTGGACTTGAGACGCCTGAAGAACCATAGCGAGCAGACGATCAAGGGAAAAATTTTCGTGACCTTCATCTCTCTGATCATCCTTGCAAGGTTACGAAAGATGGTGGACCAGATTGACAAGAAGAAACGCAAACACTGGTCTGAACAAGATATGTTGCGCAAGGTGGAAACTTATGCAAGGGTTCACTTCGAGGGAAAATACAAGGATGTGTACTCCACACCCACCGCGGCTCAGCGACTAGTCTTCGACCTCCTGGAGATACCATACACCTTCAAGGGTAAGGAAAGTACATCGGGAAGAGAGCTGTAAATATGGTTACAAAAGCACGGGATTTTCGGGTAATAAGGCATCTTGCCTATCACATCGATAAGCCATTCCCGCGGGTTCACCCCCTGCTCCTTGCATGAGGTCAACAGGGAGCAGATTATGGCCGTGTTCTCTGCTGCCTCGTGGTTCCCGCAGAACATGAAGTTCTTTCGAGACAGGGCAATGGGACGGATCGCATTTTCAGCCATGTTGTTGTCGAGCAATAGTCGCCCATCTTTCATGTAATTCTTCATTCGCGGCCAATAATTATACGTGTATTTGAGAGCTTCACCAATAAGACTTTGGGGTAGAACCGTAGGGAAGGTTTTACTCACCCATACTTCAAGTGAGTCCATGATTGGTGTAGCAAGTTCCTCCCTGAGTTTTGCCCGTTCCTCGTACGATAGGTTTCGCTCGTCAGCCATCCTCTCTATCCGGTACAGCTTCTGGATCTCTTTCAGGGCATGTTCTGCCAGTGCTTTATTCTCATTCAGGGCCTTTTCGTAATAGCGCCTTATGTGGACGATGCAGCTGACGAGACACACCTTATCTCCCTTGTCAAAGACATTGTAGGCTTGCCAACCGTCACTTTGCAGGTAACCGGTAAAGGATTTCAGTAAGGTACCCACGGTTTCCTGGGACCTGGAACCATCGTTGTAATAAAAGAAAACCAGTTTCTTCATGACTGCTCTCACCATCCACAAGTACTCTTTTTTTGCCTTGTGACTTTCCTTGTTGATCACCGGTAGGGTGGTTTCATCCACCTGGAGGTAATCAGTATCAACAACCTCTCTCTTAAGTGCCTCGTAGAGCGGCTTCAGGAGCTCGCAAGCGGGCTTGAACCAACCGGAGATCGTATTCTCCGGTATCTTCACCCCCAAGTGTTGGAACTGCTGTACCTGGCGGTAAAAGGGGAGATGATACACATACTTCCCAAGCAGGATCTCTGCGAGAAGACTGGCTCCTGGGAGCCCCTTGTATATGGGCAGTAACGGGAGCGGGGCGATGATCACACCGGGTGTGCCATCAACTGCCGGTGCAGTGTTGTCTTTTAAACCGTACTTGGGGCGTACAAGCTCTTTCACGTACAGCTTCCCGGGTTCAAACTCCAGTGTACGGGTACGTTCCTCACCGATACGCTTGTATTTGTCCAGATCAAGTTCTTCAGGTTCAAGCAGCACCTCCACCACGGGCAGATCCTCCAACATCTTGCGGTTGGATCTCTCTTTCTTCCTTGTGCGTGTCTGCTCCTCAATCTGCTTCTCGGCAGCAGCACGGGCGGCTTCGATCTCAGCCAGTCGCTTCTCCTCGTCTGCAATCGTTTCAAACAATGAGAGCTGGTTGGGATCCAGCTGGGATAGCTTTTCGCTTTTACGCCCATAAAACTGGCGGGTGAACCAGGCGATTTGTGCCAGCAGCTTATCCATCCGCTGCTGCATCCCGGAGAGTTGTTCCGATAGCTTCGTGTTAGCCTCGGTGAGCTGACGGATTTGTTCCGCCTGCGATTGTATGAGGAGTTCTACGGCTTGCATCTGGTCCATTTCCCGGGTTTTTATCTAGTCATAAAAATACAAAAAAACCCTGATCTGGACAAGCTTTCAAGAGATTATTTCTACTCTTTTTCCGATTTTTTTATTGCCCGTTTCTCATTGCCATTAGCCTCTTCAACCTGGTGGCCGGATCATCCCGTATGCCCTCAACCATCAACACGAGATCTCTCCACTGCATGGGATAAGAGCGGCTATTTTCATCGTATGAGGGTATGCGGAAGGTACCTTCCTCGAGCCTTTTCATGTACAGGACCAACCCTCCATCTTCTGCATGCAAAAGCTTCATGGTTGTACGGTTTCGATTGATGAAGATGAAGACATCACCCATACGGACATCATATCCCATCTGGTTTTGTACAACACCACAGAGTGAGTTCATCCCTTTTCGCATGTCTGTCTTCCCAGGACACAAGAAGTAGCGCATGTTATCATTCAGGCAGAACATGGCGTGAGCAGATTTGATTCAGTAAATTGATAGCGATCTCTGTCTGGGCACTGCCAGTGAAACTGACCTGGATACCTCCCGGAAGTTTGATCCTGATCTCTCCCTGGCTGCTGCGGGGAGATGTGCCTGATACGGTGGCGGGGGCTTTTACAGGTAGGTTGATACTGATCGGTGCCAGCGTGCTCGCGGGTGCCTCCGGTGTATTGTTGTTATAGGATCGGGAGAGTCCAAACTTGGATTTCCAGTAGTGGAAGCTGGAGACTGTATAGGACTCGTTCGCACAAAAATCTTTGATGCTTAACCCGCTTTTCTGTTGGCGTTCCAATATCGCCAGGAATTCTTCTTTGCTTACAGGCTTCATAAAAAATAGGTTTGCCGGCAAAGATCGGGAAAAACCATTTACGCTAAAATGGGTATTTTATCGGGGGCTTACAATGTTATGATGTCGGACAGATTTTTGATAAGCCACTCCCAATACTAGACGATACAGCTGTTACCGGAAATTAGAAATACAGTAAAAATGGAAATCTCAGTACAGTGAAAACGGTAACAAGACTACAGCGATAATGGCAACAGCAGTGCAGTAAAAACGGTAACAATAGTGCAGTGTTTTTGAGAAATAATTTTCACCTTTAAGTCATAATTTTAAAGCAAAGGTATTATGACAGAGAAGGAATATAAATCACTCAATCGTTACATTATGTACGACACTATTCACCGGCTTCGTCATGAGGAGCATCAATCGATTCAATGGATTGCCGATTATCTCGGGATCAATTTTAGAACAGTAAAGAAGTACCTGGAGATGGATATCAAGGAGTTTGAAAGTTACTCAAACAGCTTGAACGAGCGTGACTGCATTCTAGAGCCTTACAGGAGCTTCATTGTAGAACGCCTGGGTCAGTTCCAGGATACACCGGCTGCGCAGATGCATGACTGGTTAAAGGAGTATCATCCTTCTTTTCCTCGTGTAACACCTAAAACTGTTTACAACTTTGTCATGAAGATCCGACAGGAGCACAATCTGCCCAAGTTAAAAGTCAATGAACGCGAGTATGGATCTCTCCCCGAAACGCCACCGGGTAAATATGCCCAGGTTGACTTCGGTGAATACAAGCTGCGAAAAGGCGACGGTTCAAGGGTCAAAATTTACTTCTTTGCCATGGTCCTGGGATATAGCCGCTACAAGTTTATTTGCTTCCAGGATAAACCTTTCACCAGCGAGAACGCTGTCTACGCTCATGAGCTTGCTTTTCGTTTCTTTCATGGGATACCCAGGTTTATTATTTATGACCAGGATTCAGTCTTTCTTTATGATGAGAACATCGGGGATTACATTATGACAGAGGTATTCAACAGCTATGTGAAAAGCCGTCCGTTCAAGCCCGTTTTTTGCCGTAAAGCAGACCCCGAGAGCAAGGGGAAGATAGAGAACGTGATCAAGTATGTCAAACAGAACTTTTTACTGAACAGGTCATACAGCAATTTGGATAACCTTAGCAAGGAAGCCGAATACTGGTTGACCAGGACAGGCAATGCCATGGTTCATAATACTACCTGCAAGGTGCCCCAGCAGGTATGGAGCTCTGAATGTAAAGATTTACAACCATACATACCCGTGACTTCCTCCGCACTTGAGTTAGGGCATAAAGTTCAAAACACAAACAGCCTACGTTACAAAGGGAACACCTACTCGCTTCCTTCCGGCACGTACCGTGGTGAAGAGACCAGGGTTCTTGTCGATGAAGAAAATGGCACACTCGTGATCAAAACCATGGATGGAGAGCTCCTGGCAAAGCACCTTATACCGGCCGGGCGCGGAGAGAAAGTCATTAACAATAATCATCAGCGTGATAAATCAACCAGCATTCAGAATCTCTGTGATAAGGTGAAGGTTCAGTTCACGGATCAATCAGGGGCTGAAATCTTCCTGTCCAAAATAAAAGAACGTTATCCCCGATATATAAGGGACCAGATAACTGTCATGTTGAACTGCCTGGCAAAATATGCGCCGGAAGACACTGACAAAGCACTTGATACGTGCCTTGAGAAAGCCCTCTACAGTGCGAATGACTTCAAGTCAATACTCTCCTCCAGTGCGGTGATCAGGGAGAATAATAATGAGATGGAGATCAAATCCCTTGGCACTCCTGAAACACAATTGATGGTAAATATCAGGCCAAACAAATCCACCATCGATGTGTATCAAAACCTCTTTAAAAGCAACTGATATGACGCCGGATAAATTAACAACCATACGCGGGTATGCAAAACGACTCAGGCTCTCCGGACTAACTGTCAATGCCCAGGATATCCTGCTAAGAGCACAGAAAGAGTCTCCCAGTTATGATGATTTTTTAAGTCTTGTGCTGGAGTTGGAAGTTCAAGGCCGTGAAGAGAAGCAGAGACTTTTACGTTTAAAAGCTGCCAAACTTCCACTAGCACATAATCTTAACATGTATGACCACTCCATCTCAAATGGATTGAGCGCAACTCAACTAAACCAACTTCGGGAACTGCATTGGGTCGAAGAAAGCTTCAACCTTATGCTTGCGGGGCCTTGTGGTGTTGGCAAAACATTTATCGCTTCAGGCCTTTGTGCCGATGCCATTGACAAGGGGTATAAAGCATACTTCAGAAGTATGGATGAACTACTGACCACACTTAAGTTGAAAAATATAGTTGCCAGTGCAAAAAGGGAATACAAGAACCTGGCTGCCGCGGACGTGATTGTCATAGATGACCTGATGAATATATCTGTGAATCGCGAGGAAGGGAATCTTCTCTTTGCCTTTATGAACAGCATATACGAATCCACTTCGTTTATTATCACCACCAATAAATCACCTGCAGAATGGGCTCGTTCGCTTGATGACGAAGTGCTGGCGACGGCTCTTTTAGACAGATTGCTCTATAAATGTGAACTTTTGCAACTCAAAGGAAAGAGTTACAGAATGACTAACAGAAAAACTATTTTTGATGAAAACTAAAAAAATGAATGAAAAATGGAAACAAAAAAATGGGAATGTGAATGAATAAATTACCTTTGCAAAAGATGCACAGTTGTTACTGAAATTACTGCATCATTGTTACCAAAAGTGCTGCATTGTTGTTACCGAAAACACTGCACTTTAATTTACCGAAATTACTGCATTCTCAGTTTCCGTTAACAACAGCGGACAAGACTGCCCGACAGGGCACTCGTCTTGGCCTTGACCGCTGTAGCGGCTAGTGTTACCTTTGCTTGTCAAAATATCTGTCATACTGCTTCCTTTCGTTTTATCAGTTCTTCCCTATACTCAAAGGGTGTCATGTTGCCCAACGCCTCATGGGGTCGTTCTTCGTTGTAGTCATTCCGCCAGGCTTCTGTCAGTTCCCTGACTTCAGACAAGTTTCGGAAAATATATCTGTCAAGTACAGCCCTTCTGTAGCTTCCGTTGAAGCGTTCAATGTAGCCGTTCTGGGTGGGTTTACCAGGCTGAGTATACATAATGTTTATCTCATTGCCTTTACACCAATCTTTGAACACCTGGGCGATAAACTCAGGACCATTGTCGCAGCGTATGTTCTTTGGTTTGCCATTAAGCCATATGACCTTTTCCAGAACTTTGATGACACGCTTTGCCGGCATGGACATCGATATCTCCTGTGTCACGGCAATCTTGCAGGCATCATCTATGATATTAAGAACACGGAATTGTCTTCCGCACTCAATCCTGTCACTGACAAAGTCAATGGACCAGGTAACATTGGGCTCTTTAGGCATAACCAGAGGATTCTTCACCCTTGCAGGCAGACGTTTCTTCAAACGGCTTCGCTTCTCATAGTGCATTGCCTTGTAAACCCTGTAAACCTTCTTGTGGTTCCATGTCTTACCCTCACGTCTCAGCCTTGAATAAATCTTCCAGAAGCCATCACCGAAGTTGGCGGCAGCACGGATTGCGTCTTCAACTTCAGTGTCATCTTTCTTGTCAGTATAATAGAAGTAGGAGCGATGGATGTCCATCAGCTTGCACGCCCGAGAGATGCTTACACCATATTCTTCCACTATATCTCCTGCCAATTCCTTCTTTACCTCGGGCTCTAGAGTTTTTTTTCGATGACCTCCTTCAGTATCTTGTTGTCAAGTGCAAGGTCAGCATACATCTGTTTCAACGTGCGGTTCTCATCTTCAAGCTCTTTGAGACGTTTAACCTGACTGATCTCCATTCCACTATACTTGGACCTCCAATTATAAAGGGTAGCCCTGGATATATTGTAGTCACGCGCTACAACTGCGGCATCCACCCCACTTTCAAGTTGATGGACTGCCTTTACCTTCTCTGACTCACTGTGTACTTTTTTTTTCATTTTATTTCCTATGCCAAACAAAGTTAATAATTTTGTCCAACTCGGAACTGTCCTACAAATAGGGAAGGCTACACATATGATCGCTTATGGACCATCCGATCAGTTTGCGGTCAAAAAGATCCAGCACACAGGTCAGATAAAGAAATCCATCCTTACACGGAATATACGTCAGGTCAGAGACACACGCTTTCACAGGCTCATTCTGATTAAATTCGCGATTCAACAGATTTGGAGCAACCTTATAGTTGTGAGAGGCATCCGTCGTCACTTTGAATCGTCTCGAGAGTTTGCTGCGCAAGCCCATTTTCCTCATGTGGCATGCTACAGTGGTTCTCGAGACAGGAGTTCCGGATACCTGCAAATCCTTTGCCAGCCGGGGGCTTCCATTGCGTCCCCTGGCTGCAAAATATGCATCCCTGATCTTTTCGTCCAGCTCCATATATTTGCGCTTACGTTGGCCCTCCGGATCTTTAAGCCAGCGGTAATAACTGCTCCTGGGGACTTTCAGTACTGTGCACATCACCTCGACCGTCCATTGTTTCGAGTTATATTCCTTTATAAAGAGATAGATCAACGATCTCTCTTGGAGATGATGCTCAAAGCTTTTTTTAATATGTCCCGCTCCGTTTCAGCCTCGCCAAGGCGTTTTTCCAGTTCAGCAATCCTTTTGGTATCTTCACTTAATGACTGGACACCGTGTCCGGGGAAACTGGCTTCTCCTTTCTGCTGGTATTCTTTCCGCCAACGATATAAAAGAAAGGGGGCAATACCCAATTCCTGTGCAAGCTCGGAAATATTCTTGCGTTCTAAACTGAGTTTGACCGCATTCTCTTTGAATGCCTTGTCAAAATGGGTTCTTTGTTTTCTCATATTACACAAAAATAAGCGTTTATGCTTAACTCTGTGTCCCGGCTAAGTTAGTAATTCCAATCACATTATTCTATACCAATATTATTGATTGAAGTTTATGACATACTTGCAGATCATCTTTGAAATCTTTTATTATAAAATACAGCATTGCTGTCCTATTAAAATCTGAAATAGTTCTTTGAAATATTTGAAATTTAGTTAGATACAGAGGTTTTTCGAGCGCGACGATTTCAATTGATACCTTTGCCGCCTATAACAAAGGCTGCAATGAATAAAGAGAAATATGTGTTTGCTCAGTTAATCTCATTCCTGAATGAAGATAAGTTTCGACGTATAGTCAACAAGTACCAAGGGAATCGCTACATAAAGCATTTCACTTGCTGGAACCAGTTGCTATCTTTGATGTTCGGCCAACTTTCCAATCGTGAAAGTCTGCGAGACTTGATTGTCGCTCTTGATGCTCACCATTCCAAATGTTATCATCTGGGAATGGGTAGGAATGTTTCAAGATCATCCTTGGCGAGAACCAATCAAAACAGGGACTATCACATCTTTGAGGAGTATGCCTACTACTTGGTAAACGAAGCAAGGAAGAAGCGTGTCACCGATATCTTCAAACTCGGTGGAAACGTTTACGCCTTTGATTCAACAACCATTGATTTATGCCTATCTGTATTCTGGTGGGCGAAGTTTCGCAAGAAGAAAGGTGGTATCAAAGTACATACATTGTATGATGTGGAAACGCAGATTCCTGCATTCTTTCATATCACCGAAGCTTCCGTGCATGATTCAAAGGCGATGAATGAAATTCCCTATGAGTCTGGCTCCTACTATATCTTTGACCGTGCTTACAACAACTTCAAGATGTTGTATCGGATTCATCAGATAGGTGCCTGCTTCGTTGTCAGAGCCAAGAAGAATCTTCAATACAAGCCTGTCAAGTGGAAGCGAAGATTGCCTAAGAATGTACTCTCAGATATGTCTATCCAATTGACGGGCTTTTATCCGAAGCAATACTATCCTGAGCCGCTTCGTTTGGTCAGATATTGGGATGAAGAACAAAAACGTGAGTTTGTTTTCTTAACCAATGCAACGCACATTTCTGCCCTTCAAGTTGCCGACCTCTACAAGAACCGCTGGCAAGTAGAACTGTTCTTCAAATGGCTGAAGCAGCACCTCAAAATCAAAAAGTTCTGGGGTATTACCGAAAATGCCGTTCGGATACAAATCTACGCAGCTATATGCACCTACTGCCTGGTGGCAATTATTCAGCACGACATGCAACTGGATAGAAGTACATACGAAGTTCTTCAAATATTGAGTATCTCGCTGACCGATAAAACGCCTCTTCGAGACCTCTTTGACAAAACTAAATTTCAAAATGACAAAGAACGATTTAGACCAGATGGGCCAAGTTTATTTGATTTTTAATAACGTCCCAATTTTAATGGGACACTAGTGGAAAAATTTATCTATTTATTTGTTTGTAGTATTTCTAGGGATTTTATCCGCCTGCAACTCTCTAGAAAATGTGGATGTTGAAACGGTAGATACAACTGAGCAAATTACAAGATCAGCATCAGACTTTGAACCTGCTGTGTGTTATGGATTAGAAGAGTACAATAATCTCTTAAAATCCTTTGAACCATCTCCTATACCCTCTGGAGCGCCATTAATCTATCCTACTTACTATGGGGGAGCTTATGTAAAAGATACGAAGCTTGTAATATTAATTGCTGGAAATCCAGAGTTATATAGGGAAGAATTTGTCAAAAGATGTGGTTCTGAAAATATTTTATTGGAAAAATGTGGATATTCTTATGTATCTTTATTGGCTCAAACTGATAAAATACACGAATATGTGATGAATGGAAATATTGATGGCATCGTGGGGTTTGGCATCAAAGAGGATAAAAACATGATTGAAATACGATTAAAAGATTTGAATGAAAAAACAGTAAAAGAACTCCAAACTAAAACAAGATCATCAAACATGTTTTTCTTTACTCAAGGAGAAGAAATAAAGACAGAACAGACCAGTGTAAATTCTGGTATAGAAATCCGCAATCCAATGGGATATACTTCAACTTTAGGTTATAGAGTGATGTATAATGGAAAGAAATGTCAAACACTGGCTGGACATAGCTTTAATGTGGGAGATTATTTTTACTTGCCTTCAAGTTTATATGGTATATGTGTAGACAAAGAGTTCTATGGGAGTGTTGATGCTGCAATTGTAGAGGTTTATTCAACTTATGAACCAACAAATAATATTTCTTATACAGGAATGACTGTCTCACCATCTGTCCAAGCAGTTCCAGTCGGGGGATATGTAAATTTATATGGAAAGACATCAGGGAACTTATACGGGACAGTTACAAATACTAATTTTGCAGGATATGTGGAGAATCAATTTATGAATGACATAGTTGAAGTAAATTATACCTCAAACTCAAGCCCTGGCGATAGTGGTGGGCTCGTATATTCGTCTAATGGCTTCACGAATTATACGACAGGTACCCATATTGGCAGATTACCAAATACTAACTACTCTTATTACACAAAATTCCAAAATATTCAAAATGTGTTTGGTGCTACACGCTATTAATATGAAAGGATTATTTTTTCTTTGTGTTGTTCTTTTTATTAGTTGCACATTTAAACCAAGTGGGACAGAAGGTACGGATTCTTTATCGAAAAATAGAACTGAATCTGTAAAAAATGATTCAGTAAAGGATAATATGTTGGAAACTTACATTAATTCTTTAGATATTCGTATGGAGTTAGAAGATTCTATATTCAGTATGTATCCGGATACCCTACACATGAATATAATAAATAATTCTGATTATAAACTTCTTACAGGGAGTAGGTATTCCATGAAATACTTCGAATCTGGAATTTGGAAAAGTATTTCACAATTAGAGAACACGATTTGGGCGGATGTAGAAATACCTGTGGACCCCCAAAGCAGTAGAGGTTCTGATGCTATTCTGTTCATTAGGAATTTAAAACCGGGGAGATATCGGATAGAGAAAGAGTTTAGTATTGTGATTCCAACAATCAAAAGAAGTCCAAATAACATCCGTATTACTCTTTCAGATGAATTTATATTAAATTGAAAACAGTTTATAAATTAGAACATGGAAGGGTCTGTACCAGAAAATTTCTAGTACAGCCCTTTTTCTTATCTGGAATTTAAATCATGGGGCGACTGAAGGATCGGGAACCAAGGAATATTCTTCCGTGATTTCATCCAACAGGCTAACGGGAAGATGCAAATATACTGCAAAGTCAGGATGGTAGACTAACCCGAAGCCGAACATCACCCCGTCTTTTTCATCCTCACAATCAATCATAAAGACGCAGTAATTATGTGGATGTCCAGCATTCAAATTAAGGATTACTTCCGCATCCGATAATTCCGGCGGAGGTGCTCCTTCCGGGGTTAATTCATAATAGTCAAAATCTTTCCAACCTTTTTTGATGTAGGTGGCATATAGTTCCTGAAGTTGCCTGGTCGATAAATGGCTTATGTCGTAAAAACGTTCAAGCATGATCCTTATTTTATTGAAACAAAGTTATAAATCATTGCTGTCCTATTAAAATCTGAAATAGTTCTTTGAAATATTTGAAATTTAGTTAGATACAGAGGTTTTTCGAGCGCGACGATTTCAATTGATACCTTTGCCGCCTATAACAAAGGCTGCAATGAATAAAGAGAAATATGTGTTTGCTCAGTTAATCTCATTCCTGAATGAAGATAAGTTTCGACGTATAGTCAACAAGTACCAAGGGAATCGCTACATAAAGCATTTCACTTGCTGGAACCAGTTGCTATCTTTGATGTTCGGCCAACTTTCCAATCGTGAAAGTCTGCGAGACTTGATTGTCGCTCTTGATGCTCACCATTCCAAATGTTATCATCTGGGAATGGGTAGGAATGTTTCAAGATCATCCTTGGCGAGAACCAATCAAAACAGGGACTATCACATCTTTGAGGAGTATGCCTACTACTTGGTAAACGAAGCAAGGAAGAAGCGTGTCACCGATATCTTCAAACTCGGTGGAAACGTTTACGCCTTTGATTCAACAACCATTGATTTATGCCTATCTGTATTCTGGTGGGCGAAGTTTCGCAAGAAGAAAGGTGGTATCAAAGTACATACATTGTATGATGTGGAAACGCAGATTCCTGCATTCTTTCATATCACCGAAGCTTCCGTGCATGATTCAAAGGCGATGAATGAAATTCCCTATGAGTCTGGCTCCTACTATATCTTTGACCGTGCTTACAACAACTTCAAGATGTTGTATCGGATTCATCAGATAGGTGCCTGCTTCGTTGTCAGAGCCAAGAAGAATCTTCAATACAAGCCTGTCAAGTGGAAGCGAAGATTGCCTAAGAATGTACTCTCAGATATGTCTATCCAATTGACGGGCTTTTATCCGAAGCAATACTATCCTGAGCCGCTTCGTTTGGTCAGATATTGGGATGAAGAACAAAAACGTGAGTTTGTTTTCTTAACCAATGCAACGCACATTTCTGCCCTTCAAGTTGCCGACCTCTACAAGAACCGCTGGCAAGTAGAACTGTTCTTCAAATGGCTGAAGCAGCACCTCAAAATCAAAAAGTTCTGGGGTATTACCGAAAATGCCGTTCGGATACAAATCTACGCAGCTATATGCACCTACTGCCTGGTGGCAATTATTCAGCACGACATGCAACTGGATAGAAGTACATACGAAGTTCTTCAAATATTGAGTATCTCGCTGACCGATAAAACGCCTCTTCGAGACCTCTTTGACAAAACTAAATTTCAAAATGACAAAGAACGATTTGGACCAGATGGGCCAAGTTTATTTGATTTTTAATAACGTCCCAATTTTAATGGGACACTAGTGTTTTCAAGTATTGGTTTATTCATTTTATTTCCTCCTAAATATTCTATAAGTTTACCATATTGTCTTAATACAAATAAAGCGTCAACGTTTTGAGAAGCCCTCTCACAAGGAATAATCCAACCATTAAACAAATCAGTATTTGATTCTTTATATGCTGAAATACTCACTACCTTTTTTAAAATTGTTTCAATTTCTTCTTGTTTCCAATCATCAATATTAGGTTTCTTTTCATCGCTGAGAAGCAAGTATGCTACTGCAACAACATCATAATGTGAATCTGTTAAGAATTTATGATAGCGAGGTATCTGTCGAGGCATATCAAAAAATCCATTGATTTTATTCTCTACAATTATTGCCTTTTTAGTAGTATCGTCCCTAATTAAAATATCAATCTTTCCTTTTTCTCTGAATATTGTTGAATTTTCAAAATCTCTTATATTAATCTTTGAACCTCTTTTGTTAAGATATTCAAGAAAGAGTTTTAAAAATTTAAAACCTTCATTATGATTTTCATGTTGGTCTAAAATCGATTTTAAAATATCACTATGAAAATTCTCCTTGTAGTAAGTGTCAGATATTAAAAGAAATAAGTAAAATCCAGGATTAATCTCTTTCGCTTTAAAATCATGGTATTGAATGGCTAAACCGTTATTGTCAGCTAAAAAACTATTTAAATCCAAAACAATATTTTGAACAAACTGATTATAAAAATCTAAATATTCTATTTCGTTCATTGTCTGTGTATTGTGTTTTCTTAGCCTTGCACCCAACGGTGGCGGTATGAAAAGTTGCCGATTGCGGACGATTACCTGTCGAGTTACACAAAAATTGAAGCGGGCTACAACCCTTGAATAACCTACTATACCGGCAATTTTTTATACCGCGTGTGTGCGCCCTGCATGAGCAGAGCGCACCTGCTGCAAGCAACAGTAAAATTTCAAAATTACAAATAATTTTGGTTAAACAATGCTCTAAGCAGGTGTATTTTTCCAGGGGGTGCAAGTCCCTTATGCACGGGGTCGTGCCCGAAGCATTAGCAAGTCGCAAGCTGGTTGTTGGTGACGACAGCAGTGAAGGAAGCGAGACTGCAAAATCCGGTACTGACGAACAGAAACGGTATATGAGGCATAATTGTCTTGGGTAAGCAACCACATCATTGTAACGCCCAAAAGGTAGTTTGTGGACAGATATGTAGATACCGCAGGGATTGGAGGAAGGAAAAAGCTCTTACCGGGGGAGATCTCTAAGCAGTAAAATGTAATGAGAAGTCAGCCGAGGTCATAGTAATTACGGAAAACGAGCCGGCAAGTGATAGAAATCCAGAGAGTCGGAGGTCTCACGAACGTAATGAAGGACTGAACGTTAAGAAGTTTTTAATGCGACATGGATTTTCAGCAATGAAATAGCCTGTAGCAAGCGAAACAGGGCAAGAGAAGATGATTAAAAGAGCAAACAAAAACGAAATGGAATTGATTGAGCAAGTGATTAACCGTCACAACATGATGCGTGCATTGCAACAGGTCAGGCAGAACAAAGGTTCGGCAGGAGTTGATCGAATGCCTGTAAGTGAACTATACGACCACCTGACAAAGAACAGGGAAAGTATAGAGCAATCATTGTTAAACGGCACTTACCTGCCACAACCCATTTTGGGGGTAGAGATACCCAAGGGAAATGGGAAGAGACGTCTTTTAGGTGTGCCCACCGTGGTTGACCGGATGCTTCAACAAGCCGTAGGGCAAGTTTTAGCCAACCGGTTCGAAATGGAATTTGAGGATTACAGTTATGGATTTCGCCCGAATAAGAATGCCCTGCAAGCGGTACTCAAAGCATTGGAGTATATAAACAATGGTTATCAGGATATAGTAGACATTGACCTGAAGAGCTTCTTTGACGAAGTAGACCACTGCATTTTGCTGCAATTGTTGTATCGCAAGGTAAAATGCCCGCTTACGCTGCGTCTTATCCGCAAATGGCTGCGAGCGCCGATTTTAATCAACGGGAAGTTAGTCAAACGCCGAAAAGGAGTACCACAGGGCAGTCCGCTGAGCCCGATTCTCTCCAATATCATGTTAGATGAATTGGATAAAGAATTAGACAGACGTGGATTAAAGTCTGTCCGCTATGCTGACGACTTTAGCATTTATTGCAAAAGCCAATGGCAAGCCCGCAAAACAGGCAACGAGATCTTTCTCTTTCTAAAGAGTAAACTACACCTGCCTATTAATCGGGAGAAAAGTGGAATCCGTCGCCCCGTAAACTTTTCGCTATTAGGATATGGTTTTGTGCCCACTTACAAAAAGGGGGAAAAAGGCAAATACCAGCTGGTGGTAAGCGGCAAAGGATGGAAAAACCTGAAACTAAAACTCAAAGCCATCACCCGAAAAACCACACCCGCCAGTTTCGATGAGCGTATCCACAAACTGAAAGAAGTACAGCGAGGCTGGCTTCAATACTACCGCATGGCAAGTATCCAGGAAAAACTCAAAGATGTGGATGGGTGGGTGCGTAACCGGTTACGTTGCTGTATCTGGAAACAATGGAAGAAATCCGAACGAAGACGGAAAAACCTGATACGTTTGGGCGTTGACCTTGAACACGCATACAGCCACAGCCGTAGCCGAATGGGTACATGGGCGGTCGCCTGTAGCCCTATTTTGAAAACCACCATCACGGTGGAACGTCTGCAACAACGCGGTTACGAACCTATGTTTACTTATTATCAGAAAATTGCTCCATTTCTTAACGAACCGCTGTATACGTGAACCGTACGTACAGTGGTGTGAGAGGCTCTCCCCGTCAGCCAAGGCTGGCGGGGCAGTCTACTCGATTGTGTGTAGGTTTTTTTTATTTCTTCAATTGTTATTATGTTTTTTTGATTCGGTTGTCCATTTTCAATCGTTGAAAAACCCTTAGAAAGAAAAAATCTAATTAATTTTCTCTCTTGTAAATCCGAATTTACTTTCATCATTGTTGCTAATTCTTGTTTGTTTTCCTTTATAATCCTTTCACAATAATCTGTAGCACTATAACTTTTAACCAATTCTTTATCCATTTCCACAACAACGAAATGAATGGATTGAATTATAGCAGCAACTTCTTTCAAGGTCGGTGAATAATTGTTTTTAAAGTTATCGAGCATTAAATTTGAATCTAATCCTCGAAATCTTTCTTGTATATCTTTTTTCTCCGTGTTTCTTAAGAATGTAGCATATTCATGGTCTAATTCATTCTCAGCATGAAAATGAACTAAATTATTCCTCCATTGAATCCCCAAATGAATCAATGAAATAGGGAAATCAGTCTGAAAGTTTAAACTTTTAATTGCTGCATTGAATTTTTTATAAACAGAACGTGCCTCTATTTCTTTTAGAAAGGTAGAGTCAGAAATGCAAAATGGTTTTTTTCCAAGAAATCCAATATACGCATCAAGTGAGTCAACAGCCCATGATAAAGCTGAATTTCTTGCAAATCTGCGGCTTCTCTTTGCTGAATCCTCAATAGATTTCGGTTGCCAAGTTACATTAAATGATTCTCCTTTTGTTACAATACCAGAACGAACACCCTCTAAACCAATCAAAATAGTAATCAAATAATGATTTGTCTGTCCAATCAAATCTTTGAAGTGGTTTAAAGCTGGAGTATGTCTTAATTCAAGCATATCTTTTAATTTGTGAGCTTATTGGATTCGAACCAACATTTCCTGCTTTATTTTAAATGTCTTTGAAGGCAGGTGACTTATCCAATTAGTCGAGAGCTCTTGTCTTTTTAAACTTACACACAACGTTCACCGGTATGCGCTGTTGCCGATTCATGGGCGCTCGCTTGTCGTGTTACCTAAAAGTTGGCCAAGTGAACTAACTTTAGCAACCCCTCCGCGCGGCAATTGCGTATGACCGGTTGTTAGGCACAGTTTTTACTCTACTATTTCTCTTGAATTTTTTCTATTTGTCTTTATTATCCACTTTGAAATACTCTTTGAATTTGTAATCAAAATATAACCGAACAAGTAATGAATAAAGTACCCAATATCTTGCATTAAAAAATCATATGGATTTCTCATGTTACCAAATAAATAACTAATAAATCTATAAATTGTAGAAATGAATCCAGGAAAGCGAAAAATCAAAATTATAACGCCAATCAATATTAAAGCCAAATCAAGAGTTTTCTCATAATTAATATTACTCCCAATCTGAAAGTCAGAATCATCCTTGGATAATATGCTTGTAACAAACTTTGATTTAAAGATTAGTAAATAACCTATGGTAAATGTAATTATTCCTCCACCAAGGAATAAAATAAGAGCTAAAGAATCAATTGAAGAATTGTCATACTTGGTAAATAGTGATTTCAAATAATGCAAATCTTTTAAATACAATAACCCAACTATTATTACATGAATTCCGAGTATTTTTATTGCTAGGTCAATTATTTCACTTTTTTTCATATCGGTAGTTTATTTTATTATTAGAGAAACTTCTATTGACGGTAAACTAAAATTGTGCCTAACGTTTTGGCGCTTGGCGCAGTGGCGGGTTTCGGAGCACAAAACTGTCAATACACCACAAAAGTTGATGCGAGGTACAATGTTCAATTAACCACGTCACCCGCCATTGAGCCAAACGCCTGTTAGCGGTTCGTGCTTCTTTTCTGCGTCTATGTAACTTGATTTTCTCATGTCAGTCGTCTTTTTAATAGCTGTGCATTTATTGCTACTACAATAGTGCTTAAACTCATCAAAACAGCACCAATTGCAGGACTTAACATAAATCCCCACTTGTATAATACACCTGCTGCTAAAGGGATTGCAAGTATATTATAACCCGCAGCCCACCAGAGGTTTTGTATCATTTTATTATACGTAGCCTTACCAAATAATATCAGGTTGGCAATGTCTTTTGGGTCGGAGTTTACAAGTATAATGTCTGCTGTTTCTGCTGCCACATCTGTTCCTGAACCAACAGCAATTCCCACATCTGCTTGTGCCAGTGCAGGTGCATCATTCACTCCATCGCCTGTCATGGCAACATATTCCCCTTTGGTTTGTAATTCTTTTACTTTCTCTAATTTATCGTGAGGTAATACGTTGGCTATGTAGCCGTCCATTTTCAATTCATCACACACTTTCTTGGCTGCTTTTTCATTGTCCCCAGTAAGAAGCAAATTTTTAATGCTTGCTTCTTTTAATATTTGAATGGCTTCAAAAGAGCTTTCCCTAATTTGGTCAGAGAAGGTAAAATATCCTGCTACTTCTTTGTCAATCAGAATATAAACAACTGTTCCTGTAAAATCATTGGTTGTATCGGTCACGCTAATGTTTTGTTCTTTCAGGTAATTTGGTCCGACTACTTTTATTTCTTTTCCTTCCACATTTCCTTCTAATCCTTTTCCAGGCAAGTAATTGAAATTTTCTGCTTTTGGAATTTTGATTTTCAATTCCTTTACTTTTCGCAAAAAACCCGCAGCGATATAATGTTCAGAATGTTGTTCAACACCTGATGCCAAACGGAGTAATTCGTTTTTATCAAATCCATTACCCAATACCTTCACTTCCTGCAATTCATGAGAACCTTTTGTAAGTGTTCCTGTCTTGTCGAAAATAATGGTTGTTATCAATCGAGCATTTTCAAAAGCAGTTCTGTTGCGAATGAGCAAACCTTTTTGTGCAGAAATGGATGTTGAAATGGCAACCACCAAAGGCACTGCCAAACCTAAGGCATGCGGGCAGGAAATAACCATTACCGTAACCATCCTTTCCAATGCAAATACAAAAGGAAACCCTAACAGCAACCAAACAACAAACGTAATGACACCACCGCCCAGGGCAACGAAAGTCAAAACCTTTGCGGCACGGTCGGCAAAGTTTTGTGTCTTGGATTTTATTTTTTGTGCATCTTCAACGAGTTTCACTACTTTGTTTAGGTAACTGTCTTTTCCAATGCTTACCACTCTAATGGTTAAAGACCCATTACTATTTACTGCCCCACCTATTACTTTGCTGTCTTTTTCTTTCTTTACAGGTTTGCTCTCACCTGTGAGCATACTCTCGTCCACATAACTTTCCCCTTCTATTACTATACCGTCTACCGGAACTTTCTCGCCCGGCTTCACCAGTACCATATCGTCAATTTTCAATTGACTGACCGGCATATCGTGAATGTTCCCGTCCTTAATATGGTGTGCAGTGGAAGGCATCATTTTTACGAGCAATTCCAATGAGCGAGAAGCACCCATAACCGACTTCATCTCAAAGTAATGGCCAATGAGCATGATGTCTATCAGAGTCACCATTTCCCAATAAAAGTCCATACCCTGCAAACCAAAAGTGATAGCAACACTGTAAGCCCAGGCAACTGTAATTGCAACGCCAATCAGTGTCATCATACCAATGGCCTTATCTTTTACTTCGTCATACAGCCCTTTTAGAAAAGGGTAACCGCCATATAAGAATATGAAAGTGGAAAGAAGGGCTAACACATATTTGTCGCCTTCAAAAGTGACTTCAAATCCTAACCACTGCTGTATCATGTGCGACAAGGCAAGTACAGGAATGGATACAATCGAACAGATTACAAATCGCTTCCAAAAATCGGCAATATTATGTCCTGCGTGTTTATCGTGTCCAGAGCCACTGTGTTCGGAATGGTGGTTATGTGTGTGGGTGCTTTCGGTATGATTATGCTCTGAGTGTTCCATATTTTTTGTTTGTTAATCTATTGTTTTGGGTGTTGTTTTAGCATGACCGCTAACGGGTGGCAATAAGAAACGTAGGGCATTTCGAGGCTCCTAACTATCAAACTACCAAGTCGGTGATTAAATGTTATGTCGTTCAAATTTAGTGCTTTCTGCCCTATGTTTTTTATTGCGTGTTACCACACGTTATTCTTTAATCAGGTTTAAATAATTGTCTTCATATTCAGGATATAGTCCTATTTTAAAATTACTTTCATATAAGTCAATTAGATTATCAATCTTATCTATTTGTTTGTTTTCCTTATAATTTATCGCCAGTTGAATCATTGAATTTGCATAAGAGTATAAAACTATACCTGATATTCTCGGTTGATTTGATTCCAAAATTGACTTGTAATCCTTGAAATTATTCTTTTCAACAAGGTTTATTAGAGAACTAATATCTAATTCATATTCAGTACCTGAAGTTTTAAATGGTAATAATTTATAAACAAGTCCTTTATAAGAACTATAACTATCTAAACCACCAAGATATCTGTTGTCCATTCCCAAAGTCCAATAAATTGGTCGCTCCCAATTGTTTGATTCTACAATTTCGAGGAGAAAAGCTCTTTCACAACTTAAATAGTCTCTCACTCCTTTTAAATCAGGAGAAACAGTCCATGACATATAATTTGTGTCAAGTTTATATTCTGTAATTAAGTCATCTGGGATAGGAATTTCAATTGTAGTTTCTTTCCATTTATATGGACGCATATTAAAAATCTCGTCGTCTGAAATACCAAGCTTAACAGGTTTTATTAATTCACTATTTTTAATTTCCTTAACAAAAAAAGGTCTATTCAGTATAACAAGCGGAATCACTGATATATCTGTCCTATAATTTTCACAGAATTGCAAATACCAACAAATGTTTAATTGAAAATCTCCATGTGTAAATAATATCCCATTATTTTCAACTTGACTTAGTAATAACTTGCCGTATTCAATACTCCATTTAGGAAATCCACCAATTTCAAAAGCCTTTTTGTAATATTGTCTAAGATTTTCATAATCTTTTTGTTGAAGAGAATACATTGCATTTGCGCCACATTCGGCTGTATAAAAGTATTTTGCGTCACCATAATTTGGGTCAAGTTCAAGTGCCTTTTTGAAATAATAAAGTACAGTATCGGAATAATTTAAATCATATCCTTTAAGTGGCCTACTGTCATAGGCGTTGTAATGAATGTAATAGCCTAAATAGTAATATATTTCTTTGTCATTTGGATTTGTTTCAAGAGCTTTTTGCATATAGCCAATTGCCAAAGGATAATTTTCATTATCAAACGCATCAAGTCCGAGTTGTTTATAATTCTCGGTTTGTCCATATAGCTTTGAAAAGATTGATACAATTAAAATGATAATGCCAATTTTTCTCATGTTGCTTTCTTTTTTAATGTGTGGTAACGTTTGTGTATACGCAATTGAATTGCGTATACATTTCATATATGCTTCCTGTTTGTTTTTGTAATATTCATATTATAAGTACTTTATGAAAATTGTCTGTTTTTTATGCAATTGCGCATACAGTACTTCAAAATTACTCTTCATAGTTTGTTTTCTTATATATCAAGATTATCCAACGGGTTCTTTATCTGATCAAATCCTTTTGTTGTCATATGGGTATAAATTTCAGTTGTTTTACTACTGGCGTGACCCAGTAGCTCCTGAATATATCGCAAATCGGTGCCAGACTCCAATAGATGCGTGGCAAACGAATGACGCAACGAATGTACAGTAATATTTTTACTGATACCAACTTTCTTCAGAGCATTTTTTAATATATTTTGAACACTTCGGGTTGAATACTGCCCTCCATTTGCCCCCTCAAACAACAATTCCTTTGGTTGGTATTCTTTGACATATAAACGTAATGTATCCAGAGTTTTATTCCCTAGCAATGAATATCTGTCTTTTTTACCTTTTCCTTGTTCTATACGTATCTGCATTCTTTTGCTGTCTATGTCTTTCAACTTAAGATTGGTTAGCTCACTGATGCGCAAACCGGCCGAATAAATTGTCATTATGATTGCTTTGTGTTTTAGGTTATTGATTGACTTCAAAATAGCTGTCACTTCCTCGGTGCTCAGCACTTCAGGCAATATCTTTTCTTTTCGTGGTCGATCGATCTGATAAACTTTGCGTGGCCCTCTCAATACTTTTTCATAATAAAACTTGATAGCATTGATGCTTTGGTTCTGATAGGATGTGGATACATTTCGCTCATTCACCAGGTATTGCAAAAAGTCAACAATCATCGATTCTGAAATTTTACGAATCTCTACCTCATCATAATAATTGATGAACTCGCCGAATAAATCGGTATATACCTTGATCGTATTTTTACTGTATCGAAGTTCTTTCAGTTTGTCAATGTAACTCTGTGGACATTTTCGATAGTCTTGGTTCTCTTTCTTTGATTTGCGGGGTTGTAACTTTTGTTTATTTTCTTCATGATATAAGAACTGAAGATCATGTTGACTGGCTATTCGTTTTATTTCAGCAAGGTACTTCTCAGAAAAGGGTACCTCCCAACATCTTCTGACAGGATTCCAGGAGCATAATGGGTTTTTCTTGAGTTTTCCTGTGATAGTCTGGTTATAGTTGAAGTACAGACGCAATGTTCTATGTGACACATTGATAACCAATATGTCTTTTTTTGTGTATTGAGGTGGCGCTTTGGTTCCTAAATCTTTCAACGGTATGGCATTACATTCTGCAAGTTTAGTTAATTTATTCTTATTTACATCTAAATAACACTGCTTTTTCTTTGTCTTGATGTTAAAAAATATGAATGAGCCTAATTTGTGAATATTCATGAGTCAGCGAGGGTTCAGATGAATAACTTTGTTGATAGATAAACGCCACCAGTAATATAGAATTATTATAAAGTAGCGCGAAAAAATAACATTTAGCGAGATTATTTGCCCTGTTGATTTGATTCTTTTATTTTTGCACCTCAAATGAAGGATATGGCAACCGTAACAGAAAAAATAAACAAATTGTGCGCCGACCGAAAGATGTCGGAAGAGGAGTTGGCAGAGGGTGCCGGACTGACTGTGGAACAGGTGAAGCGCATCTGCCGGAGCGATCTGATCCCTTCGCTTGCATCGCTGATCAAAATTGCAAGGGCGCTGGGGGTGCGTCTCGGTACCTTCCTGGACGACAGCGAAGAGGTGGGCCCGGTGGTGCACCGGCACTCCCCCGCAATGGAGGAGGCCACCTTCACGAGTCACCAGACCAGTCCCAACGCCCACATGGACTTCGTGTCGCTGGCAGGCCGGAAGGCGGGTCGCAACATGGAGCCTTTCCTGGTGCACATCCAGTCGGGCAGCGGTAAAGAGAGCTTTTCATCGCACGAGGGGGAAGAGTTCCTCTACGTGCTGGAGGGATCCATCACGGTTCGTTACGGGCGGGAGGAGTATATCCTGCAACAGGGCGACAGCATCTATTACGACTCCATCGTGGATCACCTGGTGACGGCCACCGGTGCCACCGAGGCAAAAATCCTGGGCGTGATTTATACTCCTGCTTAAAATCCCTTGCAACATGCACAAACAGACTGACATCACATTGTCGGAAAGGACCCTGGGTGACTGGCTGGAACACTGGGCCCGGGAAACACCCGACAAGGAATATATCGTCTATTCCGACCGCGACCTTCGCTTTACCTGGAAGAAATTCAACGAGCGTGTGGATCACATGGCCAGGGGACTGATCGCCATCGGCGTGACGCGTGGCAGCCACGTGGGTATCTGGGCCCAGAACGTGCCGGACTGGCTCACCTTCCTCTATGCCACCGCCAAGATCGGGGCCGTGGCGGTGACGGTCAATACGAGTTACCGCACGGAAGAGCTGCGCTACCTGATGAATAACTCCGACATGCATACTCTTTGCATGACCGACGGGGTGCCGGGGAGCAATTACACCGACATCATCTACGAGCTGTTGCCGGAACTGAAGACGACGCAGCGCGGCAAGCTGCGATCAGAACATTTCCCGGCATTGAAGAATGTGGTCTACATCGGACAGGAGAAGTACCGCGGCATGTACAACACGGCCGAGGTGCTGCTGCTGGGGAAGAGTGTGCCGGACGACGAGCTCAGGCGGTTGCGGGCGCTTACCCGCTGCGACGACGTGGTCAACATGCAATACACCTCCGGGACGACAGGTTTTCCCAAGGGGGTGATGCTTACCCACCACAACATCGTCAACAACGGTTACCTCACCGGTCTGCACATGCAGTTCACCCCCGAGGATAAATGCTGCATCTGCGTTCCCCTGTTTCACTGCTTCGGCGTGGTGCTGGCCACCATGTGCTGCCTCACCCACGGCAGCACACAGGTGATGGTGGAGCGGTTCGATCCGCTGGTGACACTGGCTTCCATCCACCGGGAGCGATGCACGGTGCTGCATGGTGTCCCTACCATGTTTATCTCGATGCTCCACCATCCCATGTTCTCGATGTTCGACATGCATTCACTTCGCACCGGCATCATGGCGGGAGCACTCTGTCCCGAGGAGCTGATGCGGCAGGTGAACGAGCAGATGTTCATGGATCTTACCAGCGTCTACGGGATGACCGAGACCTCGCCCGGCATGACGCAGAGTCGCGTGGATGATCCTTTCGAGGTTCGCCTGGCTACCGTGGGGAGTGATTACGAGTTCACAGAGGTGAAGGTGCTCGACCCGGAAACGGGACAAGAGTGTCCCGTGGGGGTCGCGGGAGAGATGTGCTGCCGCGGCTACAACGTGATGAAGGGTTACTACAAGAACCCGGAGGCGACGGCACAGGTGATCGATGCCAAAGGCTTCATGCACTCGGGGGACCTGGGGGTGAAGGATGCTCAGGGAAACTATCGCATCACCGGGCGCATCAAGGATATGATCATCAGGGGAGGGGAGAACATCTCACCGAAAGAGGTGGAGGAGTACCTCTACCGGATGCCGGGCGTGCGGGACGTGCAGGTGATAGCAGTGGCGTCGCCCCGCTATGGCGAGGATGTGGGTGCCTTCATCATTCAGAAGGAGGGTTTCCGCCTTACAACAGAGGATGTGCGCGACTATTGCAAGGGGCAGATCGCTAAGTACAAGATTCCCCGCTACGTCTTCTTCGTCGAAGCCTTCCCCATGACCGGCAGCGGCAAGATTCAGAAGTTCCGCCTGCGGGAGATGGCGCTGGAACTCTGCAAGCGGGATGGCATTGAGATTCTGTAAAAATGTTCACACAAAAAAAGCACCCGATGTAGGGTGCTTTTTTTGTGGAGAATATCGGAGTCGAACCGATGACCTTTTGACTGCCAGTCAAACGCTCTAGCCAGCTGAGCTAATCCCCCGTGATTTTCGTGGTGCAAAGATAGCTATTTTGTTTATATTTGCAACTGAATTGAGTCAGAAAAATAAAAAATTAGGATATATGATTGTATTCAACACTACCTTCCACGTGGAGGCCGCTCTTCAGGAAGAGTTCGTGGAGTACATGCTGTCGGTGTTCATACCCGGAGCCACACGCAGTGGACTGCTCTCCTCACCCCGCCTGGCGAGGGTATTTGGAGAGGAGGGGGAAGAGGGACACTCCTACGCCATGGAGTTCACCGCTGTCGACATCGCTGCACTGGAAAGATGGAACAGCGAAGAGAGTCAACAGGTTGTCACCCCCCTGCTGGAGAAATTTAAAGAGAAGGTGGTGGGGTTCTCTACCGTGATGCAGACAATATCCTACTGAACGATGCAGAAAGAAAGAATCATCATGGGGATCGACCCAGGCACGCAGGTGATGGGCTACGGCATCCTACGGGTGCTCGACAACAAGCCATCCATGATGGCCATGGGGGTGATGGAGTTGGGCAAGTATGGCGATCATTACCTGAAGCTGGCGAAGATCTACGCGCGCGTCATCGGCCTGATCGACGAGTTCCTTCCCGATGAGCTGGCCATTGAGGCTCCCTTCTTCGGGAAGAACGTGCAGAGCATGCTCAAGCTGGGACGCGCCCAGGGGGTGGCCATGGCGGCCGCAATCTCACGCGACATCCCCATCCATGAGTACGCCCCGCTCAAGATCAAGATGGCCATCACCGGTAACGGTCGCGCAGCCAAGGAACAGGTGGCCTACATGCTGCAGAAGATCCTGCACATCCCCGACGAACAGATGCTGCCGCAGCTCGATGCATCCGACGGGCTGGCCGCTGCACTGTGCCATTTCTACCAATCGGGTCTCACCACAGGCGACAAAAAATACAGGGACTGGAAGGATTATGCTGTCAAAAATCAGGAGAAAGTGAAAAAATAACTTTTTTTTGGGGATAGCGGGTGAATCTCTCTTCATTTTTTTTATCTTTGTTTCATTGAAAGTGATGAAAGAGGAGAAGAGTCACTCGAAAGACAAACGAACGTATGAAAGAACTGGTTTCGCATATTGAGTTTCTGCTGCATGATTACAATTGTGTGATCATCCCCGGCTTCGGTGGATTTGTGGTCAACAATTTACCTGCCCGTAGAGACGGCATCGCAACGTTCCACCCTCCCGTTAGCGAGTTGGTTTTCAACCGTTACCTCACCCACAACGACGGCCTCCTGGCGCAATCGTTCATGAAGCGTGAGTCAATCCCCTTCGAGGCGGCAATGCAGAAAATTGAACATGCCGTTCAGGAGATGTTAAGAGAGCTGAGAGAGAGGAAAAAGATTGAATTGGGTGCTCTTGGTCAGTTTGAGATGAACAGTGACAAACAGTTTGTCTACAAGCCGACAGCCTACGTTCAACCGCTGTACTTCGGCCTGAAAACTGCATCCCTGAAACCGCTGGTTCAGATGCAGCCCTCTACGGTAAAATCCCAGGAGGAACGGAAATCACCCCGTCTGCGGACTGTAGGCATCACTGCTGCTGCCGCTGCCATCCTGTTGCTGCTGATGTTCCTGCTGCCGGTGGGTGATCGCACCATCGTACACCAGTCCGCACAGATCATCTCCGAAATGGATCTTTTCGGTGGTCGTCCCCATCAGCTTAAAAGTGATGAAGCAACAACCGAAACGGGTGTGGCAGAAGAATTGACTGACGGGACAGAGGTGTCAGCACTACAAGAACCGGTTGATGAAGCTACTGTTGCCGAACCTGAGATCATGGTGGCCAATGAGCAGATGCCGCGCTACTATATCATCGTGGGTGTATACGAAGTGAAAGAGGTGGCAGAGAAGATGATGGAGAACCTGATGGATGGAGGCTTCTCAGAGAGAGGATGGATGAAACGTCCCGGACGTATTGACGTGTATGCTGCTTCCTTTTCCAATAGGGAGGAGGCAGAGGATACACTGAGGAAGATACACTTGGAATACCCTGCTTACAGGGAAGCTTGGATCTTAAAACGATAGATGATTATGTCATTCAAAAGCAATGTGATTGCAGGTTTTCTGCTCTATTGGGTGTGCCAGATGTACAAGGCACGAAGAAAGTTGGTTCCCCCGGTTGACAGGTATCGCTTTCCTGATTTTCAGTGAAATATTAAATTAAAACCCCGGCTTCAGTGAGAGGCTGGGGCTTTTTCAAAAGAAAACAACCCGTAAAATGAAAAGAACTACACTGTTAATAGCTACACTCTTTCTCGCAGTCGGTCTGCTCTACCCGAGGGAGATTCGTCTTCTTACCATTGGAAACAGTTTCTCCGATGATGCAGTGGAACACTACCTTCACGGTCTCGTGGCGGCTGAAGGCGATACCATCGTGATCGGAAACATGTATATTGGCGGCTGCTCACTCGAAACACACAGCAACAATGCTTTAAATGATGCTCCTGCATACTCCTATCGAAAAATAGTTGATGGCGTTAAAAGTGTTGAAGCCAACTATAAACTTTCAGATGCACTTGCCGACGAGGAGTGGGATTATATCTCTTTTCAACAGGTCAGCTCTTTGTCTGGACGATTCGAAACCTTCTTTCCCTATCTCTCTTTCTTGATGGACTACGCGAGGGAACATGCCGGAAGAGAGGATCTCACATTTATCCTCCATGCCACATGGGCCTATGCAGGCGACTCTAAACATCCGGGATTCGCCAATTATGACAATGATCAGCTCACAATGTATAACGCCATGGTGGATGCCACCAGCCGTGTGGCAAAAACTGCCTACATTGACATCATTGTTCCTGCCGGTACAGCCATTCAAAACGGACGCACCAGTAGTTTGGGAGACACCTTTTGCCGGGATGGCTACCACCTGGAACTGAACTATGGCAGGTATACCGCTTCCTGTGCCTGGTATGAGGTGCTCTTCGGTAAATCGGTGGTGGGCAACAGCTACCTCCCCGAAACAATCACTCCCGGTCAGGCGCTGATTGCGCAGTTGTCAGCTCACTTCGCGGTACGCAAACCGTTCGAGGTTTCTTCCGTGATAGTGTGTGATACTCCCCAACGGGTGGCTGATGCCTCCTGATCAACAAATCACTTTTACCAGGATTCTATTCAATGAAGAGAAAAGAATACGAAGCTCATTTGCTTCACAAGGATTATCCCAAATCGGACCCTTACGGCTCGTTGTCGATGCCGGTATACCATACCCTCGCATATGAGTTTGCAACGGCTGCAGAGATGGAAGATGCCTTCTGTGGCCGCACTACTGAGCATACTTATTCACGGGTGACCAACCCAACTGTGCAGCATTTTGAAGAGCGGGTGAAAGAGATTACCGGGGCACATGGGGTCACCGCCCTTAACTCCGGCATGGCTGCCATCAGCAACACCTTCATTACCCTGGCGTGGAGCGGCAGTAACATAGTCACCTCTCGCCACCTCTTCGGTAACACTTACTCTTTCTTCGTCAACACACTGGCAGCCTTTGGTGTGGAGGTACGCTTCTGCGATCTTACCAACCCGGAGGAGGTGGCTGCTAATATCGATGGCCGGAGCTGTGCCCTCTTCGTGGAGGTGATCTCCAACCCGCAGATGGAGGTGGCGGATCTGGATGCGCTCAGCAGCGTGGCACACGGGATGGGGGTACCAGTGGTGGCCGATACCACGTTGATTCCTTTCTCCCACTTTGCTGCTGCCGACTTCGGGGTCGACATCGAGGTGGTCTCCAGCACCAAGTATGTCTCCGGTGGGGCAACCAGCCTGGGGGGACTGATCATCGACCATGGACGGTTCGACTGGAGCCGGTCGCCACGTTTGCAATCACTGGCGGGTGACACTCCCTCTGCCTTTCATCTCAAACTGAGACGGGAGATACACCGCAACCTGGGGGCATATATGACTCCGGAGGTGGCCTACCAGCAGTCGCTGGGACTGGAAACATTGCCGGTGCGTTACAACCGCCATGCCTCTACCTGCGCTGCTCTTGCGGAACAATTTGTTACTCTGCCCGGAATAGCTGGTGTAAACTATACCGGACTCCCGGACAACCGCTTCCATGAGGTGAGCTGCCGTCAATTTGGGGATCTTCATGGTGCGATGCTCACTTTCGACCTGGGGTCGAGGGAGGAGTGCTTTCAATTCCTGGACCGGCTCAGGCTGATCCGCCGTGCCACCAACCTGTTCGACAATCGCTCACTGATCCTCCATCCCGCCAGCACCATCTATGGTTCTTTCACACCGGAACAGCGGGAATCGATGGACATCAAAGAAACCACGCTCCGCCTGTCGGTGGGACTGGAGAGCGTGGAATCGTTGCTGGATGATATCAGGCAGGCTTTAAGCTATTTGTAATAAGCTATCAGCCCATCATCAATTATTTTTCTACTCTCATTAAAGAGGGTACTCGTCAAAGGCGTATAGCAGGGTAGAGAGGTAGCGTTCTCCCGTATCGGGCAGGATCACCACGATTTTTTTACCTGCATTTTCCGCTTTCTGTGCCAGCTGAAGGGCCGCGGCGACTGCGGCTCCCGAAGAGATGCCGGCGAGCAGTCCCTCACGTGAGGCCAGCTTCCTGCCGGTACGAATTGCATCATCATTGCTGACGGTGAGCACCTTGTCAATTACCCGGCTGTTGTAAGTGTCCGGAATGAATCCCGCACCGATGCCCTGTATCTTGTGGGGACCGGGAAGGCCTCCTGAGAGCACAGGTGAGTCGGCCGGCTCAACAGCATAGACCTTGATGGCCGGGTTAAGCTCCTTCAGTCGCTTGCCGGCACCACTGGCAGTGCCGCCGGTTCCGATGCCGCTCACCAGAATGTCCACCTTGCCATCTGTGTCGCGCCAAATCTCCTCACCGGTTGTGCGGTAGTGTACCTCAGGGTTGGCAGGGTTCTGGAACTGCTGCAGGATCACCGCGTCAGAAAGTTGACTTTTCAGGCTCTCTGCTTTGGCAATGGCACCCTTCATGCCTTCGGGACCGGGCGTCAGCACCAACTCGGCACCAAGTGCCTTCAGCAGGTTCCTCCGCTCGAGGCTCATTGTCTCAGGCATGGTGAGAATGAGTCGGTATTGTTTGATGGTGGCTACGAACGCCAGTCCAATGCCGGTATTGCCACTGGTGGGTTCAATAATGACCGAGCCGGGTCTCAAAACTCCCCGCTTTTCGGCATCTTCCACCATGGACAGAGCGATGCGGTCCTTTACACTCCCTTGGGGATTGAAGCTCTCCAGCTTGGCGATGATCTCTGCCTTTACTCCTTCGGATGCTTCCAAACGGTTAAGACGCAACAGCGGGGTGTTGCCTACCAAATCTGTCAATTTCTCTGCAATCTTTGTCATATTTTCTCTGTGTTATTAATTTTTTGACAAAGTTAGGGGGTTGCACCATCGAATGAAATAGCACATTTGTGTTATTTTTTCCAAAAAGGAATGAGAATTGATTACTTTTGTGGATCAGAAAGTCTAAAATGAAACATGTAACACATATATTCCTTGCCGATAACCAGGATATCACCCGCCGGGGTGTGATGGCCCTGCTGGAGGAGCTGTTGAGTGAGGTGGTGATTGAGGAGGTGGCAGATTACCGTACGCTGCAGGTATTGTTGCGGCGTTTTCCCCGCTCAGTGGTGGTGGTCGACTATGCACTGTTCGACTTTCAGTCGCTCTCACAGTTGCTCAACATGAAAAGTGGTGCTGCTGAAAGCTCTTGGCTGCTTTTTTCCGACGAGCCGGAGGGTCAGTTTCTGCGTCGCCTGCTGCTGGCCGATCCTACTATCAGCGTTGTGACCAAACAGGATCGCCTGGAAGTGGTCAGGGAGGCTCTTCAGGCGGTTAGCTACGGGGAGTGCTACCATTGTGAATATGCCGAATCGGTATTAGAGGAGGGGGTAATGCCTAAAAAGACAGCCGATCCGCTCACCCCTGCCGAGAAGAATGTGCTGCGGGAGATCGCTTTGGGCAAAACCACCAAGGAGATCGCCATCGAGAAGCATCTCAGCTTCCATACGGTGAACGCGCACCGCCGGAACATCTACCGCAAGCTGGGAGTTAACAGCCTCAGTGAGGTTACCCGCTATGCGCTGCAGGCCGGGTTGGCAGACCCTGTGGAATATTATATTTAGGGGCGCTCATAGCGGACATAGGCAATCTGGCGACCGTCTGGCGACCAGCTATGTACGTTCAGCGATCCCTGTCCACCGTAGAAGACCGGTGTCAGGTCACGACTCTTACCACTCTCCGTATCGAGCAGTCTTATCTTCACGTCTTTCCCAAAGGGGTGTCCACCCTGCTGATCTTCCAGGTAGGAGATAAAAACTACTCTACGGTTGTCCGGGCCTGGGTGAGGGAACCAGTTGTCGTACTCGTCGAAGGTGAGTTGTTCCTGCCCACTGCCGTCGGGTCGCATCCGGTAGATATGCATTCGGCCTGTGCGGTGGCTGTTGAAATAGATCCATTGCCCGTCGTAGCTGTACTCGGGACCGTCATCGAGTCCCTTGGTATCGGTCAGCTGTACCTCCTCATCACGGATGGTGTGGGCCTTCCAGACATCCCACTCCCCATTTCGCATCGCGCAGTAGACTACCCACTCGTTGTCGGGGCTGATGCCGTGCCAGTAACTCGGATTATTGGATGTGATCAAACGGGGCACACCTCCCTGTGCTGGCAGGATAAAGATACGTGAGTTGCCACCAGCAGAGGAGACCCGATCATCGTTGTGACTCACTATCAGCCAGCGGCCATCGAAGGAGAGGCCATGGTCGTTGTTGCAGTTGTCGGCGAAACCGGTGTTGATGACCCCCTGCTTTTTACCATTCACCGATATTTTTTCCAGAAGACCGTCAGCGTTGATGATCAGGTAGCTGCCATCGCGCGACCAGTTGGGAGCTTCAAAGTGACGTTTTTCATGCAGAATGATTTTTTCGCTTCCGGTTTCAACATCCAACAGCACCAATTCACTGGTCACAGGATCACTGTGCTGTGCGGCTACGTTTGATATTAAGGACATGGCAGCAGTAAGTAAAATTAATAATTTCATTTTCATTGGTGTGGGTGTGTTGGTTTTTCCACGATCTTCCAGATGGCTTCCACCCAACTGTTGTTGTCGTTGAGTGAAGGGATAAAAGTGAATTTTTCCCCTCCGGCATCCATGAAAAGCTTTCGTGCTTCGATATCGATGTCGTAAAGAGTTTCCATGTTGTCGATGGGGAAACCGGGTGCAATCACTGCCACTTTTTTCCATCCCAGCTTGGGTAAATCGCCAATATCTTTATTCAGAAATGGTTTCAGCCATTTACTACCTCTCTGGGAGGAGTAGAAGAGGAAGGTGTCATGCGGATTAATGCCCGTAGCCTTACAGAAGAGATGGTTGGTCTCTTTCAGTTGATAGACATAGTCATACTCCTTTCCCTTTCGCCAGGCGGCAGCTACCTGCGTCACCGGCAAACTGTGGTAGGTGAATACCAGTTTGTCGATGCCTTCAAGGTAGGGGCGTGCCTGGTTGGTCAGCGCCTCAATAAAGGCAGGATGGTTGTAATAGGGCTCCACGAACCTGAGACGGAAGGAGTGGGGTCGGCTGAAAAAGATTCGCCCGATCGCCTCTTTCATGGTTTCAGTTGTCGACTGGGCATAGTGGGGATAGAGTGGAAAGATCACCACCTCATGGAGTAAGGGGCACTTGCGTTCAAGCTCTTTGAAAGCATGCAACAGATCAGGTTCTCCATATCGCATGGCGATTTCTACAGCGATATTTTTTTTATTCTCCAACGTGGTTGCAAGTTGCTGCATGTGATACAACAGAGGAGAGAGCTTAGGTTCCTCCTTGCGCCAAATCAGGTTGTACTTTGCCGCAGATTTGCTGGCTGAAAGGGGGGCGATGATTTTTCGGGCAAGTAACGAGGAAAACTTAGGCGAAAGACCGGTGACGTAGGGATCTGACAACATGTCGCCGATGAATCGTCTGACGTCTGCCTTGTTGTTCCCGGCCGGAGTGCCTAAGTTGACCAGTAAAATACCTCTCATAAACGGTGTTTTGTATCTTCTATAGGTTTTGTTGCTACCGTCAAATGCGGCTATTCAATATATGTCTCCAACAGTCTTGTTGTTCCCTCAGGGATAAGGGTTACACTGACTGTATTGGCCGGTATCAGGATCGTTTCTCCTTGACTGAACGTAACCTCATTCTGATTGTTGTCACGTAAGGTGATGCTACCCTCCATGCAGATATAGATTACGAATGAGTCGAGCGATGCAAAATTGCGCTCCATCGGCCGATCGATTTCCAACAGGTGGGTAGTGAAGTAGGGGCAAGTGACGAGCTTCACCGGATGGTTCTGGTTTTTATCGTAAGCTGTCTTGTATGAATCGTACAGGTTGAAGTCTATGGCATCTTTCGCAAGTTCGGTGTGTAACTCCCTGGGATTGCCGGAAGCATCCCTGCGGTTATAATCAAAGATACGATAAGTGACATCTGATGTCTGTTGAATCTCGGCGATGAAGCAGCCGGCACCGATGGCGTGGACTCTCCCTGCCGGCAGGAAAAAGAGATCTCCCTGTTTCACATCATGCTTCTTTAGCTTATCGGTGAATGTATTGTTTTGTATCGTCTGAATGTATTCATCGGGGGTGATCTGTTGGTCGAACCCGGAATAGAGAAATGCGCCCGGTGCGGCATGAATCACATACCACATCTCAGTCTTCCCGAATGAGTCATGTCGCTCCTTGGCCAGGCGATCGTCAGGATGCACCTGGATTGAGAGGTCATCACGGGCATCGATGAATTTGATCAACAGGGGGAAAGTGTTGCCAAAACGGGCGTAATTTTTTTTGCCCACCAGTTGTTCTTTGGTTCGCTCAAGTAGTTTGTCGAGCGATTCACCCGCGAGCGGTCCATTGGCAACAACCGATACGCTGTGGGGTACACCTGATATTTCCCAACTTTCGCCAATACCGTCTTGTACTGGTTTGATCTGTTTGAAGCGACAGATGTCAGATCCTCCCCAGATCACCGATTTGAGGATTGGTTTGAATATAAGTGGATAGAGCCTGTTGTTCTCTGTTGTTTTTTGATTGATGTTTTGATTCGTTGACATAATTCGTTTGTTCACTGTTTGAATCTTTGATCCGGATCTGTTTTTGTTGTGGACGATCAGCTGTATCTCATTACGAAGGCAGTCCTGGCGGGTAGATACAATTTGAGCCATCCCTTGTTGCCCGGTGCATAAAGGGGATCATACTGCGTAAAATGATGAATCGAATCATCATTCAGTCCGAAACCGCCAAATGCCTTGTCATCGGTATCCAGTATAATCTGATATTTACCCTGGGGAACCAGTATGCCGTAATCGCTGTATGATTTCTGCGGGTGAAAATTGAATACGAAGAGCAGGTCGTCACGCATGTATGCCAGGATGTTGTCATCATCCTTGTCCCAGATTTTCACCAGCTGTGTGGATTGGAAATCAGGAACGGAACGGATGAGATGGATCATTGCCTTGTCAAAGTCCCCCAGCTCATGGTACTTCAGATTCTGGTCGTCAGCCAGGTTCCACTGGCGACGGGCATAACGGTAGGACCAGTTGTTCCCCTCACGAGGGAAGTCGATCCACTCGGGGTGACCGAACTCATTCCCCATGAAGTTGAGGTAGCCCCCGTTGATGGTGGTAGCCGTGACCAGTCTAATCATCTTGTGCAGCGCGAGGCCGCGGTCCACGGTTAAAGAACTGCTTATAAGCTTGGACATGAACCAGTACATGTCGGCATCGATCAGGCGGAAGATAATGGTCTTGTCGCCCACAAGTGCCTGGTCGTGGCTCTCGGCATAGGAGATGGTTTTCTCATCGGTACGCCTGTTGGTGGTTTCCCACCAGATGGCGGAGGGGTGCCACTCCTCATCCTTCTTCTCCTTGATCAGTTTGATCCAGAAGTCGGGAATGTTCATCGCCATGCGGTAGTCGAAGCCGTACCCCCCTGCCTCGGTGGGCATCGCCAGTCCCGGCATGCCGCTCACCTCCTCAGCGATGGTGATTGCATCGGGGTTGACCTCGTGTATCAGCTTGTTGGCCAGTGTCAGGTAGCATATGGCATCACCATCCTGTCCCGCATTGTAGTAGTCGCCGTAGTTGCTGAACGCTTCTCCCAGACCATGGCTGCGGTAGATCATTGAGGTGACTCCATCGAAGCGGAAGCCGTCGAAGCGGAACTCATCGAGCCAGTACTTGCAGTTGGAGAGAAGGAAGTGCAGCACCTCATCCTTACCGTAGTCAAAGCAGAGTGAATCCCACGCCTGGTGGTATCTTCTTTCCGGGTTGCTGTGGAAGTAGAGGTCGTACGACCCGTCCATCCGACCCAGTCCCTCCACCTCATTCTTCACCGCGTGGGAATGAACGATGTCCATGATCACGGCGATGCCCATCGCGTGAGCTGTGTCGATCAACTCGCGTAGCTCTTCGGGTGTGCCGTTGCGCGAAGAGGGGGCGAAGAAGCTGGAGACATGGTAGCCGAACGACCCGTAGTAGGGATGCTCCTGGATGGCCATGATCTGGATGGCGTTGTAGCCGTTCTCCTTCACCCGTGGCAGCACCTTTTCACGGAACTCATTGTAACTGCCCACCTTCTCCTCTGCTGTTGACATTCCCACATGTGTCTCGTAGATCAGCAGGGGGGAGGTATCAGCCTTGAAGTGAGTGTTTCTGAACTGGTAGCGTTGTTCCGGTTCCCACACCTGTGCGCTGAAAAGGGTGGTTGTTTCGTCTTGCACCACCCGTTTTGCCCATGCGGGAATCCGCAAACCCGTACCGCCGGGCCAGGAGACATGTAACTTATAAAGGTCGCCATGGCTGATTCGTTCGGCAGGTATTTTCACCTCCCAGACGCCACCCTCTTTCTTTTTCAGGCGATAGGACTCCATCCGCTGCCACTGGTTAAAAGTGCCTGTCAGAAAGATCTCGGTGGCGTTGGGTGCCCACTCACGCAATACCCAACCTTCATCCGAACGGTGCAGTCCGAACCAAAGGTGGCCGGTGGCAAAGTCGGAGAGGGTGATCTTCCCTCCCTTTGTGAGATCGGTGAGGCGTTTCAGGTAATAGGAGTGGCGCCCTTCAATAGCTTCATTGTAGGGAGCTAACCAGGGATCGTTCTTGATGATATCCAGCATGGCGGAATGGTATTAATGGTATTAATTGGTGTTACAAAAGGGCAATCTTGAGGATGATCTTTCTGATCGCTCCTTCTCCCACCAGAGGTGCATGACCATCCTCAGGCGAGAAGATGACGAACTCACCCGGCTGAAGAGTCACCAACGTTGTAGGACGATCACGGAAAAACTCGATATCGTTGGCTTCGTCATATCCCGTTTCTGAGTCGGTGAGCGTGGCAAGGGATTTCCATCCGAAACTTTCGGCGCAGCTGA